>JAITLL010000047.1 GCA_031277915.1 Acinetobacter sp.
TGCTAGGTTATATTACAATTGGAAATTCTATAATCTCATTATCAAAAATATCAGAAAGAATTTTTGATAAGTTAGGTTTTGAAAACCCTAAAAGTCAGGACTTTTTCCAAAAAAGTTTACTTGATATGGATGGTATGCATGCTAGTGTCATGGAATATCGAAAAAATTTAAAAGGCTCAGATCCATACCCAGAAGATTACTTTAGTAAGAATACAACAAGCGAATAAGTAGTGGAACTTAAATTATTCAGGGTCCAATCCACTCTCTAGAAAAAGCCAAATCTACAATACCGGTAAATCAGAACGTGGGTGGCATTGCAGCAGGTATCTCTTTTACGGGCGCATTTTCTGGGAGTAGTTCGTCGCTTACCCATGATTCTAGTTTATCAATATCGTTTAAAATTAAAGATAACTGGGTACTTTTTTAATAGAAACTCATAATCTATGAAAAAAACATGCGAAGTATAGAATTTACCTAGAATGCAGATTTTCATCATCTTTTGATGTCAGTATTCGAGAAGATACATAAGTATCTTCTTTTATAAATATTAATTTTAGGTGTATTAAAAAAATTATCAAACTAAAATAAATAGACAGATTAGTCTTGACAATTTTACTACTTTTATGTATTGGGTGGTTTTTTGTAAAATGAGTTGATTTGTTACTAACCAAATAGAATTAACATTAATGTCATCTAGGATTAAATATTCTTAAGAAATTGTTTCATAAGATATAAGAAATTAATATTTAAAATAAATTTTAATAATTTTATTTACATAAAAAATCTTTATATATCATTAATTTAATTTTTATTACAAAAAATAACAATATTATTTTTTTGTTAGAAAAACTTTATTAAGCTATATTTTATAAGCATCTTAACTATTCATTTTTAGTTTAATTTGATATGATTTTTATATAAAATATGTTTAATCGTATGATAAACTGCATTTAAATTTTTTGAATATAAGGTTTAAAGCTGATTTTTTAATATTTATAAAATGTTAATTTTTTAGTAAAACCTTGATTAAATAAGAAGATAGAGGAATGAAAGTTGTGTTAAAGCAGAGTGTTTTGATACTTTTTTTAATTGGTAACTATGTTGGTTTATCTTGTGCACAAGCTGCAGAATTAGAACCTGTAAAACTAAAGAAAAGTTGTATTAAGAAAAATCCTATAATTGAAGGTCAGACTGATCCTGAATTGTTAAATCTTTTTAAACAAGTATGTGATACAGATAATTCTACTCAAAAGAACGATTTATTAGCTAAAGCAGCGATGAGGTTCTATCAGACCAATCAACCTGTTAAAGCATTAAATTTAGCTAATCAATTGCAGAGCCAAAATATTCGTGGTTCATTATTAACAGATGTATTGTTTTTATCTAGTGTAAGTATTGCTAATAGCTCACTGCAACAAATGCGCGGTCAGGAAATGCGATATTTAACGAATGACGTAACATATCCTCCTGCAAAGCAGTTAATCGAAAATATTCATACCGCAATGCCAGCTCCTGATCCGTCGAGTTTCAAAACTAACTCGGAAAATAATTCAGCTGATAATGAAAAAAGAAGTTATAGAAAACAAAATGTAGTACGTAATCGAGTTTCTACTCCTCGAACCACAATTAAACATACAGTAGCTCCAGTAAAAACACCTGCAGTTAAACCAAAAACTACGCCTGTTGCGAGTGTTAATAAATCAAAAAGTTCGCCTTTTGACCCTTTAACTAAATAATCTGGGATAGAACCTTATGGCTAAAAGAGAAAGCGTACAAAAGAAGCTTCAACGAATTCGACCTCCTCGTGTTCAGCTTACATATGATGTTGAAATTGGTGATGCAAAAGAAGCGAAAGAACTCCCGTTTGTTGTTGGTGTGATGGGTGATTTTTCTGCAGCATCTGAGCTTGAACGTACAAAGTTAAAAGATAAAAAATTTATCAATGTAGATTTAGATAATATCGATGAAGTAATGGAGTCGTTGTCTCCAAGAGCTGCTTTTCAGGTAGATAATACGCTGACTGAAGAGGGTGGAAGAATGGCTGTTGATTTAACATTTAAGTCAATGGAAGATTTTCGTCCAGAAAATGTTGTTCAACAAGTTGATCCATTAAAGAAACTAGTTGAGGCACGTGAACGTTTAACTGATTTAAGAAACAAAATTTCTAACAGTGAGCGTTTAGAAGATTTACTTGATGAAGTTCTTAAAAGTACTGATCAGATTCGTAAATTAAGTGCGGAGGCTGATCATGAATAATACTCAATCAGCAGCGATGCCACTTGTTGAAAATGAAGAAGTTAATCTTTTAGATTCGATTGTTGAGCAAAGTCGTATTGCACGAAATGACGAAGAGCATACGCGTGCTAAAAGTCTAATTGGTGAGCTTGCTAAAGAAGTAATGGCTGGTACCATTACCGTTTCTGAAAATATGACGTTATCAATTGATAAACGTATTGCAGAAATTGATGCGCTGATTTCAAACCAATTAAGTCAGATCATGCACAATGAACAATTCCAAAAAATTGAGTCAACTTGGCGTGGTCTTTATTACTTTTGTCAAGAAACACCATCAAATCCGCTCATTAAAATTCGTATGTTAAATACGACAAAAAAAGAGTTGGTAAAAGATTTTCAGGGTGCTACAGATTTTGATCAAAGCACTTTATTTAAGAAAATTTATGAAGAAGAGTACGGCTCTTTTGGTGGTGCACCGTACTCAGCATTAATTGGTGATTTTGAATTTGACCGTACCCCATCTGACATGTATTTGCTTGAACAAATTTCTCATGTGGCAGCAGCAGCACATGCACCATTTGTTTCAGCAGCTAGTCCAAGCATTTTAGGTCTTGAGTCATTTACAGATATTGATCGTCCTAGAGATGTTTCAAAAATCTTTGAAACGGCTGAATATGTACAATGGCGTTCGTTCCGTGACAGTGAAGACTCACGTTATGTTGCATTAACCTTGCCGCATGTTTTAGGTCGTCTCCCATATCATCCAAAAGAAGGTACTGCGACAGAAGGCTTTAATTTTATTGAAGATGTTTCTGGTGAAAACCACAATGAATATTTGTGGATGAATGCAGCTTACGCTTTTGGTACCCGCTTAACAAATGCATTTGATATGCATGGTTGGTGTGCTGCCATTCGTGGTGTTGAAGGTGGTGGTTTGGTTGAAGGTTTACCAGTCCATACATTTAAGACACAAGATGGTGAAGTCGTATTTAAATGTCCAACTGAAATTGCGATCACTGATCGTCGTGAGAAAGAGCTAAGCGATCTAGGCTTTATTCCTTTGGTACATTGTAAAAATACCGATTACGCAGCTTTCTTTGGCGCGCAATCAACTCAAAAACCTAAAAAATATGACAACGATACTGCCAATGCAAACTCGGCATTATCAAGTCAAATTCAGTACATCATGGCTGTTTCACGTATTGCACATTACTTAAAAGCAATGATGCGAGATAAAGTGGGTAGTTTTGCTTCTGCTGGTAATGTGGAAGCATTTTTAAACGAGTGGTTATCACAGTATGTATTACTTGATGATGGCGCTTCTCAAGAAGCAAAAGCTCAATACCCGTTGCGTGAAGCATCTGTAAAAGTTGTAGAAGATCCTGCTCAACCAGGTCACTACAAATCTGTGGTTTTCTTGCGACCACATTTCCAGCTGGATGAGTTGTCGGTTTCTTTACGACTTGTCACTGAGTTACCTCAGTCCTCAAATTAATCAAGGTCAGCTAAAGAATAACTTTAAATTAAAAATAGGAAAGTTCTAAATGAAAGATATATACGTTGAGTTTCGCGGTAAATACAAAGTTGATGGAGAGTCTCGTGACGCTGAGCACAAGGGCTGGTTAGAAGTTAACTCTTGGTCTCATAACATTCGTCAACCAAAATCTGCGACTTCAAGTAGTGTAGGTGGTCATACTGCTGAACGTGTTGAACATTCTGACATGGTTTTCGTGAAAGACTTAGATGCTACTAGCCCGAAACTATGGGAAGCATGTTCAGCTGGTTATACATTTGATGAAGTACAAATCGACTTTTATCGTGCAAATGGCGATAAACGTATCAAGTACTTACAAATCAAATTGAAGCATGTTCTAGTTTCTAGCGTGACTCCAACTGTTAACGAAGAAGGCGTTCCTACAGAAGCATTTGGCTTGAAATATGCTGCTGTTGAGTGGACTTATAACCAACAAGATATTAACGGTACTGCTAAAGGTGCTGTTACTAAGAAATGGTCACTTTCTAATAATACAGCTTCTTACGCAGCGTAATTATTTAAGTGAATATTTGGTGGAGGCTGACATAAAGTTAGCCTCTGCTGTCTCTAAATCTGCTTTGTCGTGAACTCGAATGAACTTAGATCGGCTTTATCCATATGGATTTCGTTCAACTTTATTTGATCGCTTAATTCCAGAAAGTGAAGATTATGCAAAAGGTCTTTCTATTCAACAATTAAGAGAATCTGTAGCTAAGGATTTAGAAGACTTGCTCAATAGTCGGGTAGCAAAATTAGATCATATGGTTGATGACTATCCGCTTGTAAAAAAATCGATACTTCAGTTCGGGATTATTGATTTTGTGGGGCTTTCTACAGCTAATCCTTTGGATCGAGATAAAATTTGCCAATCGATTGAGCAATCAATAGCAGCTCATGAACCTCGGCTAAGACAAATACGGGTAGAGATGTTGTTAGATGGACATAATATGGGCGCATTATGTTTAAGTATTCAGGCTTATCTAAATATTCACCCTCTATATGAACCTGTTGTATTTGATGCATTGTTAAAACCAACAACGCAGCAATATGTAATTTCAGCGAGAACTTAAGCGTAGTGGGTGTGTTGTGATAGAAGAGCTTTTACCGTTTTATGAAAAACAATTACAAGAGTTTGGCCAGCAATCTCGAGAATTTGCCCAAAAATATCCAAAAATTGCTCAGCGCTTATCTTTAAATCAAGAGCAAATTGACGATCCCCATATTGAACGCCTCATTCAGGCTTTTTCGCTTATAGCCGCTCGAATCGATAAAAAGCTGACAGACAGCTATGATGTTTTTACTCGCTCTTTATTTGAGGTAATGTTTCCTCAATATTTACGCCATTTTCCTGCTTGTTCAGTGGTTAGTTTTGAAGATATTAATAAGATTAAACAACTGACAGAGCCCCACCTTGTTCCAGATCATACAGTTTTGAAATCTCGCAGTTTCAAAGGGGTCCAGTGTGAGTTTAATACCACTCAAGATGTTAAATTATTACCTATTAATTTAAGTGGTCTAGATTTTAAAACTACACCTAGTGCACATATGCACTTAAATCAAAATGCGACCTTAAGTTTTAAATTTGAAATTTTTAATAATGCTCATACATGTTTAACCCATGAGACACTTCCTATTTATTTAGATGCAATCTCTAACTTCCCTCTACAGGTACTTGATAGTATTTTCAAAAAGGGGACTAGTTTTGCGGTTAAACATGGCCAAACGATTATAGAATTGGGTAAAAATCCATTTGATTTAATCGGCTTCTCTGAAGAAGAAACTTTATTACCTCTGGATCAACACACGCATCACGCTTATCGGTTGTTGATGGAGTATTTTTGTTTTCCAGAAAAATTTAACTATTTAAAACTTGATTTAGATTTTTTGAAACGCGTACCTCAGCATGTATCCGAATTCGAGCTTTTAATCCATTTTAAATTAAACTTAAACGATCAAGCAATTGTTCGAAACTATTCTGAATTGAATATTGCAAACTTTAAATTGTTTAGTACACCAGTAATTAACTTATTTGAAAAATATGCTGAGCCTCAAAAAATAGTTCATAAACAATTAGAATATCCATTGATTACGGATGCACATCATCCTGAATTTTATCAGGTGTATTCAATACTTGAGATGAATATGGTGCGTGAAAAAACCAATCAGGAAGAAAGCTATGTTCCTGTTTTGCCTTTTTTTGCGATGAGTCATTATCACAATGACACAGCTCGCTTTTTTTACTCAGTGAATTATCAGAAGCTCCAAGCTAATTTTGTTGAAATGGGTTATTCCATTATTTCTAAAAACTTAAATCCATTTTCAACGCGTTCTGATTTTATTAGCACCAAATTATTATGTTCAAATCGTGACTTGCCTCATGAAGCGTTAGGGCAGTCTAATAACGTATTAAATTTAAATGATAGTAGCTTGGCGAGACGTGCCATTGTTTTAAAGCGACCTACAAAGCCTTATAAGTTTGAACAAGGCCAAAGCGAACAATGGCGTGTAATTTCACATCTTTCATTAAATAGCTTAGCGCTGATGAAAGGTGATGCTGTTTCTCATATTAAAGAGTTACTGGCTTTATATAACTTACCGCAGTCAAAAGAAAATTATTTAATTATAGAATCAATAAAAAAATTGGAATTTTCACTCACCCATAAACTTGTAGATGGTAAACCATTTCCAATGTTTGTAAGGGGTGTTAAAGCTGAATTACAAATTGATTCATCAGTATTTAGAGGACATAGCTTATATATTTTTAGTCAATTATTAAGTCGTGTTTTTAATTTAAAGGTTCAAATTAATAGTTTTGTTGATTTGGTGGTTAAGGATTATTCATCTCAGCAGGAGTTATACCAATGCAGTCAGAACGTTGGTGGCAAGACTCTTCTATAACGGCTGAGTTACTTCAACGCCCTAAATCTTTTGAATTTATTCAAGCAACACGGTTATTGCGTCATACGCCAGCTAATGATGCTTCATTGTCGTGGTCTGATCATTTTAAGTTTGAGACCTCATTTAACTTAAATTTTCCAGCCACTGAAATTGAAAGTTTAGAATTAGTAGAAGAGCGTGTTCACTTAACCAATCTGATCGTTGGCCTTACAGGTATACAAGGTGCATTACCCTATACCTATACCAATAAAATTAAGCAGGCTCCAAGGCAGCAACGAGCTGAAACTAAAGAGTTTTTAAGTTTATTTAATCACAAATTAACTAGTCAGTATGTCGAATCAAGTATTGCTTATAACTTGCCTATTCGATATGAAATAGAAAACCAAAATAATTATTTGGATATTCTGCATGCTTTGAATGGTTATGTTCGATCACAACATCAACAACAAGATTTGGATGAATATTTTGCCGAATTTTCAGGCTTAATGCAGGGGCAAAATAATACCGTTCACGCATTAAAGACCATGTTGAGCTGTATTTTTAAGCATGAAATTACAATTAAAGAGTTTATACAAGAGTCGTTTAAGTTGGCGAATGATCAATTAACAACTTTAGGCGGAAGTCAGCCAAGTTTACTTGGTATTAATACGTTCTGTGGTGAAACCATTCAACAAATTGATGGAAAAATTGAGATTCAAATTGGTCCCCTCAAACGTCAACAGTATTTAAAATTTTTACCTCATCAAGAGCTTAGTTTAAAGCTCAAAAAAATTGTAGAAACATGGTGCAGTCCAACTCTATCAATCGATTTAAGATTGATATTGGATGAGTCAGAAATACAATCTGTTCGCCTAACTCAAAGTCAGGAAAGTGGCTTAGGGCAGGGTGCTTTTTTAATGTCTCGTAAGCCTAATACGCATAATCATGAAACATGTTATAGCCTTATTGGAGAGCAAATATGATTAAAAAAATATTACTCTCATTCATCGCTATTTTTACTGTTGTTAGTGGATTGATTATTTTCTACTGGCGTGATGTTCAATATAATCCAGATAAAGGAGATTTTTTCCTCTATTTTCTATTGTTGCCAGCAATTATCACATTGGCAATCTTGTCGCCTTGGCTAATCTATAGTGCTTATAAAAGCTACAAAGAAAAGAAAGAAAAAGCTGCAAATCAAAGCCAAGATGATGATAGTCAAAAACAAACAACTACACCTGATCAGCCTCTAGAACAGTTAGATTTTCATATTTACTCTGCGTTTGCTATACATGCATTAGGTGAGAATGAAGCTATTGTTCAAGAAATACAAGATTTCAAAAGCCCAGATCTTGATGACCAGTTGTTAAACTCTTATGGATTACCTCTTTTATCTTATCGAATTAAAGATTTAGCTGAGTCGAGTGAAGAGGATTTTCAATACGTTGCTTCGCCAAGACAGATTCGTATTATGTCTTTAATAAGACATCAATTAGAACAAAATATAGAGAATCTGTACCATTTGGCTGAGCATTTAAAGCGTTCAATTTTATTTTATGAATCGCATCAGATTCGCGAATATCACATGCATCCTGCATGGGTAGATCCAAATTCTGAATATGACGATACAGAAACCCCTGTAGTTGAAGTACATCGTTTAAATCGACTGAATTTACACATCCTTCTTCCAGAAGATTTATTGCATATATGGAATGATGAGCAAAGTAATGATTTGATTTTAGAGTTCTTTACCGAAATTGGCATTATCTCTCAGAAAGTTCATATCGAATATCACTTTTTGGGAGAACGTGTGGCTTATCAAGAATTTATTCATTTATTAAAACGTATTCAAAAGAAAGAGCATGAAGTGTTTCTCATGCTTGCTGTTGATTCAGAAATCGATCAAGACCTGATTGATGAAAAGTCTTGGATGGTCAAGGACTATATTCCGGCGGAGTTCGCTACAAGCTGCCTTATTGCAGATCCCTCTTTAAAAATTGAAGAACTTGAACCCGCTAAAAACTTAAAAATTGTGATCGGTCAAGAAAAAACAGCAAAAGTTCTTAATACTCTGAACTTAAATGAATTACCACAGTACGCGGGGGAAGAGCCATATGTACTTGTTGTTTCAGACCAGACAGATATAAAAGCAGCGAAGCATTTGCAGCAGCAAATTACACAAACTTCTGTTGAACCACATCACTTTATTTATGTGAAATCTTCATTGGGGCATACCCAGCATTTAGTTGATATTTATGGCTTTATGCTCAGTATGCATTTTCCTGAACATATCGTTCCTTTTGTCTTTGGAGAAAATACAGTGTCAGCACATACCTTTGTGCAGAGTGTCACTGAAAATTCAGAAGATGATGCGATGGTGTTGAATAGCTAATTTAAACTTTGAACTTAGAACGAGAATAGAATGCATACAATTTTAGGCTACTTGTGGCAGTACATCACGAATCCTAAAGCAATTATCGCCTTGTCATTGTTCGTGGCATTGATGTCTTCCTATACTTCAATTCCTCGCCATATATTTTGGGCTTTAGCATCTGCATATGCTTTAGGGCTCATTGTTTATGGAATTTATTGGCTAATTCAGCGCAAAAAGCATGCCGTTCAAGGTGAAGAGCTTGCTGAAGCAATTGAAAAAGATACTCAAGCAGAGTACGGCAAAAATAAAGATAAAGAAGAGCTGCAACTTATCAGCCAACAAATGAAAGAATCTATTCAATTGATTCGTAAGTCAAAGTTAGGTGATAAGAAGGGTAATGCAGCATTATATGAATTGCCGTGGTATATGGTTATTGGTAACCCAGCCGCTGGTAAAAGTTCCGCAATCTATAATTCTGGTTTAAAGTTCCCTTTTGAAGAAACACATCAAAAAATGGTTTCAGCCGGTTTAAGTGGTACGCGTAATTGTGACTGGTTCTTTTCTACAGAGGGTATTTTATTAGATACGGCTGGTCGTTATTCGGTATATAGCGAAGATCATTCAGAGTGGTTAGGTTTTTTAAATATATTAAAGAAGAACCGTTCTAAAGCTCCGGTAAATGGCTTAATTCTTATTGTAAGTATTGCTGAACTGGTGAGCCAAAGTCCTGAACATTCATTGAAGCTCGCTAAAAACTTACGTGCTCGTATTCAAGATTTAACTGAGCGTTTAGAAGTTGTAGTACCTGTTTATTTAGTCTTTTCAAAAATGGATTTGATTGCGGGTTTTACCGAATTTTTCGAATTCTATGAAGTACAAGAATATAATCAGGCGTGGGGTGCAACACTACCGTATGAGCAGAATTCTTCTCATAATGCTGTAGATCTTTTTGAGAAACATTACAATATTCTTTACGATGGCTTAAAAGGCGTAAGCTCGACCCACCTTAGCCGTCGACATTCTCAAAATATTTCACCGAGTGTGATGACTTTCCCACTAGAATTTAAAACATTAAAACCTGCACTTAAAAGTTTTATTGCAACATTATTTGAAGATAATCCTTACCAGTTCCAGCCGGTTTTCCGTGGTTTTTATTTCACAAGTGCCTTGCAAGAAGGTGTGATAGAAAGCCCAATGACTGAGCAAATTGCACAAGAATTTCAGCTTTCTCAAATTGCTCAAAATGATGTAAAAGATCAATTAAAAACAACACCTAACCATGGTTATTTCTTAAAAGGCTTATTTTCAGATGTTATTTTAAGAGATAAAGATTTAGTTAAACAACATGTAAATACTGGCAGAAAACGTCAACGCTACATTGCATTTATTGGTGCTTTAGCGGGTGTTTCAATTATTCTTGGTGTATGGGTTTGGTCATATCGCAATAACCAACAACTTATTGCTGAGGTTCAAGCTGATTTAAATAAAGTTGTTCAGTTAGAGAAGGGTTCAAGCCAACAATTATCGACTCAATTGGAGGCCTTACTTATTTTACAAAGACGTCTACAACAATTAGACGAGTTTGATGAAAATAGGCCACTTAAGTTTAGTTTTGGTTTGTACCAAGGTAATGAGTTACGTGAAAAACTAAAAGCTGAATATTTAAAAGGTGTTAAACAAATTGTTTTAACTCCGACCCAGCAAAATATTGCTCAATATTTGCAACGTGTAAAAAATAATGAAGCAACTTTAAAAGCAAATCATACCAATGTTGAGATTAAACAAACTGCTCAAACTCAGCAATATTTAGAGCCATCCGATACCAACCCGCAAGATGCTTATAATGCATTAAAAGCATATTTGATGATGAGTAATCCACAGTATATGGATGCAAGTCACTTAAGTGATCAGGTAACGCGTTTCTGGCGTTCTTGGCTTGATGCTAATAAAGGGCAAATGCCACGTGCAGATATGATTCAGGAAGCTGAACAGATCTTATCGTATGCAATGACATTGGCAAATGACAAGCAGTTCCCGATTTTGGATGCTGACTCTCAAACAGTAGATCAGACACGTCAAGTATTGCTCTCTGTCATTAGAGGTATGCCAGCGCGTGACCGTGTTTATAACGAAATAAAAATGCGTGCTGCTGTACGTTTCCCAGCTTTGACTGTAAGTCAAATTGTTGGTGAGGCAAATAAAAATGTTGTATTGGGCAGCTATGCATTACCAGGTGTATTTACTCAAAAAGCTTGGAATGACTACGTAGAAAAAGCCATTGAGGAAGCAGCAGACAAACCTACAGATAGTAAGGACTGGGTGCTTAATAGTCGTCAATCTGATGACTTAACTTTTTCGGGTAGTCCCGAGCAAATTAGAAAGCAGCTTACTGCACTCTATAAGCAAGAATATATTGCGGAATGGAGAAAGTTCTTAAGTGGTGTTCACTATGCAAAAGCAACTCAATTTGCTCAGCAAGTTAAAAATATTGATGTATTAGGTGAACCACAAAATTCGCCAATTCGTATACTTATTGAACGTGTTGCTATTGAAACAAATTGGGACAATCCGGTTGTTCAAGCAGAATTAGCTGCACCTCAAAAAGGATTTGTTGCATGGTTCAAACGTAAAGTCTTAAACCGTGATGATAAACAATTAGCAAATCAATCAGTTACCAATGCTCAAGGCGCTATTTCTCAAGAATATCAAATGTTCTATCAGTTGGTTCGCAAACGTGATGATCAACAAGGTAAATCTTTACTTGATGAATATATGACGAATCTGGCTTTAGTACGTAGTAAGTTTAATGAACTTAAAAATGCGGGTGAAGTTGGACCGAGTGCAATGACATTGGTTAAACAAACCTTGAATGAGCAGACATCGGTATTTAATCAGACTCAAAAAATTGTAGATGAAAAAATGGCGGTTGGTTTTAGCGAAATTGATCAGCAACTTCTACAAAAGTTAGTGGTAAGTCCGCTTACACAAGCCTTTGAAAGTTTAATTACACCTACACAAGATGAAATTAATAAGCTTTGGGTCATGCAAGCGTATCAGCCGTTTATTACAAATCTTGCTAAGAAATATCCATTTAACTCATCAGCTTCTTTACAAGCGACAAGTAGTGAAATCGGTCAAATTCTTGGCGAAAATGGTAGTATTTCCCGTTTTGTAAAAGAGAGCTTAGACCCGTTTGTTATTCGTCGTGGCTACACTTTAACTTCAAAAACATGGAAAGACTTGGGTATTAGTTTAAATCCTCAATTTGTGATGAATTTCCAACGTTATGTTGCACCTACAAATGGTATGGCAACTGGTGAGTTAAATAGTCAAGCGCCAGCGGCTCCAGCATCGAATCAGTCTAACTTCCAGTTCTATCCAATTCAAAACCCGCAATTACTTTCATATACCGTTGATATTGATGGTCAACGTATGACTTATGAAAATGGCGTGCAGCAATGGGTTAACTTTATTTGGCCAAATCAAGGCAGTATTCCGGGTGCGCGTATTACGGCTGTAGATTTACAAGGTCAGACACATACAATTTTTGATGAACCAGGTGAATATGGTATTAACCGCTTAATTGATAGTGCACAGCGTAAAGAGCAGAACGGTGGTTTTGAAATGCTGTGGCGCAGTAAGACGGAACCATCATTGTTTGTGAAAATGAACTTCCGTCTTATTAGTAGTAATTCAGGCAGTATTGGTTCAAGTCGCGGTTACTCTGGTATGCAATTGGTTGACAAAGTTACCGCTGATAAAGCTGTCCGTGTTGTATCGGCGCAGCAAGCACCAGCTCAGGCTGCTCCTGCGAAAACTACAAATCCAGTTGCTGCATTAACTCAACCTGCTGCAACTCAACCCGCTGCGGGAGTTAAGCCATGACAGGGAAAGTAACCTCAACATTAAAGGAGGAGGTCTAATGCATACATTAAAAACAACTCCTCTGTATTACGGGAAAAGTCCTGCTCGCGGCGATTTCTTAAAGACAAAGGGTCAATATGCCTTAATACAGGTGCTTGACCAGTGGATTACAGAAGCACTGGAATATGCGATGCAATCAAGCATGTTCAAAGAAGCATATAATACATTGCCTCCATTGGACTTCTTTATTGCAAACCCAAAAGAAAATATGTTTTTAGCTGCTAATTTACTGGCAAGCGAAGACAGTTCAGGCAGAGCTTTTCCGATGGTACTCAGTCATTTACTTGAGATTGATCTACCTTACGAAAATTTATTATATGCACCTTATAGTTATAAGCATGTTTTAGTTGATTTATTTCAAAATAATCGTGCTTTAAGAGGTATTAAAGATTCTGACTTATTATTTGGTAAGTTAAATCACCTACCAAATCAAATTCAGGTCTTATCGGAACGTGAATGTATTGGTTTTTATGAAAATCATACCATGCATTCATTTGCTCAGTTAATGAAACTGAATGTTTATGAGTTAGCTCAAAGCATGATTGGGCTAGGGTTATTACTACAGCCAATTTTACAAAATGGAACTAGTCGCTTAAATAAGGTTCTAATTTTGCCAATTAATAATCCTGCTTATTCTTATGAAATAGCAGCGTTCTGGGTGAGTATCATTTGTCGTTTTTTAAAACAACATAATACTGAAGTGTTGATTGGATTGTTACATCGAGAGCAGCCAGTATTATTCTTTGGTTTTCAGGGGGCTGATATTTTAGCCCTTAGCGATATTTTTACTCAGAATATGGATAGTAAACATTGGGTTTCTTTAATAGAAGCTCAATGGATTGATACTTATTTGGAACAAAATGCTGGTTTAGCTACGCTAGAACAATCTTTATGCCAACGCCAATTAAGTTTAAATCAAGGTTTAAAACTATTTAGACAGACTTTTTTGGGTGAATAACAATGAATCAAAAATATCAAATTAAACTCTCACAATTTATAAAAGGCTGTTTTATCTATGCTATTGCGAATTATGCTTTAGCACAGCCAATTGTTGTAGAAGGTGTCGTGCCAAATGAAGCGAGTAAGCAGGCTATTTTAATGAAAATGCAGTCTGTTTATGGTGCAGATCAGGTGGTAGATAAAATACAAGTTCGACCAGTAGCAGCTCCAAATGGCTGGAGTGATTCTGTAACGCGAGTGATTACACCGGATCTTAAAAAAGTTTCTCAGGGTAAATTAAGTGTTAATGGGACACGATTTGAACTGAGTGGCAAAATGCTAAATCCTACAGAAATACAGCCAACTATTCAGACTTTTCAAGGTTTAGTACAGCCACCATACCAATTATTTTCACAGCTTTCTGTAAATCAGGCCGAGCAGAAAGTCATTGATGATGCTTTAAAAAATCGAATTATTGAATTTGAATCTGGTAGTGCCGTATTAACAGATGCAGGCCAAAAAATTCTTGATGAAATGGCGGTTGCTCTAAATAAAGTTGGTGGTAAGAAAGTCAAAATTGTGGGCCATACTGATAGTTCTGGCGATGCGACCAAAAACTTAAAACTCAGTCAAGACCGTGCATTAGCAGTTAAAAACTATTTGGTGAGTAAGAACATTCCTGCTGATCATTTATCTGCTGAGGGATTAGGTTCGACCAAACCTGTAGCAGATAATACTTCTGCTGAAGGTAGAAAGAAAAACCGTCGAATTGAGTTCACCGTTTTATAAACATAAGGAGAAGAATATGGCTAGCCCTTATATTACGATTGGTTGCCCAACCACAGGTGGAGGGCAAGTTATTTCTGGTAATAGTGCATTTTTAATAGATGGAATTGCAATTGCATGCGTAGGTGATAAGGCAACTTGTCCGGCGCATAAAACGGTTTCTACGATTATTTCTGGAGATCCAAATATGCAAGTCATGGGAAAATCAGCAGCAAGAGTAAATGATTCATTATCTTGTGGTTGTAAATTATTACCAAAACAAAGTTTGGTTAATCAAGGATAGCAAAGGATATATCTTTTCACTTAAACTATTAAGCGAAAAGATATATGTACTAATTAAATGTTCTTAATGATATTAGATTTTTTATATAGAGATAAGAAATCGAACAAATCATATTAATGATTGTGATGCTGGGTTATTTGTCGGATAACACTAAATTTTGGTAATATACGGGCATTATGATTTTAAGTATTAAATTATTTAAAAATATTGAGAGTAATGATGAGTAGTTTAAAAATTTTAATTACAAAACTTTCCACAGTTGCGCGTACTGCTTTAGAAAAATCTGCTAATGCTTGTGTGCTTCAGCAAAACTATGAAATTGAAATTGAACATTTATTTTTAGAGTTACTTAATCAGCCTTTAGAAAATGATTTAAAAATTTTATTAAAAAAATATAAAATCTCAGTTGACGCTTTGGCCGACGATTTAAAAGAGACAATATCTCAATTACCAAAAGGTAATACACGTACTCCAATTTTTGCTAAATCAATTGTTCGTTTGTTTGAACAAGCATGGTTATTGGCTTCAGCAGAACAAAACCCGGTCATTCGTAGTGGTCATTTATTAGTTGCATTATTAACTGCACCAGATTTATATCAAATTGCAACAAGAGCTTCTAGTTTATTTGATTTATTACCAATAGATTCAATGAAACATAAATTTCTTGAGATTTGTGAAAAGAGTGTAGAACAACAAGAAGGAATAGAAACATCTTTACAAGAAGATAAGCTAGAACAAGCAGCTACCCCAACTGTAAAAACTCAAAAAACACCAGCGTTAGATCAATATACGATTAATTTAACTGAAAAAGCGAAGAATGGTGGAATTGACCCTGTGATTGGGCGTGAATTTGAAATTCGTTTAATGCTCGACATTTTAATGCGTAGACGCCAAAACAACCCGATTTTAACAGGCGAACCAGGTGTAGGTAAAACTGCTGTAGTTGAAGGGCTAGCTTTAAAAATTGCTCAAGGTTTAGTGCCTGAAGCTTTAAAAAATGTACATTTGCATGTTTTAGATATGGGCCTTTTACAAGCAGGCGCAAGTGTTAAAGGTGAGTTTGAAAACCGTTTAAAACAAGTTATTCAAGAAGTTCAGGCTTCGGCTCATCCTATTATTTTATTTATTGACGAAGCACATACGCTTATTGGTGCAGGTGGACAAGCAGGACAAAACGATGCTGCTAACCTTTTAAAACCTGCGCTTGCACGTGGTGAGTTACGGACAATTGCTGCAACGACATGGGCTGAATATAAACAGTATTTTGAGAAAGATGCTGCGTTAAGCCGCCGTTTTCAGGTGGTAAAGGTTGAAGAACCGACTGAAGAAGTTGCTGTTGATATGTTGCGTGCAATGATTCCAGTGATGCAGAAACACTTTAATTTGCAAATTGATGATGAAGCGATTGTAACCGCTGTACATGCTTCTCATCGCTATATCAGTGGTCGTCAACTCCCGGATAAAGCAGTAAGTGTTCTTGATACTGCGGCAGCACGTGTTGCGTTGACCCAAAATGCACAGCCCGTCAAACTTGATCAATTAAAGGCACAAGAGCATAACTTAAAGCTTGAGCAGCAAATTTTGGAAAATGAACATCGTCAGATTCCAATACATCATGAACGATTAGAGAACCTGAAAAATCATTTAGAGTCTTTACAAAATGAGATTCAAGAAACTCAGGAACAATGGCAAAAAGAATTAGAGCTAGTTCATAAAATTCAGGAAATAGATGCACAGAGTCATGTTAATGAATCTGAGGCTTATGATCAGATTAATTTACTGCGTAAGAGTCTTGCAGATATTCAAGGCCAACAGCCATTAGTTTTTGAGCGAGTAAACCCTCAAATCATTAATGAAATTATTTCTGATTGGACCGGTATTCCTGTTGGGAAAATGGTAAATGATGAAATTAAGCAAATTTTAACGCTTGAAGATAAATTGGGCGAGCGTGTAATGGGCCAAGATTATGCACTTACACAATTGGTGCAGGGAATTAAAACATCAAAAGCTAAATTAGAAGATCCAAATAAACCTCAAGGTGTATTCCTTTTAGTTGGACCTAGTGGTGTCGGTAAAACTGAAACTGCTCTAACTTTAGCAAATGAGTTATATGGCGGTGAACAGCATTTAATCACGATTAATATGTCTGAATATCAAGAAGCACACACGGTATCTTCACTTAAAGGTGCACCTCCAGGATATGTAGGGTATGGTCAAGGTGGTGTGTTAACAGAAGCAGTGCGCCGTAATCCTTATAGTGTTGTACTACTCGACGAAATTGAAAAAGCACATAGTGATGTACAAGAGCTGTTCTATCAAGTATTTGATAAAGGTACTTTAGAAGATGGTGAAGGTCGCGTTATTGATTTTAAAAACACAACAATTTTATTAACTTCAAATGCAGGTTCAAGTGCAATTATGCAGGCGTGTTTAAATCAGCCTGTTGAAGAGTGGCCTACAGCAGAAGATTTAATTGAGCATTTAAAACCAAGTCTATATAAGCAATTTAAACCAGCCTTTTTAGGGCGTATGAGAGTCGTGCCATATTTCCCGTTGCATGACGATTTATTGGTTCGAATTATTAAACATAAATTAGGCAAAATTACCACTCGAATCGAAAAACAATATGGAACAGAAGTCCAATATTCTGATGACTTGGTTGAGTTGTTACTCAGCCGTTGTACTGAAGTGGATAGCGGTGCCCGTAATGTTGATAACATCTTAAATTCGACAGTTTTACCTGCTTTAGCTACTGAAATTTTAGTGGCTTTAGCAGATCAAAAATTGCCGAAAGTGATCATGATTGATGCGAAAGATGATGAAATCCAATATTTATTAGATCCAGCGGCGAAGCCTGCCAAAAAACGGACTAGTAAAAAGTTGAAATCAGAAGTTTAAAATTAATAGAGCTAAAATTAGATGAGTATTGATATTTCTGAACTACTTAAACCCATTAATGATAGCTTGCTTTGTGGAGAGGATTATTCATTTTCTAATGAATTTCATGAAATAAAGAAAGCCAGAACTCAAGACGATCTATTATTAGATCAGGGGGATTGGGTTGCTGAACGGAAACAGGCAGATTGGGATTTTGTTGCAAAAAGTGTGAGCACTTTGCTTACAGAAAAAACCAAAGATATCCGTCTATTAACATGGTTAATAGAAGCCTGGACTCATCTAAATGGCTTTGACGGTATGGTAAAGGGTTTAACTTTAACTCATACCGTGCTGAACCAATACTGGCAGGATATTCATCCGATTATTGAAGATGATGATTTGGATCAACGTATTGGTTTGTTGCAAGGTTTAATTAATCAGTTGCCCGGGTTGTTGAAGAAAGTATCTTTAACGAACACAGCGCCTTATTACAATTTGCTTGATTACGATAATTTTTTATATCACGAAAATATTCGTCGTAAGCAAACTGAAGAGTACGACAGCCAGTCAGGCCCATCTGAATTGGAACAATTTGATCAAGCGATCTTTAATACGTCCAAAACCTTTCAATATTCAAATTATCAAGACTTTACTTCAGTTCTAACTGAGTGGAATGTTCTAAAACAGACGCTTGATCATTTAATGGGATTGGATGCACCAAGTTTTGCTGCAATTGATTCTGCATTTGAAACAATTCACAGCACCTTACGCAAGATTTATAAAGCAGAGGCTTTTGGTACTGGGCTTGCACAAACCCAAGAACAGGCCGCTGTTATCACGACTCCATCTATGGAAAATCAAGTGCCTGTACAAATCGTATCAGAACAGCCTATGTTTCAACCTCAAACACAGACTCACTTGGCTAACCGTGAGCAAGCAATGAAAGTATTGCAGGAAATAGCCGATTATTTTCAGGCAAATGAGCCTCATAGCCCTGTGAGTTATATGCTTCAAAAAACCATTAAATGGAGTCAAATGCCATTACATGAATGGTTGGCACAAGTCATTAAAGATGAGCATCCATTGCAAATGGTTCAGGAAATGTTAGGTGTACAACCTAAAAATGAATATGAATAAAGATTGGTAAAGATATATGTTTAAAGCTGAAAAAGTCCTGTGGGGCGAAGGTTTATTTTTAAGACCTCAACATTTCCAAATTCAAGATACTTATCATGAGCAACGTTTAAATCATACGGTTCGTGCTGTTGTACCATTTTCATATGGTGTTCAAAAATTACGTTTTGATGAAGCACAGCTCAGTACGCATATTCTTACGCTTGAGTCGGTAGAAATGATCTGGCAAGACGGTGAAATATACCAAGCACCTGCTTATGACTTATTACCTGAACCAATTTTGCTTGATGAACTTAATTTGCGTGGGGAAATGGTTATCTATTTAGCATTACCATTGCTACAAGCCAATAAACAGAATTTAATTGATCAAAATCAATCGCAAAAGGGACGTTATCAATCGCATCTTGTTGAGACCCATGATCTTTTTACAAATGCGACAGAAGCTGATATCAATTTATTACGCCGTCGAGCTGTATTTAAGTTATTAGATGCAAATAGCAACCCTGACCATAATTTGGATGGTTTCCTTTATTTGCCAATAGGTAAAATTAAGCGTCAAAGTTCAGGTGCCTTTGAAATTGATCGCAAATTTATTCCACCCATTTTGCATGTCGATGCATCTGAAACTTTAGTTTCGAATTTAAAAAGAACGCTCAATGTGATTAGGGCGAAAATTAAAACCATTCAAACCAATAACCGAGAAAATGAACAGAAATTAATTGAATTCCGTTCAGGTGATATCGTTTCGTTTTGGTTGGTGAATGCTTTAAACACTGCCCATGCTGGCTTGAACCATTTCTTGCAATATCCGCAAATTCATCCAGAACGATTATTTTTTGAATTACTACGTTTAGCAGGTTCATTATTAACTTTTTCGACAGCTTATGAAGTTGATCAATTACCTGCGTACAAGCATCATAACTTACAAGAAAGCTTTACTCAGCTTGATACGATTTTGCGTGATTTACTAGACACGATTATTTCGAGCCGTTACATCAGTATTGCGCTTAAAGAGATTAGACCTTCATATTGGGTAGGAAGTCTGGAGACAGATAAGATTACTCGAGATACCAGACTTTATATTGCTGTATCAAGTACTGCAATGCAGACGCATGAGTTGATTCAGATCGTACCTCTACGTTTTAAAATCGGTAGTACTTTAGATGTTGAACAGCGTGTTGTTGCAGCCTTACCGGCGATTCCTTTACATCATTTAATTCAAGTTCCAACGGCTATTCCTGTACGTTCTGGGGTGAGCTATTTTGAAATCGAACCACATCATGAACTCTATCAACGCATGCTAGATTCAGAGACCATCTGTATTTATATTCCGGCTGGTTTCCAAGATATCAGTATCGAGCTGATTGCGGTTATGAACGCTTAAAATAAAGGAGAGAAAAATGTCACAATCTACAGGTGCTCCTTCTTTATTTGATGATGGGCAAATCGGGACAGGGGGAAATAATAATAGCCAGTCCCAAGCAAAACTACAGGCGATTAATCTTATTGATTTATTGCATGATGGTTTTTATTTAATCTTTTTAATTCGAAATCAATATGTCCCAGCTGATCCACAACGATTTCGTGAAAAAATTTTAGATTTGCTTAATCGATTTGAACAGCAAGCTAAAAAGTTACAGTTTTCAGCAGATGATATTCATGATGCTAAATATGCATTTTGTGCGTTGATTGATGAAACAATCGTGACCCAACAAGCCCCAAGTTATTTTAATTTACAGAATGCTTGGTTGATTAGTCCATTGCAATTGAGCTTATTTGGTTCTCAATTGGCAGGTTATCGTTTTTTTGAAATATTGGAACAATTACGTAGTCGAGGGAAAGAACGTCTCGCTGCCCTTGAAGTATTTCATTACTGCCTATTATTAGGTTTTCAAGGTAAATATCGAATTGAGTCTATTGAAAGCCTGAACCATTTGGTCGCACGAGTCGGTGATGAAATTGATTATTTGAAAGGGAAAAAGGTTGCTTTCTCACCATTTTCGGCAATTCCAGATCAGATACGAAATATTATCCATCGTGAATTACCTTTCTTCTGGATTTTAATTTTTTTATTGATTTTTGCATTGCTTACCTTTGTGGGTTTAAGATTTATGTTGAATAATCAAAATGATAAAGCATTATCTGGCTATCAAAATGTGATTTCTGCTCCTCAAGAGCAAGCACATATTACAATTTACTTACCTTGATGATGGAATGAAATGGCTCAGGAAAAACCAACTTCTATTCGAGTTTTGCAATCGAATAAAAAAAAGGCGAGATCACCAGTAATCTATATCGTCATTGGTATTATTGCAGGCGTGTTTGTAAGCATCTCACTGTTCCTGTTCTTGTCTCAACCTTATTCGTCAGACCCTACAACTGTTGAGAATAAATCAAATCCAGATCAGGAACATGATCAAGTATTGATGACGAATCCTTCAGTACATGGGCAAGTGGTAACTGATCAGCAAGAACAACCTGATTCGATGAATCATGAAGGCTTTGAGCAACCTAAAGAAAATGAATTAAGTGGTATTTTTAAACCTGCGCCGCATAAAGCTACGACGACGAGTCAGCAACGTGTTTCGCCTTTTGATGCTCAGTTAACAGGTGAGAAGGTAGTAGCACCTAAGCAGACGGTTGTGGTTAAACCTAATCAACCAACACCAGCAGTTCAACAAAAACCTGTGATTCAGCCTAAGGTAGCTCAAGTTAAACCTGCTGAAGTTAATAAGGCTCCAGTTGAGCCGGAAGCTGAAGTCGAGCCACCAAAAGCATCGGTTGACATTAAAATTACTCGTAGTCCGTTTGCAGTGAATTAGTAATTTCATGATGATTTTTCTAATTTTCTTTTGTTTTGCCTGCCTTGCTATAGGGCTGGCATTTTTAATGTCTTATGAATTAAGAAGTAAGGGGAGAACATTTGTTCTATCTTTACTGCCTCAAGGGCGGCGGCAACTGAATCAAGTACGGCAATTTGCTCAGACTATGAATCAGGCAGCCGCACCTGAAAAATTACAATCGCATTGGCATTTGCAACAATGGTGGATTGTAATTGCAGGATTTTTTTTATTTGCCAGTATTTTAGTTTTTGCTTTTACTCGTCCGATCAGCTCAACTCGGATTGAAGCTGAGTACCTTAAAAAAACTGATCCGCAAATTTATGCGCTGTTAAATGGGGAAATATTAGCGCCACCACCCGAAGTTGATGAAAGTCTGATTGAAGCTGCAATTGTTGAAGCAACTCAATTAGAACAACAATATGCTTCACAGGAACCTACCGCTATTAATTCTTCACCTATTGATAAGGTAAGTTTTGATGGTCGTGCCATTTTAGATACCAATATGGTCAATCGTAAGTGGGATAAAATGAACCCACGCTATAAGCAGCGTTTGCTTATGGTCTTTAAAATTATGAAAGAGCAATATGGTTATGAACTTGTTCTACTTGAAGGTTACCGTAGCCCAGGACGCCAGAATATGTTAGCAGGTAATCCAAATACCACTAAAGCAAAAGGCTATCAAAGTTATCATCAATTTGGTTTAGCGGCGGATGTGGCATTTAAGCGAAATGGTAAAGTTGTCATTTCTGAACGTGACCCGTGGGCTATGCAAGGGTATCGTTTATATGGGCAAGTTGCTGAATCAGTCGGGCTTACATGGGGGGGGCGCTGGAAGTCTATACAAGATTATGGGCATACAGAATATAGAATGCCAGGGTTGAGGAAAACTCAGGAAATGGCAGAAAAATTGATTGCTGAAAGTTTAAATGAAATAAGTTAAACGCTTATGAGTTTGATTGGAAACGCTCATGTAAAACAGTAGTCATCTTATCAACAAGCTGGGAAATTAACCCAGCTTTTTCCCATGTATAAATTGAAACGACCATAGGAGTAGCTTCACCTAAAGATATATTTCTGCGAACACGGCGCCCTTTTGTAGTAATTACAGGGAGTAAAGATATTCCTAAACCTGTTTCAACACTCACTAAAATACTTTCTAAACTACTGCCTGTAAAAGCAATATACCAACGTCTCCGTTCGCGCTCTAAGGTTTCAAACATTTCGTCTCGGTAAAGTCCATCTTGGGGGAAAGTGACTAGACTAATCGGATCAGATAGTAATGTAATCGTATTTTCACTTTCAAACCATGCCATTTCTTCTTGAAAAAATGCATGGCAATCGGCACTGGCAGCTGGTTCTTTTACAATAATAATATCCAGTTCACCATTTCGATAACGTTCTGTTAAGTTACGGCTTAAGCCTGAAGTTACATCTAATCGAATAGAACGATTTTCTTGTGCGAAGACCCCAAAAACTTCTGCCATAGCAGTACTCATCATATCTTCAGGTAACCCAATCCGAATAGGAATACTGCCTGCTGGATCTTTTAGAATGGCCTCAGCTTCTTGTTGAAGCATCAAAATTCTTTGAGCATAACCAATTAAATATTCCCCTGAAGTCGTTAACTTTAATGGTCTTGCGGTGCGATCTATAAGAGAATGACCTACTGATTCTTCAAGTCGTGCCAACTGCTGACTAATCGTTGATTGTGTTAGATGTAATTTATCAGCGGCAGCTGTAAAACTACCACTTTCGAAAATAGTCACGAATGCACGAAGAAGACGAGGGTCAAACATAAGAATTATCACCGACAATGCAGAGAGAAGAATGCTTAAGTATTTATAATCTTAATACAATTGATTAAATAATTTAATTTCCAAATACTTTTAAGCACGCTTATTCTAGTTCCAAATTGTTCTGCTATTAAAGTTTATTTGGAGTTTTTCATGCGTAAGTCTCTCATATGGATCAATCTGATCGTTGCAATGGGGGCTTCAAGTTTTACAAATGCAAAGGATGATGAGTACCCTTTGCATATGGCAGTTGTAAATGATGATATCCAATTAATAAAACGCATTTTGTCTAAAAAGGCTTTCATTGATGAGCGCGATGAAACTGGTTCAACCGCTTTGATGGTCGCGACAAAAGCAAATAATGTACATGCTGCCTATATGCTGATTGAGGCAGGTGCAGATGTAAATGCGAAGGACAATATTCAAGACAGTCCCTATTTATATGCAGGTGCACAAGGATATTTAAAAATTTTACGCATGACCCTTATGCATGGTGCCGATTTAAAAAGTACCAATCGATATGGTGGGACTGCACTTATTCCAGCAGCAGAACGAGGCCATGTAGAAACTGTTCTTACCTTAATTGCTGCTGGCGTAAGTGTAAATCATGTCAATAGTTTAGGTTGGACAGCTTTATTAGAAGCAATCATTTTGGGAAATGGTAAATCCAATTATCAGCATATTGTGGCGCTTTTATTAAAAGCTGGTGCCAATCCAAACTTGGCAGATAGAGATGGGATTTCGCCATTACAGCATGCGTGTACAAGAGGATACCGTGAAATTGAAAAGTTACTTCTTTTAGCAGGCGCAAAGTAGATTGAGGATAAATGATGAAAGAAAATCAAATGTTTTTACGCCAAGCCATTGAGCTTGCTTATAACAATATTGAAAAAGGTGGCAGACCATTTGGAGCCGTAATTGTAAAAGAGGGTAGAGTAATTGCTTCGGGTGTAAACCAAATTTTAACCACCAATGATCCAACAGCTCACGCTGAACTACTTGCGATTCGTGCAGCTAGCCAAGTTTTAGGATCTGCTAACTTAGAAGGTTGTTCGGTATTTGCAAGTGGGCATCCATGTCCTATGTGTATGGCAGCGATGCGTTTAGCTGGAATAAAGGCAGTTAGCTATGCTTATTCAAATGGGGACGGAACACCATTTGGTCTATCTACAGCTGAAATATATGCCGATCTTGCAAAACCATTTGCTGAGCAGTCTATGAAAATTGAATATGTACCAGTTCGTTTTGAGAATCGTACTGATCTGTATACGCATTGGCAAAACTATCAAGCACATAAGTCGGTTTCAAAGTCATGAAACAGACTGAAAGTCTTCTGAGTCGTCCCATGCTTATGGTGACAGTTGCTCTGGTTGGACTCAATTTAAGACCTTTTATGACGAGTATTGGCCCGTTAGTGTCAAAGATTCGATTAGGAACTGGTTTAAGCCTACAAGGAATAGCTTTACTGACTTTATTACCCATGATGCTTATGGGGCTCATTGCATTTATTGGCCCCATAGTGCAGAGCATGGTAGGTGAGCGCAGAGTTGTTTTAGGAGCTTTGCTTACGATTTGTATGGGTTGCGCTTTTAGATTTTTATTTCCTACAGCTGAGGGTTTAATTACCAGTGCAGTTGTGATTGGTTTAGGCGTCGCCTTAATACAAGCAGCTTTTCCAGGCATTATTAAAAGAGAGTTCAGTCAACATATTGGACCTATGCTGGGGCTTTATTCTGCCATGCTTATGGGTGGCGGGGCTTTAGGTGCATGGTTGGCACCTATAATGACCCATGTAACTGGTCTATGGTCACTTGGGCTCGCATGCTTTGCAGTACTTGCTGTGTTGGCATTGATATCAGCATTTATTTTTTTACCCTCAATTGTAAGTTCATCGGTTCATCTGTCACCCGTAAAAAGTTTATTAAGGCAACCTAGAACATGGTTATTAATGCTTTGTTTTGGGTTAGTAAATGGGGGGTATTCCTCGGTTGTTGCTTGGTTGGCGGCTTCTTTTCAAGAACATGGTTGGAGCAGTATACAAAGCGGAAAATTACTCGCTTTACTTGCTTTGAGCCAAGCTGGTTCCGCTCTTATTTTGCCTATCTTGGCAAGACACTATAAAGACAGACGACCTTGGCTATGGTTGACCTTATTGATGCAAGTCATAGGTTTTTCTGGTCTCGCATTTATACCTGAGTTTGCATCTATTTTATGGGCAATTTTTTTAGGAGCAGGCTTAGGGGGGTGCTTTGCCTTAACACTTATAGTTGCACTAGATCATTTTGAAGAGCCTGCACATGCGGGTGCTTTGTCGGCACTTATGCAAGGTGGAGGTTTTTTACTTGCAGCAATACCACCTTGGCTTGTAGCTGCATTGCATGACTTTACAGGAACTTATCAGGCAGGATGGACTTTTCATTTATGTAGTGTGATCTTGGTGGTTGTTTTAGTTGGTCGGCTGGCGCCAAAGAGTTATGGCAGAATTCGTCTGTAAAACTGTAATAAATAGAGAATATTATTTTCCCTAAAAGAAATGCAATTTTGAGACGAAGAATGTTAAAGAATAATGGTAGGATAATACTGAAATTTTAAGACTCTAAATGAATACAACAATATTTGACTTTTATGACTTCTTCTTTGAAAAAGATCGCCTTATTGAAACAGGGCTTAGGAAAAATTAGTCCATTTACAAAAGGTGTAGATGGAACTTTACAGGCGATTGAGCATTTAGGATATGTGCAGATTGATACCATATCTGTCGTTGAACGTGCTCATCACCATATATTATGGAATCGAGTGCCTGAGTATGATTTAAGCCATTTAAATACTTTAGTACGTGAACGTCAGATTTTCGAATATTGGTATCATGCAGCGTCTTATCTTCCTATGAAAGATTATCGCTATGCACTACCTGCCATGATGTTGGTTAAGAACGGGGAAAGTCGTTATTCTAATAGAGGTGATCAGCACCTTATGAATGAAATACTTGCTCGTGTTCGTGCTGAGGGGAAAATTCGTTTAAGGGATATCGATAAGAAAAATAAAAAGAGTTTAGGGAGTTGGTGGAATACAGGTCCGAGTCGCCGTGCTTTTGAGCAGTTATATATGCAGGGTGATCTGATGGTCTGTGAGCGTAATGGCATGGAAAAGATCTTTGACCTGACGGAGCGGTGCCTACCTGAAAATATTGATTTGAGTATGCCGACGCTTTATGAATATGCGCAGTATTTATTTAATAATACGCTTCGAGCACATGGCGCATTTACATGGAAGCAATTGGTTCATTTAAAGAAAAATGATTTAAAAGAAACGATGCGTATTGTTCTGAATGAGCAGATTGATGCAGGTGTTATCTCAGCGATTAAACTTACCGATGGTCAAATCTTATATGTTGATGTCACTGCAATAGAACAAAAGGTTACTACTGATTTTGTCTTAAAAATACTGTCACCTTTTGATAATTCTCTTATACATCGTGACCGCTTAACTTCTTTATTTGAGTTTGATTATCGGATCGAATGTTATGTACCAGCAGCCAAACGGGTATATGGATATTTCTGTTTACCTATTCTTTATCAAGATGAGTTAGTTGGCCGAATTGACTGTAAAGCACATCGGAGTGTGAAAGAGTTGGAGGTAATTAGTTTGCATCTGGAAAAACCAGTGAAAGATAAAGAGCATTTCTTTTTTGAATTAGATCAAGAACTCCGGCGCTATGCAGAGTTTAATCAATGTTTAACTGTTAATGACAAAGTAAGTCAGCTTATTCGCAGCAAGATGTAAACAAAAAGCTATTCTAGGTTTAAAAATAAAACACCAAAAGATTTAAAACTTTTGGTGTTTTTGCTTTTTAAGTTAAAGACATTCGGTATTCAATAACACCAGGTTTTTGTGCAATCCAGTCATAGAGTTTTTGAGCAGTGTGATTGGTTTCTTGGGTGTGCCAATATAAACGTTCGCAATGATGTTCATTGGCTTGCTTCTGTACATATTCGATGAGCTGTTTCCCAATGTGTTGACCTCGAGCTTCAGGTGAAACATAGAGATCTTCTAAATAACAGTAATTATTCTCTGCCCATGTTGAACGATGAATAACATAATGCACAATTCCTAAAACATGTTCGCCTCGTTTGGCAACAGCACAATAAATAGGTTCCTTTTCATTAAAAAAGCGATTCCAAGTCACTTTCGTGACATGAAGGGGTAAATTAACCTGATAAAAATTTTGATAGGCAAGCCAATACTTTTCCCACTGTGAATAGTCTTGTTGCTGAACAGGGACAATTTGAATATTTTGATTTTGCATAAAAACACACTCTATTTTTAAAGTAACGGAAAATTGACAACTCGAGTGTAGTTTTGAAAGTGGTATTTTTATAAGGTACACTTTTGATATTTTTTACAGTACCAGTTTTGTTATGGCTACTCCAATTTCTGCGCCTTTTCCACATTTGATTTTGCCAGAGGGCCAGATTAAAGACGGACTATATTCAGCTCTACGTGATGCTATTTTAGATGGAAGACTCACTGCTGGAACAAAGTTACCCTCAAGCCGTGCTTTAGCAGACATGATGTCGATTTCACGAAATTCTGTTTTGGCGGCACTTGAACGTTTACTCGATGAAGGATATTTATTTACTAAACCGAGTTCAGGGACTTACGTTGCTGAGGTTGTACCAGATCAACTAATACATATTCAAGAAATTTCAAAAAAAACGACAACAAGTAAGCCTCATGCCTTAAATATTAATCCGAATCTGGAAGCATTATTGGCTTCATGGCGAGAGCAGTCATCGTCAAGTCAAAAGAAAAAAATGTTTCATGTGGGAGTGGGGTGTGTTGATTTATTTCCGCATCAGCTTTGGGGAAAGCTATTAACTCAAGCTTGGAGGCAATCTTATTATCAACTAGGGCAATTTCATGACCCTCGTGGCTATTTACCTTTACGTCAAGCGATCTGTGAATATGTGCGCTCAACCCGTGGGCTGAATTGTAATGAACAGCAAATCATCATTGTAAATGGAACACAGCAGGCCATTCATTTGACTGCATATGCCTTACTTCAAGCAAATGATGAAGTGTGCCTAGATGAGCCGGGGTATGATGCAGCTTTTAATATTTTTCGAAGTTTTGGGGCTAAGGTCAATTTAATCGAAAGTGATGAAGAGGGGATGCAAGTCTCTGACATTACCAATCATTATTTAAAAAGCAAACTTGTTTATACAGCACCTTCGCATCAGTTTCCTTTAGGGGGGACTTTAAGTTTAGCTCGCCGTTTTGCTTTATTAGATTGGGCGAACAAAGCAGAAAAATGGATTTTTGAAGACGATTATAATAGTGAGTTCCGCTATGGTACTCACCCAATCCAGGCTCTACAAGGCTTAGATCAGCAACAACGTGTGATTTACTCTGGTACTTTTAGCAAAATGATGTTTCCCGAATTTCGCTTAGGGTTCATGGTTGTACCTGAAGCATTAATCGAAACCTTTAGTGCTGCTAAATACTATACCGATGTGCGAAGTTCATACTTAGAACAAGTTGCTCTGGCACTATTTATACAACAAGGTCACTATGCCAGGCATGTACGTAAAGTTCGAAAAGCATGCTATGAGCGTCAGCAGGTATTAATTAAAGCGATTAATGAACATCTTTCGGACATCGTTGAGGTTCAACCTACAGACTCGGGCATTCATCTGATAGGTTGGTTAAAAGGCACATGGACTGAGCAGGATTTTATAAATCATTGTTCGGCTTTGGATTTAGCAATTCAGCCCTTATCCAGATATTGCCAAATTACGATGAAAAAAACTGCTATTTTGTTGGGCTACGCTGCACATCAACCTGAAGAAATTATAGAAAATATTAAAAAACTCGCTCTCATTCTAAAAAAATAAAATAGTTGTTTTTTTAAATTTTATATAAAAATATGGTTTAAATTAATTTTAAATTAAGAAAGTAAAATATTTAATGTTTCAGTGTTTTATAATTATTTAAAATAAATAAAAATATTTAAATTAAAAAAATTATTAATATTATTTTAAGCTAGATTAATTATTCTAATAACATCAAAGCTCACTTAAGTACACCTTTTAGCCACATTCTCCAGATGTGGCTCTTTTTATGTAGGGTTAAAAAATGAGAAATATAATTAAATAGTTATTTTTAAATAACTATAAGATTTTTAATCTTCTTCCATGGCATTACTATAAAATTTAACACCCAGTTTAATGCGATCTCGCCCATTATTCATACGCCAGCGATTAGTGTCGCGTAAAGAATATACACAACCACAATATTCCTGTTGGTAAAATTCTTCACGTTTACTAATTTCAATCATACGACTAGAACCGCCATTTTTCCGCCAGTTATAGTCCCAGTACTGGAGTTCAGGGTAGTGAGAAGCAGCACGAATCCCGCAGTCATTGATTTGTGCCATATTTTTCCATCTTGAAATACCTAAAGAACTGCTGATTAAACTAAATCCGTGTTCAGAGGCATATAAAGCGGTACGTTCAAAGCGCATATCAAAACACATGGTACAGCGAATACCACGTTCAGGTTCATCTTCCATTCCTTTCGCACGTGCAAACCAATTTTCCGTGTCATAATCTGCATCGATAAATGGAATATTATGCTTTTCTGCGAAGCGAATATTTTCTTCTTTACGAATAATATATTCTTTTACTGGATGAATATTGGGATTATAAAAGAATATAGAAAAGTTTATACCAGACTCAATTAATGCCTCCATGACTTCTCCAGAGCAGGGAGCACAGCATGAGTGGAGTAATAACTTATTATGTCCTGATGGGAGCTCGAGTTTTTGACGTTGAGTGGTCATAATTAAAAATTAGGTTATATTTTTATATATTTTAAGTTTTTTAACTCTTTGGGGAGATGAATTCTTTTCAATAAATGATGAAAATATTTAATTATTGTTTATAGGAATAATTTTATTTTTATATTTTTTATAATAATATATATATTGTTTTTATGTAATGTTATGGGGCTGGTCTTTAATTTTTAATGTTTAAATAAAGTACAACTAATTAAAAATGAGAATGGTTATATTTTATGTAACTATTTGTCTTTTATATATTTGTTTTTTATATTCTGACTGGCTTTTACTGTGATAGAGGTCTCAAATAAGTATTATTTTTAAATTTAATTATTTTTTAGATTTATGTTTTCATTAAATTTATACTAAAACAGTTATGATATTTTTCTAATTTGAGTATGTGATATTTTAAGGTATGGAAGATTGGCAATGTAAGTATTGTAATGGTTACATTATGGTTAATCATTCAAGAATAAAAGTCGGGGAAAAAGTTTACTTTTTGGTATATAAATTTGATGCAAAAAATGAAAGAAAAAAATTATATAAAAAAGGAACAGTGATTGCTCGCTACGATAATATTTTACATATCGAATCAAGAAAAAAGACTTATAAAATTGAAGAGATTAAAGTCTATCCTTTAGGTGCACCTATGCCATTTGTTTATAACATGTTCTGGATATGTGGCTGTGAAAGAAGACAATAGTATTTTATAAGTCTCAATAAAGTCCTATTTTTAAAAAATGTGTGTTTTTTAAGCATTTTAAAGTTAATATTTTTATTACATTTCTCTTATTATAAATAATCTTAATAAATGAATAAGTAAAATTTATGATTCTCATTTGACAAAATTTTAGTATCCTTTTATAAAATCTCAACTAAAGTTGAGATTAGTAAAAATGAGTGAAACGAATCAAAGCCGTTTGTTGACTGTTGGTGAAGTTGCAAAACGCAGTGGTGTTGCAGTTTCAACGCTTCATTTTTATGAATCAAAAGGCTTAATTAAAAGTATTAGAACCAATGGTAATCAACGCCGTTTTACTTTGGTGGTGCTACGTTACATTGCTATTATTAAAATTGCACAGAAGGTTGGCATTCCCTTAGATGAAATTAAACAAGCTTTAAGTAAATATCCGATGGGATCGAAATTAACTGCACAGCAATGGAATGAATTATCTAGTGATTGGCGGAACAATTTGAATGACCGTATTCAAAAGCTTACACGACTCAGAGATGAAATGGATTGGTGTATTGGCTGTGGATGCTTGTCATTAGAACAGTGTCCATTAAGAAATCCAGATGATGTATTAGGACAAGATGGCGTTGGAGCACGTATTTTAGAAAGACCCATAGATCAAGAATCTATAACTTGATCTTCTTTATATTAATTTACCGCTTGGAATAATGAATTGTTTTGTAAGTTGCTATCTATAAAGGTTTTTTATTGTAAATGAGTCATATAAAACATGAGTTTTTTTGATATCTTTAGCTTTTTTAGTAAGAAGTAAAATTTATGAAAAAAATTATCTTTCTTGGTTTAGCACTTGTTTCGTTAACGGCTTGTTCAGCCATACAGCATAAAGATACAACTCCACCAAAAATTGGTTCACCAAATCCAGCAAGCCAATATTGTGTTGAGCAAGGTGGAAAGCTAGAAATTAGAAATGAAGCAAATGGTCAGGTCGGATACTGCCATCTGCCAAATGGTCAAGTTGTAGAAGAGTGGAAATTATTCCGCGCTAGTCAAGCAAACTGTGTAGCAGAAGAAGCTCAAAAATTAGTGGGTCAACCTGCTTTAACGGATGATCAAATTAAACAAAAAACGAAGTCGGAAATTGTACGCAAAGTTGCTCCAGGCCAGCCGATGACGATGGACTACCGTTCAAACCGAGTTACTGTCACTATTGATCCCGCTACTAAAAAAATTACCAATGCTAACTGCGGTTAATTTTTTAATTAAAAATTGAATCAGAAAGCCTGTCAAATGATGGGCTTTCTTTTTAGGTATGCTAAATAAATTATTAAGTTTAATCACATAATTTTTAATAATGCACAAAAAATTGTTAAACCTTATTCAAAAGAAAAATAAAAAAAAGCCCCTAGCGGACTAGAGGCAGAAAAAACATCAGATGCAGGTAACAGGTGAATTTGCATCTGAGTTAAGTAGGTTGTATCAAACCATGTAGAGCACTTTACCAGTAAAAATGAGTAAAAATAGGGATGTGCGACTAATGGCTAATAGGTTGTGTTTGTTATTTATTCAAATTGTCGTATTCATCTAGCTTAGGAATAGTTTTATAACTGCTAGATAGGGCTATAAAAAACTACAGGGCTTATGATTATAGAACAAACTAATTTAGAGTGATTGTTCAACCGTTGTCTTTTTGTGCGACTCTCCAAGCGTTATTCGTGATTTGTACCCGGCTTAATGATAATTTTATAGTTATCCGAAAGGACACAATAACGACGAACATACGAATAATAATGAATCTAAGGTAGGACCACGTGTTTATTAGTGTATTTGATCTTTTTAAAATTGGTATTGGCCCATCTAGCTCCCATACAGTCGGACCCATGCGAGCGGCATACGGTTTTGTGGATGATTTATTGAAGCAAAACGATTTACAAGCAACTGTTAGAGTTCAGGTTAAGTTATATGGTTCGCTCGCAGCAACTGGTGTTGGGCATGCGACCGATAAGGCGGTTTTGTTAGGCTTAATGGGCTTTGATCCTGAACATATTGACACTCAAGTAACTTCAAGTTTGATTGACGATGTTATTGAAAATAAAGTAATCCAGCTTAATCAGCAAAAGACTATTTCTTTTGACTATAAGCGTGATGTGCTTTTTTTAGATGAATCTTTGCCTTATCACCCCAATGCAATGGAGCTGATTGCGTACAGTGAGGCTGAAGAAATTTTATATGAAGAAACCTATTACTCAATTGGTGGTGGTTTTATTGTTAGTCAAAGACAATTAACACAAACCCAATCTGAAACCAGTGATATCAAAGTTCCATATCCATTTCATAGTGCGGCTGAACTTTTACGCTTATGTAAAACTCATCATTTAACAATAAGTGAGTTAATGCTTGAAAATGAAAAAAGCTGGCGTAGCGAAAATGATATTCGCACCCAAATTATGGATATCTGGAAAGTGATGCAGCAGTGTATTCACAATGGATTAATTAATGAAGGAATATTACCGGGTGGATTAAACGTAAAACGTCGAGCCAAAAAAATTCACGATAAGTTATTAAATAAGAAAAATTCAAACCTGATTGTGACAACTTTTCACGCCATGGAATGGGTCAATTTATTTGCCTTAGCAGTAAATGAAGAAAATGCTGCTGGTGGTCGAGTAGTGACGGCTCCTACAAATGGCGCAGCAGGGATTATTCCAGCAGTTTTATATTACTACGTGACTTTTTCTAAAGATTTTTCTGAAGACAAAGTAGTTCGCTTTTTTCTAAGTGCGGCAGCAGTCGGCATTTTATGTAAGCTCAATGCATCTATTTCTGGTGCAGAAGTGGGATGTCAAGGTGAAGTTGGCTCAGCATGTTCGATGGCTTCGGCTGGTTTAGCCGAGATTTTAGGTGCATCACCTGAACAAGTGGAACATGCGGCCGAAATTGGTCTTGAACATAATTTGGGTTTAACGTGTGACCCGATTGGTGGCTTGGTTCAGGTGCCTTGCATTGAGCGAAATGCAATTGCAGCTGTAAAAGCCATTAATGCAGCACAAATGGCACTTCATGATGAGGGTGAGCATTTTGTGACGCTCGATAAAGTTATTCAGACCATGAAGGAAACAGGTAAAGATATGTCTGAGAAATATAAAGAAACTTCAAAAGGTGGCCTCGCTGTTAATGCAATTGAGTGCTAAATGATAAGATGGGGACGAGGTGCCCCATCTCATTTTAAACATTAAGCCTCACGAGCAACCAAGGTTAAAATGTCGTAAGTTGCGACAAGTTCACCACGTTGGTTTTTGACTTTAATATCCCACACCACAACCCCATGTGCAGGTTGAGATGAGTCTTTTTGTGGTTTAGGTGTTTTTTGTTTACAGGTAAGTTCAACCTGAATTGAGTCACCAATTTTAACTGGTTCAACAAAGCGTAAGTTGTCCATACCGTAGTTGGCAATAACAGGACCTTGAGCTGCATCTACAAATAGACCAGCTGCGGCAGATACAATGAAATAGCCATGTGCAACACGTTCACCAAAGAAAGACTCGGCAGCTGCAATTTTGTCGGTATGTGCGTAGAAGTAGTCACCACTTAAACCTGCAAAGTTAACAATATCTGCTTCGCTTACGGTGCGACGCGCCGTTAATAAACGTTCACCAATCACTAATTCATCAAAAGACTTTTTAAATGGATGTACGCGGTCTTCATTGACTTTCGAGCCAGCAGTCCACGAGTGGGTAATTTGCGTCAGACTATTTGGAGAACCTTGAATTGCGGTGCGCTGCATGTAGTGTTTAACGGCGCGAATACCACCTAACTCTTCACCGCCACCTGCACGTCCAGGGCCGCCGTGTACAAGATGAGGCAGTGGTGAACCATGTCCTGTACTTTCTTTTGCCGACTCTGCATCGAGTACATGTACACGGCCATGCCAAGGTGCAATTTTTTGAATAATCTGTTCAATATTCTCATCGTTATTTTTAACGACTGAAGCCACTAAGCTACCTTCGCCACGTGAAACAAGGTCAACAAGTTCTTCAATGTTGCTATATGGCATGAGGGTACATACAGGACCAAATGCTTCTGTGGTATGCACATGTGTTGCTTGTAAAGGCTGTTCGCAGAGCAATAAAGTTGGAGCGAAGAAAGCACCTTTTTCAGCATGATCTGCATTAAATGTAAAGGACTCGCTGCCACCAAAAACAATTTTTGCATCTTTGCTGAGTTCAGCAACTTTTTCTGCAACGTCATGTTTTTGTTTAATGCTCGCTAAAGCGCCCATAGTGGTTTCTTCTTTTTGCGGGTCACCCACCACAACTTTAGCAAGTTTGGCAGTTAGCTTCTCTTGCACTGTCGCTAACAAATTTTCAGGAACGAAAGCACGACGAATCGCAGTACATTTTTGGCCTGCTTTTGTGGTCATTTCACGGAAGACTTCACGCACAAATAAGTCGACAGTTTCTTCATTTGCCTCAGGGCTTAAAATTGCACTGTTTACCGAGTCGGCTTCCATGCTAAATGGAATCGAATATTTATTGAGGTGAGGGTGATTACGTAGTTTTTGGCCTGTGTAAGCAGAACCTGTAAACGTAACGCAGTCTTGTGGGCCTAAGTGGTCGAACAAGTCATACGTTTGGCCACAAATGAGTTGTAGCGAACCTTTTGGTAATACATGTGCTTCTTCAATGGCTTTTACAACAGCTTGAGTTAATTGAGAGCCATCGGTTGCAGGTTTCACAATACATGGCACACCTGCAAGTAGCGTTGGTGCAATCTTTTCAAGCATTCCCCAAATTGGGAAGTTAAAAGCATTAATGTGAACTGCAACACCTGCTTTAGGACTTAAAATGTGTTTAGCACCAAAAGTTCCATTTTTAGATAATTGAATCCAGCTATCTTCAGTAATAATTTTTTCATCATTGAGTTCACGACGAACCAGACTCGAATAAGCAAATAATGTCTGGATACCGCCTTCAATATCAATCCATGCATCTTTACGAGTTGCACCTGTCGCATAGGCAAGTTTGTAGAAGTCTTCCTTGCGTTCAAGTAAATATTGGGCAATTTGTTTTAATGCATTTGCACGTTGGTGAAATGTCCAGTTAGCCAGTTCTGAACCATTTTGTTTGGCATATTGAACAACACGTTTCATATCAATGCCATGACTACTTACGGCATAAATCGATTCACCTGTAATGGCATGGTAAACAGGACGTAGTTCTTCGTCAGACGAATGCCATGTTCCATAGACATAAGAAGCAAGATGAGACAGTTGATGCTCAGGCTGCTGAAAATCTGTGTCAGTTGAGGTTCCTTCTAGGTGTGCTTGTTCAAGCATGACCAAACTCCTTTTTTATGTGATACATCAATTATAAAAATTGCAAAAATATGATTCATAATTTCAGATTAATTTGTCTAAAAGTCAACTTTATTTTGATTTGTAAAAGTAAAAATGTTTTTTGTTTTTAATTAAATTTAATTTATTTCAACTATTTATTGTGTTTTTGTGGGTCTAATTTAATTTGATACTAAAAAAGTGGTTGACTTTGTTTTTGGTGTATCGAAAAATAGATTTAAGGGTGATACCTACAGGGAATGAAAGAATGGAAAACAACTACCAGAAATTTGAACAAAATATTGCCAATGAAATTACGATCGAGGCTAAGGATCAAATGCCCGATGCCTACCGCAAAACATTGATTCGTCAAATCGGGCAACATGGCCATTCTGAAATTGTAGGTATGTTGCCTGAAGGGAACTGGATTACTCGTGCACCAACATTAAAACGTAAAGCGGTTTTGCTCGCGAAAGTACAAGATGAAGCAGGTCATGGTTTGTATTTGTACAGCGCGGCAGAAACCTTAGGTGCTGACCGTGATGACATGATGGAAAAGTTGATTGATGGAAAAATGAAATACTCATCAATTTTTAACTATCCAACTTTGACTTGGGCAGATGTCGCTGCAATTGGTTGGCTTGTCGATGGGGCAGCTATTGTGAACCAAGTTGCGCTTTGCCGTACCTCATATGGGCCATATGCACGTGCGATGGTACGTATTTGTAAAGAAGAAAGTTTCCATCAACGCCAAGGTTTTGAAGCCATGATGGCTTTGGCAGGTGGTACACCAGAGCAAAAACAGATGGCACAAGATGCAGTAAATCGCTATTGGTGGCCAGCACTGATGATGTTTGGTCCAAGTGATGAGCATTCTCCAAATAGCGCACAAAGTATGGCGTGGAAAATCAAACGTTTTAGTAACGATGAGTTACGTCAAAAGTTTGTTGATAACACTGTGCCGCAAATTTTACAGCTTGGTCTTGAAGTACCAGACCCAGATTTAAAACTGAATGAAGAAACAGGTCACTATGAGTTTGGCGAGATCGACTGGCACGAATTTAATGAAGTGATTGCCGGACGTGGACCTTGTAATCACGAGCGAATAGAAGCACGCCGTAAAGCATGGGAAAACGGCAAATGGGTTCGTGATGCAGCAGTGGTCTACGCGAAAAAACAGCAGCTTGAAGCGAACAAAGTGGCTTAACAAGATTTATGGAAAAATTTGAGGAAATCAAAATGGAAGATAAAAACAACTGGTCGCTCTACGAAGTATTTGTACGTAGTAAACAAGGCTTAAGCCACCGTCATGTAGGCAGCTTAAGAGCACCCGATGATGAAATCGCATTACAACATGCTCGTGATGTTTATACACGCCGTAATGAAGGGATTAGCATTTGGGTCATTCGTTCGGAAATGATTAGATCTTCACAACCAGATGAAAAAGCAGAATTTTTCGATCCGTCATTAGATAAAGTGTACCGCCACCCAACTTTCTACCATATCCCAGATGGCATTGAGCATATGTAAGGAAGAATGGAAATGAATAATACAGTTTTATCTAAATTCTTATTACATATTGGCGATAGTCAACTGGTTTTATCGCAGCGTTTGGCCGAATGGTGTGGGCACGCGCCTGAGCTTGAAATTGATATTGCTTTAGCAAATATCGGTTTGGACTTGTTAGGTCAGGCGAGAAACTTTCTGACTTTAGCTGGGCAATATGACGAAGCTAAACGTGATGAAGATCAGCTTGCGTATTTCCGTACAGAACGTGAATTTCTAAACCTACTGTTGTGCGAACAACCCAATGGGGATTTTGCACAAACGATTGTACGCCAGTGGTTGATGGATCATTACCATCTTCATTTATTGACTGGTTTAACGCAGAGCTCGCTTCCAGAAGTAAGTGCGCTTGCTGTCAAATCTTTAAAAGAAGTGAAATATCACATCCGTTTTTCGACAAGCTGGATGGAGCGTTTAAGTTTAAGCACAGATGAAGCACATCAACGTGTGCAAGACGGTTTAAATAATTTATGGCGTTTTACCGCTGAATTATTTGAACTTAATGCAGACGAACAAGCATTAGTTGCACAAGGCGTGATTCCAGATTTTTCAAATGAAAAAGAACAATGGAACCAAACCATTGCAGATGAGCTTAAGCGTTTTGAATTAAATGTTGCTGTGAACGGTGCTTATCGCCGTGGTGCAAAACAAGGATTGCATACCGAGCATTTAGGTTATTTGTTGGCTGAAATGCAAAGTATTCAAAGAACTTATCCGGGCATGACCTGGTAAGACAAGGAGGTGAGCCATGCAAATGATTCGTCATTGCATCGACCAATGTTGGGATGTTCTACAAACGGTAAGTGACCCTGAAATTCCGGTTTTATCTGTTGTGGATTTGGGCATGATTCGCGGTGTAGAGATTAACGATCAACAAGAAATCATTGTTCGTCTAACTCCGACATATAGCGGTTGCCCAGCAACAGATATGTTGAAAGCGCAAATTGCTGAGGCATTTACCGCAGAAGCTCTGACACCGGTCAAAGTGATGGTCGATTTGTCTGAAGCATGGACCACGGACTGGATGTCTGAAGCGGGTAAAAAGAAACTGCAAGTCTATGGCATTGCACCACCTGAGGGATTGGCGCATCAATGTGGGACTCACGTTCATTTAAAAGATGGTGTCGAGTGCCCACGTTGCAAAAGCCGACATACCCGACTGTTAACCGAGTTTAGTTCTACTGCCTGTAAAGCACTTTATAAATGTCAGGACTGTCTTGAGCCTTTTGATTACTTCAAATGTATTTAAGTCTTTAGATAAGGAAATCAGCCATGAGCCAATTTGTACCATTAAAAGTAAAAAGTATTACGCCGCAAACCGATCAGGCAATTTGTATTGCATTTGACGTTGTACCTGAACAACAAGAACAATTTCAATTTCAACCAGGGCAACACTTAACCATTCGCCATTTAACCGAAGCTGGTGAAATCCGCCGTTGTTATTCAATTTGTAGCTATGCAGCAAAAGAAGATATCAGTATTGCAGTTAAAAAAATTGATCAAGGACAATTTTCAAACTGGGCAAATGACCATTTGAAAGTAGGTGATGTGCTTGAAGTGATGCCACCACAAGGTGTGTTTTTTCAAAAAGCAGCCAAGATGGGCGGACAAAACTATTTAGGTGTTGCTGCGGGCAGTGGTATTACGCCAATTTTATCGATTGTTAAGCAAGTTTTATTTGAACAACCTGAAGCTAAATTTACGTTGCTCTATGGCAATCGTTCATGGAAACAAACCATGTTTGCCGAGCAAATTATGGATTTGAAAGATCAGTTTAAAGAACGTTTTCAGCTCATCAATATCTTTTCTCGTGAGTTCAACGATAGTGAACTAATGAACGGTCGTATTGATGAAGAAAAGCTTAAACGGCTTTTTGATTTTGATGTACTTGAAACAAGTTTTGACCATGTTTTTGCCTGTGGTCCAGATGAAATGATGAACGCTGTAGAAAGCACTTTGCCAAACTATGGTATTGCAAAAGAAAAAATTCACACTGAACGTTTCCACATAGGACAAGCGCGTAAACGTAGCGCTGAAGCGGATGCAAATCGTAAAGAAGAAAAAGTAAACATCATTTTAGATGGCCGTGAACTAATTGTTTCTGTGGCTCAAGACGATGAAAGTATTCTTGATGCGGCTTTACGTGCGGGTGCTGACTTACCATATGCCTGTAAAGGCGGGGTGTGTGCGACGTGCCGTTGTAAAGTTGTTTCTGGTGAAGTTGATATGTTCCTTAACTATAGCCTTGAAAAAGATGAAGTTGAAAAGGGCTATGTGCTTAGCTGTCAAACCTTACCGAAAGGCTCAAATGTTCGTTTGAGTTTTGATGAGTAGAGGCTGTCATGCAAGAGTTAATCAAAGCCAGCACAGCAACTGACGGTGTTTTGTTATTAACCCTAAACCGTCCAGAAAAAAGAAATGCTTTAAACAATGCAACATTGCAGTATTTATGCGAGTTGCTCGAAGAAGCTGAACATAATGCTCAAGTCAAAGCAGTGGTTTTAACGGGTAACGCTCAATGCTTTGCGGCTGGAGCAGATCTTAGCGAGCTGGCTGCAATGGACGCCGTAACTTTGCAACTTGATATTCGTCCGAAGCTTTGGCAAAAAATTGATGCGTTTAGTAAGCCACTGATTAGTGCAGTCAATGGCTATGCCTTAGGCGCTGGGTTTGAGCTGGTTTTACATTCGGATATGGTGATTTGCGGTGAAAATGCCCGTTTTGCGTTACCTGAAATTGGCCTTGGTATGTTACCGGGTGCAGGTGGAACACAGCGTTTAGCTCGCTTGGTTGGGCAGCAACTTACCATGCGCTGGGCCATGACAGGTGAGATGATTTCGGCAAAACAGGCAGAGCAACACGGTATTTGCAGCCAAGTGGTGCCGACTGAATTAACTGTTGAATATGTGGTTCAACTTGCAGCCAAAATTGCGAAACAAGCGCCATTAGCGATTCGCGTGATTAAACAATCAATTAAAAGTATTCATGAAACGACTTTAAGTCAGGGACTCAAGTTTGAACGCCAAAACTTTGTCTGGCTGGCGGCTACAAAAGATCGAAACGAAGGGATTAATGCTTTCTTTGAGAAAAGAAAGCCAGTGTTTAGAGGTGAGTGATGGACTATCAAAATATTATTGCTGAAGAAAAAAATGGTGTTGGCTACCTGACATTTAACCGCCCAAAAGCACTGAATAGCTTTAACGTTGATATGCATCGTGAAGTGGCTGAGGTTTTAAACCAGTGGACCAAAAATCCAGATGTTCGCTGTGTTGTGATTAGTGGCGAAGGCCGCGGCTTCTGTGCAGGACAAGATTTAGGGGACCGTGTAGTAGACCCAAATGCTGAAGCTCCAGATTTAGGATATTCCATTGAAACTTACTATAACCCGCTCATTAAAACGATTGTAAATATGCCAAAGCCAGTCATTTGTGCTGTAAATGGCGTGGCAGCAGGTGCAGGGGCAAATATTGCACTGGCATGTGATTTAGTGATTGCAGCCAAATCGGCAAACTTCGTACAAGCATTTTGCCGCTTAGGTTTGGTTCCAGATTCTGCGGGTACATGGTTTTTACCACGTGCTGTAGGCCATGCGCGTGCGATGGGTTTGACGTTGTTAGGTGACAAGCTCCCAGCAGAAACCGCAAAAGAATGGGGCATGATTTGGGATGTGGTTGAAGACGCCGAGCTTAAAGAAAAGGTGACTAAACTTGCAGAGCATTTAGCGAAACAGCCTACTTTTGGTCTATCTCTTATTAAAAAAGCCATTCATCAATCAAGCAACAACACCTTTGATGAGCAAGTGCTATTAGAGCGTGATTTACAACGTATTGCTGGTCGTTCAGAAGATTATCGTGAAGGTGTACAAGCCTTTATGAATAAACGTGAACCAAATTTTAAAGGGCGCTAAGCATGACAGATTTAGATTTATCTCGTGCTCGCATTGCCGTCATTGGTTCTGGCACCATGGGCATTGGCATTGCCCAGTTAGCTATCGTAAACGGGCACTCGACCATTTTATATGATCTGGACGCTCAAAAAGCGCAACAAGCAGTTGAGGGCTTAGGGCAGACGTTTAAAAAGCTGGTTGAAAAGAGCAAGCTCACAGAGCAGCAAGCTGATGAAGCCTTAGCGCGTTTAACTGTCGTTAATCAAATTGAAGCACTACGTGATGCTGACTTGGTCATTGAAGCGGTGGTTGAGAAAAAAGAAGTTAAACAGTCTTTATTTAAACAGCTCGCTGAAATTTGTAGTGCGCAAACCATTTTTGCTAGCAATACCTCTTCAATTTCTGTGACGGCAATTTCGGCGGGCATTGCTCACCCTGAGCGCGTAGTGGGTTTACACTTTTTTAACCCTGCGCCAGTCATGAAACTGGTTGAAGTTGTACAAGGCTTAAAAACCCCAAACAGCTTATGTCTGGCTTTAAAAAACTTGATGTTGAGCTGGAAAAAAATTCCCGTACTCACCAAGTCGACTCCTGGTTTTATTGTTAACCGAATTGCACGTCCGTTTTATGCAGAAGGCTTTAGAGCACTGCAAGAACAGGTCACCAGCTACGACCAGCTAGATTATGCATTAAAGCAATGCGGCGGTTTTGCGATGGGGCCGTGTGAACTCACAGACCTCATTGGCCAAGATGTTAACTTTTCGGTAACCCAAAGTGTTTATCAAGAATTCTTTTATGAGCCGCGCTACCGTCCAAGCCTAATTCAAAAAGAATTAGTCGATGCTGGAGCTTGGGGTCGTAAGTCAAAACAAGGCTTTTATCGCTATAACGAAAAAAATCAGTACGAGACATTCCAGCCTCAAGCCGTAATTGCCAAACCACTCGATTCTCATATTCAGCTAAAAGGGACTTGGTCTCAGCTACCTACTTTTTTAACGCGTTTAGGTTTAAAAAGCGGATCTGCGAGTGACGACAATATCCTTCAAATTGATGATATCGACTTACGTTTAAGCCAAGGTGAGTCTGCCAATATTCATTACCTAAGCCGTAAAGTGGTTTTAATAGATTGGCATCATGATTTTGAGCAGGCGCATGCTTTAGTACTCAGTCATAACGAGCTTTGTGAAGCAAGTGACCTCGCTAAAGTTGAAGCTTATTTTGCACAGTTTGGTATCAGCGTGATGTGGATTAAAGACCATCCGGCACTATTAACCTTACGCACCATCGCTTTACTCATTAATGAAGCCTGCGAAGCAAGTTTACACGGTGTTGCGAGTCTGGAAGATATTGATAATGCCATGAAATATGGAGTGAATTATCCTAAGGGTCCTTACCAGTGGTTGACACAAATGGGCGGTGCTTATGTGCTCCAAACCTTAAATAACTTATATGCACTGTATGGAGAGGAAAAATATCGCGCGAGTATCTACCTCAAGCAATACGTAGCGAAAACTCAAAACATTGCTACTCAATATTCACGCGATATGACCGAATTTGCATAATCAGGAGTCAACATGGAAGACGTTTTAATTTGCGATTTTATTCGTACCCCAATTGGACGATATGCAGGTGCCTTAAGTGCAGTACGTGCAGATGATTTAGCTGCATTGCCCATCAAATATTTAAAAGATAAACACCCGAACCTACCGTGGAATACTGTAGACGAAGTGTTTTTAGGATGTGCTAACCAAGCAGGTGAAGACAACCGTAACGTTGCACGCATGGCAATACTCTTGGCAGGTTTACCTGATACAGTGCCAGCGATGACGGTCAATCGCTTATGTGCCTCTGGCTTAGATGCGGTAGGACTTGCGGCACGCTCAATTAAAGCAGGTGAAGCGCAGTTTGTGTTGGCAGGTGGTGTTGAGTCAATGAGCCGTGCGCCATTTGTACAAGCTAAACCAACCGAAGCCTTTAGCCGTACACCTGAAATTTATGACACCACTATTGGCTGGCGCTTTGTAAATAAGCAACTTAAAGCACAATACGGCACCGACAGCATGCCGGAAACTGCCGAAAATGTAGCTGAAAAATACCAGATTAGTCGTGAAGACCAAGATGCTTTTGCATTGCTTAGCCAACAAAAAACGGCTGCCGCACAACAAAACGGTTTTTTTACTGACGAGATTTTGCCTGTCGAGATTGTAGACCGTAAGAAAAACGTGAATGTTGTTAATCGCGATGAACATCCGCGTGAAACAACACTTGAAGCACTCGCAAAACTAAAAGCACCTTTTAGAAAAGAAGGTGGCTCGGTGACTGCCGGAAATGCCTCTGGTGTAAATGATGGCGCCGCGTGTGTGCTCATTACCAACCGTACATTTGCAGACACACATGGTTTAAAACCGTTAGCACGAGTGATTGGCATTGCAAGTGCAGGGGTTGAACCCAAATATATGGGTATAGGTCCTGTTCCTGCTGTACAGAAAATTTTAAAGCAAACAGGTTTAACGCTAGATCAGATGGATGTGATTGAGTTGAATGAAGCATTCTCAGCCCAATCTTTAGCTTGTATGCGTGAACTTGGTCTAAAAGATGACGATGAACGCGTGAACCCAAATGGTGGTGCGATTGCGTTAGGCCATCCGCTCGGTATGAGTGGTACACGTTTAGTGATTACCGCAACACGTGAGCTAAAAAAACGAGGTGGACGTTATGCACTTTGCACGATGTGTGTGGGTGTGGGACAAGGCGTTGCACTGATTTTAGAAAATTTAAATTAATTTAGACGGTTTTAAAAATTACATAATGAGGAGATAGGCGATGGACAGCCTTACAACGGATAATGTTGAGCAATTAACACTTGCAGAGCTTAGAGAGCTGCAAACGAAACGGTTAAAACAAACCCTGACTTTTGTATATGAAAATAGTCCGGTCTATAAGAAAAAGTTCGATGAAGCGGGTGTACATCCTGATGACTTTGTCACTTTAGACGATCTGGCGAAGTTTCCATTTACAACCAAACAGGATTTAAGAGACAACTATCCGTTTGGAATGTTTGCCGTACCACAAGAGCAAATTGTGCGTTTACATGCTTCATCAGGCACAACGGGTAAACCGACGGTGGTGGGTTACACCCAAAAAGATATTAATACGTGGTCAGACATCGTTGCGCGTTGCTTACGCATGGCAGGTTTAACTGCTAAAGATATGGTTCAGGTTGCTTATGGCTACGGACTCTTTACAGGTGGTTTAGGCGCACATTATGGTGCTGAGCGCTTAGGTGCAACGGTTATTCCAATGTCTGGTGGGCAAACTGAAAAGCAAGTTCAGCTCATTCAAGACTTTAAACCGACTGCAATTATGGTTACGCCATCGTATTGTATCAGTATTATCGAAAAGCTTGAACAACAACTGGGAACTGCACGTAATACGTCTTTAAAAGTCGGTATTTTTGGTGCCGAACCTTGGACTAAAGAGCTTCGCCGTGAAATCGAAGAACGCCTCAATATTAAAGCGCTTGATATTTATGGTTTGTCTGAGGTGATGGGTCCGGGCGTTGCGATGCAATGTCTAGGTGAGGGCGAAGGGCTAACCATTTGGGAAGATCATTTCTACCCAGAAATTATTAACCCTGAAACAGGTGAAGTCTGTAAAGATGGCGAACTTGGTGAGCTAGTCTTTACCACTATTACTAAAGAAGGCTTACCAATTATTCGTTACCGTACCCGTGATTTGACCCGTTTACTTGCGGGAGAAAATCTGGCAATGCGTAAAATGGATAAAATTGTGGGCCGCAGTGACGACATGCTGATTATTCGCGGTGTGAATGTTTTCCCAACTCAAATTGAAGAGCAAATTTTGCAAGTTCCGAATTTAGTTCCAAATTATGAAATTTTGGTGACTAAAAAAGGACATATGGATACTTTGCATATTCGTACAGAGATGTGTCATAACTGTAATATACAGGCCAATCAACTTGCTCAGGAGTTGATGAAACGTATTAAAACCATGATTGGGATTAGCGTTACTGTAGAAGTTGTTACAGAAGCGACCTTACCTCGTTCGGAAGGTAAGGCAAAGCGGGTAATCGATATGCGTCAGATTGCTTAACATCAAAATCATTCAGGGTATAGAATCTATACCCTGAGACTAAACGCCAAGACATGAGTATGAGTGCAAAAATACAGCAAATAATTGATTCTGTTGTAAAGAATGAAACCTTAAGTGGAACTTCGCTTATTTCAACAATTTTTGGAGATTCAGTACTTCATCGGGGCGGAAATATTAGCCTTGCAAGCCTGATTCAGTTATTAGAGCTGTTTGGTTTTAATGACCGTGCTGTAAGAACCTCTGTTTTTCGTTTAGTTAAAAATGATTGGTTATGTTCGGACAAAATCGGCAGAACCAGTTTTTATCGAATTACCGATTCAAGCCGTTCGACTTATTTGCAGGCCGAGCAACGCATTTATAACGACCAGATGAAAGAGTGGGACCATTATTGGGATCTTATTCTGATGTCTAGCCTCGATACTGAAAATAAAGCGTTGTTAAAGAAAGAACTCGAATGGTTAGGGTTTGCCAATATTTCGACAAACTTAATGGCTTATCCGGGGTGTAACCGTATTGAACTGCAACGCTTGTTGGTCGACTTAAATATGAGTGAGCAAGTGGTGGTGTTTAAAGCCGAAACCTTGCAGCTCTTTAATAATTCGGTCGATACCATTGGTCGTATGCTCAGAACCAACTGGCCAATCGATGAATTACGCCAAAGATATTTACAGTTTCTCGATATTTTTAGAGAAATTGGCGTGTTGCTGATGCAAGAAAACGAACAACTTGAACCTGTTCAGGCCTTTCAAATTCGAACGTTGCTGATTCATTATTATCGACGGATTTTGTTGAAAGACCCTGCATTACCGCTTGAGTTGTTGCCTACAGACTGGCCTGCGATTAGTGCACGAACCTTATCAATGAATATTTATAAAAAAGTATTTGAACCTGCCGATGAATACTTCTTGTCTGTTGCCGCAACAGCAGAAGGACCAATGCCAAATGCCACAGCACACTATTGGCGCCGTTTCGGAGGTTTGGTTGCGACAAATGAGAGGTTAAATCATGCCTTGTTATAGTATTGATGGTGTTATTCCAGTAGTAAGCCCAGATGCTTTTGTACACCCAACGGCTGTTTTAATTGGTGATGTGATTATTGAAGCGGGTGTATATGTGGGGCCATTTGCTTCATTGCGTGCCGATTTTGGCCGAATCCATATTAAGCAAAATGCCAATGTACAAGATAACTGCACCATACATGGTTTTCCGCAAAGCGTAACTTTAGTTGAGGAAATGGGCCACATTGGGCATGGCACAACTTTGCATGGCTGCCGCATTGGTAAAAATGTTTTGGTTGGCATGAACAGCGTAATTTTGGACTATGCCGAAATTGGTGAAAATACCATTATTGGTGCAAATAGCTTGGTTAAAACTAAAGATATTATTCCGGAAAATGTACTGGCAATGGGCAGTCCTGCCAAGGTTGCACGTGAGTTATCAGAACAAGAAAAAAAGTGGAAAACCAGAGGCACGCAAGAATACATCGAGCTTGCACAGCGATGCTTAAATTCAATGCAAGAAGTTCAGCCTTTAAGCTCAGAGTTGGATGACCGCCTGACCTATAAGGACTTTAGTTCTTCAAACTATCAAATTAAACAAGATAGTGTTTAACGGCTATTCATAAGTCGATTTCAATATACATAGTTTTATAACACTTAAGGAAATACTCGAACGAGTAGGGAGACGTTTGTGCAAAAAATGGAAAATACTGCGGTTGATCAATTCGCAGAACTATTGGGTGTTCAAGTGCTGCATCGCAGTTTTGATGAAGCGCGTTGTCAGCTTAATGTAAAAGATGAGCATATGAATGCCTTGGGAGGCGTGCATGGTGGCGTCATATTTTCTTTAGCCGATATTGCTTTTGCGATGGCTTGTAATGCAGGGGATGCGCCATATACAGGCCTACAGGCTGATATTCGTTATATGAGCGGTGCGAAAGATAAGGTGTTATTTGCTACGGCAACTAAGGTTGGAAGTAGTAAAAAATTCGCGCATTATGAAGTGGTGATAACAGACGGTTTAAATAATAGAGTCGCTTTATTTACATCGACCTGTTACAGACTTGCGCCGTAAGATATGGTTGTTTGATGGTTAGAGCCTGAGCAAAATTTAACTAAATAAAAGATCTGTTACATCTTTTTAGATGCAGAGTAGCTTGTCCCTGATTTTGGAACTTGCCAAATCTTTGATGAACCATGGTGTGTTATTGAATCCATGACTCTTCTAATGGAAGTTTTTCAAATCGTTCTGCTGGAAGTAATATGCCTTTACTTGTTTTTCTATTGTGAAAATAAAAGTCGATATGGTGAGAAATAAGGTCATCAAATTTAAGTTGTTTTTGCCAAATGTATTTTATGAGGTAGACATGATAGCTAAAAAAATCTTCAAACTTTTTAAAATCATTTGAAGAACGTAAATAGCTTCCCATTTCATCCCAAAATTTTTGATCAGGATTCATATTTGCCATCAATGCGACAAGGTTCATTGAATCAACTTCTTGAATTTTTATATGTTGAAAGTCGATATTGATTTCTAAAATCGCATCTTTGGTAGTTTTACCATTTTGATTAAACTCTTTTGCAATTAATAAGATGGTTGTCATTTCTGAAAAATGGCAAACGTCTTTTAAATTACAATATCTATAGTAGGTATTTTCTAATATCTGATCTAAATTTCTTTTATGTGATGTCTCTGTCATACATTCAATATAAAAACATTCAGCTATGAGGTAGTCGCCTGCTGAGGCAAAGAAACCAAAAGGAATTTTTCTCAGTTTTTGATAGTTGTCATCTATTTTTAAGATAATATTTTCCTTTTTATTGCCATAATGTAATACACCTCTTCTATCTGTTGCTAGAATGGCAAAATCATTTAGATTAAAAGCTATAACTAAAGACATAATAAGTACAAATATTTTTTTAATATATAATATAATTTAGCAAAAAATTAAGCACTTGATAAATAGAGAATTTAAAATGGGCGGAAAATTTGTAGTTAGAGCAGGGCAACATAAGTTCGAAAGCGGTGAAAAAATTGTTTCACCTATGAATATATTACCTACTGCACCCAATAATTATAGCCATAAAGTAAATTATAAGTTTGAATATACAGATGAAAATGGTCAAAAAATTGATCCACCTGAAAATTTTCATAAACAAGTGTTTGTTATAGAAACAGATACTAAGAAGTTACTTGTACAAAGAAATCTTAATAATTCTAATGAGGACACAACACTACGATTTTATACAGCGGAGGCAAAACCATTTAAAGCATTATTATTCAATAGTGAAAATATAAGAATGGATAAACCTGATGACATATTTTTTAATGAAGATGAAGTCGATAATACATCATCATTTGATGGTATTTCTGTAACTGATAGTGATGAATAAACACAATGGCACTAACTGAATATAAAATTAAAGTTGTTGATGCTAGCAACAAGCCTTTGCTGAACTTTCCTATGGCAACACGCTATGTTGGTGGGGATAAAAAAAATAATAAATTAACAAGTGATACTGAAGGTATTTTAACTTTTCAATCTGATGGTCGAGCCGTAGAAGTATTTGTGCTAGCGCCTATTGATAAAAATGGTCAACCAGATATGACCAAATTTAAAGAAGATAGCGACAATGATAATGCCTATTATCAAATTACGACGCTCAATGTGTTGAGAGAATTACCGTCTATCATTAAGTCACCTTATTTTTTGACTGACTATGGTATAGCAAAGACAAAATTCATATTTTATGAAAATGAACAAGACAAGAAAGTTTATTCATTACCTCTTACAGTGAAAGTTTCTTATTTAGTTGGTGAAGCTAAAAATTCTCCGCAGTTTATTGAAGTTACTCGAGAAGTAAAAAATGGTGAATTAAATATTACGTCTATTTTACATAGTCGAATACAAGTTCACCCATTTAAACCTGATAATACTCCTTTTAAAACACCTCAAGGGTATACACCTCGATCAACTACGCCAATAACTTTATCGGTTTACTTTGATATTAAAAGTAATAACTCGACTACTGAACCTGATGAGCCAGATTTATCTGTAAAAGTTCCGGAGGTTGGTGATATAAAATGCCTGACTTGTGGTAAATCATTGAAAATTGATCTTGATTTTATTATAAAGGTGGCTCCGAAAGCTAAGAAAGATTTTCAACAGGCTTTACTAAACTTACCTAAATTCCTTAAGAAATATTCTAGTAATACTTGTAAAGATTTAGTACATATTTTGGCTCAAGGGAAAATTGAGACAGAAGAATTTAAAGCTTTAATTGAAAGTATGATTTATACCACTCGATCATACACAGGTAAGTCTCTATATAATATGATGAAAACAAATTTCACGAATGCTTTTAAAAGACATGGTATGGAAAAGCTTACATTAGAGCAGAGGTACAAATATGTAGAGAAACATTTCTTATCAAATGATCCAGCGATTGCTCAATTCCTTTATTCAGTTCCTGAATATCCAAACAAAAACTATAGAGGACGAGGTCTAATTCATTTAACACACTTTGCAACATATGTTCGTTGTGCTAAAGAGACAGGTTTAGATATAGAAAAAAATCCTGAATTATTACAAACTGATTATAATGCTGCTATTGAAAGTGCTACGTGGTTTTGGAAAGATAATAATATCAATAACATTACAAAGAAAGATAATAGTAAAATTAATGATGAAATACTTACGAATAAAGTAACTGTAGTTGTCAATCCTGGAATGAAAAAGGCAAAAGAAAGGCGAGAGGAAAAGTTAAAAATAGCAACAGAATTTATAGCTAAGTATGGAGAGTGTAAGTGAAAAAATATATATGGATTCTATTTGTATTTTTATCTTTTAATGTATATGCCGATACAAATAAGTGTATTAATTTTAAAAAGGATTATAGTCATTATAATGATGAAAATATGTATGATTTAGATGCTTACCTAACTGATTGTCATCAGAAATCTAAAAAAATAGAAACTTTTGGATATTTTGGAGATAGCCCTAAAGTAAATTATTACTTTTTTCAAAAAATAGATGGCATTAATCGTTTATTTATTTCTACTTATGTTTTAACAGATCAGTATGAAGAAAATCCTAAATACGTATATGAAGATGGTAAGTATAATTTCATGAAAGTATTTGATTGTTATGACTTTACTTGTAAAGCTAATAAAAAGATGACTGATTTTTTTGGTGATGGGGCAAATTTAGTCGAAGTTAAAAGCTATAAAACAATGTGGAAATATCCTTATTCAGTTGCTAATGAAGTAAAAAAAGACCTAAATTCCAATTTTTTTAAAAACTGGTGGAGTAATCAGTTAAAGTCCGGTGTTGTGAGAAATAAAACTGAAATTTATAAAGAGGCTGGGCTAAACTCAGAAAAATCTGGTTATCTTATTTCTGGTGACAAATTTAGTATTTCTGGTGTTTACTCTAGATGGTTAAATATTTCTTATGTTAATAAGAATCATAAAACCACAACTGGTTGGATTCGTTGTGAAGATACGAATATTTGTAGTTGATTTTTAAGAATAATATAAATGGCTTGAAGCTTTTAAAGTGGCTAGGTCTGCTTTAAAAGCTTATCTTGTGAGTAATAGGTTTACAGTTTTTTATAATTCTAATTGATAGATTATGCTAATTTATTCCATGTTAAATTTTTAAAATATAAAAAGATGTTAAATATTGAGATTAAAATTTTAAGTATCAACGAGCTTAAAGATTTCAGAACTATCAGGCTTTCCGCTTTAGAAAAATCACCAAAAATGTTTGGATCTACCTATACCGCAGAGGTAGATAGACCTTCAATGTTTTTTGAAGCTTGCTTATCAAACTCAACAGTATTTGGTGTGTACCATAAAAATGAAATAATAGGTTTAGCCACATTAACACAAGAGATTGGAGCAAAATTTTCTCATAAAGCATATTTGTCGAGTGTGTTTATTGAGCCTAGATTTCAAAAAAAAGGTATTGCAAATCGTCTACTTAATGCAGTCATTGAATATAGTAAAAAATATGTTGAACAAATTTTACTTACCGTTGCAGAAGACAATAAAGCAGCAATTCACCTTTATAAAAAACTTGGTTTTCAAATCTATGGACTTGAAGAAAAAGCACTAAAAGATAATGACGAATATATTGATGAAATTTTAATGAAGCTTTTTGTGATCTAATTTTTTACTATTTCGAAAAAACTAATTTCTGACTTTCATTGTAAAAATTTGCATATTACGAAGTGTTAATAACAGAGTCGCTTTATTTACATCTACCTGTTACAGACTCGCGCCGTGATAGGCGTTAGATCCAGAGCAAAACTTATCAGGTACTTAACTTATAACCAAAATGATTAAGGCATAGGTTAATTCCGTTAAGTGAGTAGTCCGTACAACCTTTATGAATGCACTTCAGTTCAATAAGTAAAAATCTGAGTATTTCTAATTGGTTGATCAACCAAGTTGTATCTAAACTGCTGCATTAAATCTTTTGAAAGTGGTTGAGCTTGCTGTATCTGCATCATCAAAAGCTGTAAAAATTGTCCATGGCTAAACACAGCCAAATTCTCTTGGACATAATTTTCAGCCAATACCTTTAACTTCTCATGGAAAGCTTGAACCCGTATATATAGATCTTCAAAAGATTCTGCATCATCGGCATCTTTATGCTGATAATCCATTTTATCCCAATAAGCATCTACCCAAACTTTACGGTCATCCATATTGGTATTGGCACACTTACGCTCAGACAAATAGCTAAACTCATGCAAATACTCATCTACTTCATAAGCGAGATTATATTTTTCCAAGAGTGGGGCAGCAGTTTGATGAGTGCGTAAATATTGAGACACAATCACATGATCAATTTCAGGCAGTTTTGAACACAGTGCTTGCGCTTGTTTATGCCCATGTTCACTTAAAGCAATTGAAGCATGCGACAGGGTTTTTCCATTGATATTGGCTTCACTTTCAGCATGTCGGATTAGAAAAACACTCATATTAATTCTGTTGAACTCTGATCTCTTTGGATCACTATATCTAAATGATGAAATAATAATCGTACAAATTTAAAGGATAGATAATGGTAAAACACATTATACAAAGAATAAGTATTTTTTAAAGTTGATTTTATATAGTTAAAAATAGAAATGATTAGAGCGTCAAAGTATGGCGTTAAGTACTGGAATTATTATTTTTATTAATTAATAATTATACAACTTGCAAATAAAAAATATGAGGAATTATGGCATTAATTGATACTTCTGGCCTAGAACCATTTGCAGATCTAATAAAAGAAATTTATGGAGATTTGGCTAAACCTGGCGTACAGAATGTGGGTGTTGCTTTAGGTGCTGTATTAGGGTTAGGCGTAACACTAATGTGGCCTATTATGTGGGCAAATGCGCGAGCTAAGATAGCTTTAGAAGAAAATCTTGAAGCATATAGAGATCGTATAAAAGACGTCCCTCCTGAGCAAATTTCTATAGCTCCTCCAGAGGTTGCAATGCCTATTCTTGAAAAAATTGGTTATGTAACAAATGAAGAGTTAAGAAATCTTTATATTGAGCTTTTAGCGAAAGCTTCAATTAAAGATTTAAATAACCAAGCGCATCCAAGTTTCGTGAATATTATTAATAATCTATCTCCAGATGAAGCTAAGCTTATACAGCATTTAATTCCTATAAATAGCATACCTTTTATTAAAATACGTCTTAATCTACCAGATGGTAAAGGTGGTGTAGATATAGAAAGCTTAGTTGTTATAGTGTCTAATTTATCACTAGATTTTCCAGAAAACCTCGATGCTTATATTAGTAATTTAGTAGGAGTGGGCCTTTTGCAGGTAAAAGAGGGTACTTATTTGACAGATGAGACTAAGTACCTTGCCCATATGGAATATTTTGAAAGTAAAAAACCTATTTACGACATTACTTATCGAAATATTGAAAAGGCGAATGAACCTTATGATGTAGAAAAAGGAATGATCCAAGTAACTAAATTAGGGCATATGTTTTTTAAAGCAGTATATTAATAATCATTTATAAAATGAATATATTGCCTTATTTTATCCCCCAATAAAACAGCCTCTCAAGGCTGTTTTTATTTCTCAACTTAACAATAACCCCTTCATTATTAAGCCTTACTTTCTTAATGATTTAATTTAAAACAAATGTCATTTTGTGTGCTTGACTGCAAAAGGGTTGGGCACTATTCTTTGCCTGCTGGCCACATTGCCAGCCGGTCGTCGCGGACCGATTACAACAACATCAGAATTATTCCTTTCTGAGGGATAATTCTGTGTGAGCATCTCCTCGTCTCCTCCCGTAGCGGTAGGACGGGAGAGGGACACCTTCGGGTGTGCTGGTTGTTGTACCAGTCCGCGAACCCTCTTCCGTTCTGCCACCCTAATTTTAATGTCTGGCAGAACTCCCAATAAAAAGGAGTTGGCTTTGCACATCCATTATTTCTTGGCTCTCAATGCCAAAAGCTATAACGACACAGCTTAAAAATTAAAGCAGCTTGAACGTTCAAAGGTGTTCAGGCTTTAAGTCTTTTTTATTTAAAACTTAGCAACAACAAAACTTGAGATGTGCCAAGCACTGTCTTTGCGGCTTTGCTGTGCCTTTTTTTCTCCCAAAAAGGGCACAGGCTTTTTATCTCATTTAGAAACAACAAGAATTTAAAACGGTAAAACTATGTCACATTTAGAAATCTCTTCCAAAAAACTACATGTCGTTCAAACGGCTATATGCCTATTTACAACAAACGGTTTTCACACCGCGGGTGTCGACTTGATTGTAAAAGAATCCGAAATAACCAAAGCCACTTTTTATAACTACTTTCACTCAAAAGAAAAGTTCATTGAAATGTGCATCGCTTTTCAAAAAAGCGTCATTAAAGACGAGGTGTTATCCATTATTTATTCAAATCGTTATTACTCCTCAAGTGACAAACTCAAAGAAATTGTGCGTTTACATGTCTGTTTTAATAGCTTATATCACTTATTACTCAAAGCCATTTTTGAAATTAGAGTCGTGTATCCGCAAGGCTACAGCATGGCGGTTGAATACCGAAAGTGGCTGCGCCATGAAATTTTTGATCTGATTTTTAGCGGAGAAATCCGCGAGCCAAAATTCGATGCCCACATGGTGGTAAACCTGATCGATGGTTTACTGCTACAGGTTTTAGGCTCGAACAGTTTGGAGGAAAGAGATGTGGTGTTGGATTGTTTTCTAAATGGTTGTGGTTTGCGTAAGTAGCCATTGCGACAAGTCGATATGTAATGGCGACTTTGGGGTAAAGCGATAGGCACTTACGGTGCCTTGATCGCTGGAGCCAAGTACTGATTAATTATTTACAAAGCCGCGCACATACCTTTACTTTTACCACTGTTATAGAGAATAAGAAGGTGGTAGGAATTGATGGGGCGGCTTAAGGGTTGATCTTGCCACGCTGTGCATCCACAACATAATTGCCATCCACACAATTGATTGATAGCAGATTGCCGCTGTCATCAATATAGTTCGCATTCAAAACCGAAGTACATGGGTGTTGTTGCGATCTCAGCGCACTAGCCACTACCGCTAATATTTCGGGCTGAGTTGCAGCACGCTCGGTGGGCATCTGTGGCATTTCAGCTATTTGATTAGCATTAAAATAAACATTTTGAGCAAAACCGAGTAGTTGACCAAGTAACGGAGGAGGCAATTCTGGTTGTGTCTGTGCATTAACATTGCTAATCAGCATTGCTGAAACAAACCAAAACAGGCAAATGCGCGATTTCATTTACCTTTAACCTCACCTGTTAGAGGCAACACTTGATAGCTTTCCCCACCAGCACACTTCACTGATATTTTTGAACCATTGGCATCTAGCGCGCGAGCATCAACCACACTATTGCAGTTTTTACCACGAACTCGAACACCAGCCGCCACACCATTATAAAGTTCAGCTTTCGTCAACGGATGCCCTTTAGGAAATTGAGGCATATCCGCTGCTTTTTTTATACCTACAAATGCATTATATACAAAAGCTCTCAAGCCCAAGTGAGTTGCATCCATAGGGGCTTCCTCGGCGTGAGCAGTAGAGACCAATAATAAACCTGTAAGCAAGGCGATAACGTTATATTTCATATAAATAATTCTTGTAAAGTGAGTTGAGTAAATACTCACATAAACGCTTTTTAGTGTCAAGAAAGTTAACCATCACCTTATTATTTTTCTTCTAATAAAAGAATAACTTAATAGGTATTCAAGTGCGCTGCATGGTGAAGAGATAGGGTTGAAAATTTGATTGAGAAGATGAGGCTTATTAAAGCCTGATTCTTCATGTTAAGGCCTTATTTACTCTAAGCTTGTTTGTTCAGTTCAGGGGGTAAATGCTGCGCTAAATAATCAATTGCAAGACGGGTTTTGAGGGGCATAAAAGGCAGTGTAGGCCACACCAAATGAATCGGAAAAGCAAGGCTCGACATGGTTTCTAACACTTGCAAAAGCGTACCATCCTGTAATTCATTTTGAATGAGCCAATCGGGTAGCCAAGCAATACCTGCTCCGGCAAGCGTTGCATTTTTAATGGCTTGTAAGTCATTTAAAAGAAGTTTTGCTTTCGGTTTAATAAATAAAGGCTCTGCATTTTCCCTTTGTAGCCGCCATTTTTGCATTTGACCAAAATGCGGATCGGCAATAGTGGCGTGATGGTCTAAGTCTTCAATATTTTCTAGGGGGCCTGCTTCATTTAAATAATCAGGTGAGGCACAAAGTAGCATTCGATGCTCACCAATCGGTTTGGCAACCAACTGAGTAGTGTCAGGCAATGCCCCAATTCGTATACATAAATCAAAACCTTCTTCGACCAAGTCTACAGTCCGATCATTAAATGAAATTTCTAGCTGCAAGTCCGAATGCTGTTGAGCAAATTTAACCATGAGCGGGGCAGCAAAGACTTGTCCAAACAGCACTGGCACAGACATTCGTAAACGCCCCGTTGCGCTGATTTTTCTTTGGTCTAATAAAGCAGCCGCATTTTGTATTTCACTTAACGCTCGGCGGCTGTGCTCATAAAACAAAGCACCTTCATCAGTCATACTGAGCGAACGTGTTGTTCTTTTAAATAGAACGACACCAAGCTGCTCTTCAAGACGGGCAATATTTTTACTAATGGCTGAGCGAGTTAAATGCAATTGCTCGGCAGCTTTTACAAAACTGCCAGCTTCAACCACAATCACAAATATGGAAATTGCATTTAGCTCATGTTGCATGATTGTTGCCTAAAAGGAACCAATAGAAGTAAATAATATCACCACTGTTGAATTTATTGTAAGAGTAAGATGTCTCTATCGAAAACGTGGAGACAGTCATGGCTAAAATATTGGTATTAAAATCCAGCATTATGGGTGAGGGGTCACAGACCAATCGCCTAATCGATATCATGCTTGAACATCGAAAAGACCAAGGTTTGCAAGATGACATCACCATACGCAATTTAGCTGAAATGAACCTGCCTGTATTAGATCTGGAAATTTTTCAGGCGCTTCGTGGGGCTGAAAATATAAATCAAGACATTCAGCAAATCGTTGCTTTATCTGATGAATTAATTGCCGAATTAAAAAGTACTGATTTATTGGTGATTGGTGCGCCGATGTACAACTTAAATGTCCCAACTCAACTCAAAAACTGGTTTGACTTGGTGGCACGAGCACGACAAACATTCCGCTACACCGAAACTTACCCTCAAGGTCTGGTTGAAGGGGTAAAAGCGGTGGTGCTAAGTAGTCGGGGCGGTATTCATGTAGGCCAAGAAACTGAGGCAGTCACGCCTTATCTCAAGGCGGTGTTAGGGCTAATGGGCATTCATGAAGTTGAATTTATCTATGCAGAAGGCTTAGATATACAGGCCTATCGCAGCAATGCTTTAGATCTGGCAAACCAGCAAGTTAAAGAATTCGCCATTTAAAATGATGAGTTGAAACTCTTGTATCATATATAGATAACAAGAGTTTCTAAGTTTATTTAAATCACATTTCTGAGTTCATTTGCCGTATTTCGCAGCAATGGCAATATTTGCTGAACCAGATAATCTTCTTGTACTCGGTTGATTTGAGACATGCAGTTAAGTGCTGCCACGACTTGACCTTGTGCGTTAAAAACGGGAACTGCAATCGCAATTACGCCAAGCTCATGTTCTTCTTTGGAAAGACAATAATCCGATAACGTAATGCCCTTAAGCACTTCAAAAAACTTGGACTCATCTACTATGGTAAAAGGGGTTAAGCGCTTTAAACCGTAAGTTTTGATCCACGCATGCTGAGCTTCTTCAGACAGTGCTGCAAGCAATACTTTACCTGTAGATGTTGCATGGGCGGGGAGTCGGTTTCCTAAATGCATGCCATAAGGGCTAACACGTAAGTTATCTTGCTGCGGTAAATAGCTACGGGCAATTGGCACCACTTCGTTATCGTCCAAAACCACAATCGAAAAAGTTAGAGACGTCTGTGCAGACAAAAGATTTAAAAATGATTGAGCAACTTTAGGCAGGTGGGCGGAGCTTAAATAAGAGCTTGAAAAGCGCAGTACGCGATGAGTGAGCCAAAAGTAATGCTCATCGGTTTCTAAATAGCCTAAGTATTTTAAAGTTTTTAGATAACGCCTTGCCGCTGTACGGCTAATACCAGTTCGCTCAGCCACTTGAGTCACATTGAGCCGTTGCCGATCTGTTCCAAAAGCTTCGAGTAAAGCCAAGCCTTTTGCTAGACCTGCAATGTAGTCATCCTGACGAATTTTCTCATGCGAGTTCGGGTGCTCTAAAAAAGCATCGAGAGAAGGCATCCATTCATTCCTGTTATTTTGCTTGTTTCTGTCCGCTATTCGGACAAACTAGATGATAAGCGGTTATTTTCGTCTTGCATACATAGTGAACAAAACTTAAAGCCAGTAATTTAAAAGTCAGGATGAAACAAGGATGAAGTTATGGATATTTTAAAGACACAGGTTACAATTATTGGTTCTGGACCAGCAGGGTTATTGCTTGGGCAACTTCTATATAAAGCTGGAATTGATCATATTATTGTTGAGCAACGTAGTGCTGAATATGTGGCTTCACGGATTCGTGCAGGAATTTTAGAGCAAGTTTCGGTCGACTTACTCAAACAAGCAGGTGTTGACCAAAACTTAAAAGACAAAGGTTTGCCGCATTCGGGCATTGAAATCTTGACCAATGGTGAAAAGCATCGGGTTGATTTAGCCGCACTTACGGGTGGTAAACAAGTGACCGTATATGGTCAGACTGAAGTGACTAAAGATTTAATGACTGCCCGTGAAGCAGCACAGCTCACGTCATTCTATGAAGCTCAAAATGTACAGGTGAAAGATTTCTATACTTCGCCAAAAGTTGAGTTTGAGTACCAAGGTAAAGCCTTTCAAATTGAATGTGATTTTATAGCAGGGTGTGATGGCTACCACGGCGTCTGCCGTGCCAGCGTGCCTGAAGATAAAATTAAGACCTTTGAAAAAGTTTATCCATTTGGCTGGTTAGGAGTGTTGGCCGATGTCCCACCTGTAGCCGATGAACTCATTTATGTACAGTCAGAACGTGGGTTTGCTTTATGTAGTATGCGTTCAGAAACGCGTAGCCGCTATTATTTACAAGTTCCTTTAACAGATCATGTCGAAGACTGGTCCGATGAAAAGTTTTGGGATGAACTAAAAAACCGTCTAGACCCAGAAAGCCGTGAAAAGTTAGTAACTGGGGCTTCTATTGAAAAAAGTATCGCGCCGTTACGTAGCTTTGTGACCGAACCAATGCGCTTCGGCAAACTATTTTTAGCAGGTGATGCAGCACATATTGTTCCACCGACAGGAGCAAAAGGGCTAAATCTCGCTGCGTCTGATATTGCTTACTTATCAAGTGCACTCATTGAATATTATGTTGAAGGTTCCGAGCAAGGGATTGATGAATATTCAGAGAAATGCCTACAACGTGTATGGAAAGCAGAGCGTTTTTCTTGGTGGATGACTCATTTATTGCATCGTTTTGAAACTGAAAGTGAGTTTGACCACAAGATTAAACAAGCCGAGCTAAGTTATGTACTGAGTTCAATTGCGGGTAAAACGACATTGGCCGAAAACTATGTTGGTTTGCCTTGTGAAATTAAGCAAATTGATAGTTTTAAGCATGCAAGTTAAAGGTTAGGTAAAAATAAAAAGGGCATGAGAATGTCCTTTTTATATATAAAAAACTAGATGGAACAAATTAGCTTAAGAGTCTGTTTTGCTTAAAAAATCAGCATTAATAAAAGCTTTTGTCACATTTTTTCAGTATATTGCTATTAATTTCTTTATTTATAAATTCTAAGTTTGTATGGAACAGGACCAAGCACGTATACCTAAATATATTCCTATCCGCGATGCAATTGCCCATGATATTGAATCTGGTGTATTAGAAGCTCACGTAAAACTCCCTTCGGAAAGGGTACTTTCTGAGCAATTCCAAACCACTCGAGTTGCTGCGCGAGAAGCTTTGTTGGCTTTGGAAACTGATGGTCTGATTTATCGATTAGATCGCCGTGGTTGGTATGTTCGTTCACCTCGTATTATTTATCACCCGCAATCTACAAAGAATTTTAATCAATTTGTGATTGAACAAGGCTATGAACCTTCTACAGAAGTGATTTCGAGTGAACTGACGCACGCAACTTCTTGGGATGCCAAGCATTTAAAAGTTGAAAAAGGGCATCCGATTTATTCAGTTTGGCGACGTCGTTGTATTAATGGACGACCTGTGTTGGTTGAACATTTACGTGTAAATGCCGAGCTTTTCCCTGAGTTTTTAACTCATGATCTCAAGCAGTCCATTACGTTACTGATGGCAAATCAATATAACTGCCATATCACTAGAGCAGACATTAACCTGTATCCAACAGCTTTATCTGAGCAACAGGCCAAAGCACTGTATGTCAATGTGGGTGCGCTTGGCTTATATATTCGCCGTAGTAATAGAAATGAACAAGGTGTCATTACTGATGTTGACCAAGAATATTGGCTACATGATGTTTTAGATTTGCATTTCGAAGCGCGAGCATAAAAATTAAATCTGGTTTAAACCAGATTAATCAAACTGTCATATAAACCTGTTGAAATACGATCATCAAATAATTGCATTCGATGGTTTGCAGATGAAACAGTACGTTCAACAGACAATTAAACTTGGCACTGCATCAGTTTTAGGTGTGGTAGTCGCTATTCAAATGGGATGTTCATCGGCAACATCAAAACAATCAGAAGAAATTACAGTCTATACGGCAGTGGAAGCCGATCAGCTTAAACAGTACCAAGAAGAACTACATAAAGCCTATCCAGAACTCAAAGTAAAATGGGTACGTGATTCAACAGGTATTATCACCGCTAAACTTTTAGCAGAGCAGAAAAATCCTCAAGCGGACGTGGTTTTTGGTGTGGCTTTAACCAGTTTGCTGGTCATGGAAAAGAAAGACATGCTTGAGCCTTTTAAACCTGAAGGTGTACAAAATTTAAAACCAGAATTTGTAAGTCAAAAACCTGTACCGACTTGGACAGGTATGGATGCATGGGAATCTGCAATTTGTGTCAATAAAATCGAATTAGAAAAACGTAAATTACCGATTCCAAAAACTTGGAAAGATTTAACCAACCCGATTTATAAAAATCTGATTGTGATGCCAAACCCGGCTTCAAGTGGAACAGGCTATTTAGATGTCACGGCTTGGATGCAAATTTGGGGTGAAAAGCAGGCGTGGGATTATATGCAGGCTTTAAATAAAAACATTTCACAATATCCTCACTCGGGTTCAAAACCTTGCAAGATGGCAGCACAGGGTGAAATTCCAATTGGTGTTTCTTTTGGTTATCCGGCATTTAAGTTAAAAGCAGAAGGTGCACCTTTAGAAGTGGTTTATCCAACTGAAGGTTTAGGCTGGGAAATGGAGGCATCAGCAATCGTAAAAGGAACTAAAAAATTAAGTAGTGCCGAGAAATTTATAAACTGGTCTGTCAGTAAAGCGGCCAACGAAGCTTATGCACATAACTTTTCAATGGTCGCGTATAAGGGCATTGAAAATACAACCATGGATTTCCCGAAAAACCTTCCTCAAATGCTGGTAAAAAATGATTTTTATTGGGCGGCTGAACAGCGTGAACGTATTTTGGCTGAATGGTCAAAGCGTTTTGAAAAGTGATCTTTTGGATAAAGGCCTCATTATGCAAATTCCTTCGTCATTGCAATCATCGCTACTTGGCCAAAACCAAAAGGCAGATTCGGCAGGGTATTTATTGTCGACATTAACGACCTATAAATACCCTGAACATGATTCATCGGTTTTGGAAGTGGTGGATATTCAAAAAAAATTCCAACATTTTCAGGCCCTAAGTCATATTAACTTAGATCTTAAAGCTGGCGAGTTCGTTAGTTTTTTGGGGCCTTCTGGATGTGGTAAAACTACATTGCTACGCATTATTGCGGGTCTGGAAAAACCTGATTATGGAAAAGTCATTAAAAAGGGAACAGATATTACTTTGCTGAGTGCTGAAAAGCGTCACTGCGGCATTGTGTTCCAGAACTATGCGTTATTTCCAAACTTAAATGTCGAAGAGAATATTGCTTTTGGATTAGACAAAAGAAAATGGGATAAAGCACAACGTAGTCAACGGGTTCAGCAGTTATTAGAACTGATTGAGTTGCCTAATATTGCAAAAAAATATCCAAACCAATTGTCGGGCGGGCAGCAACAACGTGTTGCGCTTGCTCGGGCAATTGCGCCGAATCCGGATATTCTACTGTTGGATGAACCATTGTCTGCACTTGATGCTCAGGTACGTTTGAACTTAAGACAAAAGATTCGCTCAATTCAATCACAACTTAATTTGCCAACTATTATGGTGACACACGACCAAGAGGAAGCATTAAGTATTTCTGACCGTGTGGTAGTTATGAATCATGGCGTCATTGAGCAAATTGATACGCCGCATAATATTTATTACAAGCCACAAACGTGTTTCGTTGCCAAATTCATCGGCACAATGAACTTTATGGCAGCTAAGTGTTCGCAACATGACCAGCTTGATGTTTTAGGCTTTATCCATCTAAATTTGGAGCAGCAAAAGCTAAAAACTGGACAAAATTACACTATTGGTTTTAGACCTGAAGCTGTCGAGTTGGTAGATGATTTAGGCAGTGATAAAGAGTCGTTGTATTTACCCATCAAAGTCTTAAGTACCGAATTCTTGGGTGCGAAGCGCCGTTTATTTTGCACGATTAATATTGATGGAGTGGAGCAGGCAGAACATGTATTGCAAATTGAAATTGAAAATATAAAGTTCAAATCTCTACAAGAATTCATGTTTATTAAAGTGCCTAATCAGCTCATTCATGTTTTTGATGAACAAGGGTATGCACTATGTTAAATGAAACTGCTTCAGCGGTTTTAAAAACACAGCCGCGTCAAAAAACTGAATATTCATTAAGATCGAACATTGCCTTGTTTATTGTGGCGATTGCTTTGACCTTAGCCATTATCGCACCATTAATTATGCTGTTTCAAAGTGCTTTTTTTGATGAAAATCAAAATTTTGTCGGCCTTGAAAACTTCTATAATTATTTTGGAAGTCCAGCTTTACTGAGTTCTGTATTTAACTCTGTATGGATAGCGTGTGCTGCCACTGTCATTACAGTATTTCTTGCCAGTATTTATGCTTTTGCTCTGACCAATGTCAATATGAAAGGAAAAGGCTTCTTTAAAGTGGTGGCTTTTTTACCGATCTTAGCGCCGTCACTTTTGCCTTCTTTGGCACTGGTTTATTTATTTGGCAAGCAAGGGGTGTTCAAGCCTTTATTGGGCGATGTGCAGATTTATGGCCCACTCGGTATTTTAATCAGTTATTGCTTTTGGTTGTTTCCTGCCATTTTGATGTTAATGATTGTCTCTTTTCGCAGTGTCGATCAGCGTTTAATTGAAGCGTCTTTGTCACTGGGTAAAAATATCTGGAAGACGCATTATCATGTGACTTTACCTGCAGTTCGTTATGGGCTCATCAGTGCAAGTCTAGTGGCTTTCATTTATGTACTGACCGATTTTGGTATTCCAAAAGTGATCGGCGGTTCATTTAACATGATGGCACTTGATGTCTATAAACAAATTATTGGTCAGCAAAATATGAGCATGGGTGCGGTAATTTCCATCTTGTTATTGCTACCAGCAGTTTTTGTCTTCGTTTTTGATCGTATACAAAGCAAACGTCATGCACGCTTTCAAGCCTTTCAAATTAAGCCATATGTATCTGAGCGTAATAAAAAGCTTGAAACGGTTTTGACTTTATTTTGTGGCTTTGTTTCGGGGTCGATTTTACTCATTATCTTAACGGCAGTGCTGGCTTCATTTATCCAGTCTTGGCCTTATGATTTGTCTTTGACCTTAGCACATTACAGTTTTGAATATGTCGATGGTGGTGGTTGGGCAGCGTACTTTAACTCTATTCGTATGGCCTTTTTTAGTACGATTGTTGGCACAGCAGTTATTTTTATGGTGGCGTTATTAACTGAACGTTTTAAGACACACCCACTCATTAAAAATTATGTGCAAGCTTTGGTTTTATTACCACTTGCGGTGCCAGGTTTAGTTTTGGGTATTGCATATATTCTGTTTTTTAACCAGCAAAGTAATCCCTTAAATATTTTGTACGGCACCATGACCATTTTGGTAATTTCAACCATTATGCATTATTACACTGTGCCACATCTGACTTTAACCAATGCCATTAAACAGATTCCGATACAGCTCGATCAAGCAGCAGAAACTTTGGGAACATCGAAGTGGAAAACCTTTTGGAAAGTATATTTACCAATGTGTTTCCCAGCGCTATGCGATGTATCAGTCTATGTTTTTGTAAATGCCATGACGACCGTGTCGGCTGCAATTTTCCTCTATTCACCAGATACCAGTTTAGCTGCGGTCGCTGTTTTAAATATGGATGATGCAGGCGATACCGTTGCTGCTGTTGCGATGAGTATTTTGATTTTAATGACCTCATGTGTTGTAAAACTCATTCATTGGTTATTTACCCGAAAAATCATGGCAAGAAGCCAACAATGGCGCGAAAGCTCCCATTAAGTGATGTTTAGCTAAACACAATTTTTATTTAACCGACTGAAACGAAATGCTTTGTTCAACAAGGCAAGGGTTTGTTCATCCTAAATTTCGAAAATTGGAAGTCTTATGAATAACGCACAGTTTGATTTGATTGTTGTCGGCGCTGGTATTTTAGGTTTGTCCGCTGCCATACAGGCACAAGAGCAAGGCTTAAAAGTGTGTGTGTTTGAAAAAAATGCCAAGCCTGTGGGTGCAACTCGCCGTAATTTTGGCATGGTTGGAACATCAACTTTAACTCACCCTGAACAGCAGTGGCGAAATTATGCACTTGAAACGCGTTCTTTTTACCAGCGTATTCAAGCTGAAACCGATATTTCATTTGAGCAAAGACAAGGTGTCTATCTGGCAAACACTGCACTTGAATGGCAGGTTTTAAATGAGTTTGCCGAGCGTGCAGGTCAGTACCAGATTCCAGTCCATTTACTAAACTCTGGCCAACTGACCACACAATTTTCGTATTTGAATCCTCAGCAGCAGTTCCAAGGCGGCTTGGTTTTTCAGGAAGATTATTCGGTTGAACCGCATGTGATTGGGCAACGGCTATTAGCTTATGCACAAAGAAAAGGTGTGGTGATTTATACCAATGCTTGTGTAGTACAGACTGAATATCAACATGGAAGTTGTCAGGTTCGTTTGGCAAGCGGTGAGACATATCGAGCGAATAAAGTTTTGATCTGTCACGGTGAAGTCATTGATGTCTTATATCCAGAGCTGTTGCAAAGTTTGAACCTGAAACGTTGTGGCTTACAAATGGCACTGACTCAACCATTTCAGCAAAAATTAAATGCTTCTCTTTATTCGGGTTTGTCGATTTCGCGCTATCCAGCCTTTGAAATTTGCCCGAGTCATCATGAGCTGGTCAAAGCATCACAGCAGGGACTGATCAAAGAATTTGGTATTCATATCCTAATTAAACAAAACAAATTTGGTGAACTCATCGTGGGTGATAGTCACGAATACCATCCGCTTAATGAAGCCCCCCAGTTTGAGCAACGCGAAGATATCTATCAATTTATTCAAGCGTATTGCCATGAAAAATTAGGACTGGCTCTACCTCCCATTCAAAAACGCTGGAATGGTTATTACCTGACCCATGAACATGAGTTGGCCTGCGTCACTGAAGCTGAAAAAAATATCTTTTTGGTGAGTGCGATTGCTGGCAAAGGCATGACCACAGGCGCGGGTTTTATCAAAGAAGTGCTAGAACAAAATATTTATTAGTTTGTCATCTGGTTTAAACCAGATTGATGTATATTGAAATTAACGTGAACGAAACGAGCAACATTATGAACATGCAACCACAACTCGATATGGATTTAGAAAACAAATATCTGCTTCTTACTCCAGGCCCATTATCAACTTCTGCAACGGTCCGCCGTGCGATGCAAAAAGACTGGTGTACTTGGGATCAAGAATATAATTCGCTTGTACAAGATATCCGCTCTCGATTGGTCAATTTGGCAACCAGTCAATCTGAAAAATATACGGCTGTGTTAATGCAAGGCAGTGGTAGTTTTGCGGTGGAGTCTGTGCTTGGTTCAGCTATTCCGCGTGATGGCAAAATCTTGATTATCAATAATGGCGCTTATGGTGCGCGTATGGTGCAAATGGCGCGTTGCTTAAATATTGAAGTGATAGAGCTGAACTATCTAGAAACTCAAACACCAGATTTACAAGAGATTGAGCGCGTTTTAGAAGATAAAACCATTAGCCATGTTGCTTGTGTGCACTGTGAAACTACCACGGGAATTTTAAACCCGATTCAAGATATTGGCCGTTTAGTTAAATCGGCAGGGAAAATCTGGATTGTAGATGCGATGAGTTCATTTGGTGGTGTGCCAATGGATATGGCTGAGCTTGAAATTGATTTTCTGATTTCAAGTGCGAATAAATGTATTCAAGGTGTTCCAGGCTTTGGCTTCATTTTGGCGAAACGTGATTGCCTAGAAGCGTGTAAAGGTTTGGCACGTTCAGTCAGCCTCGATTTGTATGACCAGTGGAATACGATGGAGCAGCATAACGGTAAATGGCGTTTTACTTCGCCAACCCATGTAGTGCGTGCTTTTTATCAAGCATTACTTGAGCTCGAAGTTGAAGGTGGTGTTGCTGCACGTTATCAACGCTATTTACAAAACCAGCAAACCTTATCTGAAGGTATGCAACAGCTTGGTTTTGAATTGGTATTAGGTAATCAAGCACCCCAATCACCAATTATCACCACATTCCTTTACCCGACAGTTGAAACATTTAGCTTTCAGTCATTTTACGAAACGCTGAAAAAATCAGGCTATGTCATCTATCCGGGTAAAGTCACTGACCTTAATTGTTTCCGTATTGGCAATATTGGTGAAGTTTATGTTCATGATATTGACGGACTCCTTGCTGCGATTGCCAACTACTGCGAAAGCCATCTAAATCAAGCTGTAACAGCATAATTTTTAAATCATTTGAATTAAAGGGAATACACCATGACAACCAACAATACACAAATTCAGGCAGTTGTTTTTGACTGGGCAGGTACAACGGTAGATTTTGGCTCACGTGCACCAATTTTGGCTTTCATGGCTTTATTTAAAGACAACAAAGTTGAAATTACGGTTGAAGAAGCTCGTGCTCCAATGGGTTTGGAAAAACGTGATCATATTGCTGCTGTTTTAAAAATGCCACGTGTGGCGGCTGCATGGCAGGAAGTTTATGGTCAGGCTGCGACAGAGGCAGATATTGATCGTTTATATAAAGATTTTATTCCTTATCAGTTAAATTCGATTCCGAAATGTTCTGCTTTAATTCCGGGTGCGCTTGCGACTTTTGAAAATATTAAAGGCCGTGGTGCAAAGATTGGTAGTAACACAGGTTATGCATCAATGATGATTGGTCAATTGGTGAAAGAAGCTGCCGATCAGGGTTATCAACCTGACTGTATCGTTACGGCGAGTGACGTGAAATTTGGTCGTCCATATCCTGAAATGCTATGGAAGAACTTAATTCAACTCGATGTCTCTGACATCAAAACTGTTGTAAAAGTGGATGACACCGTAGTGGGTATTGATGAGGGTTTAAATGCGGGATGCTGGACAGTGGGCCTTGCGATTAGTGGAAATGAAGTCGGTTTAAGCTATGAAGAGTGGAGTACATTATCGGCTGATGAACAGATCGTATTGAAAAATAAGGCATACCAAAAAATGAATGCATCTGGTGCTCACTACGTGATTGATAGTGTCGCTGATTTGCCAAATGTTTTAGATGATATTGAACGTCGTTTAGGACAAGGTGAACGACCTTAAACAAATGCATGTATAAAAAGAACCTGCTATTAAGCAGGTTTTTTATTAGCTAAAAATCACTGTTAGTTTCAATGTTTTATTTGTATTTAACAATGAACCATTTTTTGTTCGGTAAATCTGTAATTTTAGACTCATGAGTTTTTGGTAGGAAAAATCAGTTCAGCCAAAGAAATAGATCGTTAACATAATCATGAAAACATGAATTTTCATCAAATATTGATGTTGGATAAGGACTAAGGAAAGAAAATCATGAATGCTTATTATCAATTACTGAATAGAACGATTGGTCCTCAAGGTGAAGTCATTGCTCATTATTGCTCAACTGTTCATGCACAAGGAGCTTGGAACCCTCATGAACAACACATGGCGCCTGCAAGTGGTGTAATTGCAGCAGAGTTAGAGCAATTTTCGCCACGACAAGATATGCGAATTGGTCGAATTAGTTTTGATATTTTTGGACTAATTGCATTTGGTGAGTTTACGATTAAGACACATGTGATTCGTGCGGGTAAAACCATTGAACTGATTGAAGCCGAAATGCAAGCACAGGGTAAAACTTGCATTGTGGCTAGAGCGTGGCGCATGTGCACTCAAGACAGTTCCGATATTGCTGGGCTTGAGGATCAGCCAGTTCATCATCCTGATACCTTTACAGAGTGGACAGGCATGAAAAGATGGCCGGGTGGTTTTATCCAGACACTAGTCACTAAAACTGATGATCAACACCGCGCAGGTAAAGGTATTGTTTGGCTCAATAACGATAACGAAATGGTTGAAGGACAGCCGACAACAGATTTTTCACATTTGATTGGTATGGTAGATACCGCAAACGGGATTGTACCAAGACAAGAAGGTGAGTTTACGTGGGGCTTTCCAAATCTTGATTTGCAAATCCACATGCACCGCTATCCGCAAGGTAAATGGTTAGGTCTGGAAACCGTTCAGCAATATGGTTCGGATGGCATTGGTTTAACAAGTACAGTTTTACATGATGTGTATGGCCCATTTGGACGAAGCGAGCAGATTTTGACTTTACGTAAAATGGCTAAATAAAGATTTCAGCCAATAAAAAGTCATCCCTAAGGATGACTTTTTTATTTTCAGATTTTAATTTTAAGCAATTTCTTAGCTACGCACTTTAATGAGTGTTGGGGTAAGTTCATCCCAACGCTGTTTTGCAGCGTCCATTGCTTTCATTTTAATATGGCCATAACCACGAACTTCTGCTGGTAATTTTGCAATTTGTTCAGCAACAGCCAAATTGTGATTGTCTGGTGCTTCAACAAGTGCTTCAACAAATGCGATGTAACGGTCACGCCATGCTTGTTCGTGTTGACGCTCTTCTTGACGTGCAAATGGGTCAAGGAAAGTTTCACGAAGCCATTGTAAGCGTGCAAGCATCATCATTGGGAAGCGCATCCAGTAACCGAATGCACGTTTACGAACATTTTTCAGACCACCAAGTAACGCTGGTGGAGCAAGATGATACGTTAAACGTAGGCCTTTACCGAACTGTGTCTCAATCGATTCTTTGAAGTTTTTGCCTGTTAAAAGACGTGCAACTTCATATTCATCTTTGTATGCCATAACTCTGTATAGCTGAGTGGCAATCGTACCTGTTAACTCTTCTGGTAATTTTTTAGCAGCCAGTTCTACAAGGGTACGATATTTAGCTGCATAAGCTTCATTCCAATAGTCTGTTAGACGAGTAGAACGGTCTTCAACAAGTTCAGCCAAAGTTTGTGGAGTTTTGGCTTTTGGCATTGCTGCAAGTAAACGTGCAGCTAAAGTTGGATCACTTGCAAGATGACAACCTACACGGAAAGCTTCGAGGTTTTTTTCAACAGCAGTACCATTTAAGCGAATTGCTTTTTCAATGCTTTCACGTAATAGCGGAATGCGGCCAGATTGCCAAGCCATACCGAGTAACAACTGGTTGGTATAAATTGCATCACCCAATAGTAGTGTTGCAATACGAGCGGCTGGCAGAGAAACCAGTTGGCCTTGACGGACACGACCACGGAGACGATCAATTAAATCGCTAATAGGTGCATACCAGTCACGAGATTTAATAAACTCAGAAGTCGGGGTACTGTCTTCATTCACAATAACCAACGCATCATCTTTTAAACGAGATAGAGCAGCGCTACCACCAGCGACTACGGCATCTGCACCAATGAGTAATTCACATTGACCTGCTGGAATTTTGGTAGAAGAAATTTGCTCATCACTTGCTGCAAGTTGGACGTATGAATAAACCGTACCACCTTTTTGAGCAAGTCCAGCCATGTCCATAACACGTGTTGCTTTACCTTCTAGGTGAGCCGCCATACCAAGGAGCGCACCAATAGTCACCACACCTGTACCGCCAATACCACCGACCATAATACGACTTGGAATGTCATATAACTGAGGAATAATTGGTGATGTTGGCCAGCCTGCACCAATGCCTTCAAATTTAGCAGGGCGTTTCATATCACGTGTATGAACAGTCACAAAACTTGGGCAGAATCCTTCGGCACAAGTAAAGTCTTTATTACAGCTACTTTGGTTAATTTGACGTTTAGTCCCTAAAGCTGTTTCTACAGGTTCAATAGATAAGCAGTTTGATTTTTTCGAACAGTCGCCACAGCCTTCGCAAATATCACTGTTAATGTATAAACGTTCAGCTGGGTCAGGATAGGCATCACGTTTACGACGACGGCGTTTTTCACTGGCACAGGTTTGTACATAAATTAAAGCAGTTACACCTGAAACTTCACGTAGCTCACGTTGAACTGCGTCAAGCTCATTACGGTGGCGAATTTCGACACCCGCTGCAATGCCATCTTCTTCATTTAATAGTTTAACTTCATCAGTCACGATGACTTGTTTTTTAATACCTTCGGCAGCAAGCTGACGAGTTAACTGTGCAACGCTCAAATGTCCATCTACATGCTGACCACCTGTCATAGCGACCGCATCGTTATAGAGAATTTTGTAGGTAATATTAATTTTTGCAGCGATAGACTGACGAATTGCTAAGTAACCTGAGTGGAAATACGTTCCATCGCCAAGGTTGGCAAAAATATGTTTTTCATTGGTAAAGTGTGATGCACCGACCCAACTTACACCTTCACCACCCATTTGAGAGAATGTTTCGGTACCACGGTCTAGCGAAACGGCAATATAGTGACAACCAATACCACCTAGAGCACGGCTACCTTCAGGAACTACGGTTGAAGAGTTATGTGGACAACCACTACAGAAATACGGTTTACGTTCAGCAAGATCAATGACACGTTTTGCTTCTTGTTCTGCTTTTAGTAGTAAGTCGATTCTGCTTTGGATTTGTACTTTTAAGCTTTCCGGAATATCTAGTTTTAAGAAGCGAGCAGCCAGCATTTTTGCAATAGGTTCAGGCTGATACTCATAGTGACCAATGAGCGGTGCTTCTTCAATAGAGGTACTCCATTCACCTTTACCATCGGTTGCTTTACCAATCACATGTGGGCGTTTGTCATCAGGAAGTGAGTACAACTCATCTTTAATTTGCGCTTCAATAATTGGACGTTTTTCTTCAATAACGATCAGTTCTTGCAAGCCTTCGGCAAATTCACGAATACCTTGTGGTTCTAAAGGCCAAATCAGTCCAACCTGATAAACACGTAACCCAAGCTGTTGGGCAGTTTCATCTTCAATACCTAAAATACGTAAGGCTTCAATGGTATCTAAATAACCTTTACCGCTTGCAGCAATACCAATACGCGCATTTTCACAAGGCCATGTTACGGTGTTGATTTTATTCGCGCGGGCATAAGCCAAAACAGCAGGTAAGCGATATTTATAAAGACGTTCTTCTTGCTGAATGCCATGATCTGGCCAACGAATATTAACGCCGTCAGCAGGGAAATTGACATCCTCTGGTATAACCGGAGTCACTCGGTTTAGGTCAACATGAACTGAAGCAGAGGTTTCCACAATTTCACTGACTAGCTTCATTGAAGACCAAAGGCCAGAAAAACGTGAAACAGCAATGGCGTGAACACCAAAGTCTAAAATTTGTTGAACGGATGTTGGGTAGAAAATTGGAATACCACAACCAATCATGACATGCTCAGACTGGTGAGGGATGGTAGAAGATTTACATGAGTGGTCATCACCAAATAAAGCAACGACACCACCACGTTCAGATGTACCAGCTAAGTTAGCATGGCGGAGTACATCGCCTGAACGGTCAACACCCGGGCCTTTACCATACCACCATGAAGACACTCCATCATATTTGCCTTGGCCTGAAAGGTTAACTTGTTGCGTACCCCAAATTGCGGTAGCAGCTAAGTCTTCGTTTACACCAGGTTGAAATACAACATTATGGGATTTAAGCAATGCTTGAACTTGCCAAAGGAAACTATCATAGTTACCAACAGGAGAACCGCGATAACCAGAAATAAAACCAGCAGTTTGATAACCATTCATCGCGTCACGGCGAGTTTGGGCAAGAGGCAACCGAACAAGTGCCTGAATGCCAGTCATATATGCTGTACCGTTATCACTTACATATTTATCTTCAAGTGACACATCCTTTGTTGCAATAATATTTGGAGTGACTTTTGTAGCTATATTCATTTATATCTCCTTAGAATTTTTAGTAGCTCGGACTACTTTCTTTTTTCAACATCCAGTTGAATATTTGGAGCAAGTGACATACGAAATAAAAAAAGATCGGTTCCTCTTCTTAAAAAAGAATTAGTGCCAATGTATGTACATTTAGTCATTGTGGTTGAACTAAACTGGTGCAACAATCCGTAATTTAGGAAAACATATTTACGTTATGCGCAAAAATCTCGATGGTGGACTATTGCATGCAATGCATGCATTCCTGAAAGTGATTGATAGCGGGAGTTTCACAGCAGCAGCTGAGCAGATGGATCTGACCACAGCACAGGTTTCACGTCTTATCAGCGAGCTAGAAACACGCTTAGGTACAAAACTCATACAACGCTCGACGCGCCAGCAGGCACTGACTGATATTGGGGCGAGCTATGCAGAGCGTTGTCGACAAGTCATTTCAATGGTGGATGAAGCTGAATCAGAAGTCGCTGGAACAGCCTCAAAACCGAAAGGACGTTTACGTGTATTAAGTATGGGAAGCTTTGGGCATCACTACGTCTTTCCAGTGATGGCCGAGTTTTGCAAACATTACCCCGAACTAACCGTGGAATATACGACCTCACAGTATGTTCCAGACCTGTTGGCAAAAGGGGTGGATGTCAGTCTGTATCTGACTGAATCATTAACAGATTCTCGTTTTGTTGCACGCAGAATTGGCACTATCTTTTCTGTTTTATGTGCTTCACCTGCTTATTTAGAAAAGCATGGAGTACCAAAGTCCCCAGAAGAATTAAAAGATCATGCTTGTTTACGCTTGGTAAACCCGTCGATTACGCCAGATTGGCATTTGTTAAATACAAGTGGTGAGTCTTATCAAGTCGACATTGGCGGGCAACTCATTGCAGATAACCCAGAGTTATTGTTAGATGTTGTGCAACAGGATATGGGAATCGCATTATTGCCGATGTTTTCGGCTTTAGATGCAGTTCAGAATGGAAGATTATGCCATATCTTGCCAGAGTGGCGTTCGCCCGATATAGGGGTTTATACGCTATTGCCTTCACGCCATTTCATTGATGCTAAAACGCGTGCATGGTTAGATTGGGTGGAAGAATATATTTCGCCAAGAATTGAAATGGATGCTTCTTATTTTTATAAATAATCAGATAAATTTTTTAAGGACTACAATTGAAAAAGGATGAAGAATAATACGGATTTAGAACAAAAATAGGGTAGAGAATGCTTCTGTTGAGAGAGGCATTTAATACAGAGATAAATGATAAATTTTAAAAAAATTGCATGAGAGATTAGTCCCAATTCCTGAATGAAATGAGATAAAGATTAGAGGGGATGATCTGGTACTTCGCCTAATAGTAAGCCTTATACCAGATGCTGAGCTATTTTAATTTATGACTAGGCACACTTGGTTTGCCAATAAGCATTTGCATAATTGGACAAGCTTTTTCGGTTTAATACATTGCTAATATTTTGGCTGGCTTGCATCAATTTTTCTAGGTCAATGCCAGTTTCAAATCCCATGTGTGAAAGCAAATAAAACAGATCTTCGGTCGATACATTGCCAGAGGCACCTTTGGCATAAGGGCAACCACCGAGTCCTGCAAGAGACGAATCAAAAACACGAATGCCTTGCTGTAAAGACTGATAAATATTGGCAATCGCCATGCCATAGGTGTTGTGGAAATGTCCTGCTAACACTGAGCTATCTAGCTCAGCCAGACAGGCTTGCCAAACCTTTTGAACTCGATCTGGTGTAGCCGTGCCAATGGTTTCACCTAAAGACACTTCATAGCAGCCCATGTCATAGAGCCGTTTAACAACTTTTACGACTTGTTCAGGTGCAATTGCACCTTCATAAGGACAATCGACAATACAAGAGACATAACCTCGTACACGTATGTTATGTGCTTTTGCCGCGCTCATGACATCGCTAAATTTCTCAAAGCTCTCGTCGATTGAGCAGTTGATATTTTTACGGGTAAAGCTTTCAGAAGCTGCGGTAAACACCGCAACCTCTTTGCATCCTACCGCTTGAGCTGTTTCAAAACCTTTGATATTGGGGGTGAGCAGACTAAATTGCACATCGGCTGTTTGGGGTAATTGCTTAAATAGCTCGTCACTTTGAGCCATTTGCGGTACCCATTTTGCCGAAACGCATGAACCGACTTCAATCGATTTCAGACCTGCATCAATCAGGTCGTTAATAAAGTTTAAGCGTTGTTCGACGGTTAAAGCCTGCTTTTCATTTTGGAGGCCATCTCTGGGACCGACCTCCACGATTTTGACAAACTCACTCATGCAACTTCCTCCTGAGCAGGCTGAAATTCCACAAGCTCATCGCCAGCTTTGACCTGATCACCAACTTGGAAATAGGAATCTACAATCAAGCCGTCTTTAGGCGCACGAATGGTATATTCCATTTTCATGGCTTCAAGCGTCATTAAAATATCGTCTTTTTTCACGCTATGATTTGCGCTCACCAGTACTTGTGTGACCACACCCGGCATTGGGGCTTTTAAGTGACCTTCGTTAGCTTGGCTATCTGCTTGATTAAAGTCTTGGCGAATATAAGCAAACTTATAACTTTGTCCATTTTGGAACAAGGTAATGCCTTGCTGACTTTGGTTAAAAGATAGCTTTTGCTGAGTCTCATCAATTTGAACAGAGGCAGTATGTGCATCAATCAATTGACCTGAAATTGGGTAGCTTTGTCCGTTATATTCTGCGGTGAAGCCATCTTCATTTGAGGCAAACTTGATTTGGATATTTTGGTTTAAATAATTCAGTTTAATGCTGTGCTGATAGGCAATATTTAAACGCCAAAGTGGTTGAGCTTGCCAAAGCTGTTTTTGGCTTGAGCTGTTGTTATTAAGTTTGCTTAGAAACTCAATAAATGCCGCTGCCACCACAAGTTCTGGTTTGATCTCTTCAGGGCTAAACAAGAAGTTTTGTTCACGTTGAATCAGGTTAGTATCAAGCTTGGCTTGTTTAAAAGATTCGCTACGAACAATTTTTTCAAGAAAAGCGATATTGTTGCCTAAGCCATCGACATGGAATTGGCTTAAAGCGTGTTGCATTTGAATGAGCGCAGCTTCACGGTTTTTACCCCATACGATCAGTTTGGCAATCATTGGGTCGTAATACGTCGTGATTTCATCACCTTCAACAATACCGCTGTCTACACGCACATATTGGTTTTGAGTTGGGTAGTGTAGATAGTCAATTTTACCGATTGCAGGTAAAAAGCCTTTTTCAGGTTCTTCGGCGTAAATACGTGCTTCGAGCGCATGTCCGTGAATTTGCAATTCGTTTTGTAGTTTAGGCAAAGGTTCGCCATAAGCGACACGAAGTTGCCATTCAACCAAGTCTTCACCTGTAATCATTTCAGTGACAGGGTGTTCGACTTGTAAGCGTGTATTCATTTCCATGAAATACGCTGTACCGTCTTGTTCTACAATAAACTCAACCGTACCGGCACCAACATAATCTACGGCACGTGCAGCATCAATTGCAGCTTGGCGCATTGCATTGAGCTTTTCGCTTGGCATTTGTGGAGCAGGGGCTTCTTCTAGCACTTTTTGGTGACGGCGTTGTACTGAACAGTCGCGTTCAAACAAATGTACGTAGTTGCCATGTGTATCACCAAACACTTGTACTTCAATATGGCGAGGCTGAATCACATAACGCTCAATCAAGACATCATCATTACCAAAGCTCGATTTGGCTTCACGTTTACAAGAGGCTAAGGCATGCAGAAAATCTTCACTGCGTTCAACCAGACTCATGCCTTTACCACCACCACCGGCACTGGCTTTAATTAAAACAGGATAGCCAATTTGATCTGCCTGTTGCTTTAAAAAGTCAGCGTCTTGGTTGGTTCCGTGATAACCCGGTGTTAAAGGAACGCCTGCTTTTTCCATTAAAGCTTTAGAGGTCGCTTTTAAGCCCATCGCTAAAATGGCATCTACTGGTGGGCCGATAAAGCAAATGTTGTGTTGTTGGCAAGCGAGTGCAAACTGATCATTTTCAGAAAGGAAACCGTAGCCCGGATGAACCGCTTGGCTGCCCGTATCAATTGCTGCTTGAATAATGCGGTCGGCTTGTAAATAACTTTGTGTTGCAGGGGACTGACCAATATAAACTGCTTCATCGGCAAGTTTGACATGTTGTGCATTTGCATCTGCATCGGAGTAAACAGCAACTGTTGCAATACCTAATTTTTTAGCTGTGCGAATCACACGGCAAGCAATTTCGCCACGGTTCGCAATTAAAATCTTTTCAAACATGATGATCGTCCTTAATTGTTGTTATTCGAGTTAGAAACCCAAGCAGGCTGCTGCTTATTTAAAAAGGCACTTAGACCTTCTTTTGCCTCGCTGCCTTGACGAACTTGAGCAATATGATGTGCTGTCTGTTGCAGCAAGTCATTACTCATGGTCTGGTTGCTCACCATTTGAATGAGTTGTTTTGATGCCGCTTGAGCATGCGGGCCACCGAGTAATAGAGCATCAATAATTTCTTGAACTTTTTTATCTAAGTCTTCGGCATCTGCAACTTCGTGGGCCAAGCCAATTTGTTTGGCATCACGTGCTGAAATTCGCTCGGCAGTTAAGAAGTAACGAGAGGCTTGTCTTGCACCAATCGCACGAATCACATAGGGACTAATGGTAGAAGGAGCAAGCCCTAAACGAACCTCAGAAGTTGCAAACTTAGCATCAGTACTGGCAATGCAAATATCACATGCCGATGCCAAACCCATGCCACCACCAAAAGCAATGCCATGCACACGAGCAATCGTCGGTTGTTTAAGTGTTGCAAGTGCATCAAGCATTTGTGCAAGTTTTAATGCATCTGCTTCATTTTCTGCTGAAGATGCCTGACCTGCCTGTTTCATCCAGTTGAGGTCGGCACCTGCCGAAAAGCTTTTACCGCGACCCGCTAAAACAACAACACGAATATCATCACGTGTATTGATTTGCTTAAAGCAAGCTTGTAGCTCTTCAATGACTGTAGTATTAAAAGCATTGTGTAGTTCAGGACGGTTCAGCCAAACATAGGCAACCTGACCTTGTTGTTCGAGTTGTAAAAATTGATAGCTCATATACACCTCTTACATGCGGAACACGCCAAATTTGGTTGGCTGGATTGGAGCATTCATAGCAGCAGCAAGGCTTAAACCAAGTACCTGACGAGTTTGAGCTGGATCAATTACACCGTCATCCCAAAGGCGGGCAGAAGCATAGTATGGATGGCCTTGGCGCTCGTACTGTTCACGAATTGGTTGTTTAAACTCGTCTTCTTGTTGAGCTGACCACTCAGCACCTTTTTGCTCAATCTGATCACGTTTTAAGGTAGAGAGTACGCTTGCTGCTTGCTCGCCACCCATTACTGAAATACGAGAGTTTGGCCAAGTCCATAAAAAGCGTGGTGAATAAGCACGTCCGCACATACCGTAGTTACCTGCACCAAACGAACCACCAATAATTAAGGTGAGTTTTGGTACATTTGCGGTTGCAACTGCCATAACCAATTTGGCACCGTTTTTTGCAATTCCTTCATTTTCATACTGGCGACCAACCATGAAGCCCGTAATGTTTTGTAGGAATAACAATGGAATATTGCGCTGTGTGCATAGCTCAATAAAGTGCGCACCTTTTTGTGCAGACTCGGAAAATAAAATCCCGTTATTGGCAATAATGCCGACTGGCATGCCATAGAGCGAAGCGAAGCCAGTAATCAGTGTTGAACCAAAACGTGCTTTAAACTCATCAAAACGAGAGCCGTCTACAATACGCGCAATCACTTCGCGAATGTCAAAAGGCTTACGTGCATCACTTGGGACTACGCCGTAGAGTTCAGATGCATCAAATAGTGGCTCATCAACTTGTTTATTTAATTCATTTGGCTTCTTGTTTAGGTTAGCAACAATGTTTCGTGCAATCGCAATTGCATGTTCATCATTTTCGGCTAAATGGTCAGCTACACCCGAAAGACGTGTGTGGACATCACCACCGCCTAAGTCTTCACTGCTCACCACTTCGCCAGTTGCAGCTTTTACCAGAGGAGGGCCGCCTAGGAAAATCGTACCTTGATTACGAACAATAATGGTCTCATCAGACATGGCAGGTACATAAGCACCACCTGCGGTACAGCTACCCATCACTACGGCAATTTGGGCAATACCTAGGCTCGACATACGTGCTTGATTGTAGAAAATACGTCCGAAGTGATCACGGTCTGGGAAAACCTCGTCTTGCATTGGTAAATAGGCACCGCCTGAGTCGACCAAATAAATACAAGGCAAGTGATTTTGTTCAGCAATTTCCTGGGCACGTAAATGCTTTTTAACAGTAAGTGGGTAATACGTTCCGCCTTTAACCGTTGCATCGTTGGCAACGATCATGCAAGTTACGCCGTTGACTTGACCAATACCCGCAATCACACCCGCGGCAGGAACATCATCTTCATAAACGTTGTACGCTGCCAATTGACCAATTTCTAAAAATGCCGTACCGACATCAACCAGTTGATCAATACGTTCACGGGGTAAAAGTTTACCTCGAGCCAAGTGTTTTTGACGGGCATTTTCACCACCGCCTAAAGCAATACGCTGGGCAACTTGTTTGAGATCTGTGACCAATGTTTGCATGGCTTGCTGGTTTGTTTTGAAGTCTTCACTTCGAACATTAATCTTGCTTTGTAATTGGTTCATAAGATGCATCCTTATTTATAATTATTATTTGGTTTCATTGAAGAGTTCGCGGCCGATCAGCATGCGGCGAATTTCAGAAGTTCCGGCACCAATTTCATAAAGTTTTGCATCGCGCCATAAGCGGCCAGCAGGGAATTCATTGATATAACCGTTGCCGCCTAGGCTCTGAATTGCTTCACCCGCCATCCATGTGGCTTTTTCGGCAGCATATAAAATGGCACTTGCAGCATCTTTACGCAAACTGCGGTCATGATCAGCTTTGTCACAGGCAGCACCAACAGCATAGACGAGGGCTTTACATGCCAACCAAGTTGAATACATATCGGCAAGTTTGCCTTGCATAAGCTGGAATTCACCTAAAGCCTGACCAAACTGTTCACGTTGGTGTAAATATGGAATGACCACATCTAGACAGGCATCCATAATCCCTAAAGGCCCCGCACTTAAAACAGCACGTTCATAATCTAGGCCGCTCATCAGTACTTTTGTACCGTTACCAACACCACCGAGTACGTTTTCAGCAGGTACTTCCACATTGTCAAAAAACAGTGGGTAAGTGTTAGAGCCACGCATACCGAGTTTGTCTAAATGGTTGCCGTGACTAAAGCCTTTCATACCTTTTTCAACTAGAAAAGCAGTCATGCCTTTCGCACCAGCTTTTGGGTCAGTTTTAGCGTAAACCACCAGTACATCTGCATCACCGCCGTTGGTGATCCACATTTTTGAACCATTTAAAACGAAGTGATCACCTTTTTGCTCAGCGCGTAATTTCATACTGACGACATCAGAACCAGCATTCGGTTCAGACATTGCAAGGGCACCTACATATTCACCGGAAATCAGTTTTGGTAAATATTTCTGCTTTTGCTGTTCGTTACCGTTACGGTTAATTTGGTTTACACATAAATTAGAATGAGCACCGTAAGACAAACCAATGGCTGCCGAAGCACGAGAAATTTCTTGCATGGCAATAATATGAGCCAGATAACCCATATTGGCACCGCCATATTCTTCAGAAACCGTCATACCTAAAAGGCCCATATCTCCGAATTTTTTCCAGAGATGTGCAGGGAATTTGTTGTCTTGATCAACTTGTTGGGCAATCGGTGCAATTTCCTTTGCACAAAATGCAGCCACTGAATCTTGAAGCGCAATTAAAGTTTCATCTAGACCGAAATTTAAGCTACGTAGGTTCATGATATTTTCATCCTATTGGTTATATTTGTTGTCCATAAAATATTTTGTGGGTATTTGATAAGTAACATACAATGATTTTTTAAAAAAGTGAATACAGATTCATAAAATGATTTACAATTCATTTTATTTGTTAGAGAATAAATTATGAGCTATAAACGATCATCTTTAATGCAAGAGCGGATGGAGCAAAATCGTAAGTCGATTTTGAATTCAGCCAGAAAAATAATTTCAGAAGGAGGATTTAAAGACGCGCAAATACAAACCATTGCAGAGCAAGCGGGTGTATCGAGTGGACTGGTTTATCGTTACTTCGATAATAAAAGCCAAGTGCTGATAGAAGTTTTGTCTGATGCCATTAATACAGAATTATTGGTCATTGATTCGATTACCGAAAGTAATTTATCGGCAAAACAAAAATTACATAAGGCAGTGGCAACCTTTGTAAAACGGGCACTCAATAGTCCTCAGCTTGCATATTCACTTATGTTTGAACCAGTCGATTCAACGGTTGAACATGAGCGTTTTCGTGTGAAGCAATTGATTAAACAAAGTATTAAAAAAATACTGGCAGATGGAAATACAAGTGGTGAGTTTGTCTTAGATGATTTAAACACAGCAGCACTTTGTGTTGTAGGCGCCATGACCTATGTGGTGGTTGAACCTCTAGATCCAGCTCAAAATACAAAGTTTGATCATGCGCACAAAGACTATTTTTCAAAACAGATTGCTGACTTTTGTGTAGATGCTGTACAGAAAAAATAGGGCATATAAAGGGTAAACATTACAAAGTAGGCGGTTTGGAAAAGTAGTTGCAGTAACAACAATTAGATCAGGTAAGAAGAGAATTAAAAGAATCAAGGAGAATGATTCAATGCAACAAGAACGGTTAAGCTACGCCTCGGGACCAAGCACACAGCCCTTATTGGGTATGACTATTGGTGAACAATTTGATCAGGCCTGTCGGCAATATGCAGAAAAGGAAGCAATCGTTAGTTTCCACCAAAACAGACGATTAACCTATAAAGCTTTACAAGATGAAGTAAATGCTTTTGCTTGTAGCCTTTTAAAATTGGGATTAAAAAAAGGAGATCGGTTAGCCATCTGGTCGCCTAACTGTGTGGAATGGACGGTAACTCAATTTGCAGCTTTTAAAGCAGGGATTATTTTAGTCAATCTAAATACAGCTTATAAAAGCCATGAACTTGAATATGTGTTGAATAAGGTCTCATGCAAAGGATTGATTATTGCTTCTCAATTCAAAACCACCGATTACCAAGAATTACTGACAAAAATTGCCCCTGAGTTAACCAACAGTCCAGATAAAGTGCTCAGTTCAGTGCGACTGCCACATTTAAAATTTGTCATTAAAATTGATGACCAACCACATACGGGCATTCATCGTTTTAGTGATTTAGTTACTACGCCAACATCAGAACAGCTAGAACAATTAAAACAGTTGACGAAGCAACACCAATTTGATGAAACCATTAATATTCAATTTACCTCAGGTACAACAGGGAACCCAAAAGGGACCATGTTGACCCACCATAATATTTTAAATAATGGTTATTTTGTAGGTGAAGGGATTCGCTTAACCCCTCAAGATAAAGTTTGTATTTCTGTGCCGCTGTTTCATTGCTTTGGCATGGTGATGGGGAATTTAGCGTGTGTAACGCATGGGGCAACCATGGTCTATCCATCGGCTGTATTTAACCCTTTAGAAACTTTAAAAACGATTCATCAAGAACGTTGCACAGCAGCTTATGGTGTGCCAACCATGTTTATTGCCATTTTAGAACATGAACAATTTAATGAGTTTGATTTGTCGAGCTTAAGAACAGGTATTATGGCGGGTAGTCCTTGCCCACGTGAAATTATGCAACGGGTCATAGACCGAATGCATATGTCGGAAATCACGATTTGTTATGGCATGACTGAAACCTCACCAGTCAGTGTACAAAGTTCGGTAAATGACTCGATTGATAAACGCGTGAGTACGGTTGGACATGTTCATCCGCATATTGAAATTAAAATTGTCGATTTAGAAGGGCAAATTGTTCCGCAAAGAACTTTAGGTGAGCTGTGCGTTCGTGGCTATTCAGTCATGGCGGGTTACTGGGGTGAAGAAGAAAAGACCAAAGAGGTCATTGATGCAGCTGGTTGGATGCACACGGGTGATATTGCAGAAATGGATCAAGACGGTTTTATTAAAATTAAAGGCCGTATTAAAGATGTTGTAATTCGTGGTGGGGAAAATCTCTTTCCTAAAGAAATTGAAGACTTTTTATACACTCATCCAGATGTAAGCGATGTACAGGTGATTGGCTTGCCAGATGCGAGATATGGTGAGGAACTTTGTGCTTGTATTATTTTGCATGAACATCATCAAATTGATGAAAATAGTATTCGCCAATTCTGCAAAGAGCATATTTCTCATAATAAAGTGCCGCGCTATGTTCGATTCTTTAATGAGTTTCCAATGACTGCTTCAGGCAAAGCGCAAAAATTTAAGTTACAAGAAATTATGCGAGCTGAACTTAACCTAACTGGAAATGTCTTTGATTAAATAAGTTTAAAATCCGATCAAAGTGCAGCACAGTAGAACTTCAAAATAAGTTTAAAAAAAGAGATAAAACAAAATGGCAAAAGACTTTAATAGCCCAAAAGTAGTCGAAGGATATGATGAACATATACGTAAGTTAATTCCGGGTTATGAAGTGATCCATTTACAGGTGGATGCCATTTTGCAATCGGTATTGAAACCTAATGCTCATATCTTAATTGTAGGCTGTGGTACGGGTTATGAACTCGAATATTTACTTAAAAGACATCCTGACTGGAAATTTACAGCAGTTGATCCATCTTTGACCATGCTGCAAAAAGCCCAAGAACAGGTTGAACTTTTAGATAAATCTTCACAAGTCACCTTTATACATGGTGATACTTCAGCAGTGCCAGTTGAATCTTTTTTCGATGCTGCACTGTCTATTCTTGTGGCGCATTTCGTGGCTGATGATGTAAAACCTGTTTTTTTTAAGGATATTTATGAGCGCTTAAAAGAAAAGGCGGTTTTGCTTACTTATGATTTAATGACTTGTGTAAACCCACAGCACCTCCACGCTTTACGTTATTTATGCTTGGCACAAGGTTTAACCGAAGAACAATGTCAAAAAATGTTAGAGCGTATGGCACAAGACTTTTTTAGCCTGACATCTGAAGGATATATAAAACTTTTGGAAAAAACTGGCTTTGAAAGCGTACAACCCTATACACAAATTTTGACTTATCATGGGTTTATTGCAAAAAAATAATACTATTGGGGGACATAAATGGAGACTTAAAATCTAATATTCTCAATGAGAAAGAGAATATGAAAACTGAAATAATTAAAAGATTTAGCTTTACTTAAAACAAATTAAAAAGTGGCTTTCAGGTTGCTTTAGGGGGGGCGGCTAAAAAATATGATGGAAAGTCTTTCTTGTGAAAGAAAGGCAAATTTTAAAGGGCCTATTTCAGATAGGTGCATAACAAAAAAGGATGTCGGGATCTTTAAGTCTAATTAAAGGTCTAAAGGAATATTTCATGATGAAAGCTTTAAATACAACGATTTACAAAAGTACTTTGGCGGTTTTAGTGTCTTTGCTTATGTCTTCTGCCTTTGCAGAACCAATAAACCCTGAGTTAGAACAACTTCGCCAAGAAGTAAACGAACTGCGGGCAATGCTACAAACCAATATACAAGCTCAAAAATCTTTAACACAGGCAACAGTAGAGCAAACAACACCTGTAGTCAGCCAAGCACCACAACCTATACAACAAGTATTAACTAAATCTGGTACAGAATTTAACTTATATGGATATATACGGGCAGATGCTTCTTATCAAATTAAGGGTGCATCTACCATGTATAACAATATTAGTGGGGTTCCACTTGAACATACGCCAGAAGAATCTGCACAGAAAAACCAATTGCATAGTACTGTCTATGTCACGCGTTTTGGTTTAAATTTTAAAACACCTACAACTACTGGCGATGTGGGCGGAAAATTGGAAATGGACTTCTTTGGGGCAGCCACTCGTGATCAGTTTCGTATACGCCATGCTTATTTAACTTTTGATAAATGGCTGATTGGACAAACATGGTCGACATTTATTGCACCTGAATATTACCCAGAAACGATTGATGCAGGTACATTTGTAGGTAGCGCCTTACTTAGATCACCAATGGTTCGCTATAGCGATAACTTAACTGCGAATACAAGTTTTGCAATATCAGTTGAAGACCCTAAATATACAGCGGCAACAGACCCAGATAACAAAATGCGCTTGCCTGCTTTAGTGGGACGCTTAAATCATAAATTTGCGAATGGTTCGATGCTTTCAGGTCGTAGCTTTGTCGCAGAAAAAAGAACCAATAATGACAGTGAGTGGGCATGGGGTGTAGGTCTAGGGGGAAAATATCAAATCACGGCTGATACTTTACTTAAAACCGATTATTATCATGTCAAGGGTGATGGCCGTTTCTTGCTATGGAGCAACAGTGGCTATGCAATAGATGATCAAAACAACATGCATAGCAATGAATTTGATACGGTGTCTTTGGGTATAACTCATCAATTTACACCGAAAATTCGTTCGACTTTAGGTTATGGCTATATGAAAGCCAAAGATGATAACCGTTTTGCCGAATTACAGCGCAATAGTACCACTCAAAATAAAGAGCTTTGGCAGGGCTGGGTAAATACCATGTATAACCCATACAAACCCATTACCTTGGGTGTTGAATATGTATATGGTGAACGAGAAACTTTCGATGGTCGAAACGGCATTGATAACCGTTTTAACATGATAGCGAGTTATGATTTCTAAATAATAGATGTTCCCATCAGATGAAATGCTCACCTGATGGGGTAATCATTAATTGTTAATCATTTGATTTAAATCTACCAATTCTGCCATGTGTTGATTTCCACGATCATTAGGATGTAAATGATCTCCAGAATCATAAATTGGGTTTAATCGCTCAGAATGCTTAGGATCTTTTAGGCCTTGATCAAGGTCAAGTACACCATCAAACGTATGACTGGTTCTCATCCATTGGTTGATGCGCTGACGTAGTTGATCTTTATTTGGTTGATAATAATTATCTAAAGGAGTGTTGGGTAAAGCGCCTGCAAATGGAAGTAAGGTCGCTCCAACGACCTGAATACCTTGTTTGTGAGCTTCATTCACAATACGTTGATAACCTTGAGTTAAGGCTTCAAAAGAAGGTATTTGTTGTTTAGAAGCAAAAGCCGTTCCGGGCCATGAAATATCATTGATACCCACCAGCACAATTAAAGTTTTAACACCTGAATATTGAAACACTTCACTGTTTAAACGTTTTATAACACTATCGCCCATACCGTCGGTAAGTAGGCGATTTCCTGAAATTCCACTATTAATGACAGCCACGTGATGGGGCGATAAGCGCTTAGCTAGAAAATCAGTCCATCGAGCATTTGCATCTAGAGTTGCAGTTGCTCCATCGGTAATTGAGTCTCCAATAACTGCAACGACACGAGCTTCCTGTTTTGGCTTTATCTCTATTGCTGACAGTAATAATCGTGCTGTCGTTGTTTTGGCATCGGTTGGTATAGTTAAATTTGTTGTCTGGTTGCCAGTAATCAGCCAACTGGTTTGTTTAGCATCCCAATGAAAAGTTTTAAAGGTTGTTGGTTTTTGGATAAAACTATTTACCATCAATTGGCTATGATCTGGCACTGAAAGATGAATTGGATCACTCACCAGTTGTTTGCCTGGTAAAATTTTGGCTTTGAGCTTTCCTGAAAAATAAATAGGATAGGCGCTCTTAGATTTTAGACTTGGTGCGTTCGCTAAACCAATCGTTGTTTTATCAATATAAAGCGGCTGTTCGCCATATTGATTGGTAAAAACGAGTCTAATTGCTTCACCACCTAAGCTAATTTGGCTCACCTGTCTAATTGTCTGATTAGATATTTGCCCTGGAATAAGTGTTGGAAAAATGAAGTCTTTATTCCAGACTTTTTGAGGGCTAGCAGACCAAGTTGTAATCCATTGGTTATTTGGTGCTTCTGCTTGTGCAAAACTCGTAAATAAAACCAAAGAAAATAGGGTGGCTTGATAAAGTTTCATCTCATGGACTCTTTAAAATAAATTAAAGTTATCTTGAAATAAATTGATGGCTTGTTATAGCGGTCGAAGCGGAATAAGATTTATGAAATAGATTCATAAATAGATTTTGTTATGGCTTATTTTGATATAAATCGATCGGGTGAGTTGGCAATTTTTATTCGGGTGGTTGAGCTTGGGAGCTTCTCGGCAGTAGCACGAGCGTGTGACATGACGCCGTCTGCGGTAAGTAAGTTAATTTCCCGCTTAGAAAAAAGACTTGGCGTAAGGTTACTTAACCGCTCAACACGTCAGTTTCAGCTCACTAGTGAAGGATGTCAGTTTTATGAGCAAGGTCTTCAAATATTGAATGACCTAGATGAGCTTGAGCAATCAGTTACCGTAAATCACATGCCTCAAGGGCGGATTAGAATACATACTAGCTTTTCCTATTGGACTCACTTTTTATTACCGTGCATTTCTTTATTTAATCAGCGCTACCCACAAATTGAGTTAGAGGCTCACTTAAGTGATGAAGTCATTAATTTGGTTGAGCAAAGAATTGATGTCGCCATTCGAACAGGCCCTTTAAAAAGTTCAAATTTGGTGGCTCGCTCCTTGGGCAGTACAACAAAGTACTATGTGTGTTCATCTGAATATATTGCTCGATATGGCTGCCCACAACATCCGCATGAACTACAGCAGCATCAGGTTTTAGATGTAAGTTATCAGCGTCAGAATAAAACTTGGCTATTTAAAAAAGCAGATCAGGAAATTAACCTAACACCATCTAAAGTTTTAAAAGTAAATCATGGTGAAGCAATCTTACAGTTAGCATTGACAGGGGCAGGAATTGCACAGCTCAATGAATTCCAAATTCAAAAAGCAATCGAACAAAAACAGTTAGTTAAAATTCTTGAAGACTGGAATATCACTGCTTCTGAAGAATTTCATGCAGTCTGGATTGGCCATGATAAATATGTCCCTCGTCGTGTACGGGTATTTTTAGACTTTTTGGTGGAACATGCCACCATAAACTCATTATTGTCTGGCGCTTAATTGGCACTGTTGAATTGTTGTATTCATAATTTCTACAAAATTCATATTCGCATCTATGTTTTGTAAGCTTACTTTCGGCAAGCTTTCTACAAACTGCGGAGAATAGTGCTGTTCTAAAGCGTTATAAATACAATTACATTCTGGCAGGTCATGTCCTGACCGAATGCATCGTGTATTAAATTCATTTTTACTCATTGGTCGACACCCCATTAAATTTAAAAAAATTATTGTAAGAATGCTCACCAAAACAAAACGATAGAGATAAAACATTATTGTTACTCTTCAAAAGTTGTTGTTATCGTTCAGTGATATTGATAGTAGTACTCTCATCTTCATGCGCTTTTCGAATAGATAAAACGTCTGCCTCCAATTTGTCTATGTGGGCAGATACGCAAACGGATTAAATGGATAAGCAATTAAGTACTATAGACGCTATTTCTTTTTAAAAGATGATCTGGCAGATCTCTTAAAAAAGATGGAATGAATAAAAGATGTTGAATAGAGATTGAATCAGTAAAAGAGCATAAAAAATATAAAGTAATCGTCATGAGTGACTCCTTGATTAAAAGAAGTTATGCCCACTCATTGCTAATCATTATGGTGGTGAAACGAAAGAGGGTTAGCAGACTGATACCTAAGAAACCAGCACACCCGTAGGTGTCCCACTCTCGTTCCTCCATCAAGGCACGAGGGGCTACACACCAAAAAACTTGTTTTTAGTGCTCTTAGGTAGACGGTCTGCTAAAACCGACTGACAAAATTTGTCAGCGCGAGCATCATAAGCTGAGCATTAGGGTGGGTCAATTGCAAAAATAAAAGATTGGTTTATATAACTTGTTATAAATATTTCACTGTTTTTATTTAGAAAATAGAAAAATTAAAAAATATTATATCAATATAATTAATTTTTATTTCATTGATATTTTTGTTTTTTAATCTTATATATCAAATATTTATTAATTGTTTGTTTGTATAGTATTTAAATATTACTAATTAGGTATGTTGAATGATTAAACTTTTTAGTAATTTTATTTTTAAATAATCAATCTGTTCATTTAAAAATCACATGCCAAAAAATAACCAAAATATCAATTGCAAGAAATATAATTTTATTAATCATATTCTTTGGTTTTTATAAAAGCTTGCACAATCTACAAAAGTTAAGCGAACCACTGTGGTAGGCCAACATAAGATAATGTTATTCATAAACCTACATTTTAATATTTATAAAGGTAATTTTAATGCTAAGAATCTTTTGTGCAGTGAGTATGGTAGCTGTATCGCTATGGGTATGAACGCTTGCCAAGACTGCAATTCAAAACATAATGGAATACACGAAGTAAGTGATCCTAATAGCGCCCCATGCTATGAATAGAAACTCGCAATAAATTAGGTTTTATTAAAAAGCCTACTTGTTAAGTGGACCTTTTAATCGTTACTTTATCTAAAAAATATAATTAATAAACAATGTGATATTTAAAAATTTAATATTAATCAATGTATTATTTTGTTTCTTGATTTGGAGATTTTGGTGTTACTGAGTTGTTGTAAAATGAATATATCTTTTCAAAACTTTAATAAAAAAACACAATAGCTTACTTATATTCATCCAAAATTCATTTTAGGAATAACGAAATATAAAAGGTAAGGATATGCCCCAATATTTAAAAATAGCTGAGGAAATATATCAAAATGTTAAAGAAAAAAAAGGGTTTACGGATGAACCTGTAGAAGATCTTAATAATTTGATGATCGAACTCAGACGTGAGATAAAGGGGACAAAGCTAAAGCTTTTATATAATTATATTGATTTCGCTGAGCTGCTCATTAAACCCTTACAAGAGTCTAAAATTAAATTGGATTTAAGCCTTATTCCTAAAAGTAAGAATTCTCAGGAGTTTGTACTTTGGCTTGCTGGTTTTATTGAGCAAATTACGACAGGTGGGCAAGAGGAGTTATCTCCTATTAGAGCTAAAACTACTTTACCCGCTTATGCCTATGAGAAAACTTACCCTTCGCCGAAGAAATCTGTGAATAATGGTGAAGAAATAATTGAATATTTTAAGAAAAAAGAAAGTTAAATAGGGAAGTGTAAAAAAGCCTATTTCCCAGGGCCAATAGGAAATAAGCTTATAGCTTTTAGGTGTTTGAACTTTTACTGCAAGCTATCTTCCATAGCTTCAAACTGAGTTTCTTCTTTAGATTCAGAACGAGCTTGATGACCAAGTTCATAAGCTGTAGAAAAATCATGATCATCATCTAGATCTGAGGTGGTTAATTGTGTTTCTTGATAATAAGGTCGAGTCAGATGGCTTTCCCGTCAGTGAGAAGCAGAATTGTTATGATCGCTGGCTACGAGTTGAATATGATCTGCATTTTGTTCTGTCATCAGAATTTCCTCATATTTTATTGAGTTTTATGCTTATATTAGATTTAGGAAGGTGAGTTCACCTTCCTAAATAAGTGACCGTATCAAAGAACAACTAAAAAAGATTAACGTTGTTGGTTGTTATTTGAGTTTTGTTGACGAGAATCTTTTTGGTTAGATCCTTGTTGTTGGCTACGGTTGTCATTTTGCTGCTGTTGCTGTTGCTGTTGCTGTTGCTGTTGCTGTTGCTGTTGCTGTTGCGGATTATTGCGTTGATTTGCTTGATTATTAGTAGTGCTCATTTTAATTGCCTCATATCAATTATGATGATGCGTTTTATCTGAGAGCTTCAGATAGGGTTATTAAAACATGTTGCTTTTAAATGTGTAGCGTAGGGGTGTTACCCTATATTTAAATGTAAATCTAAAAACTATTACTCTTAAATAACTTGCTGATTTCTAATATGTACGATTTTGAGTCATAAACATTATTAATATGAATGTTTAAAAAATTACATTTGAGTACAAAGATGATTAGTCTTATTACAAGACAATCAACAAAATTATTATGAATTATTTTTTTCTTGATCCTGATACTTTGAGTTTTGAGAAAGAGAAAAGGCAAGAGATTTTCTGATGAAAGAGATTGAACAAAATAGAGATGAAGGAAGTCGATTTTCCTTCAGATATCAGTTCGATTAAAGCATAGTGTGAGAGCGATAATAAAAAAATGTCAGGAATTTTAGGTATATTCAAACCATAGATAAGCTGGTCAGGATGGAGAGTATTTTTCAGATTAAACAATCAGCTTTTGAGAATAAAGGAGACCTTATGCCTCCTTTATTTTTATAATTTTTATAAAATTAAGAATGGGTAAGAGGATGTAGCCCTTTCACGATGTCTATAAACTCTGAACCATTTATCCAAAAAGATTTCTTTAAAAATAGCGTCGTCATAATACTTTCGGCTGCTTCACTTTCTGGGTTTTCACAGAAAATTCCATAGCTTTCGCCTAATACCGCATCATTTTCAATAAGACGAATATAGTAAGCATGTTGCTCATTTGCATAACCTAAAACTGCATCACGTTGATTTTTCATTTCGCATGTCTCCATACCAAAAACTGAATCTAACTCATATTTAAGTGTTCAGAATTTCATTTGATAAAAATCAAAACAGCCAGTAATAAGGACTATTTCACAATAGGTTTTGATTCTCTTCAAATTGCCATTCTCGTTTTAGCATCCCTGTTAAAAGCAAAATGGATTAAAATCTGATCATGAGATTTATTGTTATGCAAAAAAAATATTTCGTCAACTTGAAAATGTAACTTTTTCAAGTTACATTGTTTGTGTAGGATTTGAACAGTGAGATGGAGGCGGTATGCCAAAGAAAAAAGAATTCGAACATGGCGGTGCACGGGAAAATGCTGGTCGTAAAGCACAGTTCAATGAACCCACCAAAGTGATTCGTGTTCCCGAGTCTCAAGTTAACTTTATTAAAAATTGGTTACTGAATAATGTCAAAACCGATAACCAGACAGATTTTAGCTCAAAACTAAAAATACAACAGGTTCATCCAAACAACGATAAAATTTATCAGATTCCTTTAGCGACAGAGCGTGTGGCTGCAGGTTTTCCTTCACCTGCGCAAGATGATATTGAGCAAGCACTCGATTTAAATGAATATTTAATTAGAAATGAAAATGCTACTTTCATTGTCAAAGCCAATTCTTTGTCTATGTTAGATGCTGGAATTGATATTAATGATCCACTTATTGTGGACCGTAGTATTCCCGCTAAATCGGGGGATATTGTAATCGCACTCATCGATAATGATTTCACTGTTAAGCGCTTAATGATTGATACTCAATTTCAGCCACCTAAAGTTTGGCTAAAAGCCGAAAACCCTGATTATCAAAATATTTATATTGAAGAGGGGCAAGAACTGGTGATTTGGGGAGTGGTGACTTATAACCTCAAACGAATGAGATAAATTTTTTCTTGCATTTTTTATATGAGTTACTGACCTGAAATGGTGGTCAGTAACTTTTTGCTAAATGATTTTTAAATTTGCCCAATCAATAAACACGTTGCGATAACAACCATTAAACCACCTGAAAAACGACCGACTAACTGTGCTGCTTGTGGTCTGGTTTTTAAAATAGCCTCTGAACCATAACCTACCATTAAGTAAATAATCGCGCAGCTAATCATGTGTACAACACCAAAGGCAAGAATTTGTGTTGTCACAGACCATGAAGCAGTGGTATCAATGAATTGAGGAAGCAGCGCTAAAAAGAGCAAAAAGACTTTTGGGTTTAAGCCACTTACATACACACCTTTAGTTGCCCATCTTAACCGTGATTGTGCTTTTTCAGAACCAGACTGATTCGGAGTAGGTGGGGTAATGAGTAAATTTATTCCCATCCATAACAAATAAGCAGAACCTGCAATGGTTAGGATCATGAGTGCAGTTGGATGATTTGCTACAAGTAAACCGACACCAGCCGCTACCAATAAAATCGTAATAAAGTGCCCAAATAGCATACCTGCAACAGCGGGTATGACGACTTTACCTTTAATGCCTGCCGAAATGGCATAGGCCCAGTCTGCCCCTGGCGTAATAATAAAAAGAATGGAGACACTCCAAAATGCAATAAAAATGTTAAAAGCCATATGCTTATCTCGGCAAACTATTTTCCAAAGGTTTCGCTCGGGGTTTAGCAAAAAAAACTATTAATTCGAGCTTGTTGAAAATAATATGCTCATGTATTTAGAATGTGCTTTTAAATATTTGCTCATATCACACTCATTTGGGGTAAATTTTTCTAAATGGATCGCACAGATAAAAAGATTCTTGCTGAATTGCAATTAAATGGCCGATTATCTATTACTGAATTGGCTGAAAAAGTAGGTTTGAGCATTTCACCTTGTCATAGACGAGTGAAGGCTTTAGAAGAGTCGGGAGCCATCAAAGGTTATCGGGCAGAACTCGACCCCAATTTAGTCGGATTTGAATTTTCAGCGATTGTTTTTATTACGCTTAAAGAAGGTGATAAACAGGCAGTCGAGAAGTTTGAAAATGCCGTAATTGATATTCCACAAATTATTCAGGCCCAGCGCTTGTTTGGTGAGCCAGATTATTTGCTGCATGTGGTGGCTAAAGATTTGCCGGCTTTTCAGCGTTTGTATGATGAAAAATTATCTGCGATACCAAGTGTGCAACGACTCATCTCCACCATTGTGATGAAAGATGTAGTGCCTGAACGTTTATTTCCGATTGGCTAAGAATCATCAGATATAAAAAAAGAAGCCTTAGAGCTTCTTTTTTAGTTGCTAATGGAGTTAAGCATCGAGTGTTTTACACAAAGAACAGATTGTACCGTTATGTTTGTGAGAATACATAATATCTGGACGCTCATAGCCTTGTTCACATACGCGGCAGTGGTAAACCGTTGCAACTGGTGTACCTTCAGCATCGTAACGTGGTTCTTTAATGCCATCATCGTGTGACTTGATGTAGTATTTTCCTTTGGTTAATAAACCCATGATTGGTGTTAATACAAAGGCAAGTATAAGCGCGATGAGTGGTGAGTAAGGCGCCAAGAAACTACCAAATAATCCAAAGAATGCTGCAATCGATAAGCCTGCTGATACAAGGAAGGCAACCATGCCGACAGGGTTCATGTTGTAGAGCATGTCACGGCGATATTCAGGCTCTTTCGGTGAAAGTTTTAAAACATATTTGTTGATTGAAATGTCTGTTGCAACAACCACAACCCATGCAATCGCGAAGTTTGAATAAAACCCTAAGATTTTACCCAATACCGCAAACATGTTGCTTTCCATTAAAGCAAGTGCAATTGCCAAGTTCACCATCACAAAGACAATACGACCCGGATAATGTTTACTCATACGAGTGTAGGCACTTGTCCATGCAAGGGAACCAGAGTAAGCATTGGTCACATTAATTTTAATTTGAGAAATAACCACCAAAATAACCGCAAGTGTTAAAGCAGCCCAGCCCGGAAGCATGTCATGAAACGCTGCATTAAACTGTTGAACAGGTTCAGTACTGTTTACGCCCGGTATTTTAGTGAGTAAATAGAAACCTAAAAATGCCCCAATAATTTGTTTGATCGCTCCTAAAATTACCCAACCTGGACCTGCGGAAATTACGGCAGCCCACCATGCTTTGCTATTTTCTTTTGTTTTAGCAGGCATGAAGCGTAAATAGTCAATTTGCTCACCAATTTGCATGATTAGCGATAAACAAATACCAGCACCTAACATGATTGCTGCCATGTCTACGGTGGCAAAACCTTCTTTACCTGTAAAAGTAGCAAATTGGCTGACTAAAGTTGGTTCTTGGTAAATCAGGTAGGCCACAGGGCCAATCATCAGAATTAACCAAAGTGGAGTGGTCCAAACTTGTAATTTACTTAAGGCTTTCATGCCATAAATCACCAGCGGTATGACCATAACGGTTGAGATGAGATAGCCGGCCCAAAGCGGAATGCCTAAACCGAGCAATAACCCTTGCGCCATGATTGAACCTTCAAGGGCAAAGAAAATAAATGTGAAACTGGCGAAAATGATACTAGTAAGAACTGATCCGATATAACCGAAACCTGCACCGCGGGTAATCAAGTCGAGGTCGATGTTATAGCGCGCTGCGTAGTAGGCTAAAGGAATGCCGGTTAAGAAGATAATAATCGCTGCAAATAAAATGGAGAAAACAGCATTGGTTGTTCCGTAAGACATACCAATACTGGCACCAATAGAAAAGTCAGCAAGATAGGCAATACCACCAAGTGCAGTAATAGCGACAACTTTGGGACTCCAGCGCCGAAAGCTGTGTGGAGCATAACGTAAAGTATAATCTTCTAAGGTTTCATTCACTGCTTTTTGTGAATCTGTACCTTGCACAGTGTCCAGATTTGGATGTTCAGATACACTCATAACATCAATCTCCCAATCATTTTCGGTCAATCAACACAAATATTGATCATTGTTTTTGATGGATTTGAGTGTGTGATTTTTGGGAAAAATTGGAAATACGTTATTTTGCGTATATGTGCGTATTAGAAAAAATCGCCATGATAAATGACTTTTGGCATAAGGATTGCTGGGTTTAATGCAGCCCCATCCAAAACATGAGTGTTATGCCAGATTCTTCACACCCCCAACAAGCACCACAACGCGTGATCAAAACACGCCGTGAATATAATATTTGGGTGGCAGATGAAAGTATCGAAGATTATGCGCTCCGCTATGCACCTACCTCAGTAAGAAAATGGTCACCTTGGACTGTGACCAACACCGCAATTTCGACCGTTAGCTTTCTGGCGATGGAAGCCATTGGGGCGACCATGCTTTGGCAGTATGGCTTTAGCAATGCAGTATGGGCAGCCATTGTCGTATGTACCATCATATTCTTAACCAGTTGGCCGATTAGTTACTATGCTGCAAAATATAATGTAGACGTCGATTTGCTTACTCGTGGTGCAGGTTTTGGCTACATTGGCTCGACCATTACATCTCTAATTTATGCCAGCTTTACCTTTATTTTGCTTGCGTTTGAAGCCGCAATTATGGCGATGGCACTTGAACTGGCTTTAGGTATTCCGCAAGTTATTGGTTACTTAATTTCTGCCTTAGTAATTTTGCCTTTAGTGGTCAAAGGTATTGGTTTTATTAACAAAGTTCAGGCAATCACGCAGCCAATCTGGCTCTTATTGCTGTTATTACCATGGTTTTTTGTACTTTGGAAACAGCCACAAATTTTAAGTAGTAGCCTGCATTTTGTTGGTGCGGTTTCAAACTCAACCGATTTCAACCTGTATTACTTTGGTGCGGCGTGCACTCTTATTTTTTCATTTGTGATCCAAATTGGTGAGCAGGCCGACTATTTACGCTTTTTGCCGCAACAAGAAAAAAATAGAACTGCGTGGCGTTTTGCTGTTTTCTTAGGTGGGCCATCTTGGATTATTTTTGGTTTTCTAAAAGTTTTGATGGGCATGCTGCTGATGGTTTTGGCTTTTCAGTTGTTTATTCCTGTCTCTGAACTAGACAATCCAACTTATCTGTATTGGGTTGCCTATCAACAATTTATTCCAAATCCTCAGCTTGCTTTAATATTGACTCTAGCACTGGTTTGCTTGGCACAAATTAAAATTAATATGACCAATGCTTACGCTGGCTCATTGGCATGGTCAAACTTTTTTGCTCGCTTGACTCATAGCCATCCGGGGCGAATTGTCTGGCTTTTTTTTAATGTTTTTATTGCTATTGTTTTGATGGAAATGGGGATCAGCCATGCAGTTGAGCGCATTTTAGGTCTATATAGCAATATCGCTTTGGCATGGATTGGCGCCGTTGTTGCCGATTTAATTATCTGTAAGCCTTTAGGTTTAAGCCCCAAGGGAATTGAATTTCGCCGTGCTTATTTATACGACATTAACCCCGTAGGTGTAGGGGCTTTACTGATTGCTTCAGTGTTATCGATGCTCAGTTATTTGGGTTTTTTCGGATTGATGGCGAAAGGTTTAGCAAGTTTTATTGCTTTGGGGAGTGCGGTGTTATGTGTTCCTGTGATTGCTTACTTAACCAAAGGCAAATATTACATTGCGCGCCAGCCTGAAAAAATTCAGGCAACTTCAATTGCAAACTGTGTCGTGTGTGAAAGGGATTATGAACTCGCTGATATGGCAGGCTGCCCAGCCTATAACGGTACGATATGTTCTCTATGCTGTTCACTTGAAGCACGCTGCCATGATTTATGTAAACCCGATGCGCGTTGGTCAGTACAACTTAAGAAAGCCATCTGGCACTATTTACCAGAACGCTGGGCCAGCCGTTTAAATAGCAGGGTCAGTTTATATTTATTACTGACTCTAGGGCTGTCTATTGTTTTGGCAGTGAGCTTGAGTCTGGTTTATATCCAAGAAAAAACCTATTTAGAAACGGTGAATGCGGCAGCCGTTCCTCAACTATTTACACTGTTTGTCAAAATTTACACTATTTTATTTTTATTGATGAGCGTTGCTGCATGGTGGCTCGTCTTAAATGATGAAAGCCGTCGTAATGCTGAAATTGAAACACACCAGCAAACAGCATTATTGATTGATGAAATTGCTGCCCATGAAGTCACTTCAAAACACCTGCAAGATGCCAGAATTTCGGCAGAGCGAGCAAATGATGCAAAAAGCCGTTATGTCATTGGCATTAGCCACGAATTACGAACACCTCTAAATAGTATTTTGGGCTATAGCCAATTGCTTCAAAAACAAGAGCAGCTTTCAGAACAAGGCAAAATGGCGCTCGGAGTGATTAGCCGTAGTGGGCAGCATCTGACTTCACTCATTGACGGTTTACTAGATTTAGCACGAATTGAAACAGGCAAAATTTCTTTAAATGTAGTAGACGTTCATTTCCCCAATTTTATTGAACAAATTATTCAAATGTTTCAGCCACAGTTTGAACAGAAGAATTTACAGTTTGTTTATGAAATTGGAGAGAACCTACCGCACTATGTTCGTACCGACAAAAAACGCTTAGAGCAAGTGCTCATCAATTTACTGGGTAATGCTTTAAAATTTACGACGAGCGGCACAATTACTTTGAAAGTCGAGTACCGTTTCCAAACAGCTTATTTTGAAATTAGAGATACAGGCTGTGGTATTGCAGAAGCAGATTTAGAGCGAATATTTAACCCGTTTGAACGGGGCAGCAATGTAGTTCAAGGCGGATTTACTGGAACAGGACTTGGACTACCCATTGTCAAATTATTGGTCGATTTACTCGGTGGGCAGTTATCTGTGACTAGTCAGCTCAATCAGGGTTCACAATTTAAGATTAAGTTTTATTTACCTTCAAAAGAAGTGGTTCATCCAATTTCTAATGTTTATTCCAACCAAATTACAGGCTATCAAGGCGAGCGAAAACGAATTTTGGTTGTCGATAATGAAGCGGTGGACCGAGGTTTAGTTGCTAATTTTCTCAAACCGTTAGGGTTTATGATTGAAGAAGCCGAGTCGGGCATTGATTGTTTAAGACGTGTACCTATTTTTCAACCTAATCTGATTTTGATGGATTTAAATATGCCTTTGATGGGCGGGTGGGAAACAGCGCGATTATTGCGTCAGAATAATATTACCAATGTGCCGATCTTAATTATTTCAGCGAATGCAGGCGAGCGCGAAGTCAATCCACAAGATGCCGTCTTAAGTGAAGACTTTATGCTAAAACCAATCGACCTCAATTTGTTGCTGAGTAAAATTGGAGACAAGTTAGGTTTGGTATGGATTGATTCCAAATCCGAGACATCCCTTGAAAATAATGGAGTTCAAACACTGGATGTAAAGGTGTTTAGACAAGAGCAACCCACTGTTCATACACTAATCCAACAACCCGAAAATAATGATCTGCTCGATTTACCGCAAAGCTTGCAACAGTTAAATGATTTAATTGGGCAGGGGTACATTCGTGGAATTCAACAGACTTTAACGCAATGTCGTCAAAATTTTCCGGAGCATAGCGAGTTATGGGAACAGCTTGAGCATGCTATTCAAAAGTTTGATTTAAAACACGCGCAACGATTAATTCAGGATAAGCAATGAGTACGCAACATGTTTCTTTTCAGCAAGCTTCGCCAAACGAGCAGGCTGTTATTCTGATTGTGGATGATGTACCTGAAAATTTAGGCTTGCTACATGAAAGTCTAGATCTGGCTGGTTATCGCGTGCTTGTCACAACCGATGGGTTAAGTGCCATTGAAATTGCACACAGATGCTTACCAGATATGATTTTGCTTGATGGCAATATGCCACATATGGACGGTTTTGAAAGTTGTATACAGCTTAAAGCGAGCCCAATTACGCAGTTTATTCCTGTCATTTTTATGACAGGCTTGTCTGAGACAGAGCATATTGTGCGTGGTTTTCAGGTCGGTGGGGTGGACTATGTAACCAAGCCTCTGAATATTGAAGAAGTATTAGCAAGGGTAAAAACACATTTGGCACATGCAAAACTATTGCAACAACAAAAACAGGTGATTGATGCAACGGAAACAGCAATTCTCGCACTAGATGTTCACGGTAAAATTGTTTGGAAAACTCAAAAAGCCAGTGATTTACTAAATCAATATTTACCCGAATTAGACGGTTTTGAGGCAGGTTTAAAAGCTTGGTTTTCAGATTTGGAACATGAAAAAGACTCCAAAAAATTAACCAGCTGTTCTTATTCAACGCCATCTCAGCAATTACAGCTTTTATTGCTTACGCCGTGGCAATCTGAAACGAGCGTAGCAAAAAATTATCTGATACAGATTAAGACTTCTACGCCGGCTTTGGAAATGAATGATATTTTGAAATATTGCCCACAGTTGACTCAACGTGAGGCCGAAGTCATGCACTGGTTATTGTTAGGGAAAACCAATAAAGATATTGCAGAAATATTAGAGCTTAGCCCACGGACGGTGAACAAGCATTTAGAGCATGTTTTTGAAAAACTTTGTGTTGAAAACCGAACTGCTGCGGTGGCGCATATTAATAGTCTGGTACAAGAATTGCACTAATTTAATTGACGATTGTATTTAAAAAGCATACAGACTCGCTGCTAAAAACAGGCTATTTTTTTACACTTAGATTTGTTCTTATAGATAAAGATAGACAAAGTCATTTCTAAATAAATATGAGTTATAATACGAGGAATTCATTGTGAATATTCAACAAAAAGATGATACAAAACACGGCAGCTTTAGCTTACTTGATGGTGAAACCGTTGCAGGCGAAATGACTTATACATGGGCAGGCGAAAGCATGCTAATTATTGATGCCACAGATGTGAATGAAAATTATCGCGGACAAGGTGTAGGTCGCCAATTACTTGATGCCTTGGTGGCTTTTGTCCGTGAAAAAGAGGTGAAGGTGATTCCACTTTGCCCATATGCAAAATCAGTTTTTGATAAAGACCCAAGCATTGGCGATGTACTTAGAAAATAAGTACTAGATTAAAAATTATTAAATAAAAAATCGGGCCTTGGTGTCCGATTTTTTATTGGTTTTAATATTCATATTTATTTGAGTGAATATGTTTTGAGCGCTTGTATTCAACTGATTCGAAGTTTTCCGATTGCTAAATCGAATTTATCAAACTTATAGAAAAGCTTATCTAATAAAAATAGTTTTAGACCAATTGGGAAAAAAATAAACTCGTTACACAAATATTTAATGGCTGACGATAGCTAAATATTTATAACGTTTTAATATTATTTTTTGGAATTTTCCTTGAACTGGCAGTATATCCATAGTGTGTTGCCGCAATTTTTCTCTGCAACTTTGACCACGCTGAAAATTTCAATTATCAGCATTATTTTGGCGATTATTGTAGGGCTAATTTGCAGCATTTTAATCACATATCGCGTGCGGGTGCTAAATAGAATTGCCCAGTTCTATATTGAGTTATCTCGAAATACCCCTTTATTAATTCAACTGTTCTTTTTGTATTACGGTTTGCCAAAACTCGGTATCAAAATTGATGGTTTTGCTTGTGGTGTGATCGGACTGACCTTTTTAGGCGGAAGCTATATGGCTGAAGCTTTCCGAGCAGGTTTGCAGTCTGTTGCAAACGGGCAGATTGACTCAGCAAAAAGTATTGGTCTGCAACCGACTCAAATTTTTAGATATGTCATTTTTCCTCAAGCACTGGCTATTTCAATTCCAGCAATTGGGGCAAATTGTCTATTTTTGATTAAAGAAAGTTCTGTGGTCAGTGCCATAGCTGTCGTTGAACTGCTTTTTGTCACCAAAGACTTAATTGGCATGGACTATAAAACCACGGAAGCTTTGTTTTTACTCATCATGGCCTATCTGATTATTTTATTGCCTGTATCTATTTTAACCAGTTATCTGGAGCACAGAAGTCGGAAGGTGAGCCATGGAACTTGATTATTTATTTCAAGCGAGTCACCTCGAGCGCTTAATGTGGGGACTTTGGGCAACTGCAAAAATTGCTTTTATTTCGGTATTTTTCTCTGCGATTTTAGGCACGGTTTTAGGTGTCATTATGACTTCTAAAAACATAGTCGTTAAAGCGCTGTGTCGCCTGTATTTAGAAGCGATTCGAATCATTCCAATTTTAGTTTTACTGTTTGTGTTTTATTTCGGCTTTGCAACATGGTTTAACTGGCAGTTTTCCGCAATGTGGGTGTGCGTTGTTGTATTTGTTTTATGGGGTACGGCTGAAATGGGAGATTTGGTTCGTGCAGCCATTACTTCAATTGATCAGCATCAACGTGATTCGGCTTATGCGCTCGGACTTAACCATGTTCAAGCTTTAATCTATGTCATTTTTCCGCAAAGTCTAAAACGAGTAACACCAGGCGCGATTAATTTATTTACCCGAATGGTGAAAACCAGCTCTTTGGCAGTGCTGATAGGTGTCGTTGAGGTCATTAAAGTTGGTCAGCAAATTATTGAAAATTCGCTGTTGACCGTGCCGAGTGCTTCTCTTTGGATTTATGGCTTTATTTTTATTTTGTATTTTCTGATTTGCTATCCCTTATCTCGTTTGGCTGCACATTTGGAAAAGGTCTGGGAGTAATTATGCCTTTGTTATCGATACAACAATTACAGAAATCATTTGCACAAAGTCATATTTTACAGGGCATTGATCTGGATGTAGAACAAGGAGAGGTGGTTGTTATTTTAGGCCCATCGGGCTGTGGTAAAAGTACCTTACTGCGCTGTATTAATGGGTTAGAACCAATTCAGGGTGGTGAGATTCGTTTAACTGGCTCAGGTGTGCTCGGTAAAGATGTGGACTGGACTAATGCTCGTCAAAAAATTGGCATGGTTTTTCAGAACTATGAGCTATTTGGGCATATGAACGTCATTGACAACATTTTGCTTGGACCACTCAAAGTACAAAAACGTCACCGTGATGAAGCTGAACAAATAGCTGATGAGTTGTTAAAGCGAGTGGGGTTGTTTGAGCGAAAACTTGATTATCCACGACAACTTTCTGGTGGACAAAAACAGCGTATCGCTATTGTGCGTTCATTAGTTATGCAACCTAAAGTCATTTTGCTTGATGAAATTACCGCTGCACTTGACCCAGAAATGGTCAGGGAAGTGCTTGATGTAGTACTCAAGTTAGCGAATGAAGGAATGACCATGTTGATTGTGACACATGAGATGTCCTTTGCCCGTAAGGTTGCCGACCGCATTATTTTTATGGATAAGGGCAAGATTATTGAACAGGCTTCACCAGAAGAATTTTTTGAACAGCCAAAAACAGAACGAGCGAAAGCCTTTCTAAATATTTTGTCGTACTAAATTTTTATTATTTGAATCATGAGGAAGTGAATGTTTAAACGTAATTCAATAAAAATATTAAGCAGTCTTGCCGTTGCTGGGGTGTTGTTAACAGCATGTAGTAAAACGCCATCCACTGAACAGGCAAGTAATACTCAAGTGGATGAATCTTTAGAACAAATCAAAAAAAATGGAGTTCTAAAAGTGGCCGTTTTTGCTGATGATCCGCCATTTGGTTATGTAGACAGTGCGGGGAATAATCAGGGCTTTGATGTGGCTTTAGCAAAACGGGTGACCAAAGATTTGCTTGGTGATGAAAAGAAAGTTGAGTTTATTGTGACTGAAGCTTCAAATCGGGTGGAGTTCTTAAAATCAAACCGTGCCGATGTGGTATTCGCAACATTTACAGTAACGCCTGAACGTAAAGAGGTTGTCGATTTTGCTGAGCCTTATTTAAAAGGTGCTTTTGGGATAGTCTCACCTAAAGCCAAGCCGATTACAGATATTGCCCAATTAGAAGGTAAGACATTAATTGTCAATAAAGGCACAAGTTCAGATACCTACTTTACCAAGCATTATCCGAAAGTAAATTTACTGAAGTTTGAACGAAATTCGGATGCCTTCAAAGCATTAACTGATGGTCGTGGTGACGCAATTTCACAAGATAGTACTTATGCTTTGGCGTGGGCCGCGAAGAACCCAAGTTATGTAGCAGGCATTCAGTCTATTGGTGATCAAGAGTTTATTGCACCAGCAGTTAAAAAGGGTAATACGCAATTATTGAACTGGCTTAATACTGAAATTAAGCAGCTCAGAACAAGTGGTGAAATTAATAAAATTTATGATGAAACCTTGAAACCAATTTACGGTGACTCGGTTAATCCGAATGTGTTTTTAGATGTAGGCCAATAATTTTCGATATCGCTAGAGCAGTGTTTAAAAGTAGGCGCTGCGATTTTAAATAAGACTTTTACAAGAACGATAGGGTGAAATAATGACAACATTAACATTTCAAAACGTGAAGCATATTTTGGCTGCATCTTTACTGAGTTTAGGTTTAGTTGCATGTAACAAAGGAACTCAGTCTACTGAAAAAACGGCTGATACCACACAAACTACGTCAAGTATTGAGCAGATCAAAAAGAATGGCGTGGTACGAATTGGCGTATTTAGTGATAAACCGCCGTTTGGATATTTAGATGCTCAAGGTAAAAATCAGGGCTTTGATGTAGAAATTGCCAAGCATGTCGCTAAAGATTTGCTGGGTGATGAAAACAAAGTTGAATTTGTTTTAACTGAAGCGGCTAATCGTGTCGAATATTTAAAAGCCAATAAAGTGGATATTATTTTTGCAAACTTTACAGTTACGCCAGAACGTAAAGAAGTAGTCGATTTTGCTAAGCCTTACTTAAAAGTGGCGCTAGGCGTGGTTTCTCCTAAAAGTCATCCGATTACCGATGTTGCTCAACTTAAAGATAAAACTTTATTGGTAAACAAAGGTACAACGGCTGATTCATTCTTCACTAAGACTCATCCTGAAATTAAACTACAAAAATATGAGCAAAACACTGAAACTTTTGATGCTTTAAAAGATGGCCGTGGTGCTGCACTTGCACATGATAACTTGCTGGTTTTAGCTTGGGCTAAAGAAAATCCAAATTACACCGTTGGCATTACTAATTTAGGTGAGCAGGACTTAATTGCACCCGCAGTGAAAAAGGGTGATAAAGAGTTGCTTGACTGGTTGAACCAAGATTTAGAGAAACTGGCGAAAGAAGGCGTGATTCATCAGGCTTATGAAAAGACGTTAAAACCAGTGTATGGTGATACGATTAATCCAAAAGATCTATTGGTTGAGTAATTCTAATAAAGAGGATTCTAGATAGGATTTGCTTGAGCTAATGTTCATCTACAGCCTGCCCATAATTTATAAAGATAATGTTTTTGCAATATTTTTTTATAGATGTAAACAGTGGTCAGGTTCTGTAGATGAGAAAGTTTTTTGGTTACTTTTCCAAAAAAAGTAACAGAATTAGCTGTTTGCTTTAGAGGTTAAAAGGGTAGGATTCCATCGTGCTAATCCATTGAATTTATATTACTTTAACTTAAATAAAGTCGGCTCTGCTGCTAATTTATCTGCCAAATATTGAATCAACACACTCAATTTAGGCGGGACATGCCTTGTCGGTGGGTAAAGTAACCACAGCCCACCACTATAATAGGTTTTAAAATACCAATCTGGTAAAACCTGAACTAAAGTACCTTGTTGTAGACCATGGCGTGCAACAAAGTAAGGCAAGCTCGCAATACCTAAATGCTGTAATGCGGCACTCAAACGCACACCCGTATGATTTGCAGCATAACGCCCACGCACAGCCACACTGATCGATTTATTTCCTTGTTGAAATTTCCATTTTGAGTCACTGGCTTGTTCGCCCAAGTAAATACATTCATGCTGCTTTAAATCATGAGGATGGTTCGGTGTGCCATGCTTGGCCAAATACTCAGGTGTGGCACAAATCAAATGGTCAATATCAATGAGCTTTCGACCCATCAACCCACCCGGTGGTTGCTCTGTAATCCGAAGCGCTAGGTCAACTCCATCATCAATGAGGTCTATATAGCGATCTTCTAGAAGCATTTGAATATCAATTTTTGGGTAGCGTTCTAAAAATTCAGGTAAATGCGGATGAATCATAAAATGCCCCACAGCTTTGGGAACACTCATGCGAATAATACCTTCAGGTTCGATATGAAATTGCCCTGAACTTTCCATAACTGCTTGTGCAGCATTCACCATATCTAAACAGCGTTGATAGACCTGTTGCCCACTTTCACTTAAACGAAGTTTCCGTGTAGTCCGATAGAGTAAGCGGGTGCCTAAAGCACGTTCTAAACGGGCAATCGCACGACTAACAGCAGAAGGTGTGGTACCAAGCTGCCTTGCAGTTTCAGAAAAACTTTCTGACTCGACTACCTTAACGAAGGTCGCCATTTCATTTAATAGACCCAGATTTTGATTTGTGCTCATGAGGCAAAAGTTATTTGGATTTTGATTGGATTATCGCGCTTAAGAAATCGCAATACAATCTTTTCATCGTAAGGTATGTATGAAAGAGTATGACACAAGCATTGTATTTATTAGGCACATTGAGTGCTGAGGTAGAGGTCTTAGCGTGTATTCCATCTGAAGATGGACGTTTTGCTGTGCGTTTATCAGTAACACCGTTTCACCCGCAAGGTGGTGGTCAACCTAGTGACACTGGAAAAATTGCAGAGGTAGATGTAGTTCACGTTGCAATTGAACAAGGTGAAATAATTCATTATTGCTCACACCCCGTTGATTTGGGAAAGACATTAGCTCAAGTTGATGAAAAGAAACGTCATTATCATAGCCGATTACATTCGGCTGGACATCTCATTGCACATGTAATGCATTTATTTGGCTGGCAAGCTATAAAAGCTCAGCACTGGCCCAACGACGCTCGTGTTCAGTTTATTCCTTTAGATACGGCCCAGCAGTTAGATGGTGAAACTCTTCAGCAGCAATGTTCTCACTATATTCAAGATGGTTTGCCAACCCATTTTCATCAACATGCTGATGGCTTTCGTGAAATCAGTTTTGGTGAGTTTCCTGCATTTCCTTGTGGCGGAACTCATGTCACGTCATTAGCAGATATTGGTTCTATAGAAATTCAGTCTTATCAGTTTAAAAAAGGGAAGCTCAGTGTCAACTATAGCGTTGCCGAGGGGGTTGCATAAATGTGGCAGTTGTATGGACATGAGTTTTTAACGCTAGCACTCATTCACTTTATGGCGGTGATTTTACCGGGTCCAGATTTTGTGATTACGGTCAGACAAAGTGTGCGTTATGGTTACCTAATTGGATGTCTGACCGCGATTGGTATTGGTGTTGGGATTTCGGTTCATGTCTTTTATACCTTGGTTGGGATTGGTTTTTTGATTCAGCAAAGTGAATGGCTCATGTCGCTTATTAGAGCAGCAGGAGCAGTGTATTTAATTTATTTGGGGTGGCAATGTTTACGTAGTCAGCCAAATACCAATATTGAAATTAATGGTCAAACAGACAGTGATACTCCAAGTTTATTTAAATCTTTTACGATGGGTTTTCTCACCAATGCGTTAAACCCCAAAGCCACTATCTTTTTTCTGGCAATTTTTACGACGATTGTAAGTACGACCACACCGATGAAAGTTCAGGTCTTTTATGGGGTATGGATGTGTATGGTCAATGCCATCTGGTTTATGGTGGTGAGTGTACTGTTTGCACAGCCTATTGTACGTAAACGATTTTTGGAGTTTGGAGTTTACTTTGAGCGGGTAATGGGGGTGTTGTTAATTGGGATTGCATTGAGATTGATTTGGGGATTGTTTGTTTAATTGCTGTGAGTATTTAAGGATATTACAGAAGTACGATTGTAGATATAGTTTTCACGACGGAGTCTTACCGTTTATACATCAGAATAACGTAGCTAATTCTGTTACTTTTTTTGGAAAATGTAACCAAATAACTTTCTCATCTACAGAACCTGTTAACTGTTTTCACTTATCGGGAAATGTTGCAAAAACATTATTTTTATAAATTATGGGCAGGCTGTAGATGACTCTTAGCTCGAGCCGAAGGCTAACCTAGAAATCGAATTTTAAATAATAAGACTCCGCCGTGATAACCGCTAATGACTTTTAGTTCAGCCCAAAGCTATTCACAAGCTCTTAGATAGCACGACAGAGTATTATCGCTTAAAGTTTTAATTTCTTCAGTCGCCTTCGGCTGGACTTACTTTGGTTTCGCTCAAAGTAAGCAAAAGCATTGTCATCTGCAAAACCTGTCGACTTATTTCATTTAACTAGTATTTCACAGAAACAGAATCTTTTTGATGCTACGCAGGTTGCAGACGACTTTTGCGCGAGTAAATGTAGTGCTAGGACTATTTGAGTTTTAATAGTTTCCTCATTGAAAAATTGAATTTTAATGATGGCAAATTAATTATAAAAAAAGACCGCTCAAAAGCAGTCTTTTCTAGTCTAGAAATAGATTTAATTGCTACGCCTATTACGCGTCAGTTGATGTAAAACCGATACCAATAAATCAATTTCTTCAGTTGTATTATAAAAAGCCAAAGACGGACGCACGGTCTGTTCCACACCAAAACGACGTAAAATTGGTTGTGCACAGTGGTGGCCAGAACGTACCGCAATACCATGTTGATTTAAAGCTTTGCCCACTTGTTCAGTTGAATAGCCTTGTAAGGTAAAGGACATGACACTGGCTTTGTGATGTGCGGTTCCGATCAAGCGTAAACCAGACACACTGCTCAGTGCATTTTGACCATATTCGAGTAGATCATGTTCATAGCGAGCAATGTTATGAATACCTAGACTTTCGACATATTCAAGTGCAGCGCCTAAGCCGACAGCATCGGCAATGTTTCCAGTTCCAGCTTCAAACTTGTTTGGTGCAGGTTGGTAAACCACCTGTTCGAAGGTAACATCTTGAATCATGTTACCTCCACCTTCCCAAACAGGCATGCTTTCTAGCAACTCTGGTTTTGCATAGACCGCGCCAATACCCGTCGGCCCAAACACTTTATGTCCAGAGAACACAAAAAAGTCTGTATCAAGGGCCTGAATATCGGTAGGGATGTGCGAAACAGATTGAGCACCATCAACTAAAACACGTACACCTTTGGCATGAGCAATTTTAATGACTTCAGCAACAGGTGTGACTGTACCTAAAGCATTCGAAACTTGAGTAATCGAAAGTAGTTTAGTGCGCTCATTAATCAGTCTTGGCAACTCTTCTAAAATAATCTGACCTGTGTCATCGACAGGAATGACCCTTAATTTTGCTCCAGTTTTTTTAGTGAGTTGATACCAAGGCACAATATTGGCATGGTGCTCCAAGTGAGAAACAATGATTTCATCACCTTCACCAATATTTTGTTCGCCCCATGTTTTTGCAATCAGGTTAATGCCTTCGGTTGTTCCCCGAACAAAGATAATTTCTTTGGAAGAGGGCGCACCAATGAATCGGGCAACTACATTTCTTGCATATTCATAAGCATCGGTGGCACGAGCCGCTAATTCATGTGCAGCACGGTGAATATTCGAGTTTTCATGCTGATAAAAATAAGCAATCCGATCAATCACGCGTTGCGGTTTTTGTGTGGTCGCAGCATTATCCAACCAGACTAGAGGGCGGCCATTGACGCGTTCTTGTAAAATTGGGAAATCGCGGCGAATGGCGTGTATATCTAGCGGTTGCGCACTGCTTGCTACAAAGGTGGGTTGTGATGGTTGATAATGACTATAACTTTGTCCACTTTGAGGCAAGTCTAAAAAATAAAATGCAGAGCTTGCCGAACTTTGGGTAGGCGTGTTCGTTGCAAAACGATCTTCAGCCAGCAATGATTTCAGCTGGTCACCATGGGGCAACTGAAAAGACTGCGCAACTGAGTAATTATCCTCAACACCTTTAACTGAAGGTTCTGCTGTACTTGGAGCAGAAAAATCATTTAAAAAATAATACGGTGATTCACCTGCACCAGTAGGTACGCTTGGTTCAATGCGTGGCACATTGGGTTCACTATGAGCAGCTTGTGGCAAATGTGGTTCAAATGGTGGGCGCGGTAAATTCGCACCACCAACCACAGGTGCAGACGCTACAATTCGGCGTTCAGGGTAATCTGGCAAATTTGGAATATGCTCAGGATATTCCGGATTGAGACTTTTCTGAAAGGCGATATTAGGCGCACGACCACTGAGTGCAGAAAATGGTTCACCTGGTTGTGGTGGGTGCGGTGGTGCTCCGACAGGTAAGTCCAAGTTAAGGCCCGATGGAGAAGCTGAACTGCTTGAGCTTGGTAATGCTGAAAAAAACTCATTGGCAAGACAGGCAATCGTGGATTCATCGGGGAAGTTGGCTGGTGGGTTAACACCAGTCACTTCAGGCCCCGTTGGACTACCTTGCAGATTACTTGTAGTTAACTGGGTAGTCATGATATTTGTCCACCTCCACATCATCTAATACTGCCAGCGCATCATCAGTGAGTACTGCAAGTGAGCAATATAATGAGATTAGATACGACGCAATCGCGTTACGGTTGATTCCCATAAAGCGTACCGAAAGCCCTGGTGACTGTTCTCCAGCAAGGCCTGGTTGGAACAACCCAACAATGCCTTGACGCTTTTCACCAACACGAAGCAGCAAGATTTTAGTTTTGCCATCTTCAACCGGAATTTTATTGGATGGAATAAGTGGAATACCGCGCCATGTAATGAACTGAGAACCAAATAAGCTAACCGTTGGAGGTGGTACGCCACGACGTGTACATTCACGGCCAAATGCTGCAATCGCATCAGGATGTGCTAGGAAAAAACCTGGTTCTTTCCAGACTTTACGCAGCAAATCATCGAAATCATCTGGAGTCGGTGGGCCATTTAAAGTTGAAATACGTTGGTCATCTGTCACACTCGCCAATAAACCATATTCAGGGTTATTGATAAGCTCACTTTCTTGACGTTCTTTAATGGTTTCAATGGTTAAACGAAGTTGTTCTTTAATCTGGTCATGTGGGCTGCTGTAAAGGTCAGCAACACGTGTATGTACATCTAAAACAGTTGATACACCATTTAAAAAGTATTCGCGTGGCTCAGGGTCATAATCAACAAAAGTCTGAGGTAATGTTGCTTCATCACGCTGAGTGCAAGCCACCTGAATGTCATCGGTATTATTTACACGGTTTAGGCGATAAATACCTGCTTCAACAGGAAGCCATTGAAGTAAGTGAGTCAGCCATCTGGGAGTAATTGTAGAAAGTTGGGGAGCAGTTTTGGTTGCATTGGCCAGTTGACGGGCCGCATGGTCCCCAAGAGCAAGTTGGGCTTTGTCTGTATTTTTCGCCATGAATCTTTTTCCTTATTACAGTGGCTTGGTAAATCAAAAATTAAAAATTCTAGGATGGATATAAACTAGAATTAGTTCTGGTTTTAAAATAAAAGAGCGTTATAAATTTTTAAAATAAGAAGTTTATTTATTAAAAAATCTATTTTTAAAATAAAAATATATTTAAATTAGAAATAAGAATTTAATTAATTTGCTAAGTTTTTAGTATTTATTTGTCTCCTTATCTATTTATTTAATATCTATAGTTTTTAACTGGGAATATGATTTTTTTGATAAGACTCATTTGGTGACTGTAAAATCTGGCTACCCGCAGCAATACTATGTGTAAGCCAGACATTACCCCCAATAATAGAACCTCGGCCAATCGTAATACGACCTAAAATCGTGGCACCTGCATAGATCACAACGTCATCTTCAACAATTGGATGGCGTGTATAGTCTTTTTTCAAAGCACCATCATCATTCGTTTCAAAACGTTTAGCTCCAAGTGTTACGGCCTGATAAATACGAACACGTTCCCCAATGACACTGGTTTCACCAATCACCACACCTGTACCATGATCAATGAAAAATCCTTTACCAATTTTTGCACCGGGATGAATATCAATGCCCGTTGCAGAATGTGCCAACTCAGAAATAATGCGAGACAATAGAGGCACTTGAGCATAGAGCTGATGTGCAATACGGTGGTAAATAATCGCAAAGATGCCTGGATAGCAGAGTAATACTTCATCTACACTATGTGCTGCCGGATCACCTTCATAAGCCGCTCGCACATCGCCATCTAAAAGACGACGTATAGAAGGTAGTGTGTTGGCAAAATCCTGCACAATATTTTGAGCAAGTTCCTGTGGTTGTTGGGCTGTGCTCAAATGACCCAAATGTCGTTTTGCCTCATAATTTAAAGCCAGTTGTACCTGAGCATGTAAAGCTGTCAGCACTCGATTTAAAGTGTAGGCAATATAGGAATCTTCAGTTTCTTGGCGTAAGTCAGCAGGGCCTAAACGCATTGGAAATAAAATGCCGCAAAGGTCATCTAAAATAGCTTTTAAAGCTTCTTTAGACGGAAGTTCACGGCCCCCAAATTCTTTGGTTCTGTGCTGTTGCTGACGCCAGTCATGCCTTGCTTGTTGTAAGCCCTGTACAACAGCATTAATGTTCCATTGAGTCACAAGCTTTCCTTGATTCACTGAAAATTTATTGAAGTTTTAGTCTTGTTGCCAAGGGAGTTGATGAATACGCCAGCCGTTTTTCTGATTACGTTGTTGGTTATCATCTAAGTCACCTTCAAAGCCTTCAAGAACGTTATAAATGTGCTCAAAACCTGCATTAAATGCGGCTTCGGCTGCTTGTGCTGAACGGTTGCCACTACGACATAGCAAAAGAATGGTTTTATCTTTGCCAACTTTTGATTCAAGCTCTTTTAAAAAACGTGGATTGCGGTTAAACGATGTGCCTGTTGCCCAAGCGACATGAACACTTTTAGGGACATAACCTACAAATTTACGTTCTTCATTGGTGCGCACATCAACTAAAACAGCTTCTTCTTGTTGTATGAGTTGCCATGCATCAGTAGGTGATAAACTGCCACTAAAATTCAATTTATGGTCTTGTGCGTATTGCTGTGCTTTAGAAAGAATTTCTTGGGCTGAAAAGGATGGATTTGAATCATTTGAGATAAAGCTTTGCGGAGCTTCTGTATTTAATTTAGCGTTCATTGAATATATCCTTATCTTCGATTCAGATTGTTATTGTTCAATTTACGCGTTTTTAAATATAAGCAAAAATAAGGAATATCTATTTATATATATTATTTTTATAAATAAGAATGGGGCATATTTTTATAAAAAAGTATTAATTAAGCTTATATAGTTCTTTAATTAAAATTGATGGAATAGTAATTTTAATAGTTAGTAAAAAACCGTGTGAATTAAAATAATCCACACGATTTTAAAAATTAAGCAAATCCACCATTTACCCGAATGACTTGTGAATTTACCCAGCGTCCATCTGGGCCAGCTAACATAGCAATTACACTGGCAATTTCTTCAGGTGTTCCGATTCGTTCTAATGGAGCGAGTTTTGCAATAGCTGCCACTTGCTCATCAGTTTTTCCATTATAAAAAAGGTCAGTTCCTATCGGGCCGGGTGCAACTGCATTTACAGTAATATTTCGGCCGCGTAACTCATTTGCTAACACATGTACTAAGCCTTCTACACCTGCTTTTGAAGCAATATAGGGGCCATATGCCGGAAAAGATTTAGCAATTACGCTGGTCGAAAGGGCAATGATTCGGCCACCATCTGGAACTGTTTCAGCTGCATGAGCCAATATTAAAAACGCACCACGTAAATTGGTATGAATTACTTTATCGAAATCTGGCAGACTTTCAGGGGTAATTTTTGCCATAGGCATAATACCGGCACTATGAACTACTACATCTAATTGACCATTTACGGCTTTTGCTTCTTGAAATAAACGACCCACCTCATATTCATTTGCTACGTCGGCTTGAATAGCAGAAGCTTGACCACCTTGTTCCACAATATGATCTACAGTTGCTTGGGCATGCACCTTATTGCCAGCATAGTTAACAATGACATAAAAGCCATCTTGGGCTAAGCGTTCAGCAATTGCACGACCAATACCGCGTGATGCACCTGTAACAAGAGCTGTCTTTTTTGAAATATTCATTTTTAGATTGCCTGTTTGTGTAAGTATGGCTTATTTTAATAGTATAGAAATATGGGATAAATCTTTATAATTGGATAAGATAATTCCATATTCATTAATAATAGATGGAGTTAAAAACGAGCACCATGGATAAATTTGATACCTTGCAACTTTTTACCCGCATTGTGGAGCTGGGTAGCTTTAGTCAGGCAGCCGATCAACTGAATATCCCACGTGCTACAGCAAGTAACGCCATTAAAGATTTAGAGAACAACTTGCAATGCCGTTTATTAGAGCGGACTACACGGCATGTAAGAGCCTCGTTAGATGGACAGGCATTTTATGAGCGTTGTACACAAATATTGTCGGAACTCGATGATGCAGAATCATCATTACGGAATGTAATTGCTCAGCCCCGAGGTTTATTGCGTGTCGATTTATCAGGCGCACATGCGACCAAAATTGTTTTACCTAATATCGACCAATTTCACGAGTTGTACCCCGACATTGAACTGGTAATTAGTACAGGAGATCGCTTAGTTGATCTTATTAGAGAAGGGATAGACTGTGTGGTGAGGGCCGGGCGTTTGGAGGACTCCACTTTAATTGCTAGACATTTGGTCGATATGCCTCAAGTGATTTGTGCAAGTGCTGACTATTTAAATAGACATGGAACACCACAGCAACCAGAAGATTTGTTATCACATTATTGTGTTAATTTCTTTTCGACATCAGGTGGACGAAATTATCCATTTGAATTGATGGTGAATGGCAAAAAACAAGATTATTTTTTGAAAAGCTGGATCGCGGTAAATGATGCTGAAAACTATGTATTATCTGCTTTACGTGGGGCAGGTTTAATTCAGGTACCGCGTTATCATGTGGCAAATGAATTAAAAGACGGGCGACTGGTTGAGGTTTTATCTGAATGGGAAATCCCAAAGATGTCAGTTTCTGCTTTATATCCGCAGCATCGGCAACTCTCACCACGCGTACGAGTTTTTGTCGCTTGGCTGAGTGAGTTATATACGGGGTATTTTGCAAACTCTGACTACCCGCAATTGGGTAGCCAAGTAGAGTAAATATTACTTTATAGTTGATTAAACTTTATCTTGAGTCTTGGTCTCAAAGTCGTTGGCATCATGGCGTTCATGTAACTGTGTTTCTAAATCGCCAAAGGTACGATTGACCATACGACCACGTTGTACCGCAGGACGCGCTAAAATTGCATCTGCCCAACGCTGAACATTATTATATTGATCGACACCTAAAAACTCTGCGCCGTTATATACCCAGTTTTTAACAAGACCACCATACCAAGGGAATGCAGCAATATCAGCAATGCTATATTCAGAACCTGCTAAATATTCATGCTTTGCTAAATGCTGATCTAACACATCAAGTAAACGTTTAGTTTCCATAGCAAAGCGGTTAATTGCATATTCAACTTTAACGGGTGCATAAGCATAAAAATGTCCAAAACCGCCACCTAAGTAAGGCGCGCTGCCCATTTGCCAGAATAACCAATTAAGACATTCAGTACGTGCAGCAATATCAGTTGGAATGAATGCCTTAAACTTTTCAGCCAAGTAAAGCAAAATTGAGCCAGATTCAAATACTCTTAATGGCGGGTTTTGGCTATGGTCAACCAATGCTGGAATTTTAGAGTTTGGATTAACTTCTACAAAGCCACTACCAAATTGCTGTCCTTCACCAATTTTAATCAGCCAAGCATCATATTCAGCATCTTGATGACCTAATGCTAAAAGCTCTTCTAGCAAAATAGTGACTTTTTGTCCATTAGGTGTGGCTAAAGAGTAGAGCTGAAGCGGATGTTTCCCGACAGGAAGTGTATGCTCGTAACGAGCACCTGAAGTAGGTTGGTTTAAATCGGTTTTTTCTCCAGTCCATTGCCAAACTTGTGGAGGAGTATAGTTTGAATCACTCATTTTTTATCTCGTGTCTGGTGTACATAAAGGGTTTAGTTATGTCGCAAGGCAAGCCATTTTTGTACGGTTGGACGTTGCCATTGTTGTAATGCATAGTTTTTTAAACGCTCTGGAACAGCATCGCCATTTTGAATGAGGCGTTGCAACATTAGGGCAAGTTCAGCATCCACAATACTCCATGAACCAAAAAGAAATTCTGCATGAGGAGCGAGAAGTTTTTCTGCAACAAAGAACAGTTTCTCTGCTGATTTTTGGCCTTCTTCTGAAAGTGGAGTGGGCTTGGGCTGAATGAAAATAACATCGGTTGGACGCTCAGTTCTTAGTGCCACTAAGTCGGATCTGAGCCATGCCTGAACTTGTCTTGCTCTTGCACGTGCTTGTATATCTTTTGGATAAATAGATGTATCTGGATAAAGCTCTTCAATATATTCCAAAATGGCAGAAGATTCTGATAAAGCAAAATCATGATGTTCAAGTACAGGCACTTTGGCTGTTAATGACTTTTCTACGTAAGACTTTTCAAACTGGCTTTGCTGGCCTAAGTTGATGGTTGCTATTTCAAATGGAATTTGTTTTTCATGTAGCCCTACAAAAACTGTAAACGCATAGGGACTTAGAAATTGTGAATCTGTGTACAGCTTAAAATTTTCATTATTCATAACATTATCCTTACGATCGGGCAAGTTTTTAGTTTATGGAGGTTCTTATGATTTGGAGGTGCTTTTAAAAATCAAACTTCAAAAAATTGGCATATCCTTTCTATAAAATGCCATTTTTTAGTAGAGCATAACAATCAAAATAATTTCTATAAAATTCACATATTTTTTATAAAGGTACTTCTGTAGTGAGTTTGATGTTCTGCATTGGAATTTCAGTTTTAATACTTTGTACTCCATTTATTCGAGTCAAATGTTCAATCTGAAATTTACGGTATTCATCTAAATCAGCTGACATAACGCGTAGCAGAAAGTCGCAGTCACCAGCCATAAGATGACACTCTACCACTTGAGGCAGATCTTTAATCACATCAATAAATTTATCCACTGTTTCAGCATCTTGAGCAACTAACCAGATGCGGGTAAAAAGTGTTAAGCCTTTTCCGACTTTTTCTGCATCTAAAAGCGCTACATATTTTTGAATGATACCTGCTTCTTCTAAAAGCTTGACTCGACGTAGGCATGGAGAGGGAGATAAACCCACTATTTGTGCTAGTTCATTATTCTGTAGTCGCCCATTCTTTTGTAAAACAGATAAAATCTGTCGATCTATTCGATCAAGTTGCATTGGTTTTAAATTCCATAGATTTTTATATTATTAATATTTTATATCAAAATTATAATCTCAAGTGATTTATTAAAAATTTAATACCAAGAGGTTTAGCATAAAATTGTACATGATGAATTTGATGCTGGATAACCACCATGAATGGCTATTTACGAACCTTAAAATTTCCAGAACACTTAGAGGTGGATCAAGAGCTTTTACGCGGTATGAAAGCTTCATTACCTGTGGTGTTAGGATTTATTCCAATTGCTTTGGTGTTTGGAGCCCAAGCAACAGGCAAAGGGCTGGCAGTCGCAGCAATTCCGTTAATGACTGGATTGAATTTTGCTGGAGGTTCTGAATTTACTGCAGTGAATTTATGGACGACACCGCCTCATATCGCATTAATCGTGCTTATGTCTATTTTGGTCAATTCTCGTCATGTGTTGATGGGAGCTGCTTTAGCAAGCTATACCACTCATTTGTCGCGACGGAAAATGTTACCTGCATTATTTTTTATGTGTGATGAAAGTTGGGCAATGTCTTTGGCTGATGCTCGAAAAAATCAAGGTTTTAGTCTGACTTATTATCTCGGGGTATCTGCATTTCCATATTTAACATGGGTGAGTTTTTCAACAGTTGGAGCAGTTCTTGGCCCGAAAATTGGCAATCTGGAACAGTTTGGTTTCGATATGGCATTTACTGCAATTTTTTTGGTATTGCTCAGAGGCATGTGGAAAAATTTCAATGCAAGTAAACCTTGGTTGGTCAGTTTGGTTGTGGCATGCATAACTTATTTGTGGATACCGGGTGCTTGGTATGTACTTGCTGGGGCACTTTCAGGTTTGGCATCTGCATGGCTTTGGGGAGAAAAACATGCTTGATTCAATGAGTTTTATGACAATTGTATTGATGGCAATCACGACTTATCTCACTAGAATTTCAGGTTTTCTTCTGTTGAGAAATAAGACACTTTCTCCAAGAATGCAGTATGTGATGGAAAGTATGCCAGGCTGTGTCCTAATTTCAGTGATTGCACCTGTATTTGTGTCTAAAGACCCTGCAACATTGGTTGCATTGGCTATAACGACTATTGCCGCGACGCGATTGGGTTTATTGTCCACCGTTTGTATTGGTGTTGCGAGTGCGGGATTATTACGACATTTATTTTCCTAGCATTTTCACGGTTTAATGTGCTGAAAATGCTGACGGATAATACTAAGCCAAGCTTGTACTGCTGGTGAGACAGGAAGATTCTTTTTCCAAGCCATCACTAAGTGCCATTGAATATTTGGTTTTTCGAGTGGCACTGCTGCAAATAAAGTCGGGTCAAGCATGTCTGTATAATATTGTGGCAAGAGAGCGATTCCCATACGTTGTAGCACCATATCTGCCAAGAGGTGCCATTGGCTGGTGCGACAAGCAATGGTTGGGTAGAAACCATGCTGCTTACATGCATCAAGAATAATACTATTTAAAGAGAAATTTTCAGGAAACATTAAAAACGATTGGTGTTGTAGTTCTTCTAGATTTATTTTTTTACGAGTTGCCCAAGTTGCATCCCGACGTAAAAGGACCATTAAAGGATAGTTACATAATTCAATGCTATTAAAGATTTGTTCATCAAAGGGCTGCAATAAAACACCGACGTCTAACTCATTATTAAGTAAGGCCTGTTCAATACCACGCGAACCTACTTCCATAAAAGCCAATTCAATCTCTGACCATTGCTGGTGATAATCAAACAGAGCAGTCGTTAAGAGCTGTGAACCTAAAGGCGGAACGCCAAGTTTTAAAGTCCCTGTTTTTAATTGTTGATAGTTTTCTATCTCAAGAAAGATGTTTTGTTCTGCCTGAAGAAGCTCGATGGCATGTTGATAAATGCGCTCTCCAATTTCAGTTAACTTGATTTGCCTTTTCCGTCCGTGATCTGGCTTAACCAAAAGCTGTACCTGAAGCTGTTCTTCAAGCTGCTGTAATATTTTACTAATGGTAGGTTGAGTCAGATACAACTCTTCAGCGGTACGGGTAAAACTTTTAGTTTTTACCAGTGTAACGAAGCACTGTAATGATTTTAGAGAAAGCATAATAAAGAATAGATTATTCCATTTTAGAATAATATTAACATGAATAATTCATATTTAGCAGATTTCATCGAGGTAGCATAATAGTGTAGTTAACCATCTAATTTCGTAAAATGAGTACTGAATCAGCTTCTGGAACACCCACACAACCTTCATTTTTAGTTTTAGTTAAACAAATTTTGATTTTGGTGGGTCGGATATCTCTTACATCAAAAACTCGGTGTACCTGTCTCGGCAGGCATTTTAGGTATGTTTTTATTGCTTCTATGCCTGTTCTTTAAAATTATCAAAATGGATCAGGTAGCAATGGGAGCAACTGTTGTTTTAGGAGAGTTGTTGCTGTTTTTTGTGCCCGTTGTGGTCGCCGTAGTGCAGTATAAAACCTTGTTTATGACCGAAGGGTGGCAAATTGTCTTGAGTATTGCAGTTGGGACCATTTCGGTCATGCTCAGTACATGTCTGACTATTCACTATTACAATCGTTTGAAAGCTTATTTACAGGCTCGCAAACGTCTTCAACATAAGCATATCTAAGAGAAAATGACATGAATATTTGGTCAATTCTTTGCCTGATCTGGACTTTGATAGCCTATGTTGTGGCAAAGCGAATCTATCAGAAAAATCCAAAACTTTGGTTGTCACCCGCGATTAGCGTGCCTGTACTTACCATCATTTTGATGACAATTTTTGGAATTTCATATCAAACTTATGCAGAAGATACGCAGTGGATTGTTAATTTATTAGGGCCTGCAACGGTTGCGTTTGCTGTACCGATTTATCGCTATCGGGAGACGATTCGTAAAAACCTTGGGGTTCTTTCGATTGCGATTATTGTGGGGATGAGTGTAGGCGTGATGTCTGCCTATGAAATGGCGCAGTGGTTCCACTTTAGCCCTGAAGTGACCAACAGTTTGATGGCACGTTCTATTTCAACACCATTTGCCATGATTTTAGCGGAAGATATTCACGGTTCGGCAGCGTTGGTTTCACTATTTACCGTTATTACTGGTTTGGTAGGTATGATTTGCGGCGATGCGATTTTAGCGATTACTAAAATCCGTTCTAATGTGGCAAATGGGGCAGCCTTCGGAAATGCAGCCCATGGTTTTGGTACAGTTAGAGCGCAACAGCGCAATAGTGAAGAAGGTGTAATTGCCAGTTTGACCATGGTTATTGCTGGTATTTTAATGGTACTGATTGGGCCATTTGCCATTCATCTATGGTTGCTGTTGTAGGTTTTATCTAACTTGATTTGTCATGTTGTTGAATAATTCTTGATAGTTTTTTGATGGCTTGTCTCATCAGTTCGGGTTCAAAATCGCCTAAGCCAACAATTAAGCCCGGACGTTGTTGCTCTTTTGAAAATGTCGGTGAAATTGCTTTAATGGCAATGCCTGCATCGACTGCCGAGTTTGCAACTTCAATGTCATTAATATGATGAGCGAGCCATAACACCATATGCATGCCTTGATCGCCCGGTTGTAACCAAGCCAGCTCTTGAGGTATGTATTTTTCAATCAAACCAATAATGTATTCTCGGACTTCTGCATAGACATTTCGAGTGCGTCGAATATGCCGCTCTAAATAACCTTCTTGAATAAAAGCAGCCAAAACGTGTTGATCAGCAGCAGGCGGGTGCCGATCAATTAATACTCTGAGTCCACAAAAAGGAGCTATCAGTTCTTTGGGCAACACGGCATAGCCAAGTCTAAGAGACGGAAATAGGACTTTACTGAAAGTCCCAAGATAAATTACTTGGTCGGGCGCCATACCTTGTAAAGATGGAAAGGGTTGACCGTTATAACGGAGTTCACTGTCATAGTCATCTTCAATGATCCATGCATTTTGCTGTTTTGCCCAAGCCAATAAAGCAGTACGTCTTGCTAGGCTCATCGGCATGCCAAGTGGGTATTGATGAGATGGTGTCACAAAAGCAGCACGCGCATGTTTAGAAAGCTTTATTCCAGTTTCAACCTGAATTCCTTCTTCATCGACAGGAACACGCACCATCCGAATGTTTTGTACAGCATGCTCAAAAATGGCTGTGGTACCCCGATAAGCCGGATCTTCAATCCACACCTCATCTTTTGCTTCAAATAAAATCTGGCTGCAAATATAAAGTGATTGCTGGATGCCGGGAGTAATCACAATTTGGTCAGGTTCGCAGTGGACAGAACGAGATCGACGTACATAGTCTGCGATAGCAATTCTTAGTGACAGCACGCCTTGAGGTTCACCATAACCCGAAGGAACTCCGGCTCCTCGCGATCTAAATTTATTACCGAATTTACGCCAGATATCACTTGGTTGAGTGCGACCAATCGGAACAGATACCGCAAAAGGAGTGTGGGGAAGCGGTTTAAACTCTTTAAGCACTTGAGCATAAGAAAGTGCTGACTTAGTCAAAGGGATTGCGCTAGGTGTGGTTTCTTTTTGAGAGTGTTGCGGCGTAGTTTTTTTAGCTAAAGCATGAGATACATAGGTGCCAGTTCGTGCTTGGGAGTCAAAAACACCTTCAGCTAAAAGCTGATCGTAAGCTTCAATAATCGTTCCGCGAGCGACCCCAAGTGTCTGAGCCAATTCACGAGAAGAAGGCAACGGATCGCCGGGCTGTAAATCACCACTTTGTACGGCTTCGCGTAAAGCTTGAGTGAGTTGAGCACTAATCTTGCCTTGGCTTTTATCAATTTTTGCAATAGACGGAAGTTCAACAACTTTTGCTATTCTTGCCATAATTCTGGTCTACTTAAAAAAATACAAAGTGGTTCTTTTTAATAAACCACATAAGCCAGAAAATTTACAACACAAAATATAAATAACCCTGATATTTACAGTGAGGTTTTTAGCTATGTATATCCCCGATGATTTTGCAGAAAACCGTTTGGATGTATTGCATTCTCTTATTATAGAACATCCATTTGGGGTACTTTTTACTCATGGAAATAATGGCTTAGATGCAAACCATCTTCCATTCGAGTTGCAGGAAAATGAAGGGGAATTGGGTGTACTCCATGCCCATGTGTCTCGCATTAATTCTGTTTGGCAGGACATTAAAGATGGAGATGAGGTCTTGGTCGTATTTCAAGCTGGTGATGCTTATATTTCACCAAATTGGTATCCATCCAAACATGAACAGCACAGACAAGTGCCTACTTGGAACTATAGGGTTGTGCATGCATATGGCAAAGTGACGATTCGAGATGATGAACGTTATGTTCGTGGTGTAGTGGCTCGTTTAACTCGTACCCATGAAGCATCTCAACCGGAACCATGGAAAATGTCAGATGCACCGAAAGACTATCTTGAACCCATGTTAAAAGCCATTGTAGGTATCGAAATTGAAATTACCAAGCTTCAAGGAAAATCAAAACTTGGACAAAACAAAGAACGCCGAGACATTCTAGGGGCGGCAGATGGCCTATCCAAATCTGGTCATCAAACTATAGCCGATGCCATGTACAGTGTCGCTGAGTTAAATAAATAATTTTGAAAATATAGAAATTTAGTATTGATTGAGGAGACAAAGATGTCTTGGACTACGTCTGTTGAGCTAGTTGGCGAATACGTTATTTTAAAGCCGCTAGATGTAACACATGCTGAATCGCTCGCAGAAGCAGTTTGCGATGGAGAACTCTATAATCTTTGGTACACGCGTGTTCCAAGACCTGAGCAGATGACCGCTGAAATTGAAAGACGTCTTGGTTTGCAACATTCAGGTTCTATGTTGCCATTTTATATTGAAGACCGAAAAACAGGGAAGGCTTTAGGAATGACGACTCTAATGCATATTGAAGCAGCTCATCGCCGTGTAGAAATTGGTTCGACGTGGTACCGAAAGTCTGCACAGCGTTCGCCAGTCAATACTGAGTGTAAAAAGCTATTGTTGGCTCATGCATTTGAGTCTTTAGACTGTATTGCGGTTGAGTTACGCACATCTTCTTTAAACGTTCAAAGCCAAGCCGCAATTGTCCGTTTAGGTGCAAAGCTCGATGGGGTACTCAGAAGCCATCAAATTGTGAAAGATGATATTTTACGCGACACACACGTTTACAGCATTTTAAAACATGAGTGGCCTGCAGTTCGCCAAAACTTGGAGTGGATGTTGAGTAAGCCACGTTAGAAAGAAGCTGAAAATCTTTAAGGTATCTTCTCTTTAAGACGATACCTTAATCTGTATAAGTAGAAACATAGCGTTGTTGGCCGGCTTTAAAACCAAAATAAAGCAGCAAAATAGCGATACAAACTAGAAAGATTTCGACCTGTATAAAATGATTGGGAGATCGGTATATTAAGCCGATAAATAAAGACCCAAATGCACCTATTCCAAAACCAATACTCTGAACCATACTTGATAGCTTCGCCGCGACAAAGGTGCTTTCCGAACGTAAAACGATCATTGTCATCGCAATAGAAGTTAAAGCACCTTGACCTAAACCAAGAATGACTGCCCAAATGATGATAGAGCTGATTGGTGCAGCTAAACATCCTAAAAAACCGACTAAAGTGAGTAAAACAACGACTATATTGAACCATGATTGATGTGGTAAGCGGGTTGCAATCATAGGTGCAAGAAAGCATGCAATCGTCTGTAAAAAAATAGAAATTGAAACAATAAGGCTGGCATCAATGGCTGCAATTCCTCGATCTCTTAAGAAGGGAGCTAACCATCCAAAAACACTAAAAGAATACATGGATTGTAGTACCATAAAAATAGTGACTTGCCACGCTAACTTACAATGTAAAAGGCCTCGAATTTTAGGCGTGAGAATTTTACTACGTACTGTATTTTTGGGAAATTGCTTATACCAAATAATGCAAGTCAAAATTGCAGGAATAGACCAGCAGGATAATGCTTTACTCCAGCTTCCTTGAAAGAAGTGTTGTAATGGGATGGTCATTCCGGCAGAAACAGCAGTTCCCCCTAATAATGCCATGGCATACAAACCCGACATTAGCCCTGTAAATTTGGAAAAATCGCGTTTGATCAAACTGGGCAGTAACACATTAATGATTGCTATTGATGCTCCAGCAATGATCGTTCCAATCACTAAACCAGTTAAACCGTTTAACCCTCGGATATAAATTCCACTTGCCAGTAAAAGCAACGCAATGTAGATCGTACGTTCAATGGTTAAGTCTTGAGCAAGCTTTGGTGCAAAAGGTGCAAACAGGCCAAGACAGAGCACAGGTAGCGTGGTGATTATGCTCACGAGAGTTGATGATAGATGGAGTGCTTCACGAATCTCTGGCATTAAAGCACCAAAACTTGGAAAAATTGTACGCAAATTAAAAGAGACCAGAATGAGGCTGATTGCCCAAAAAATTAACCTTTTTGAGTCATGCGGTTTAGTGCCGTCATGCATTTGGATATTCTCGGCATTCACGTAAGAGATCCTGATGAAGTGAAGTTTGGATGAGTAAAAAGATTTAATGTATATAAAAATTATATACATTATTTGTTTGTTATTAGATTATCATATGGATAAAAGGTTTTACAATGGATGAAAAAATGGATGTTCTAAACTTTAAAGATCATTTTTCTAACAACTCTGATCGTTATGCTGCATATCGCCCGTCATATCCTATTGATCTGGTCGATGAGTTAGCGCATTTCTGTCCTGCTCAGCAACGAGTTTTGGATTGCGGATGTGGTACAGGGCAACTTTCCGTTTTATTGGCAGAGAGATTTGATGAAGTCATTGCAACGGATGCAAGTGCAACACAAATAGAAAAAGCAAAAATGCGTGAAGGGGTTATTTACCGAACGGCTTTGGCTGAAGAGAGTGGATTGGCGGATGGAACGGTAGACTTAATCACCGTTGCTCAAGCAGCGCATTGGTTAGATTTGGACAAGTTCTATCAAGAAGTCAATCGAGTTGCTCGGCCTAATGCCATTATTGCTTTAATTACTTATGGTGTTTTACATGTAGAAGGGGCTGTAGATACCCTTATTCAGCAATTTTATTATAAGACAATTGGACAGTACTGGCCCGAAGAGCGAAAGCATGTTGAAGATGGTTATCGTAATTTACCGTTTCCATTTCTTGCGGTAAAAATTCCATCTGTAAATATGGAAGCATTTTGGAGTCTGGATGAGCTTATGGGTTATTTTAATACTTGGTCAGCAGTCAAAGAAGCACAGAAAATTTTAGGTCATAACCCCGTAGAACAATTTCGGGAAGAATTATTACCTGAATGGGGAAATCCGGAAACAAAGAAAAAAATTACATGGCCTTTATCTATTCGAGCAGGAAGAGTTCACCCAAAGGAACAATCTTAATTGGATGATGAATAGGATTTTAAGAACTTTAATAAGGTTACCGCTGCACTACTGAGAGGTCGGTCTGATGACCAACATGCACCAACCTTTAAAGAGTCTCCTTCTTTATTGGGTAGTTTTAATGCAATAATATCTGGTTCATTTTCAATTGCAGCTATAGGAAGTGTTGTAATTGCTAAGCCAGAACGAACAGCCGATAAAATAAGTGCCGGATTTTCTGATTCTAAAATGATATTTAGAGGAACACCCAAGGCTGCTGCATAGCGTTCGACTAGATCTCTTTGATGATAACTAGTAGGGTAAATTGCTAAGGGGCTTGATAATAATTTATCCCATGAAATGCTTTCAGGCCGGCCTAATTGCTCATGAAATGCTGAGGAAACACAGGCAACATTTTCCAAATTCCATAGGTATTCTGTTTCTAGTTTAGGTTGCATACCTTTGTAGACCGTTAAACCTAAATCTAAAACCTCTTTTTTAACCAGATCTTCAATTTCTAAAGCACCAGCTTGATATACTTTTACATGAATTTTGGGATATAACGCCATAAACTGAGGAAGCACTTGCGATAATGCAAATTGTGTGACCATGGCAGGAGCCGCAATACGTAATTGACCAATAGATAAGTTTTCTAATTCTCTAATTTCAGTCTTAACATTCATTAATAAATTCATGACAGGCGTTGCACGTTCTTTGAGTAAACGTCCACTTTCTGTGAGTTCAACCTTACGACCTGAACGAATAAATAAGTTTGTTCCTAATTCTTTTTCTAAATCTCTAATTGTAATGCTCACGGCAGATTGAGCTACATCCAAAGCATTGGCCGCAGCAGAGAAACTACCATTTTGTATTACAGCCATAAAGACTTCGATACGACGGAGTTTGATCTTCATTTTATGCTAAAAGGTGATGCGATAAGGCTTGCTATCATACAAGTCTTATATCGTTTTTACTAATACCTTGCGTTTGCCGATATTCTTGAGGTGTATTACCCGTCCAGTTTTTAAATGCTCTGCTAAAAGAGTTGTGCTCTTGAAAGCCCAATAGAAATGAAATTTCACTAGTACTCATTGATGATTTTTCTAAATAATGTTGGGCAAGAGACCGACGTGTCACATCTAAAAGCGTTTTAAAATTGGTTTGTTCTTCTAAAAGTAGCCGTTGTAATGTGCGTTTGCTCATCGCGAGTCTTTGAGCAACATCATCTATCGTACACAGTCCAGCAGGTAGGTTTTCTAAAAGTATTGCTTTAACTTTTTCGCTAACTGTTGCATCTTCATCAAGCTGTATAAGACTACGCTGTAAGTTTGGCTCGAAAAAAGACCACATGGTCGGGTTGGCTGTTAAAAAAGGACGTTCAGCATCTTGGTGTGAAAAGACAATTGAAATGTGTTCACTTTTTTGTGGCTGAATACCAAAAAATGTTTTGTATTCAGCCAAATTAATAGGCAAGTCGGGCAGCGTAACTTTCGATGGTATGACCTGATGCCTTGTACAGATTCTTGCTAATTGAGCAAAAAAGACCAGTTCAGACATCGCTAGGCTTTGGGGCGTTGGCGTAGATACATCATAAAATTTGAGTTCTAGCGTTGTTGTGTCATCATCAATTGCAACTTTTAACTGCATTGGCCCAACCAGCCTTTTAAAGTTAGATAGACGCTGTATAGCAATATTAAAATTGGGACTACAAATACACGCAAAAATTGCTGGGTCAAAAAGTTCAACAGTAATCATTTGACCGATTTTTAAAGGTAAGTCATTTATTCCTGCAAGTTGTTCAATTGCATGCCAAAAATTGAAATATTGAATGGGCGTAAGGCTTGCATCTTTACGGTTAAATAAATCAAGCGGCAGAGATGCCAAACGTAATGCATCTTCAATATTTATGCCTAAGTCATTAAGTAATAACTTCCAATTAGTATTTAGGGCAAAATTTGAAGCATATTTCATTTTGGCATCTCATCATTAAGTTTGTGTTGGTCACTTCATTTATTTAATAACGGACATGACCATACGATCAAACACACGGTCACCAAACCATTTACGTACAAATATCATCAGTTTGGCATATTTACCACCCACATAGCGTGTTTTAGGTGAGGATGCATGGACAGCTTTCATGAGCATATCAACAACCACTTGCACATCTGAAAGCGCACCTTTTTCGACAGATATATGCGTTGCATTGGCAACTGCTTTTGCCATTTTTTGATAGGCGCTGTTGCCTGAACGTTCAAGCATAGGCTTGACCATCACATCTGCAAATTCAGTTGCAATGGCACCAGGCTCGATGACGACAACATCAATATTAAATGATTTTAATTCTAAACGTAGACAGTCTGACCAACCTTCAACAGCATGTTTACTGGCATGGTACCAACTACCAAGTGGGGTATAAATTTTTCCACCCATTGATGAAATATTGATAATACGACCCCGCATTTTCTTACGCATACTTGGAAGAATTTTTTGAGTTAAGTAAGCCATACCAAAAAGATTTACTTCAAATTGATAACGGGCATCGGCGAGGGTTGTATCCTCCATAGCACCATACATGCCAAAGCCCGCACAGTTAATTAAAATATCAACACCATGGGTTTCTTTTTCAATAGTTTTCACAACTTGGTCGATATCATCCTGATTGGTAATATCCATTTTTAATGTATGTGCGCCAAGCACTTTTAATTCATTCATGGCTTCAATGCGACGTGCAACGGCATAAACAGTTGCACCTTCTTTGAGTAATGCTTTAGTAAATGCTTTACCCATGCCAGATGAAGCACCTGTGATGAGAATGATTTTTTCTTTAACTGTGTTCATATTTTGCCTCTCAACTAAAGTTTTTAAGGAACTTGTTTTTCGATAGAGACATCATAGAAATTTGAACAATATTCACCCAAATCGAATGGCGACAATGTTTAATCAAAGTGCGCCAAACTATTTAAAAATATCAGTTCCTAGAAATAAGAACAGATAAACACTCGGTTAAATTAAAGCTTCTTACCGTCTTTTGCTTAACCAGAGTAATGAGCATGCGGTGATTATTAACCATGGTATTAAAGCGATATTCATTGCTTTCCAGCCAAATAAATCGAGTAAAGCACCAGCGCTAAAGGAGCAGATTAAACCGACAATAAAAACAGTCATGTCGTTAATAGCTTGGGCCTTGGCTTTTTCAGCCGAAGTATATGTCCCTGTGAGTAAAGAGGTACTACCAATAAATAAAAAGTTCCATCCCACACCTAATAAAACTAAAGAAATAGCAAAAGAGGCGAACTGAATACCCGATAGAGCAAATCCAATGTAGCAGGCAAATAATAAAAGACCTGCAAACATGATTTTAAGCACTCCAAAGCGAGCAATTAAATTTCCAGTAAAGAACGAGGGTAGAAACATACCAAGTACATGTAGTTGAATGACTGTCGTAATTGATCCAAGTTCATGGTGTGAATGTCGCATGGCAATTGGTGTGGCAGTCATACCTAAAATCATGATGCCGTAACCTGTTACTGCACCCAACAGAGCAACTAAATAGGTGGGTTGAAAGACAATCTGTTGCCATGGACGACCAGCAGTAAAGTCAGACTTTTGCTCAACGGTATCGGCAATGTGTAGGCTAGATAAAATCCCCATTGCAATAAATGAGATAATGCTAATAATTAAAAATGAACCGATATATTCTAAATGCTGGAATAAAGACCCACCAAAACGAGCCAAAGTCGGGCCAATCAGTGCTGCAACAATTCCACCTGCCATCACCCAAGAAATAGCCCGTGAACGGAATGCATCATTTGCCACTTCACTGGCAGCAAAACGATAAAACTGAGCAAAGGATTGATAGGCCCCGACACATAGCGTACCTAAGGCTAAGAGAATAAGTGAACTATAAAAGATACCAATTGCGGCAATAATGCCACCAAGTACACCTAAAAAAGCACCGAATAGAAAACCGTTACGCCGTCCTACACGTGCCATTAACATTGAGGCTGGAAACATCATTAAAGCTGTACCCAAAAACATAGATGCGATGGGTAGCGTTGCAAGTGTTGGGGTATTTGCGATATTAGCCCCAACCAAGCCGCCAATGGTCATAACCATGACAGAAACAGTTTGGAAAAGGGATTGGGAACTTGCCAAAATTAATACTTGGCGATGCATTGTATTTTGAAGCATAAAGAGCCTTTAATTATATTCAGCAATAGCTGAGGCTAGATGTCCGGTTTTTACATAAATAGAAGAGCCAGACAAACCAGCTTGAAAATGTACATGTGTTTTCGGTGGTAGGCGTATCCATGTGCCAGTTTCATAAACTATTTCTTTATCGACCAATTGACCTTGGGTAATCAAAATTTCGATTCCGTCATTGGCATCTTCAGTAAAAAATTGCTGTGGGTTGAGTTTTTCTAAATAAGTGTGTTCGTAACTTGCATCAACCAATGTGCAAATTAAACGCGAACCTATTTCTTGCCATTGTGCTGGGTCATTGGTGTTGATTCGTAAGGTTTGAGTTTCTGACGTAGGAATTTGCATAAGTTTGACAAAAATCAATGTACCTTCTTTGCTCGACGGTTGATGTACTGACAGATGTGGACTGCGTAAATACCATCCAGCGGGGTAGTGTTGATTTAGATTTTCAGTAAATACGCCTGAAAGTACGAGGATTTCCTCACCATGATGATGTCGATGTTCTGGGAAAGTTGTATGTGGCGCATATTTCACTAAACTAGTCGCACGGGCTACTTCATCACCAATACGATCAAGCATGACGCGATCAACTTCCCCACGGGGAGATTGCACCCAGTGATAGTCTTCAGGTTTGATAATCACAGCCTGTGAAAAATCGGCATGGATCAACATGAATACTCTCCTCGTAAACTAAATTCTCTTTATTCAATAACAAAATAAACAGAACGAATTAGCAAGTTAAATAAATGCTCTGTATGAAAAATTAGTGACCAGCCATCACACCACCATCTACAGGAAGAATAGTTCCTGTAATCCAAGAGGCATTAGCTGATGCAAGGAATAAAATCGCTTCGGCAATGTCAGCCGGTTGACCGTTGCGGCCTAGAGGATGGAAAGAGTTAAAAGTCGGTAAAGCTTCTTTAACCTGATCTTCGCTCATAAACGTGTTGTAAACAGGTGTTTCTACTACGCCTGGCGCAACGGTATTGATGCGAATATTTGATTCGGCTAATTCAATGGCTAAGTTATGAGTGAGAGCATGTACCCCTGCATTTGCTGCTGAGTAAGCAGAAGAAGGGGTTGCTTTTACAGCTTGTAATGCCCAAAGCGAACCTGTTTGTACAATTGCGCCGCCTCCACGTTGTTGCATGGCTTTAGCAGCAGCTTGTGCCATAAAAAACTTGCCTTTCAAAATGGTATCTAAAAACCAGTCGTATTCTGTTTCAGTAATATCAAGGAAAGATTTTGGGTTAAACACACCTGCATTATTGATAAGAATATCAACACCGCCAAATGTTTCAGATGCTACTTTTACTAAGTTTTTTGCAGTTTCAGGGTCGGCTATATCACCAGCAAAGTAGCGAACTTTTTCACCTGTCGGATCTATTTCATGGGCAGCTTTTTGCAATTTATTTTCATCGCGGCCACCAATTACAACATTGGCGCCTTCTTGAACCAAGCGAATTGCAACTTCTTTACCAATACCAGAACCGCCACCAGTAACGATGGCAACTTTTAAAGAAAATCTACTCATGTGTATATCCTTAAGGCTAAATAAAATAAATTGATTGACTTATAAAACTGATGTATCGCAACCAATGTAGGTTTATTTTAGGAATATAGTTTTTTATTCACAAATGAGATAATCTGCTTGTTCGGTAAAGAAAATCTTTAGTTTGTGAAGCATGTTTGAATGGCTAAAGATGCTTGCAATAACATATTGGTTTGAATATCTATAAAAGAATTCTTTTCTCTTAATGAAAAAATACTAGAATAAATCATTGTCATGTCAGGATGCTCCCATTGTCCAGACCAATCCATCAGGTTGATCCTTTGCGTCCTCCAATAGTTGGAACAGAGGCAATATCATTATTGACAGAACATTCATTCCCTCGTCATTCGCATGATTATTTTGGGATTGGTGTGATTACGCGTGGCGCGCAGCGCTCATGGAGTTTGGTTGGTCAGGTTGAAGCTGGCCAAGGTGATGTCATTATTGTAAATCCGGGCGAAATTCATGATGGTATTCCGCTTGATGGGCCTCGTGCTTGGCAAATGATTTATATTCAACCCGAAATATTAAAGCAAGAATTGCTTGCAGAGGGACGTAGTGCTGATGCCATCTTGCATCCTTTGGTTCGTGATGGACTTTTGAGCCAACGACTGTTGCAACTATTCAAAGAAATGGCTTTGCCAGTGGTTGAGCATGTGGCATTGGAGGAAATGCTACTCTTTAGTTTGATGCATGCTAGTCGCTATCACATGTTATCGGAGCGCTATCAGCCAACCCGTTGCTCGTCTGTTCAGCGTGCTAAAGAATATCTTGATGATATGGCAGAGCACACGGTTACATTGAGCGAGTTGGCAGGTTTATGTGATTTAAGCCGTTTCCAATTACTCAGAAGCTTTTCTCGTGAGGTTGGAATTACCCCGCATGCTTATTTGTTGCAACGACGAGTATGCCATGCACGCCATTATTTACAGCAGGGAAATAGCATAATTGAAGCTGCATTGCGTGCAGGTTTCGCCGATCAAAGCCATCTAACACGAGCTTTTGTACGTCAGTTGGGCATTACGCCAAGTCGTTATCAAAAAGCCATTTTGTCTTAAAAGATCTCTGCAATTTTATTCAAGACCTATCTCTATGCTTCTGTGATACTCAGCCAAAATCCATGTCTGGAGCAGGCTTATGCAGATTAGTATCGAATTTCTCATTACATCACTTATTGTTGTGATTTCACCGGGTTCCGGGGCAATTTATACCATTGCAACAGGTTTATCTCGTGGGGCAAAAGCCAGTCTTATTGCAGCAGTTGGTTGTACACTTGGCATTATTCCACACATGCTGCTTGCAATATTGGGACTTGCTTTAGTATTTCTCACCAGCACCTTTGTATTTACCATCTTAAAATTTTTAGGTGTGGCTTATTTGTTATATATGGCGTGGTTATCGCTTCAAGACAAAGGAGCATTTCATTTTGAACAAGAAAATACCGAGCATTCAGCCTTTAAAATTATGAGTTATGCAGTATTTATTAATTTATTTAACCCAAAGTTGCCTTTATTTTTTCTCGCTTTTTTACCTCAGTTCGTTGCAAATGATACGCCTACGCCAACATGGGATATGTTGCTGTTGAGCATGATCTTTATGCTGATCACATTAGTGGTTTTTATGTTTTATGGCGTTTTTGCAGCAATGATGCGCCAGCATGTATTAGGCAAACCTACTGTACTGAAATGGCTTAGACGTAGCTTTGCTTTAGGTTTCATTAGTTTGAGTATGAGGCTGCTATTTAGTTCTAAGTCTTGAAAGTACTAAAATCGTAATTGCATTGAATGCAAGCATTTTGAAATAGAGTTTTACGAGTACAAATGAGATAATTTTTGTTACCTCATAAAGAAAATCTTTAGTGCCATGAATTCACCAGTTTATTTGAATGCACTCCGTGCTTTTGAAGCCAGCGCGCGACATAAAAGTTTTTCTGCTGCGGCAAAAGAGTTAAATGTTACTCCGGCTGCAGTGGGGCAATTGGTGCGTACACTCGAAGATTGGCTAGGCTTTCCTTTATTTCATCGACAAACTAACGGTAAAAATCGGCTTATTGCCACTGAGTTGACTGAGTCAGTTTTACCAGATATTCGGGCGGGTTTTGATAAGCTGACTTTAGCTTTAGAAAAATTAAAACAAGATTCTCTATCAGGCGTTCTTCATATTGCAGTGAGCCCTGCATTCGCCGAAAAATGGCTATTGCCAAGAATTGACCACTTTCAAAAACAATATCCAGATATTGATATTCGTTTAGATATTAACCTTAAAGCCGTAGATTTTTTAGAGCAAAAAGTCGATGTGGGTGTCAGATATGGCCAAGGGCAGTGGCAAGGTTTAGAAGCTATTAAACTCATGGATGAAGAGGTTTATCCCGTATGTTCACCCGCATTTTTAAAAGAACATTCATCACTCTTAACGCCGAACTATCTAAAAAATATCACTTTAATTCATGACCTTTCTATGGAAAAACATCAACAATTTCCAGGGTGGCAATCTTGGCTAAGAAGTGTGGGTTTGGATGACATCAATATTAGCCGTGGTATGCAAATCAACAGTTCATCTGCGGTTTTACAGGCTGCAATGGAAGGACATGGTGTCGCATTAGCACGTAGTGTCATGGCGCAAAAAGATATACAGACCGGACGATTAGTTCGTTTATTTCCTCAAATTCATTTCTCATCACCTTTTTCTTATTATTTGGTATGCCGACCAGAATATACAAACTTGCCTAAAGTCAGAATCTGTCTGGAATGGTTTTTTGAAGAAATTCATCGAATATAAAATTAATCGTTAACCTGAGGTTAATAACCACTGATGCAGGTTGATTGATCGAAATTCCATAAAGCGTTTTTATAGATACAGAACAAAACTGCGATCTATATAGGTAAGCACATGGAAGGATCAGTTCAGAATAAAGAACGGTTATGGACAAAGCGGCGTCATGCCAAACAACTAAAACTAGAGATGGCAAACCAATATACCGATGGTGTGGTTATTCCAACTCAAGACATTATTAAAGTTTTAGAAACCTTAATTACACCGGGTGACAAAGTTGTACTCGAAGGAAATAACCAAAAGCAGGCAGATTTCCTTTCGCGTTCTTTAGCACAAACCAACCCAGATGTTTTATATGATTTACATATGATCATGCCAAGTGTTGGGCGTTCGGAACATCTTGACCTATTTGAAAAAGGCATTGCGCGTAAACTCGATTTTTCTTTTGCTGGCCCACAAAGTTTACGTATTAGTCAGTTAATTGAAGATGGGCTGCTAGAGATTGGTGCGATTCATACTTATATCGAACTATATTCACGTTTGGTGGTCGACCTCATTCCAAATGTGGTGCTCTCAGCTGGTTTTATGGCTGACCGTCAAGGCAATATCTATACGGGCCCAAGTACCGAAGATTCCCCAGCACTTATTGAACCTGCGGCTTTTAGTGACGGTATTGTGATTGTTCAAGTCAATGAATTGGTTGATGACGTCTCAGAGTTACCACGTGTCGATATTCCTGCTTCTTGGGTGGATTATGTAGTGGTTGCAGACCAGCCATTTTATATCGAACCGTTATTTACTCGTGACCCGAAACATATCAAGCCTGTGCACATACTCATGGCGATGATGGCAATTCGCGGAATTTATGAAAAGCATAATGTGCAATCGTTAAATCATGGCATTGGTTTTAACACTGCGGCAATTGAACTGATTTTACCGACCTATGGCGAGTCTTTAGGTTTAAAAGGAAAAATTTGCCGAAACTGGACACTGAATCCGCATCCAACCTTAATTCCAGCGATTGAAACAGGTTGGGTTGAAAGCGTGCATTGCTTTGGTACCGAACTGGGTATGGAAAAATATGTTGCAGCTCGTCCTGATGTGTTCTTTACAGGACGTGATGGTGCTTTACGTTCCAACCGCATGATGTGTCAGCTCGCGGGTCAGTACGCCGTTGATCTATTTATTGGCGCAACTTTGCAAGTTGATGGTATGGGACATTCTTCGACTGTTACCAAAGGCCGTTTGGCTGGTTTCGGTGGTGCACCAAATATGGGACATGATCCACGCGGACGTCGTCACGATACGCCAGCATGGTTAGATATGCGTTTGCAAGGTGCTAATGAAACAGATACCTATTTGGCACGTGGTAAAAAACTCGTTGTGCAAATGGTGGAAACTTTCCAAGAGGGCGGTAAGCCGACTTTTGTGGAGCGTCTTGATGCGATTGATGTTGCTAAAACAGCAGGCCTACCTTTAGCACCGATCATGATTTATGGTGATGATGTGACCCATTTACTCACCGAAGAAGGCATTGCTTATCTATATAAAGCAAGCAGCCAAGAAGAGCGCCAAGCCATGATTGCTGCGGTGGCAGGCGTGACCAGTATTGGTTTAACTCAAGACCCTAAAATAACCGCACGTTTAAGAAGCGAAGGTCTAGTGGTATTCCCTGAAGATTTAGGTATTCGCCGCACCGATGCAACACGTGAGCTTTTAGCTGCAAAAAATATTGCCGACTTGGTGACATGGTCAGATGGTTTATATCAACCCCCTGCAAAATTCAGGAGTTGGTAATGATGGCACAATTTCAATATCAAACACTTAGCGATAGCCAGTTTTTAGCAGATATGGCGGTCGAGGCTTTGATTGATGAAGTTAATCTGACGCCTAAACCAGCTTTGGTTGATCGCCGTGGCAGTGGTGCACATGATGACCTAACTTTGGACTTAATGGAGCGCTCTGCGAAAAGTTTAGGGCCCATGTTTGAGGCAATGGCCCAAGCTGCAAAGCATCATGGAAAAGTCTGTTTGGCCTTGCGTGAAGACATTGGAGAAATTGGTCGCCAAGGTGAAAACACCATGATGTTGGCGACAGATGGTGTCAACACACACCGCGGAGCAATTTGGGCATTGGGTTTAATGGTAACGGCAGCAGCATTAGCACGCAGTAATCAGCAATATTTATCGGCTGTTGAGCTATGCCATTTAGCAGGCCAGCTTGCTCAGCTTGAAGATCGCTTTATTCCAAAGCAGGTTTTAAGTCATGGTCAGCAAGTACAAAAGAAATTAGGCATCTTAGGTGCGAAAGAACAGGCACAACAAGGTTTTCCAACTATTGTGAATTTTGGTTTAAAGCAACTTCATCAAAGTCGTAGTAAACCCATGAAAGAAGAGTTTGCGCGTTTAGATGCCTTACTTGCCATGATGACTGATCTGACCGATACATGTGTGCTTTATCGCTCTGGAACATCTGGTTTAAAGCGTATGCAACAAGGTGCTCAGCAAGTACTGGATTTGGGCGGTAGCTCAAGCTTAGAAGGTCGACGTGCTTTGCATCTTTTAGAGATAGATCTGCTTCGGATGAGGGCTTCTGCTGGTGGTGCCGCAGATTTGTTGGCAGCAACACTATTTATAGATCGTGTTGAGCAGTCATCTGGAAAAAATAAAAAGGGATTTTGATTATGGAAACACTTCATTTTGAATTTGTGGCCACAGAGCCACCGATAAAAAAAGCGTTGGTAGGATGTGTTGGCTCGGGTGATTTAGAAATTTTGATGGAACCGGGCGAAACAGGAAAAGCTTCTATTCACGTGGTGACTTCGGTAGATGGCAGTGCAGCACGTTGGCACAATCTTTTTGAACGAATTTTTACTGCGCAAATACCGCCAGCGGTCAATATTGATATTCATGACTTTGGTGCAACTCCCGGTGTCGTTCGTTTACGTCTGGAACAAGCATTGGAGGAGATTGCTCATGACTGATATTCAAAGCTTGTTAAATAAACAAGATTTTATTGAACTTAGTGCAAGAGAACGTGCGAAAGCTCTGTTAGATGCTGGTTCTTACAAAGAATTACTCGACCCATTTGCACGTGTTATGTCGCCTTGGCTCGTTAAGCAAAATATTGTGCCGCAAGCCGATGATGGTGTGGTGATTGCAAAAGGATCTATTCAAGAACGCCCAGTGGTTTTAATTTCAATTGAAGGTTTATTTCAAGGTGGAAGTTTAGGCGAGGTGGGTGGTGCCAAAATTGCAGGTGCCTTAGAACTTGCAGTTGAAGACAATCTGAAAGGGATTCCAACAGCGGCAATTTTATTGTTAGAGACGGGCGGCGTTCGCTTACAAGAAGCAAATTTAGGTTTGGCTGCAATTGCTGAAATTCAGGCTGCAATTGTGAACTTACGGCAGTATCAACCCGTGATTGCTGTGGTCGCAGGCAGTGTAGGGTGCTTTGGTGGCATGTCAATTGCGGCTGGTCTATGTAGCTATATTGTAATGACACAAGAAGGACGTTTAGGCTTAAATGGCCCGCAAGTGATTGAACAAGAAGCTGGTGTTCAAGAATATAATGCCAAAGATCGTCCATTTATATGGAGTATTACAGGTGGTAATCCGCGCTTCGCTAGTGGTTTGGCAGATGCTTATGTAGACGATGATCGTCAAAAAATTCGTCAGCAAGTTATCGATTATTTAATCCAAGGCGTGCCTCATCAGCATCGTAGTTCAAATTACTCATTCTATTTAGCGAAGCTACAACAAGTCGATACTGCTGAGCAAATTACTCCAGCACAGGTTCAGGCTTTGTATCAAGGAGAGCAAGCATGAATATCGCCGTTGATACATTAAAAGCATCTACACGTGGTGCACATTGGTTTAAAGCATTCACACAGGGTTTTAAGACGGTTGAAGGTTTTCCAGCTTCAGTTTGGGTGGCCGATGGTCAAATTGATCAGCAAGCGGTACGTGTGGTTGCTGTCGTTCAAGACAGTAATAATTTGTTCCCACGCGCGAGACAAGGTGAAGTTGGGCTGCTAGAAGGCTGGAGTTTAGCAAAAGCGGTTGATGACGTGATTCAAGCCGATGTTCATTCAGAAACTAAACGCGGCATTTTATGCTTGGTTGATGTGCCAAGTCAGGCCTATGGGCGCCGTGAAGAATTATTGGGTATTCATCAAGCTTTAGCGGGTGCAGTAGATAGTTATGCCAGAGCCAGATTGGCAGGCCATCCTGTTGTCAGTTTATTGGTTGGTAAATCGATGTCGGGTGCTTTCTTGGCGCATGGATACCAAGCCAATCGTATTATTGCCTTAAAAGATTCAGGTGTTATGGTGCATGCGATGGGTAAGGAATCTGCTGCACGCGTTACCTTACGGTCGGTTGATGAGTTAGAGCAATTGGCATCAAGCATTCCTCCAATGGCTTATGACATTGAAAGTTATGCAACGCTGGGTTTGTTATCTGAACTGTTATCTGTTGAAAACCCTGAACAACCGACAACCGATGATCTACTGTTAGCGAAACAGGTGGTTGCTCAAGCATTTAAAGAAATTAATGCTGATCAATCTAGAGGATTGGAACAAAGGCTTCACGGCAAAAACCGTCAAATGTCTAAAAAGGTCCGTGAATTATTGCGCGAGCAATGGTCATGAAACTTGAGCTTGAAGCCCATGATTTACTGTGGGGCATGATGGTCGATTGCTTGGCCGATGATGCTCCACTTTGGGTGAAAGAGGTTTTGCTACGAGGCGATCCTGTTGTAGTTCGGCGTGCAATTACTCCTGTAAATCAGGTGGCTGTGGGTGTAAGAGGACAATTTCGTTATCAACGATATGCTGCGCAAATGCCAAGAATTGCTATTAGCAAACAGCTTAAACCCGAAGCGCTGACAGAAGTAAATCCTAGTCATTTTAAACACTTGGCAGAGCATTTACAGAACATTTCCAACATCATGAAATGTTTTGCAGGATGTTGGGGATATACAGGAAGTTTCGGCTTTGAACTGGCAACTGGCATTGAGACAGTAACTGAGCAAAGTGACATTGATTTGTTGATTCGAGCTGAACAGCCTTTTAGCAAAATGCAGGCGATTGAGCTACTCGAAAATTTTCAGCAAGTAGGGCTGAATGTGGATATACAGCTTCAACTTCCACAAGGTGGTTTGGCGTTAAAAGAATGGGCTGGGAACAGTGAAAAAGTTCTATTAAAACGTTCTGATGGTGCTGTTTTAGTAGCAAACCCATGGAATTAGGGAATAGATATCATGGCTTCAATTTGGGTATATCCGGGACAAGGTGTGCAACGAAGCAATATGTTGCACAACTTACCTCAAACCGCTCTGGTTAAAGAACACCTTGAGCGTGCATCGAATGCACTCAAAGAAGATGTCTTGATGTTGGATAGTTCGGCTGCATTGCAATCGACACGTGCGGTACAGCTTTGTTTACTGATTTCAGGTGTAGTGAGTTCTGCACTATTAACTGCGGAAAACTTAACGCCTGATTATGTTGCGGGTCTATCGATTGGTGCATGGTCGGCTGCGGTTGTAGCAGGAGTTTTAGCCTTTGAGGATGCCGTTCGCTTGGTTGCCTATCGAGGTGAACTCATGCAAAACGCCTATCCAACAGGCTATGGTATGACTGCCCTGATTGGTACAGACCGTGCAGCTGTTGAAAGATGGGTCAAACAAATTTATGAAATAGCGCCAGAGGTGTTTGTTGCAAATATTAATGCACATAACCAGATCGTTATTTCAGGAAGCTTTGAAGCCATGAACCAAGTTGCTGTTTTGGCAAGGCAACAAGGCGTGGTGGCAAAAAAATTAGATGTATCGGTGCCATCGCACTGTGAATTATTAAGTCAGCAAGCAACGCAACTTGCAGCGTCTATGGAGGGAGTGACTTTAAAGCAGCCTAAAATACGTTATTTAAGTGGTACAACGGCTCGTACGCTTAGCAAGCCAGAACAGATTGGTGATGACTTGGCTTTTAATATGAGTCGAACTGTAGATTGGGAAAGTACCATCCAAGCTGCATGGGAGCGAGGTGTGAGGTTACAGATCGAAGCTTTGCCGGGAACGGTGCTTACTACACTTGCACGCCGAACATTTAAAGAAGGAACCGTGTTGTCATTTCAAGGGACACGCATAGACAGTATTCAGATGGCAATGCAAAAAGAACAGGCAAATTGTTTTTCTTTTTGAGGCAGATTTTACAAAAGCATAAATGATCCAAGGATATGAGGGATTGTCATGATTATATATGGAGTTGGTTTACTCGCACTTTGCACCTTGGTAGGTGTTATTGTTGGCGATCTGTTGGGCGTTTTATTGGGTGTAAAGTCCAATGTTGGTGGCGTGGGTATCGCCATGATTTTACTCATTTGTATACGGTTATGGATGGAAAAACGTGGTGTTATGACAGTTGAAACCGAAAAAGGCGTTTCATTCTGGGGCACCATGTATATTCCTGTTGTTGTTGCTATGGCAGCACAACAAAATGTGGTTACAGCATTATCTAGTGGACATATGGCACTCTTTGCGGCGGTAGTTTCGGTTGTCGTTTGTACATTTACGATTGCAGGTTTAAGTCGTTATAACAAAGCAAGCCCTTTACCTAAGGAAGAAGACACCACATTAAACCGCATTGGAGGCAAAGTTCATGGTTGAATTATTATTAAAAGACTTAACCCATTTAGGTTTAATTACAGCTTTCGCCTTAATTGCTTTAATTATGTGGCTGTCGACCAAGCTATCTAAATATTTAACCAAGGGACGAGTGCATGCTTCAGCAATTGCCATTGTGATTGGTTTAATCTTGGCATGGTTTGGCGGAAAAATGACAGGCGGTGAAAAGGGCATAACCGATCTTGCGCTCTTTACTGGTGTCGGACTCATGGGCGGTGCAATGCTTCGTGACTTTACTATTGTCGCAACTGCATTTGAGGTACAGGCGACTGAGGCGAAAAAAGCCGGATTTATTGGCGCCTTCTCTTTATTTCTCGGAACCATTTTGCCATTTATTGTCGGTTGTATGTTTGCATGGATTTTTGGCTATCGTGATGCAGTAAGTATTACCACAATTGGCGCAGGTGCAGTGACTTATATTGTAGGGCCAGTTACGGGTGCTGCCATTGGTGCGAGTTCTGAGGTCATGGCGCTCTCAATTGCAACAGGGCTGGTGAAAGCAATTTGTGTAATGGTTTCAACACCGCTGACCGCAAAATTTATGGGATTAGACAATCCACGTTCTGCCATGATTTTTGGTGGCTTAGCAGGAACTGTAAGTGGTGTGTCAGCTGGTTTAGCAGCTACAGATCGCCGTTTAGTGCCTTACGGTGCGCTCACAGCAACGTTCCATACAGGTCTTGGCTGCTTAATGGGGCCGACTGTTTTGTTCTTTGCTGTTAAAGCTTTAGTCGGTTAATCAATATTTAATACTCAGCCAAAAAGACCGTTGTTAGTAGCAACGGTCTTTTTTATTTTTGAAATTAGAGGCAAACATTCGACATTCAGCAATCAGAGCAAGTAAGTTTGGATCGCGCTCTTTACTTTTTAAAAAGACGAGACCAATTTCTTGTTGCATGTGATATTGCTGTTTGAGCGGAATAAGTTTAACAGAACTTTCATAAACCGCAGAAATACGACCGGGTAGTAGAGCAAAACCGACGCCAGAGCTGACCATACTAATTAGGGTAAAAATATCATTAACTTGTAAAGCAACTTTAGGTGAAAAACCAGCTTTTTTAAAAATGATGTCGCTGTCGTTATGAGTTGCAAAACCTTTAGTTAAAGTTAGAAAAGTTTCTTCCTTTAAAAGACTTAAATCAATGTCTTTAAAATCGGCATATTTTGAATCTTTATTGACTGCCAGAAAGATATCGTCTGAAAACATCGGCAAAATTTCAAAGTCATCATCTTGAGTGGTTTCATTTAAAGCTACGATAATGGCATCAAGCTCGGTTGCCTTAAGCTTTTTCACCAAGTCCTGATTTGAACTCAGCAACAGTTGAATATCAAGCTCACTACGTCTGAGTTTAAGACCGCTAATCACATTTGGAATCGTATTTACAGTTAGAGAATAAAGAGAACCTAAATGTAAGACCTTGGCTGCAAAACCAGCGGCTTCTCTAGTTTTATTTACGGTAATAAAAATGTCTTGTACGATTTTTTGCGCCCGCTCTTCAAACACATAAGCACTTTTTAAAGGAATCAGGTTACGGCCTTCATTTTTAAAAAGAGGACAACGTAAAGCACTTTCTAAAGAGTGAAGTGCTTTGTGAACACTGACATTGCTCAGCTCCATTTCTGTTGCTGTTTTAGACAAGTTACCACAGCGCATAAAAGCTAAAAAAATCTGTATTTTTTTAAGGGTGAGTTCTTCATCAATTTCCATATAAATACCTTGAACCTGTTTCCCTTAAAACTATCGATTTGAACTATCAAGTTACCATAAAATAAAGACCATAGAATTGTGCTTAGGTCGAAGGGTTGATTGATGAACCTGTTTTATCTTATTGCTGAATTGTTTTAATGATTTGATCTAATGCATCTTGAATTTTAGCGTTCCATTCAAAAGAGCAGTTGATTCGTAAATAATGCTGCTGCGAGGGTAAAACACTAAATAATTGGCTTGGAGCTACGCCAATATGCTGTTGGATCAACTCTTCATAAACTCGCATACTGTCTAGAGTGCTAGGGAGTTTAACCCAAAGAAAATAACCACTTGGGTAGTAGTACAATTCGCATGAAGCAGGTAGGTTTTGTTTTAAATAATGATAAAACTGTTTTTTATAACGTTCGAGTGAAAGCCGTAGAGTACGCAAGTGCTTTTCATAATGATGATGAGACAAAAACTCAACCAATGCATTTTGAATGAGTGCATTTACTGAAATGGTACTCATGAGCTGCAAGTGCTGAATATGGTCTGAAAATTTACCCGCATAGACCCAACCGACCCGAAAACCTGCACCTAATGTTTTAGAAAAAGACGAGCAGTGAAGCACTAGATTTTGCTGGTCAAAATACTTCATTGAAAGTGGTTTTTGGCCACCATAAAAAAGCTCTTCATAGACATCATCTTCAATCAAATAAATTTGATGTTCGTGAAGCAACTTGGCAATTTTATATTTAATGTCATCACTGACTGTAAAACCAATCGGGTTATGTGCATTCAGCATGAGCCAACACACTTTAATTGGATATGTTTGAATAACCTGTGCAAAAGCCTCTAGGTCAAAACCATGCTGAGGATGTTCAGGAATGGTAATCACTTTTAACCCTAAACGTTCTGCTGCCTGCCAAGCGCCATAAAAGACGTTTTGCTGTAATAAAATATAATCACCCGGCTGAGCAACTGCTTGTAAAGAAAGATTAAGTGCATCTAATCCACCAGATGTAATGACAATGTCATCTGGATCTGTCTGTATCCCTTGCATGCAATAGCGTTGAGCAATCAGTTTTCTTAACGCTAAATTACCCGGAGGTAGGCTTGTAGTTTGGTCATAACTGTTTTTTTGACGCGCAAGCTGCCCCATAATCTGAATTAACTTTGGCGCATATAAAAGCTGACTATCTGGAAAGGCTGAGCCAAAAGGTATGACAGATTCATGTTGAATCGATTTAAGATATTTAAAAACTAACGAGTTAATTTCAATTTTAGAGTTAAGTGAAACCACTGAATATTGCTCGAGTGGCTTGAGTGCAATTTGCTCGGCAACGAAATAACCTGATTTTTCTTTTGAATAGATAAGACCTTGTGATTCAAGTTCTTGGTAGGCATTCATGACAGTCATTAAGCTAAAACCAGAGCGTTGTACCTGATCTCTTAATGAAGGTAATTTTTCATGCGCATTTAAAGTGCCACTTTCAATAAGTTGGCGAATACTATGGGCAAGTTGTTCAGATTTATACATGTATGGGCTGCCCAAAATGACAAAATAAAAGATGCACTTAAGCAATAATAAATGCCGTTTGCAGAATCTACAAACGGCATTTATTGAGAATAATAGATTTACTTTAAATAAGGGGCGGCATAAATCAATATGACTTTAAACAAACCCGCAATAACACCTAAAGCTAAAAAGCCAGCGAGCCATAGCAGAATAAACCATTGGGTTTGATTGAGTTTGACTGATAACTTTTTCATAAAACCCCCATACATTTAGTGATAGCCTTCATCACCTACACGAACTTTGTCTCTGAATACCCAGTAAGACACAATGGTGTAAGCAATAATGATCGGAATCAGAATAAGTGCACCAACCAAAGCAAACATCTGGCTTGAGTGAGGGGCTGCTGCCTGCCAAATAGTCACTGATGGCGGAATAATATATGGCCATAAACTAATGACGAAGCCTGTAAATGCAAGGAAAACTAGGGCCAGTGTATATACAAATGGCTTGAGGTCATGTTGCTGCTTTTTACACGCTGATAAAATCAGGCCGACAAATAATAAGACCAAAATAGGCACAGGGCTAAAATAAAACAGGTTTGGTAAAGAGAACCAGCGATCTGCAATTTCAGGATGAGTTAACGGAGTATATAAACTCACGCCACCAAAAATAATGAGCAACGCAATAATTAGCTTTGGCATAAGCTCATACATACGTTGCTGCAAGCCTTTTTCAGTTTTTAAGATGAGCCATCCACATCCTAAAGTGGCATACATGGCAACTACGCCAATACCTGTGAAGATCGTAAATGGAGATAACCAATCAAGTGATCCACCCGCATAAATACCATTTTCGGTTTTAATCCCTTGAATATAAGCACCTAAAATAATCCCTTGGAGAAAGCTGGTTAAAATTGAACCCCAGATAAAGGCTAAATCCCAAAGATGCTTGGTGCGATGAGCCTTAAAACGGAATTCAAAAGCAACACCACGGAAAATCAGAGCAATCACCATGAAAATGATCGGTAAATAGAGTGCTGATAAAACTGTTGAATAGACCAGTGGAAATGCAGCATATAGACCAGCACCACCGAGAACCATCCACGTTTCATTACCATCCCAGACAGGAGCCACGGTATTCATCATCACGTCACGTTCTTGGCTGTTCTTAATAAATGGGAACATAATCCCGATTCCTAAGTCAAAGCCGTCCATGACGACATAAATCATGACACCTAAACCGATAATACCGACCCATATTAAAGAAAGATCAATCATGACGGTTCTCTCCAGAGTTTTGTTTGCTGTCAATGTTTTCATCGACTGCACTGAGTGGACGCATTGGTGTTTTAAAGTGTCCGACACCACCAGTTTCAACACTTGGTGTATCAATAAATGATGGGCCTTTATTAATCAGTTTTAAGGTGTAGTAGATACCGCTACCAAAAACGATGGTATAAACCGCCACAAAAATAAAGAGACTGAGGCCGACTTGTTCTGCAGAAACCGTATGTGAAAGTCCATCTTTAGTTCGCATAATGCCATATACAACCCACGGTTGACGGCCTACTTCAGTGGTTACCCAGCCTGCAAGTAATGCAACATAACCTGCTGGGCCCATTAATAAAGCAAATTTGTGGAACCATGATGTTTCATAAAGCTTTCCACGTTTACGTAGCCAAAGTGCAATTAAAGACAGGGTGACCATGAGTACACCAAGGCCTACCATCACACGGAAGCTCCAGAAAACAATCGTTGAATTTGGACGGTCTTCAGGTGCGAAATCTTTTAAACCCGTCACTTGACCATCTAAGCTATGCGTTAAAATTAAGCTACCCAAATATGGAACACCTACTTCAAAATGGTTACGTTCTTCTTTCATATCTGGAATTGCAAATAGCAATAACGGCATAGGCTCATTGTGATTGGTTTCCCAGTGACCTTCCATTGCTGCAAGTTTGGCAGGTTGATGTTCACGAGTATTCAAACCATGATTATCGCCAATCACCACTTGTAAACATGAAGTCACAAGCACCATCCAAAGACCCATCGAGAACGATTTTTTCACTAATTCATCACGACGGCCTTTTACTAAATGCCATGCAGATGTTCCCACCACCAATAAAGATGAAACCAAGAAGGCTGCTGCACCCATGTGGGCAAAGCGGTAAGGGAAAGATGGGTTAAAGACAATTGCAAACCAGTCTTTTGGCACAATAATGCCGTTTTCGATGGCAAAGCCTTGAGGTGTCTGCATCCAGCTATTGGAAGATAAAATCCAGAACATGGAAATACATGTTCCGATGGCAACCATAAGTGTCGCAAAGAAATGGGCTCGAGGACCAACACGCCCCCAGCCAAATAACATAATGCCTAAGAAACCTGCTTCTAAGAAGAAGGCACTCAAGACTTCATAGGTTAGTAAAGGACCAGTAATACTTCCGGCGACTCGTGAAAATTCACTCCAGTTAGTACCGAACTGGTAACTCATGACCACGCCCGAGACTACACCCATACCAAAGGCAACGGCAAAGATCTTAATCCAGTATTTAAATAGATCTTTATAAATCGGGTTCTGGGTCCTTAACCACTTCCACTCTAATACTGCTAAAAAACAGGCAAGACCGATAGAGGTGGCTGGGAAAATGATATGGAAAGATACTGTGAAAGCAAATTGTATTCGCGCTAATTCTAGAGCGGTTAGACCGAGGCTCATAAACTTTCCCCCTGTGAACTAGCTGATGATGGTTAAATGAGTTAAATACTTATTTTCAGGCAACAAAGTATTTTGACGATTAAACTTACTTCTGAGATAAATGTTCTTTGCAAGTAAAATGCCAACAGGGTGGAGTAATATAATTGCTTGATATTTCAAGAGAATAGACGGATTGATTGTTCTCAATCTGTTAACAAAGTTTATGCATGATGTTGCATTTGTAAAAATGCATGTTGCATTGAAACATTGATGAAATATCTGACGATGCGCCATAGATCGTTTCATGAAAACTACCTACCTTAAGAAGCTTTCTTAATCATGCACTCGCTAATTTTGTATATCTAGATACAGAAATTTTTTATAAAACTATAACAGTCTGGAGCAATTGTGAGGTGTGCTATAGTTTTTTTTCAATTATCTGTAGCTATATATCCATTCACCTAAAGTCCAAAATAAATGAACAAGATTTACGAATGGCCAAAATCATCGTTATAAGCAACATCAATGCGACTTTGGGTTTTTATATAAGCGCAGGATAAATTACTTCTTTTTTATTCCCTTGTTGTTTTGTGTGAGGTCTGGTTGTTGCGTAGTTTATTAAAGACCTGATTTAAGTGTAGCTCTTCTAAAATAGCTTGGATGTTAAAAAATGTTTACTACTTCTCAACTCAATGTCCTGCATAAAATTATTAAAAATCAGCCTATTCCAGCTTCTATAATGGCTCAACTAGAGCAGACCTATGTTAATTTTGAAGCAACTATATTAAGAGCAAAGGTTCTCAGAGACTTTTCTAAATCTGAAACTGTATATTTAATTCAATCTCATATTCACCTAAAGCAAAGCAGTGTGGCTTACCTATTTTCACCTTTTATATTTGCCAATTTAAATAAAGCAGCTATTTACACAACACCTGCGACAGCGCCTGTGCTTTCTATTCTTAATAAATATTATCAAGCTGAAAAAAAGGCACTTTTCAAGATTGATGATGTTCTAGAAAGCTTAAAAATATATATAGATTTAGAGTTAGCAGAGCTGAGTGAAATTGAATTTATTTATTTAAGTTTAATTAAAGCACTGTGTAGAAGTGATCTCTCTACCATTTTTCTAATCACTGATTTAGATATTGATTTAGAACATTTGAAAGAGCTTGAGCAGTTCTTGAAAGTCAAAATTTATTGGATTAACACAAAAAAAAGCGATGATTTAAAAGATATAAATGAATTGGAAATGCGTAAATTATTATTCAAAAATAAGGATGATACGTATGTGAAATTATGCGCGAAATTTGCCCAGATGAATGCAGAGCTGATAGGGTTGTGTGACACCTTCACCACACCTCAAATGACGCATTTAATTGATGATATGTTTTATTCAGAACATATTTTCGAAAAATTATCTGTCTATTCAGAATATATGCAAACCTTATTGCAAAGTCAGCATAGTCTTAACAAGAAAGCGATAGCTTAGCACTGTAAGCTTTTACTTTGCGTTATATAAAGAATGAATACAGTTATAAAAAAATAATCGTTTTCATGTGAAATAAATATTTTATGGTAAAAGCAAAGCAATATTGGTTTTACATAAATGACAAATTTAAATTTTGGGCATCATCTCGGTTCACTAACGCATGCGGCACTTAGTCAGGCTTCAATCATTTCTCGAGTATGGGGTGAAGGGCCGTCATCACGTTATGATGAGTTGGCAAAAAATTTTAGACCGACTTTTGCGCGTATTAAAGAAGGGGCTTTAATCCGTGAGCAGCAGCATATTTTGCCATATGAACAACTTCAGTGGCTCAAAGATATTGGTTTTACACGATTACGACTTCCTAAAGCTCATGGTGGCTTTGATGCAACCATTCCTGAATTATTTGCATTGCTCATTGAACTTTCAGAGGCCGATTCAAACTTACCACAAGCTTTGCGTGTGCATTTTGGTTTTACTGAAGATGTGTTGGTAAGTAAAGATAAAGCGTTTCAACAGCGTTGGTTCAGTCGAATTGCAAATGGTGAAACGGTGGGTAGTGCGTGGTCTGAAGGTGGAAAGGAGTCAATTGATCAGTTCGAAACACACTTGTATCGAGATGATAACGGTAAAATTCGTGTTAAAGGCCAAAAATATTACACCACAGGGAGTCTATATGCAGACTGGGTCGAAATTGGTGTAACTGACTTAAAGGGTGAGTCTGGTTCGGTCGTTGTTCGCCGTGAAGATGACGGCGTTGAAATTGTCGATGACTGGAACGGCTTTGGTCAGCAACTTACTGCAAGCGGTACAGCATATTTCCATGACGTATTAGTCGATGAAACTGAAATTTTACCTGATGATGACCGCTTTAAATATTCAGCGGCTTACTATCAATTGGTTCAACTGGCAATCATTACAGGTCTAGGACGTGCTGCAACCTATGATGTTTCTCAAGCTGTGGCGAAACGTACCCGAAACTACACGCATGCGAATGCTCAACTTGTAAAACAGGACCCACAAATTTTACAAGTAGTGGGACAAGTTCGTGGCGCGGCTTATAGTGCAGGGGCGATTGTTGAAAAAGTTGCACAAAGCTTGCAGCGTGCTTACCTGGCTGCATTTCAAAATAATGAGCAGCTTGAAGAGGAGCAAAATGCGCTTGCCGAGCTTGAAAGTGCACAGTCTCAAACCGTTATTACCGATTTAGTTTTAAATGCATCTACAATTTTATTTGATGCTTTAGGCGCTTCAGCAACAGATAAAGATTTAGGTCTAGATCGATACTGGCGTAATGTACGAACTTTATCTTCACATAACCCGAGAGTATTTAAAAATCGAATTATCGGTGATTTTAGTGTGAACGGTACATTACCACCGTATCAATGGCGAATAGGGAATGTTGCTAAGCAATAAGTTATAATTTTAGATATTAAGCTGCTATTTTTTGCGGCTTAATATTATTTATGTTTTTTATAAATAAATTATAAAAATCTATTAGAATAAAATCATATTTTTTTTGGGGTTTATGTTATAAAGAAAACCTAAAAATTGATTTAGTATAAAAATAAATAAAATGCTGGTTGATATTTTTATGACTAAGAAAATTAGTTTTAATGCTTTTGAAATGAATTGTATTGCTCACCAATCTCCAGGATTATGGCGACATCCCCAAGACCGATCTGTTGAATATAAAGATTTAGAATATTGGACAGATTTAGCAAAAATTCTTGAGCGTGGTTTTTTTGACGGTATTTTTATTGCAGATGTACTTGGTATTTATGACGTTTATCATCAAAGTGCTGAACATGCTTTAACAGGTGCAGTACAAGTTCCAGTCAATGATCCGCTACAGATTGTGCCAGCGATGGCCGCAGTCACAAAGCACTTGGGTTTTGGTGTCACGACCTCTATTTCCTTTGAGCATCCTTATCCTTTTGCTAGACGTATTAGTACGCTAGATCATTTAACCAAGGGGCGAGTTGGATGGAATATCGTGACTTCTTATTTGGAAAGTGGCTCGAAAAACTTGGGCCTAAAAACTCAGGTCAACCATGACAATCGTTATGATATTGCTGATGAATATTTAGAAGTTCTTTACAAACTTTGGGAAGGTTCTTGGGAAGAAGGGTCGGTACTTCGTGACCGTGAAAGCGGTATCTTTGCTGACCATAAAAAAGTGCATCCAATTCAGCACGAAGGTAAATACTTTACTGTACCGGGTATCCATATTTGTGAGCCATCACCGCAGCGAACGCCAGTACTTTATCAAGCAGGTGCATCCTCACGTGGGCAGAAGTTTGCTAGTCAAAATGCTGAGTGTGTATTTATTGCAGCGCCGTCTAAAATTGCCACTAAAAAAGTGGTACAGGGCATTCGTCAAAAATTGGCTCAAGAAGGCCGAGACCCATACTCAGTTAAAATTTATGCACTTTTGTCGATTGTCACTGATGAAACTGATGCAAAAGCGCAGGCTAAGTTTAAAGAATATCAAAACTATGGAAGCTACGATGGTGCTTTAACATTGCTATCTGGCTGGTCTGGTGTTGATTTTTCACAATATCAACCGACCGACAAAGTTGAATATATTCAAACTAACGCGATTCAATCTTTATTAGATTCTTATGTAAATGCAGATCCAGAGCGTGTTTGGACTATTGAAGAAATTGCAAACTGGAACAGCTTAGGTGGTAATGGACCTGTGTTAGTGGGTTCGGCAGAAACTGTTTCAGATGCTTTACAGCAATGGGTTGAAGATACCGATGTCGATGGCTTTAACTTGGCCTACATTTTGGCGCATCAAACCTTTGCCGATGTGGTCGAGTTTATTGTGCCAGAGTTGCAAAAACGAGGGGTATATCAAACCTCGTATGCACATGGAACATTAAGAGAAAAATTATTTGGTGCTGGGCCATATTTGCCTGAAAATCACCGCGGTGCAAAATATCGTAATCTAAAAGAGTTAAAACTTGCTGAGGCAAGTTAATATTTTGCAAAGCCTTTAAATAAAAGCTGGTTAAATACCAGCTTTTATTTTGTCTTTTTATATCGGTTTTACTACTGAGTAAATAATGAAAAGATAATTCTATAATTGAGATTAAAACATCAGATTAATTTATTTTTGTATTATGTGAATAATCATTACTTTGTTCCTGTTATTAAAATTCAGGAATTATTAAGTGAGCACACAAGAACTCGATCATAACCACCGTTATGAAATTAAATCTCCCGATGATGTTTCACAATTAATTTCCAAATTTGCAGGGAAGGGGAAATCGAATAAAGTTATTTGGTTGGCACTAATTGGCGTATTTATTGATGCCTATGATTTAACAACGCTGTCCTTTGGTATTGAGCAAGTTATCTCAGAGTTTTCTTTAAGTCCTGTCATGACTGGTGTGGTGGCTTCAGCAATTGTCTGCGGAACCATTGTTGGTAACCTGATTGGTGGTTGGCTGACAGATAAAATTGGCCGTTATCGGGTTTTTATGGCAGACATGGTGCTCTTTGTCATTGCTGCAATTGTCGCAGGCTTTGCACCCAATGTCTGGGTTTTGATTTTAGCCAGATTTATTATGGGGATTAGTGTCGGTATTGATTTGCCTGTGGCAATGTCATACTTATCTGAGTTTTCTAAATTTAACGGTAGTAGCAACAAAGCAGCGCGTTTAGCAGCATGGTGCCCAATGTGGTATGCCGCTTCTTCGGTGTGTTTTGGTTTGGTTTTGGCGCTTTACTTTCTTTTACCCCCTGAGCATAGCAACTGGTTATGGCGAGCATCTTTAATTTTCGGAGCAGTGCCAGCGTTACTCATTATTTTTATTCGTGGTAAATATTTAACTGAGTCACCCATTTGGCTTGCAAATCAAGGCGATTTAAAAGGCGCTGCTAAAGTTCTACAAGAATCCTATGCAATTAATGCAGTTGCTACAGTTGAAAAAGTCGAAAGAACTGCTGAAAAGAAAAAGCGCGAGGGTTTTGCAGTTTTATTTAATAAAACCTATTTGCCAAGAACGATTGTGGCAATTGTGATTCACATTTCGGTGGCATTTCAGTACACGACCATAGCCTTCTTTTTACCTTCTATTTTAACGCGTTTCTTCCATACCGATGTCTTGACGACAATTACTACAACACTCGGGCTTAATTTATTGTTTGCATTCACGGGCGGGCTGTTGGGCGTATTTGTTGCTAGCAGATTTAAATCTCGTCATGTGTTGCTTACAGGCTTTTTACTCCAGTTTATAGCCCTCATTGCTTTGGCATTCATTGGTGAACCCGGTAATAGCTTTCTACTCTACACCGCAATTGGAATGCTAGGTTTATGGCTTTTTGCCGAAGGCTTTGGGCCTGGGGCACAAATGATGGTTTATCCAACTATGGCTTATCCAGCTTCAATTCGTGGCGTTGGGGTCGGCTTTAACCGTGCAGTAACGGGTGTTGCTCAAGCAATTGCTTTGTTTGTTTTACCGATCTGGATGGCGGGATATAAAACCGATGTTTACCTGATTATTTCTATCTTTGCGTTTATTCCTTTAATTGTGATTGGACTACTGATTAAGTTTGAGCCTACCGCCCAAGATGTCGATGTTATAGATGAAGATAAAACAGAACTTCCTCTCAATAATTCACCAGTAATCGACTAGAGTAAAAGTAGATATCTAGATAAAAAGAAAGGCCAACATTTGTTGGCCTTTCTTTTTAGAGTTAGAAGTAATAAGCAAAAATAACAAAAGCTTTTTTGTTTCATGTCTCATTATGTGTTTTTTGAATATCCTTTTTAATTATTGATATATAAGTATTTAAATTTTATGGCTAGCCTGTAAGTTTGTTTGAAATTTGCTTTTTACCAAAAGATAAAAACTTATAAGGAAAAGTTATTTATAAAAAATAGATAAGCAACTCATATTTTTTTATTTTTCATTATAAAGCTGGCTGCATACCATGAGCTTATATTATTGAAAGATCATGAAGTTATGAGCACGAAGACCAAACCGTTGATTATCACGGCAATTGTGGTAGTCGCAATTGTTGCATTTATCGTATGGCAAAATAAGAAAGACAATAATACAAGTGCTTCAGTTCGCGACAGCAAACCTGTCGTAATTGCCTACCAAACAGGGGTTGACCCAAGCAAAGTTGCGCAGGCCAATGGGGAATATGAAAAACATAGTCAACGTAACATTCAATGGAAAAAATTTGATGCGGGTTCAGATGTTGTCAACGCACTTGCTTCAGGCGATGTCATACTTGGCAATATTGGTTCAAGTCCACTTGCTGCTGCGGCAAGCCGTGATTTACCGATTGAAGTCTTCTTAATTACATCAAAACTTGGTGGATCTGAAGCATTAGTGGTAAGTAATAAATCAGGCATTAAAACTCCTCAAGATTTAATTGGCAAAACCATTGCTGTACCGTTTGTTTCAACCACGCATTACAGTCTTTTGTCTGCACTTACACATTGGAACATTCCAGAAGACAAAGTCAAAATTATTAACCTGCGTCCACCTGAAATTTCAGCTGCTTGGGAACGTGGTGATATTGATGCTGCCTATGTTTGGGAACCTGCTTTAAGTAAAGCCAAAGCATCTGGTACGGTTTTAACCGACTCAAAACAAGTGGGTGAATGGGGCGCTCCAACTTATGACTTATGGGTGGTACGTAAAGACTTTGCCGAGAAAAATCCTGATTTCTTAAAAGCTTTTGTCCAAACTACGCTTGAGCAGCTTGAAAAATATAACCAAAACCCAGCCGCTTACGTTAAAGATGCCGATAATGTGCAAAAAATTGCGCAGCTCACAGGTTCTGATGCAAAAGATATCCCACTTTTATTAAGTGGAAACATTTACCTTGACCATGCTCAGCAAAAACAAACTCTAGATGGTGAATTTGCGCAAAATATTTTTGATACAGCCAAGTTCTTAAAAGGTCAGGGCAAGGTCGATCAACTGAAAGCCGATTATAAAGGCAATGTGAATTCTTCATTTTTGCAGCCTTAAGGAGTTGTCATGAGTGTACTAGAAGCCAAACATATTCATCTGACTTTTCCTAAACAGCAAAAGCCAGTTTTACAAGACATTAACCTAACGATTGAAGAAGGTTCTTTAACCGTCATTTTGGGCGAGTCAGGTTGTGGCAAAACAACTTTGCTTAATATCTTGGCAGGGTTTCAAAAGCCGAGTTCAGGTGATGTGCTTGTAAATCATGAAGTGGTAAATGGACCAGATGTAACCCGCGCTGTGGTATTTCAGGATCATGCACTGCTTCCTTGGTTGAATGTTGCAGATAATGTTGGCTTCGCTTTGCAGTTAAAAGGTTTAAAGCACGCAGAGATTGAAGCACAAGTGAACGCAATTTTAAAAATTGTAGGTTTAAGTCACGTTGAAAAAGCCAATATTTGGGAACTTTCAGGTGGTATGAAACAACGTGTTGGTATTGCCAGAGCTTTGATTAGTCACGCGCCGTTTATTTTATTAGATGAACCTTTTGCTGCATTAGATGCCTTTACTCGTGAAAACATGCAGCAGTTAGTACTCGATTTATGGATTCAACAAAATAAAAGCTTCTTTTTAATTACGCATGACATCGAAGAAGCATTGTTGCTCAGTAATCAGTTAGTTCTGATGACAGCGCATCCAGGAAAAATTGTAGAAACTCTACATCTCGATTTTGCTAATCGATATCGTCAGGGTGAGTCTATTCGCTCAATTAAATCAGGCTCTCAATTTATTCAGCTCAGAGAACAGCTATTTGAAAGTTTAAGGGCACAAAAAGAAAGCGGTAAGGAGGCGTTAACCACATGAGTACTAAAGATAACGTCTATGATTATGACAAAGCAGAGTTGAAACTTAAGCCAGATGTGCAAACAGAAAAAGCTTCATTTTTATCGTCATTTTTTGAGAAGCATCGCACTTTGGCAGTTAGCATAATTAGTGTGGGAAGTGTGGTTGCACTCTGGTTCCTCATTACTGCTTTGCATGTTGTACCTGAGCTATTTTTACCAAGCCCACAGGCAGTCTGGCAAAAATTTATATCGGTCAGCCAAGAAGGCTTTATGAAAGCAACTTTGTGGCAACACTTGGCCGCTAGTATCTCTCGAGTATTTTTAGCTTTGATTGCTGCTGTAGTGATTGGTGTTCCACTGGGTTTATGGATGGGCCTGAACAAATGGGTTCGTGCTGTTCTAGATCCTTTGGTTGAATTATTACGTCCAATCCCACCGTTAGCTTATTTGCCATTACTGGTGATTTGGTTCGGTATTGGCGAAACCACAAAAGTGCTTTTGATTTTCTTCTCGATTTTGGCGCCTGTCATTATTAGTAGTGCACATGGTGTATTAAGCCATCAGCTTAATCGTGAACGTGCAGCATTGTCGCTAGGAGCAAGTCAGTCACAAGTATTTTGGCATGTCATTTTGCCGACGGCGTTACCTCATATTATTACTGGTATCCGTATTGGTTTAGGGGTGGGCTGGTCAACATTAGTTGCAGCAGAATTGGTTGCAGCAGACCGCGGTATTGGTTTTATGGTGCAATCGGCAGCGCAGTTCTTAATTACCGATACGGTGATTCTAGGCATTATTGTGATTGCGATTGTCGCAGTTAGTTTTGAGCTGTTTTTACGTTGGTTACAAAAACAGTTTTCTCCTTGGTATGGTCAGCAGTTGTAGTAAAGAAGATGAATACAGTCGTAGCAAATTTAAATATTGAAGTGATCAAGCCTACCATTGGCGCAATTATTCACGATATTGATTTGAATGCGTTAAATGAACAGACAACGCAACAAATCCAGCAGGCTTTGCTTGATCATCAGGTTATTTTTTTTCGAAAGCAACAATTAGCGCCGCAAGCACAAGCAGACTTGGCACGTAGTTTCGGTACCTTACATGTGCACCCGATTTATCCCTCAATTGAAGATGTGCCTGAAGTGATGGTACTCGACAGTTGGAAACAAGATTTACGCGACAATGAGCTTTGGCACACAGATGTGACTTTTAGTCAAACTCCACCATTGGGTTGTGTTTTACAAGCCATTAAAATTCCACCTGTAGGCGGCGATACGTTGTGGTCGAGCAACATAGCAGCTTTTAAAGGACTTCCGCTCGAGCTACAGCAAAAATTACGTGGCTTAACTGCAACACACGACATTCGTAAGTCTTTTCCACTTGAACGTTTTGCTCATAACGCAGAAGAGCGTGAAAAGCTTTTGCAAACATTTAAGCGTAACCCGCCAGTGGTTCACCCCGTGGTGCGTACCCATCCAGTTACAGGTGAGCCTTTGTTGTTTATAAGTGAGGGTTTTACCACTCGAATTAATGAGTTACCTGAACAAGAAAGCGAGCAATTACTTAATTTCTTGTTTGAACATGCGACCCAAGAGCAGTTTCATTTGCGTTGGAAGTGGCAAGATGGTGATGTCGCGATTTGGGATAACCGTTGCACACAACATAAAGCATTATTTGATTATGGCGATGCCCATCGTATCATGCACCGTGCAACCATTAATGGTGATGTGCCATTTTATAAAAACGAACAACTGCCTGAGTTAGCCGAAGCTTAGTTCTTTTAATTACTATTAATTTCAATTCCAACGCAGGGTTTTGAGTTGGAATTGAAACGAGCATTTATGTAATAGATGCGATGTGCTTAGACAAAAACTCAATAAATAGTTTAACCTTTTTTGAGAGGATCTTACGGTTTGGCCATGTCACATATAAGTAAAGGGACTGACTGGTGTAGTCTTCCAAGCACTTCTGCAATTTACCTTCTTTGTAGTAAGGCTCTGCAATAAATTCAGGAAGAAATACAATCCCGTGATGTTTTAAGCACATATCTAATAATAATTCGCCATTATTACAGGTCATTACAGGGAAACAATTAAAAGATACTTCTTTTTGATCTTTTTGAAAAATCAACTTCTTATGTCGGTTATCTTGATAATACACTAAAAATTTATGATCTTTGAGCTCTTCTAAAGAGGTAGGTAAACCTTCTTTTTTGAAGTATTCGGGGGTTGCATATAAGTAACGTTGATAGGTATTTAAAATTTTACTATTTGCTAAGCTAGGTGCAGACCCATCTAAACGTATGGTCAGATCAAACTTGTGTTGATTCATATCTAATAATTGATCTGTCATAAATAAATCAATTTTGATATTTGGATATTTCCCAATAAAATCAGAAATAATATTTTGAAGAAAAATATTACTAAATGACATAGGCGTATTTAATTTGAGTTCACCTTCTGGGTATTGCTGATTATAACTAATCTCATAGGTTGCCCATTCAAACTCACTCAATATAACTTTACAATGCTGATAAAATTTTTCACCACACGTCGTAAGATTCATTTGCCTAGTTGTTCTATTTAAAAGTGTAGTTTTTAGGTCATTTTCTAAGTAGCAAACTCGTTTGGCAACCAAGTCCCGAGAGATATCGAGAGCTCTGGCAGCACTACTAAAATTTCCATGTTCTACGACACTTACAAACGTTGAAATACAATCTAATCGGTCCATGTATAAAAGAAACTTAAAAAATATATATTCATGATTAAACTATAAAAATTAAAAAGCAATCATTGTTTTTATTGTATCTATACAGAATACAGATTCACGTTAATTTATTGTCTATGTTTTTACATTTTTATCTGTTTTGATAATAACCACAAGGCAATTTTAATCGCCTTATTTATAAGGAATAATGGAGTTCCCCCATGCATAAATCACTTTTAGAACAACTATCACCAACGAATTGTCAGGTTATTTTTATTGATCATCAGCCACAAATGGCTTTTGGGGTACAGTCAATCGATCGTCAGGTATTAAAAAATAATACTGTTGGTTTGGCTAAAGCTGCAAAAACATTCAATATTCCTGTCACGATTACTACGGTTGAAACAGAAAGCTTCTCTGGACATACCTATCCAGAACTTTTAGATGTATTTCCAGATGCTCCGTTACTAGAGCGTACTTCAATGAATTCATGGGATGACCAAAAAGTACGTGATTCGCTTGCAAAAAATAATCGCAAAAAAGTGATTGTTTCAGGTTTGTGGACTGAAGTGTGTAATAACACCTTTGCTTTTGGTGCCATGCTTGAAGGTGATTATGAAATTTATATGGTTGCAGATGCTTCAGGCGGTACATCGAAAGAAGCGCACGATTATTCTATGCAGCGTATGATTCAAGCAGGTGTTATTCCGGTAACTTGGCAACAAGTGTTACTCGAATGGCAACGCGATTGGGCACATCGTGATACGTATGATGCAGTTATGGCAATTGTACGCGAGCACTCTGGTGCTTACGGTATGGGTGTGGACTATGCTTATACGATGGTACATAAGGCACCTGAACGTACAACATCAAAACACGAAGTACTTGCGCCAGTTCCTGCAAAATAAAATAGCACTGATTTAGGTAAAGGCATGTCTAGTATTCAATATTTAAGTGATATTAATACAGATATGCCTTTATTTTTTAGAACGATAATTCACAAGAATGGAGTTCAGAATGACCGAAATAAACCTCATATTCATAAATGGTAAAATCACCACCCTAGATCCTAAAAATCCAGAAGTACAAGCAATTGCGATTGCAGATGGTAAAGTCGTACGTACTGGCACAAATGATGAAATCATGAAGCTGGCAGCAGCAACCAGCAAAGTTGTAGACTTAAATGGTCGTCGCGTTATACCGGGTCTAAATGACAGCCATCTGCATATTATTCGTGGTGGCCTAAATTACAATATGGAGCTGCGCTGGGAAGGTGTGCCATCGGTTGCTGATGCACTGCGCTTACTTAAAGAGCAAGCAGATAATACGCCAGCTCCACAATGGGTTCGTGTCGTGGGTGGTTGGACTGAGTTCCAGTTTGCCGAAAAGCGTTTACCGACTTTAGAAGAAATTAATAAAGCTGCGCCAGATACTCCAGTATTTGTTTTACATTTATATGCCAGTGCTATGCTCAACCGAGCTGCACTTGATGTATTAGGCTTTAATAAAGACACACCGGACCCACCAGGTGGCAAGATTGTACGAGATGAAAAGGGTGAACCAACTGGTCTGTTGCTCGCAACTCCATCCGCTATGATTTTATATTCGACTTTAGGTAAAGCACCGAAATTGCCAGTTGAAGATCAAGTCAATTCAACTCGTCACTTCATGCGTGAGTTGAACCGATTAGGCATTACTTCTGCAATTGATGCAGGTGGCGGCGGACAAAACTATCCTGAAGATTATGATGTAATTAAGCAATTACATGATCAAAATCAAATGACAGTTCGAATTGCTTATAATCTATTTGCTCAAAAGGCAGGCCAAGAGCTTGATGATTATCGCCGCTGGACAGAAATGACATTTCCGGGCGATGGTGATGCATTATTTAGAATGAATGGAGCAGGTGAGAACCTGACTTGGTCGGCGGGTGACTTCGAAGATTTCTATGAGCCACGTCCAGATTTACCAGAAAAAATGGAAGGTGAACTTGAAGCCATTGTAGAACATTTGGCTGAAAAGAAATGGCCATTCCGTATTCATGCAACTTATGATGAAAGTATTAATCGTTTGCTCAATGTATTTGAGAAAGTAAATGCCAAACAGCCATTTGCGACCCGATTTATTATTGACCATGCTGAAACGGTATCTGAGCGTAATATTGAGCGTATTGGTGCATTGGGTGGTGGTATTGCCATTCAACACCGTATGGCATATCAAGGCGAAATTTTCGTAAAACGCTATGGCGCTGAAGCTGCTCAGGCAACGCCACCTGTTAAGAAAATGTTAGAACTTGGTGTTCCTGTAGGTGCGGGGACAGATGCGACTCGTGTTGCATCCTATAACCCTTGGGTGTGTTTGTACTGGCTAAGTACTGGTAAAACAGTTGGTGGTTTACCTTTGTATGATGAAAAGAATCTGTTAGATCGTCAAACTGCACTCAATCTCTGGACCAAGGGTTCTGCATGGTTTTCAGGTGAAAAAGATGTCAAAGGTTCATTAACAGCAGGGGAACTTGCCGACTTGGTTGTACTGTCTGATGACTACTTCAAAGTGGAAGCAGAAGATATCCAATGGATTGAGTCTGTACTCACTGTTTTAGGTGGAAAAGTGGTATATGCAGGGGCAGAATTCAAGCAGGATGATCCACCGTTACCACCAGCATCTCCAACATGGTCGCCAGTAAAACGCTTTGGTGGACAGTGGCGTTTATCTGAAAATCGTAATGCACCTTCTAATCAGTCATTACAGTCGCAAAGTGCTTTGTGTGAATGTGCCAGCAGTTGTGGCATGCATGGACATAGCCACTCATGGATGCTTGATGTTCCTGTAAATGATAAAGATAAAAAATCTTTCTGGGGTGCACTAGGGTGTTCTTGTTTTGCATTTTAAATAAAAACAGTATGGGAACCTGCTTCGTTAGATGGCTTGCTTCCCTAAGGTATGTACGATGAAAATGTACTTGTTATCTTTGGCTGTAGGGTTACTCGTTGGTGTCTTGTATTACGTTTTAAATGTTAAGTCACCAGCTCCACCTCTTGTTGCGTTAGTCGGTTTATTAGGCATGGTGGTAGGAGAGCAGCTTCTTCCTTTTATTAAGTCCTATTTTTAACCAGTTTCACTCAAAAAAGCTAAATGGTTCCATACCATTTAGCTTTTTATATTAATAAGTATCTTCAATTACTTTATACGATGACCCTGTTCATCAATGATCACTTCACCATCTTCTTTTGCAAAATAGCCTAAGTTTTCTGAATCTAAAATATCTAAAACAATTTCAGAAGGGCGGCAAAGCCGTGCACCTTTTGGTGTAACCACGAATGGGCGATTAATTAAAATTGGGTATTGCACCATAAAATCAATTAACTGCTCGTCTGTCCAACGGTCTTGTTCTAACTTTAAGTCTTTATATGGATCAACATTTTTACGAATGGCTTCACGTACAGTTAAATTTGAATCTTTAATGAGTTGAATCAGTTCCTCTTTACTTGGTGGTGTTTGTAAATATTCAATAACGAGAGGTTCAAACCCAGCATGACGAATGAGTGCCAAGGTATTGCGTGACGTTCCGCAAGCAGGGTTATGGTAGATCTTCACTAGTTCAGTCATGGCAAATTTATTATCAAATTAAGATATTGCATTTATATATGGATATCCGTATATTTGCAATAACGAATATATTCTGTTGAAGATATGATCAACCAAGTCGATTTCTTTAAATGTCTATCTGACCAAACTCGGTTAAACATTCTTAAATTAGTTCTAAATAAACAAAATATTTGTGTTTGTGAGCTAACAGAACAGCTTGAGTTGAGCCAACCGAAAATCTCTAGGCACTTAGCCTTATTAAGAACTCATGGCGTATTGCTGGATGAAAGAAAAGGACAGTGGGTCTATTACAGCTTAAATCCTGATTTGCCTCTATGGGCTTTAGATATTTTAAAGGTGATAGAAAATGATGAGAGTAAGACAAAAGTAAAGCAACAAGATCAGCCTTTCATCACTACAACGTGCTGTGATTAATCTTCCTAGATTTCTGTCTTAAAAATTCGGATTTTCTTAGCATAAGTACATGAGTCATTTGTGTGTATTGAGCAAAATTAATCAATTCTTTCTTCGAGTAGAACATGACCAAACAAGGGCTTTCCTTTTTAGATCGAAACCTGACGCTATGGATTTTTATAGCAATGGCTTTAGGTTTATCCATTGGAGTTTTCTTTCCTCAGGCATCTGTATCTTTAAATGAATTAAGTGTAGATAACGTTAATATTCCAATCGCAATTGGCTTAATTTTGATGATGTATCCACCTTTAGCAAAGGTTGATTACGCTGCGCTACCAGAAGTATTTAAAGATAAGAAAACCTTAACTTTATCGTTGGTACAAAACTGGATTATTGCTCCAGTTTTAATGTTTATCCTTGCGATTGTTTTTTTGCATAGCTACCCAGAGTATATGACGGGCCTCATTTTAATTGGCTTAGCACGTTGTATTGCAATGGTATTGGTCTGGAATGGTCTTGCTTGTGGCGATAATCAATATGTTGCAGCGTTGGTTGCCTTTAACAGTATTTTCCAAATTTTGTTCTTTAGTACTTATGCATGGTTATTCTTGACCTTTTTGCCGCCATTTTTTGGTGTGGCAGGGCAGGTTATTAATGTTGATTTTTGGACCATCACACATGCTGTTTTGGTGTATTTAGGTATTCCATTTTTAATGGGATTTCTAACTCGTTTGGTTTTAGTTAAATCAAAAGGGTTAGCTTGGTATCAAACTAAATTTTTACCAAAGATCAGTCCAATCAGTCTGATTGCTTTGCTATTCACGATTGTTGCTATGTTTAGCCTAAAAGGTGGCGATGTGGTGAGCTTACCGTTAGATGTATTACGTATTGCGATTCCACTTACGATTTACTTTGTGGTGATGTTCTTTATCAGTTTTTTTATGAGTAAACGGCTGGGGAATAACTATCCTCAAACAGCGGCAATTTCATTTACCGCGGCAGGTAATAACTTTGAGTTGGCTTTAGCTGTTGCGATTGCAACTTTTGGTTTAGCATCACCTGTGGCATTTACTACAGTAATAGGACCATTAGTTGAAGTACCTGTGCTGATTTCATTGGTTTCGGTTTCGCTTTGGTTAAAGAAAAAGTATTACGCTTAAGAAATATAACAAAATTTATTTGATCAATATTTTATTAAAGTGCCTTTAGACAGGCACTTTTTATGCTCAAGTCATTGTGGGTAATAGTTTTTGTAGTAGTTCAATGAAGTTTGAAACTTTAGCCGAGTTTTCATTTTCTCGTGTAATTAAGTAAATAGGAGCATTCAGTTTTATAGAATCATCAAACTCGCGATATACAATTTCATGGTCCCAAAAATTATGCATTGAGGCTGGCACAATTGTTATACCAATTCCAGCAGCAACTAAATTTAAGGTTGCGGTAGGTCGAGGTGCTTCCTGAACAATGCGCGGACTAAAACCTGCCTGATAGCAGCTATACAAAATATTGTCATATAAACCTTGTCCTGAAGAACGACGGTATAAAACAAAATTTTCATCAGACAAGTCACTTAAACTAATTTTCTCTTTTTGTGTAAGTGGATGACCTATAGGCAATGCCACTACCATTGACTCATCTAATATATGAAGATGCTTTAATCCAATATCACGACTAATTGGTGCTCTTAGAAAAGCAATATCAAGTTTTTCCGAAATGAGCCAATCTAGTTGCTTTTGGCTGCCTGCTTCCTCAAGTTTTGTTTGTACCGCAGGATATATTTCCCGATATGAACGTAATACTAAGGAAATAAGCGGATGTAGGCCAGCGGAACTTGTAAAGCCAATATTGAGTTGTCCAGTTTTACCTTGGCTAACGTCTTGGACTAATTTTGGAATATGTCTGGCATGCTCTAATAAAATTTGTGCTTCTTTAAATAAGGCTAAACCTGCCTCAGTCGGTTCAATTCCACGAGGCTGGCGAATAAGTAATTGGGCACCGAGCTCTTCTTCAAGTTTTTTGAGTAAACGTGTTAATGGCGGCTGTTGAATAAATAATCGATTTGCCGCATGAGTAATGTTTCTTTCCTCAACTACTACCACAAAGGCATGAAGCTTATGTAAATCGAGCACAGAAATACCTTTAGGGTATGGTTAATGAAAATAAAAGCATTTGTAGATATGCCATAAAAGTATCATTCTTTCTTGGTCAGATAAAGTGAAAAGTAACGAAATGAACCATGTTGAGATTACTATGCAGAAGGAAACCGTACCGACCTGCACTGAGTTATTTTTAGGTTTTTTAACATTAGGTTTAATTGGATTTGGTGGTGTGCTGCCTTTAGCGCGCAAAGTTATTGTAGAACAGAGGCAGTGGCTAAGTCCTAAAAAATTCACTGAATTACTTGGTCTGTGTCAATTTTTACCGGGCGGCAATATCATTAATTTATCTGTTGCGATTGGTATGGAGTTCCGTGGTGCCCGTGGAGCGGTGAGTTCGCTGCTTGGTCTAATCTTTGCGCCTACAGTAATTGTTGTACTTTTACATTATGTCTATGAGCAGTTCCAAGACAACCTCATGGTGAAGCATCTTTTCGAAGGGTTGGCAGTAGCAGCAGCGGGACTGCTGGTTGCAACAGGTTTGAAAATGCTCAAGCCTTTATTACGAAACCCAATAGCGATGTGTGTCGTTGTAGCAGCAATTGTCAGTATTGCTTTTCTAAAAATCCCCTTGCTTGTAACCATGCTGATTTTGTTAGCACTTTATTCAACTATCATTTGGAGACGTGTGTAATGGGTGCAGTTCTACTTACTTTAGCCATCATTTTTACTCAGTTGTCTCTTATTGCATTTGGTGGCGGCAATACAGTTTTGCCGGAAATGCAACGTCAAGTAGTTGATATTCATCACTGGATGACGGCACAAGAATTTAGTGCATTATTTGCCATGGCTCAAGCAGCGCCTGGCCCAAACATGATGATTGTACCGTTGGTAGGATGGCATGTAGCAGGGTTGTCAGGTCTACTGGTAACGTCTACTGCTAAATTTTTACCTTCATCAATTATTACTGTGTTTGTAATGAGAGGCTGGTCAAAATTTAAAGATAAGAAATGGCGCCGTGTTTTACAGCTTGCTTTACAACCTGTCACAGTTGGAACGGTGCTTGCCAGTGCGTGGATCATTTCTGAGGCGGCCGCAATAAATACTTTACTTGTCATTATGGTAGTCATTGCAACTTTATTATCTTTAATTAAAAAGGTTCATCCCTTGCATGTCTTGATTGCTGGGGCAGTATTTGGTGTCGTGTTACTCTAGTTTAACCAGTTTGCCAACCTGCGCTGGATGAGTTCAGGTTGGCTTTTTTTGATTGAAGTGAATAATAATTAAATCTAAAAAACCGATCAAATCTATAAAAACATACTGTTTCACCTATTTTGTGTTTTAACGTACTATGCATCTATTGAAAGAATTTGGATGCATTGGAGTAAAAACAGATGTTAGATCAAAACATTAAAACTCAATTAAAAG
>JAITLL010000073.1 GCA_031277915.1 Acinetobacter sp.
CGAAAGTGGTTAGGTACAGCGCCCGAAACCCGAGATGAATTATTAAAACTAGTCCAAAATTCACGTCGTTTTTTAGAACCTGATACTGTTGCCATGCTTGAAGGTGTTCTTGACCTTCCAGCTACAAAAATTCGTGAAGTCATGACACCACGAACAGCAATGATCAGTATGCAAGAAGATGATCAGTTACTCGATATTCTTCATGTATTAGTTGAGTCTGCTCACTCACGTTTTCCAGTTTTCTCAGCGGACCAACCTGATAATGTTGTCGGTATTTTGCTGGCAAAAGATTTACTTCCATTTTTGACGGAACCGAATACCAAAGTAGATATTCGTTCTCTTATGCGCCAGCCACTATTTGTGCCTGAAAGTGCGCGCTCAGATCAAGTTCTACGTATGCTCAAACATACTCAGACCCATATTGCGATTGTCATTGATGAATATGGTTCAACGGCAGGTATTGTCACGCTTGAAGATATTCTTGAAGAGATCGTTGGTGAGATTGAAGACGAACACGATACTGCTGATGAAGATGCACAGTATATTGTTCCAGACAACGACCATAGTGTAGCAAATGCATGGATGGTACAAGCACTTACACCAATTGAACATTTCAACACTGTTTTAGATGCTGATTTTTCTGACGATGAAGTAGAAACTGTCGGCGGTTTATTGCTTCAAGAAATTGGTTTAGTCAGTGATTTACAAGGTCAGACTGTTGAGCTTGAAAAATGGTTATTTACGATTGTTGAAGCAGATGCCCGCACTATTCATCTGATTCGAGCTGTACGTCAATGAGAGCATACTTTGAAAAGCTGTTAGATTCTTCGCAACAACAAAAACAGCTTCCTTTTATTTTTCCCTTGCTCATTGCTTTATTTTCAGGTGCCGTGTTCAGTTTTGCACTGGCACCTTATTATTGGTGGTGGTTGGCAATTTTGTCTCCTGCCCTACTTTATGCAACATTGCATAAACGCTCAGCTAAACAAGCATTTGCAATTGGCTGGAGTTATGGCTTTGGTTTATGGTTTGTAGGTGCTTTCTGGCTCTATACCTCTATCCATGTCTACGGCGACACCAATGCTTTTTTAAGCGTGTGTATGATTGCTGTGATGGCTCTTGTTATGGGCTTATTTACAGCATTTCAGACTTGGGTTTATCGACGTTTCTTCCCCGAAACACCACTAACGTTTGCACCACTCTGGATAATTTTCGAGTGGGCTAAAACTTGGGTATTTACAGGCTTCCCGTGGCTATTTGTGGGTTATGCTTTTACCGAACGTTTACTTGATAATTACGCGCCACTATTTGGTATTTATGCAATTTCTTTCGTGGTCATTGTATTAGCATGTGCTTTAGTTGAAGTTCTACGTAAGCGTATTTTCTGGGTTATTCCTGCTGCCCTATTAGTTTTAGGTGCATGGGGAGCATCCTATATTCAGTTTGTACAACCTAAAGCTGCTAAACCACTTAGCGTTTCTCTCATTCAAGGCAATATTCCCCAAGATTTAAAATGGCTGACTGAATACCAAGTCAGAACATTAGAAATTTATGCAGGCTTAACTCAACCTGAATGGGGCCGTGACCTAATTGTATGGCCTGAGTCTTCAATTCCGCTCTTCCAAACCGATATCGAATCGTTTTTGGATGCAATGGATGCACAAGCTAAAAAGACTCATACTGCTTGGGTAACTGGTATTCCTTACTGGGATGTTGAGAAATCACATCAAGCTGGTAGCCCGTTGTACTACAACAGCATTATGGCTTCTGGCAGCGATGCAAGCGGTCTTTATAAAAAGCAGCGTCTTGTTCCGTTTGGTGAATATATTCCACTTTCAGGTTTGCTCTCTTGGGTACTACCGGCTATGCAAAATGACATTAGCATGAGCGGTTTTTCACGTGGTGAGAGCAACCAGAAACCACTCATGATTAAAGGGCATGCACTTGCAGCCGCAATTTGCTATGAAGTGGCATATCCGAACCTAACACGACGTAATGCAGAAGACAGCGACTTTTTAGTGACTGTATCTAATGATGCTTGGTTCACTGGAACAGCTGGCCCATGGCAACACTTACAAATGGTGCAAATGCGTGCGAAGGAAAATGGCCGCTGGTTTATTCGTGCAACGAATACAGGTGTAACTGCATTTATCGATCAAAATGGTCATATTACTGAACAAGCACCTATTGATAAAGAGTTTGTCTTGAGAGGCGATTTACCAGCCATGCAAGGTCAAACTCTCTATAACCGTTTAGGTGATTATCCAATTCTAGGATTTGCAGTACTACTGCTGGTTTTAGGTTGGGTTTATCGTCCACGTAAAGTTGACGTGTCTTTTAAATCACGTCGCTAAATTATAATAGCTTTGTACCCAGAGGAACTTCAAACTCTGGGATACAAAGTGCAACGTCCCCATCGGCGTTATGAAAGCCTGTTACTAAGCATTCTGACTGAATAGGGCCTATTTGTTTCTTAGGGAAATTCACCACAGCAACGACTAACTTACCAATCAAATCTTGTGGTTGATAAAGTTTAGTAATCTGAGCACTCGATTTACGCACACCCAATTCTTCACCAAAATCTACATGTAAAATATAGGCAGGTTTACGCGCTTTTTCAAAAACCTCAGCTTGAAGAATTTTACCAACTCGAAGCTCTACTTTTGAAAAATCATTCCATTCGATCTGTTCCACTTCGTATTTCTCATATTCTTAAATTTTCGTATTGAAGCATATAATATGTACAAATAAAGAAATACCCTCTTTTTCATTTCATTTTTTCAATTCGTGTTAAATTAAATCTGCTCATCAAAAAGCCGTAAACGTTTACGTCAATCAATGTACCAACATACCTCCAACAATACGTGGAGCTATTTTTTCAAAAAATTTTTATATTTTGAATGGCACTTTGTTGGTTTACGGAACCTAAAATGCAAAACTAAAAATCTTTGTCTAGTTTTAAAAAACTTCCAAATCGCTACACCTCTATCGTTTTACCCTTTCTTCTGTCGATCATTATGACTTTTGTGGTTTCGATGATTAGTACATTACGAATGTTTAGGGTTAGAAGAGTTTTCAATTTATGTCTGGATGTCTGCATGGGCCATTTCTTGGCTAATTGCTTTTCCAACACTACTTTTAGTCTTACCTATCGTCCGTAAAATCACGACAAGATTGGTTGAGCCAGCTTAAACAAAAAAAGAAAACGTAGATACTGCATCTACGTTTTATCTGAAAATTTGGTTTTAAATATCATTAAAAAGCGATTGATAATTGCAAAGATAAATAAGCAACTAGGCTTGATAAAAAGACCATAGGCACATAGCGATAAGCTTTAAAAAGTAATTGCTCATATTTAGAAGATATTTGTTTAGCTTGCCATACGCTCGCTTTTAATGCAGTGAAAAAGCTCACCATTAACCATGCACTCACAATACTTAATGCAAAGAAGCCAATCATGATTTGGCTACTACCTTCTGTACTCAACCATAGCTTTAATGAAACTTCAGCAATAGGTAATAATGCTAAAATCAATAGGACAGACTTAAGCATCGCCCAATGAAACTGATTTAGTTCATCAAGTACGAGAAATGCTTTCATTTATTCTCTCCTATTCATTAAATAAAGTGCTTTTTATTTATTATGCAAATCTTTTATTTAAATATATACCTTATTTTCCACATATTTTAACTTTCTTGTAACTATTAAATATGGGAATAGTTCTTATTTTAAATCTCAAATTCAAATATTAACTTTATTATTTTAATTTCAATACATTATTATAATTTTGTGATTAAGAAAGATTATCAATTCGCATTATCATTTTATTTTTAACGAACCGATAATCTCTCTACTTTTTAATTAAGGTTGATAGTAAATATCGGCATCGTTACCTTCACCACCTTCTTTACCATCGGCACCAAATGAATATAAATCAAAAGGACGACCATCTTTTCCTGGTACAACATATTGGATATCATTTTTCCAGCTGTCTTTAGGATAACCACCTTTCACATAACCACCTGGCATCCAGTTTTTTGCAGTAGCAGGCTGGTTAATGAGAGCATCTAAACCACCTTCTTGCATAGTTGGGAAATGACCATTATCAAGCTTGTACTGATCTAGAGCTCCTGCCACACCCTTCAATGTAATTTGAGTCGTATCGATTTTAGCTTTTTCACTACGGCCCATGACGTTCGGTACGATCAACGCAGCTAACACGCCTAAAATTACAATAACAACCATGACTTCAATAAGGGTAAAACCTGAGGCACGTTTCATTCGAGCACGGCTCGAACGTGCCGCAAGTCCGAAAACTGTGCTTGAGGAACAAACATCTGATGGAGAGCTATGCTCGGAATGGCACGATTGTGCATTTTCTAAAGCTACATTTGAGGTTTGTTGAGCATCCCTAACGTGCTCGTTTTTTTTCATGACCATCTTCATCATTATCTCTGATATCAAAGTTATTAAATCATATTGTTCATATTTACGATTGGCAGCATAACCGCAATTACAATAACCAGTACAATGCTTGCCATTAAAACTAGCATTAGCGGTTCAAGTAATGCCAATAAGGTTGAAATAAATGTCGTAACCTCACGGTCTTGCATGGTCGAAGCACGTTCTAACATTCGGTCAAGCTCGCCAGATGCCTCTCCACTTCGAATCATTTGTACCATCATTGGTGGGAAATAACCACTACGCTCCAATTGCGTACCCAAGCTTCCACCTTCTGTAACACGCTCAGCAGCATGAGCAATTGAATCGCGTATGACCCAGTTATTGGTAACTGCCGCTCCAATTTTTAAAGCGTCGACTAACGGTACACCTGAACGAGTTAAAATAGATAAGGTACTAGCAAAGCGTGCAGAATTAATACCACGTGATAGTTTACCGAATAATGGCAATTTGAGTGTTAAGCGATCAAAAGCATAATGTCCGGCGGTTGTTTTAAGAAAACGAACAAATGCCACAATCCCTATAACTGCAAAAATAATAATAAACACCCATGCATGGCGAATAAAATCACTGGCTTTCATTAAAGCAACTGTAATCCACGGCAATGCATCTTTGCTTTGATCAAAAGTTTTTACAATTTCTGGGACGACGTAGGTCATTAGCCCCATCACAATACCAAATGACATCAGCATTAAAATGATGGGGTAAATCATGGCACCTTGAACTTTCTTTTGCATGGCAAAGCGGTTTTCGGTGTAATCTGAAAGCTGATCTAAAATCAGATCTAAATGTCCCGAGCGCTCACCTGCGGCAACCGTTGCAATATAAAGGTCAGGGAATCGTCCTGATTGTTGCATACCTTGCGCGAGCGAATGCCCTTCCAATACTCTTGAGCGGACTGAAAGTAATAAATTTTGCACATGGGCCTTTTCACTTTGCTTGCTCACGGCACGCAAGGCTTCTTCTAATGGAATTGCTGCTGCAACCAAAACTGACAGTTGTCTGGTCATAAGTGCCAAGTCATAAGCGCTAAACTTTTTTTGGAACAATCCTTGGCTTTGATGTTTATCTTTTTGTTCAACAGGATCGACGCTAATAGGGGTCCATGCTTTATCGCGTAATTGTTGGCGAATCTGACGTGCTGAGTCTCCTTCAAGCACCCCCTTTTGCTGCTTCCCTGAAGCATCAATAGCAGTAAATTGATATGCAGGCATGATAATGTTCTAATTTTCCAAAAATAATAGTCGCTGCTGTTGCATCTATGCTACGCAATCATTCATATTCATTCTATAGCCTGTGTAGAATACCCAAGTCCTCTTCACGACGCTACGCCGTTTTTTAAAATTGACGAAATGAGCCTCTATGACCATAACGCCAAAACCTGATTCTATTGTTTATCGTGTGCGTGTTGCCGTACCTGTGCATCTGTACGACACTTTTGACTATACACTCACCAAAGCACAATATGAACGAGCTCAGGTAGGTTCACGCGTCGCTATTTCATTTGGACGGCAGAACCTGATTGGTATCATGACTGAAAAAGTTGACCCACAAGAACCGTTTACGGGCAACTTTCAGCTTAAAGCCATTTCTGAACTTTTAGATGATGAACCTATTTTAGATGAACAAGTTTTAAATTTATTGACATGGTCAGCACAATATTACCAATTTCCAATTGGTGAGGTCATGCAAACGGCCCTACCCGCGTTATTGCGCCAGGGTAAACCGATGGATGTGTTGTTTCATTTATGGAAAATCATTCCTTGTGACAATGTTGAAGCTCTGCTAAAGCGTTCCATTAAGCAACAAGATGCTTATCAGATTTTAAAGTTACATCCTGCAGGAACAACAGAAAATATTCTTAATTTAAGTGGTGTAGAAACCGCGACACTCAAAGCGCTGCAAAAGAAAGGGCTGATAGACTGTACACTTGAGCCGCATGACTTTAGCCCAACACCTGTGCAATTAGCACAAATGCCACTCACGCTAAATGATGACCAAAAGAAAGCAACTCAGCACGTCATTCATGCACAGCATCAGTATCAGGCCTTCTTGTTAGATGGCTTAACAGGAAGTGGTAAAACCGAAGTTTACCTGCACATCATGCATGAGGTGCTAAAACAAGGTAAGCAAGTACTGGTGTTAGTACCTGAAATTGGTTTAACCCCTCAAACTATTTCGCGCTTTAAGTCTCGTTTTAACTGTGATATTGCTTTACTGCATTCGGGCTTAAATGACTCTAAACGCTTACAAGCATGGCAACAGGCACAAACTGGTAAAGCATCTATTATTTTAGGCACTCGCTCAGCCATTTATACACCGCTGCCACGTTTAGGCCTCATCATTTTAGATGAAGAACATGACCTGTCTTATAAACAGCAGGAAGGCTTCCGTTATCATGCGCGTGATGTCGCACTGTACCGAGGCCACTTACAAAGCTGCCCTGTTATTTTAGGCTCGGCGACTCCAAGCATCGACAGCTACCACTTGGTGGAAACTGGTAAGTTAACTTCACTGCAACTTAACCAACGTGCAGGCCACGCGCTTTTACCTAAAATGCATCTGATAGATCTTAAAATTGTCAAAAAGCAGCATGGAATTAGTCAGCCTTTAATCGAGCAGATTAAAAATACCCTAGCAAGAAAAGAACAGGTTTTAATCTTTTTAAACCGACGTGGTTATGCACCTGTACTGGTTTGTGAAAGCTGTGGATGGCAAGCAAATTGCCCGCATTGCGACGCGCATTTTACTTTGCATACTCAGCCTTATTCTTATTTACATTGTCACCACTGCGGCACGGTTCATCGCCTGCCCGATCACTGCCCTGAGTGTCAGCAGAAGAGTTTAAAAACCTTAGGTGCAGGAACAGCCAAGGTTGAAGAACATTTACAAGAATTATTCCCCGATCATGATGTGATTCGGGTCGATCGTGACAGTACCAGTCGTGTGGGCAGTTGGCAAAAAATTTATGATCGTATTCATCAAAACAAACCAACAATTTTGCTCGGCACTCAAATGTTGGCAAAAGGCCATCATTTTCCGCATGTGACTTTAGTTGCCATTTTAGATATTGATGCAGGTTTGCTCAGCGTCGATATTCGAGCGCCTGAACGTACTGCTCAACTCATTGTACAAGTGGCTGGCCGTGCAGGTCGTGGAGAACACAAAGGCCATGTTTATTTGCAAACTTTAAGACCCGATCATCCTTTACTCACCACACTTATCGAAAAGGATTATCGGGCGGTCGCTAAACAAACGTTGGCTGAACGTAAAGTTGCATTGCTCCCACCTTATCGCTATGCCGTACTGATACGGGCAGAATCAAAAGATCGTGACTATACCTTGCATTTTTTAAATGAAGCTGCCGAGCAACTACGTCAAATTGCAGGTGATATTGTTGATATCTGGGGGCCCATTCCAGCACCAATGGAACGTAAAGCCGGACGCTACCGTGCGCATATGGTGATTTTATCTGCCGACCGTGCTCGTCTACATTTTTACTTAAGACAATGGTGGGCTCAATTGGTCCATGCACCAAGACAACATCAACTCAGGCTATCAATTGATGTTGACCCACAAGAATTTAGTTAGATGACTTGAATATCATAGTGTGAAGAATGCTTTTTCCCTTTACACTTAAAAAAAATCAATACATTCGGGGCAATGAATGTCATTCCTACTGCAAGCAACAATTTTTCTTGGAGCTTCTCTAATTTTAGTCCCTTTGGGTAAACGCTTAGGGATTGCGACAGTTTTAGGTTATTTATTTACGGGTATACTTCTTGGCCCGAGTGTTTTAAATATTGCCCATGACCCCGAAGCCATTATGGAATTGGCTGAGTTTGGGGTGATCTTACTGATGTTTCTGATTGGGCTAGAGTTACGTCCACAACGTTTATGGGAAATGCGCGACTCCATTTTTGTAATGGGGAACCTACAAGTTCTTATTAGCGGTGGCGTTCTTATGCTCATCGTACTCTTCTTGTTTCAACAACACTTGGCTGCTAGCTTTGTGATTGGCTTTGCACTTGCGTTATCTTCAACTGCCTTTGTTCTGCAACTACTCACTGAAAAACAACAGCTTAATACCACCTATGGTCAGCAATCTTTTTCAATTTTGCTGTTCCAAGATATTGCAGCCATTCCTTTATTAGCAGTCATTCCACTGTTGGCAGGAACAGAATCCACCCATCACGGTGTCGCTTATTTTGCGGCTATTATTGCCACATTTACTGGCCTGTTTCTGTTTAGTCGCTATGTCATGCGTCCATTTTTCCGTTTTGTGGCAAAAAGCGGTGCAACCGAGCTGATTACAGCAGTAGGATTATTTATTATCCTTGCTGTTGTATTACTCATGGATACTTTGGGTATTAGTACCACATTAGGTGCTTTCCTTACTGGCGTACTTTTAGCTGACTCGGAATTCCGCCATGAAGTTGAAGCAAGTATTGCGCCATTTAAAGGACTATTACTGGGCTTGTTCTTTATGACTGTTGGCATGACCACGCAACTATCATTGCTCATTGAAATGCCTTGGCTCATTATTGGTGGAGCGGTCGGTCTGTTGGTGATAAAAACCCTCATCTTGACTACCATTGCCCGCTATAAAAAGTACAGCTGGAATAATAGCCTGCTACTTGGAACATGTTTAGCTCAAGGTGGTGAATTTGCTTTTGTCATTTTGAGTCTTGCTAAAAGCGAAAAGATTTTAACTGACGCTTTATTAGAGCCTGTTACACTTATTGTGACGTTGTCGATGGTCCTCACCCCAGTGATTTACTGGATTATGGCAACTAAAATCATTCCTTTATTTAATAAAGAGCGCCCCCCTGAATACGATGAAATTCCTCAGCAGGAAAACCCGATTATCATTGCCGGTTTTGGACGCTTTGGACAAATTATTGCGCGTATTGCCCGCTTACAACATTTAGGCTTTACGGCAATTGATAATAATCTTCATCAAGTCGATTTCGTTAGAAGATACGGCGGCAAACTCTATTATGGTGATGTCACACAGCCTGATTTACTTCGCTCTGCGGGTATTGAAAAAGCCAAAGTATTTATTTTAGCCATCGATGATGTCGAAGACTCTATGAATGTCGCACGCCATCTTAGACTGAACTATCCAAACTTAAAATTGTTGGCTCGTGCACGTGACCGCCACCATGTACATCTATTAAGAGATTTAGGTGTTGAACATATTTGGCGTGAAACTTATTTATCATCTTTAGGTATGGCTTATCGCGCTTTACGCGAACTCGGTATTTCTGATGAACAAGCTTATAACAATATCGAAATCTTTCGCGATTATGATGAAAAACTACTCATACAACAGCAAAGCATTTATACCGATGAACAAAAGGTTTTTGAAACTCATCGCAATGCTTTAGCTGAACTTGAGCATCTATTTGAAAGCGACGCACAGCAAGCAACATCAAGACATGACGTGGACTTAAAGCGTCATTTACAACCAAATCGTATCGACATTACACGAGATCATGAAGAATAACTTGAGATTTCGCAAAATGGCTATATTAAGGACTTATTCACATTGCCTAAATGATTGCGACAATCGGTACAAAAGTTGCCGTTGTCCTGCTTGCAGCTTCGCTGCATTCCCTAAGCTTGATTAAACCGAAGTTGTTATAATCTGCTTAGGGCCCTGGAGAATATTATGTCTGATTTACGCCAACGCTTTTATATAGAGGACTTTCCTGTTCGCGGTGAAGTAGTTCATCTAGAAGAAGCATTACAAACTATTTTAGCTCAACGCGATTACATGCCTGCAGTTAAAATTCTGCTAGGCGAGATGTTGAGCGCGACCGCATTACTTGCGAGTACATTAAAAATCAAAGGCCGTATCAGCTTGCAAATCCAGGCTAGCGGCTCTTTCAAATGGGCTATGGCTGAATGTAATCACTTAGGTGAAGTTCGTGCTTTAGCAGACTACGAAACAGATCCACGTTTTGTTGAAGCAACTGACAGCAGTACAATCCTTGGTGCTTTGGTTAATCCAATTTTATTTATTAACATCGAGCCTGAGCATGGTGAGCGTTATCAAGGGATCGTCCCTCTTGACCAAACCAATTTAGCTGGTTGTTTGATGCAGTATTATGACCTGTCTGCACAAATCCCAACTCGTATTGTATTGGCAAGTACAGCTAAATGCTCTGGTGGTTTACTCATTCAGTTATTACCTCGTCATGATGAAGAAGAGCAAAAACTGGTTGATGAAGACTTATGGCCACGTTTGACTATGCTGACTGAAACGCTTAAGCCTGAAGAGCTAACAGAGCTTTCAGCAAATGAGATTTTGTATCGTCTCTATAACGAAGAAGAAGTACGCTTGCCAGAAGTTGAACACTTAAAATTTGGCTGTACTTGCTCTAAAGAACGTTGTGCTAAAGCATTACTTCAAATTGGTGTTGATGCTGTTCATGAAACATTGGAAGCTCAGAACCCAATTCAAATGGATTGTCAGTTCTGTAACACTCGTTATGAGTTCACTGCTGAAGAAGCACTGGGTTTATTTGGTGAACATTTGAGTTAATTACTCACTTTATAAAAAGGCGGTCATACCGCCTTTTTATTTACCTGCAGTTTTTGATGATAATTTTCAACATCTTATTTTAAATCAGTTAATATGAGTTTACTTTATAGCCTAATAAACAAGATGCTTATATTTCATGAATTATTTTGATTATTTTCTCTTTATTTTCAGTGTCATTATTATGATCGCGACCCCTGGCCCAGTCATGATTTTGGTGGCAAGCGCTGGACTTAAAGGCGGCTATAAAAAAGCACTGGAAACCATTTTTGGTACCAACCTCGCCTCACTGGTTTTAATTTTTATTTCAGTACTCGTTCTTAAAGGTGTACTGGGCATTAATGAAAGCTATTTAAATATTATTCGGGTTTTAGGCTGTCTTTATATTGGCTATTTAGGTTTGAGCATTCTAAAAGAAGTCATTCAAGCACCTCATCCTGAAGCAATAAAAACCATTTCGTCTCAAAATGGCGGTTTTAAAAAAGGCTTTTTAGTCGGTATTTCAAACCCTAAAGATATTATTTTCTTTTCGGCTTTTTTTCCTCAATTTGTCTCAATTTCACCGAATCTTAATTTCAGTTTGACCCTGCTTACACTGACATGGATTGTCTTAGATTTTTTAACCCTATCTTTGGTGTATGTATTTTTCCGTCGTCTTTCTAATAGCCATTTATACCCTAAAATATTAGGTGTATGCGGCCTATTACTTTTACTTATTGCCCTATACGGTTTATATCAGACTTTCATGTAAAGAGTTTACGGCATAACTCGAATCGAGCTATGTCTCTTTTCACCATACTTCCATATTGTGTAAGAGAACAACTCTTATACAATCTAGCTTATTGAAAGCCTTAAAAATTGTTTCATAATGAAATAAACAACACCATCGTGATAAAACATTATGGCCAAAAATTATTATGAAGAACTAGGGCTTACACGAAAAGCCTCTGCTGATGAAATTAAAAAAGCATATCGGAAATTAGCTCGTAAATATCACCCCGATATCAGTAAAGAAAAAGATGCCGAAGAAAAAATGCAGGCTATTAACGTGGCCTACGACACCTTAAGTCATGCAGAAAAAAAAGCTGAATACGACCAAATGTTAGACCATCCACAAGGCTTTAATGGCTTTGATCAAGGAGCGGCTCAAGGTGGATTCGATGGCGCACGCTTTTATCGTCAGGGTTCTACAGGCGGTGAACAAGCTGACTTTAGCGGTTTTGAAGACTTATTTGGTCGCTTTGGTGCAGGATTTGGTGGTGGCCAGCAGCAACATCAAAGACAACAACGCAGTTACCGAGGTGAAGATCAACATGCCAGCATAGAGGTCGATCTCGATATTGCTTACCATGGATCAACACAACACATCACGCTACAAATCCCGACCGTGAATGTTTATGGTGAACCCGAGGTACAACGTAAAACCCTACAGGTAAAAATACCGAAAGGCATGAAGGAAGGCCAACAAATTCGCCTAAGTGGCCAAGGACAAAGTGGCATCGATGGTGGTGCCAACGGCGATCTTTATATCGAGATTCAATATAAAGATACAGATCGTGTTCATGTCGAAGGGAGTGATGTATATTTAACTGTAGATGTAGCACCTTGGGAGGCAGCATTAGGTCAAAGTATTGAAGTGAAAACTCCTGCGGGACCTTTACACGTCAATTTACCTAAAAATGTAAAACAAGGACAACAGCTACGTTTAAAAGACAAAGGGATACCAAATAAAACGCCAGGCCATCTTTATTTAATTTTAAATATTGTATTCCCGCCTGCACATTCTGAAAAAGAAAAAGAAGCATATCAGCAATTAGCAGAAGCCTTTGCTTCATTCGAACCTCGTTCATCTCATTAGGGAGCAAGATCATGACAACCATCCATTATCGAGAAATTGTATGTGACGGCCACACCTTTAGTGCTGAAGTCGTTGATGAACAATCTACATTTGACTTACAACAATTTGC
>JAITLL010000076.1 GCA_031277915.1 Acinetobacter sp.
CCTGAAATCTGGATCAATTTCGCAAAAAAAACAGGGATTAAAGAACTAGAAGCAACAACTCGTGATATTCCAGATTATGATGTTTTAATGACTCAGCGTCTGAATATTTTAAAACAACACGGTTTAGGCTTAAATGACATTCAAGAAGTTATTGCCGAGATGGGACCACTACCTGGTGCTAAAGAGTTTGTTGAGTGGGTGAGCAATCATTTCCAACTGGTGATTTTGTCTGATACTTTTTATGAGTTTGCTCATCCTTTAATGAAGCAATTAGGTTGGCCAACAATTTTCTGCCATAAATTAGAAACAGATGAAGACGGCATGATTACGGCTTATAAACTACGCCAACCTGATCAAAAACGTGAGTCGGTTAAAGCGCTTCATGGTTTAAATTTCCGCGTAATCGCCGCTGGTGACTCATATAACGATACAACGATGCTGGGTGAAGCTGACCATGGCTTTTTATTTGATGCACCTGCAAACGTGATTGCGGAGTTCCCTCAATTTCCAGCAATCAATGGCTATGATGCACTAAAAGAAGCAATTCGTTCAGTTTCGAAGCGCAATATTCCTGCTTAAGAATGGACAATAAAAAAGGCGCTTTAAGCGCCTTTTTTACATTAATTAGTTTGAGGCTTAGAATTTATAACCAAGTTTTAAGCCATAAGCGATCGCGTTGTTGTCAGAGAACGCTGCAACATATTGATCACTACCAGCTTGAGCGCCAGTTTGTGCTTTAGCATCACCCAACCAGAAATATTTTACGCCACCAGCAATGAAAGTTTGTGGAGTAGGGCTATATTGAACACCTACACCTACGTTCCAGTAACCTTCTGTTGGACCTAATGTCGTTATAGGATTACCAGCACCAGAGTCCCAACCAACAGAGACGTTACCTGCCCATTTGTCATTAAGCTTACGACCAACACCTGCATTCACTGACCATTGATCATCAGCATATTCAACCAAGTTAAAGCCATTTGGACGCCCAACAATAGGTCCGACAACTTGTGAAAGTTGGCCAAATTTGTATGGTTGAATTGCGAAATCTTTCCAGTTTACCCAACGAACATTAGCAAAAGCGACAGTATTGGCCATGATACCTGTTTGGAAATCAAGGTTTACTGATTGAGGAGTGGTGATCGTTGTATCAGCTGAACTATTAGCAATTGCTGCAGCTGCTGCATCTTGTCCTAATAGTGATAAAGCTGGAAGAGTAGGTATTTTTTCGCGAATATTTACATCATGATCAATTTTAGAACGATAAGTTAAAGAAGCTTTAAGCGCAATTTCAGGAATTTGATATGCAACACCAGCTAACCAACCTGCTCCACCTGTTTCTTTAATATCTGCATCGTAACCGTTATAAAGGCTATAAGCTTGTCCACGAAGACTTACATTTCCTTTGATCGTTTGATAAACACCACCAGCATAGATATTCCAGTTTTGATTTGGTTGGAAACCCAATACAAAAGATAAGTTTTGAGTATCAACTTTAACTTTTGTAGCACCAGTTCCAAGTAAACCGTTGACTTGTTTTAAACCTGCATCTACTTGTGCTGCAACACCTTGTTTTACTCCAGCATCAATAACCGTTTTAGTTGTTGGGTCATTATTGTAAGCATTTAAAGTTGCTGCAAATTGTGCTTGACCCGCTGGAGAGGTTAAGTCAACTCCTTGAGCCTTAAGAGCTGCACCAACACGTTGATCTGCTGTCAAATTATTGAAAGCTGTATTAATAGTGTTTGTACGGATAGTATCCAATGCTTCAGGAGCTAAAATAGTATTAGATGGATCAGAAACAAAGACATTTTGACCACTGTACTCAGCGTTAGCTCCAAATGGTTGATCATAAAGTAGACCAAATGAAAATTTATCATTAATTTGAAGCTTTAAGGCTGCATTTGGGAAATAATAATCATTAGCCATATCGCCAATATCACGGCGTGTTGCGCTTGATCCTGCTTCTTTGCCTTCTACAGTTGGATCTAAAGCAGTGATACCTGCTTCGAAGTAGTTATTCGGTTGTAAAAATGCGGACATTGACTGTCCAGAGCGATCCAAAGCTGCTGCGAAAACCCCAGTTGCAGGCAGCGTTGCCAAAATCATTGCAGTGCTCAGATGTTTTAATTTCATTTTAATCTTTCCTTGAACTTCAAGACATTTTTTTAAAAGTAACAGAGTTAAACCGTTTAAACTGTGTTGCCTTCAAAGCTTTTAATTACAAGTTTCAAAGCTTTGATAACTCCATGTAACAAAAATAGCATAATTACACTAAGAGTAAATCTGTTATATGAACTGGGGAGTACTCATTTTTTATACAAAAAAAGTCAATAAAGAATGAAATATGGAGAAGTTTTTACATAATTAAACTATTTTAAATAATTGATATTTATATTTTTAATATATTACTACTAGGCCATGTATTTATGACATTTTTGTCAAAAATCCAATAAAAATGGTCAAAGATTTTTTTGTAAAAATATGAGTTGATTGGTCATGAAGTGAGTGTTAGTTGTCATTTTTACTTGATAAGTCTAGTTTATCTACATGTGTATATTATTGATTCATTTTTATATTATTCAGAATAGAGCATAAATCAGTATTTATTTTTTACCATTTGATTAATTTTTGGGTGTTTTCAGCAGATAAGTTTAACCGTCTAAAATACAAAGAATGAACCAAATTAAAAGTATGAATACAATTATTCCGTTTTAGAGTTAAAACAAACCGTTAAAGGGGATATAACTTTTCATCAAATTCTTCAAGTTTAGGAAACTTTAAAGGTTCAAGCTGGTCGAGGTGAGTAAGATAAGTTATATAGTCCTCAAGAGTGGTTTGTCGTGCTTCTTGGCTAATATAAGGTACATGATAGGCAATAAATGGCGGTAAAACTTCAAAACCTGTATAAGCTAAAGTACCGCGTTGAATAGGGGAGAGATAATGTTCAATTGGGCCATGAATAGAATTTTCCCCAAACATATGTGTTCGACCACCAAGGGTTAGACACAACATGGCTTTTTTACCCGCCATTCCGCCGTGGTTATAGAAACGTTTGCCGCCATAAAAGAGCCCTGAAACGAAGACGCGATCAATCCATCCTTTTAAAATTGCAGGTACTGAAGTCCAATAAAGGGGGAAGTTCAAAATAACCAGATCGGCTTGTTTTACTTTTTCAATTTCGGCCTGAATATCTGGTGCTAAAAGCTGTTGCTTAGCCGCATTTCGTTGTTCTAATGCATAGTTAAAATAGTCAGGCTGATTAAGCTCTAAAAAGTCCTCTTTGGAAGCGACAGGATTAAATCGCATTGCATATAAATCAGAAACTTGTACTTGATGACCTAATTTTTTAAATGTTTGTTGGGCTGTTGTATTTAATGCGGTTGTAAAAGATAAAGGTTCAGGATGAGCATGAACAATCAGGATATTCATAAGGCACTTTTACTCTTCAAAATAAAATTGGTAGCAGTATGCTTTCATGCAATTAAGCAAGTTTTCTTTGAATGACTATGCCTTAATTTAAAAGCATGGCATAGTTCATGAACTGACAGTTTTTACCATTTAACGCCACAATTATGATGTCTGGTAGGGTGCTCATGAATCCAGAATTACCCGGAACTTATATTAATTTAATTGCCGAGACTGTTAAGCGGTGGGATGTCTCTGGTGAGCAACTTTTAGATGGAAGTGGAATAACCTTAGACCAATTAAAAAAGCCTTATTGGTATGTTGAGTTCAACATTTTAAATCAGCTTATTGAACGGGCGATTGATTTATGCAAAGAGCCAGCATTAGCTGGGTATTTAGCTTTAAACATGACGGCTTCATGTTATGGGTCAGTCGGAATGGCAGCTATAGTTTCTCCAAATTTAGAAGAAGCGCTGAAAATTCTTGAACAGTTCATTGGCTCACGTTGTAAGGTCTTTAAACCAGAATTAAAACAAGAAAATAATTATGCATATTGGTTAATTCATCAACCCGTCGATGCATTTCAGCTGAGCCCAAATGCCAACATTTTTTTGTTAGTCGGTTTTGTCCAAATTGCAAAAAAATTAACAGGGCTTTCCAATTTAGGAAAAGTTGAATTACAAATGCCAGAACCAATAGGTTTTTCCCAAATAAGTCATCAACTGCCTGTTACTTGTTTATTTAATCAAAAGTGTAATCGTTGGAAATTTCCAAAAGAGTATTTAGCAGAGCCTGTATTAACGGCAGACCCAATGCTAGCGCCGCTGTTAAATGCACAATGTAAGCGGGATATAGAGAAATTAAACTTAAAAAGTGGCTGGAAAGGGCGAGTCAAACAAGTTGCTGAAAAATTACTATTGAATGGGGAGATTGAGACATTGAAAGTTGGGCAAGTGGCTCAAATCATGAATATGTCAGAGCGAACCCTGCAACGCTATTTAGCTCTTGATCATACTAGTTTTACCCTTTTGATGGACTCACTGAAAAAGGAGCATGCCCTGAAATTTTTAGCACAAAATAACATGTCGATTGAAAAAGTCGCTTTAATGCTAGGTTATGCCGAGACTTCTCACTTCACTCGTGCGTTTAAGCGTTGGATGGGGATAACGCCTAAATATTTCCAAACCAAACATAAGATGGATGATTTAAGTTAAAAGGCCACAAATTAAAATTCATGGCCTTTCATTTATCAATTGAATTCATTAAATAGATTTTTCTGGCTTAGATGAGAGTGATTCAATTACTTCAAAATAGCTAGGTGGTGCTGGAACATGACCACGTTCTCTTAATATTTTGTGCATACGGGGTAATTTAAAATATGGAACAGAAGCCATTAAATGGTGTTCCATATGGTAGTTTACATGGATGGGTGCAACAAAACTTCTCGCAATCCATCCAGCTCGTGTTGTACGAGTATTGGTTAAAGCAGTATTGCTGGTTTGCATACCGGCATGTTCAGCCATAGAGCGAATACGTAAAAATAACGGGAAGGGTGTTAAATAAGCTAACGGCCACAGCCAATAAAAACGTTGCTGACCAAATGCTTTTAAAATGCCATAAAGTGCCAAATTGGTTGCAATAGCGCCAGTACTATTTTTTGCAATACTCTTTGCATAGTCCAGGAAATTTTTATGACTACGGTCTAACCAAATTTGATCATTGGCAACAGTCCATTTCATGACATCAAGATCCATCAAAATCCGACCTAAGCTAAATTTTAAACCTGTTATCCCACTTAAATCGCGCAAGAATTTTCGAGTAACAGATTTTTTACTGACAGGAAAGCCCGCAACTAATGAAAGATCTGGGTCATCTGGGGTAGACGTTTTTGCATGATGACGAACATGATGTACACGATATTTCTGTAGGTCATTCCAGATCGGGCGGGCACATAACCATTCACCTACGAAGTCATTTACCTTTTTATTTTTGAATAAACTTTTGTGAGATGCGTCATGCATCAAAATTGCGAGACATAACTGACGACCCGCCAAGATTGCTAAGGCAAGCATACAGGCTAATAATTTGCCCCAATTCGGTAAGTAGTCCCACATCATAATCAAGCTGGCAAATGTTCCACCAATAACAGCCCATGTACTTGCAACAGCCCAAGCACCATATGCATCTGAAGGCTCTGTAAGCTCTTGTATTTCTTCTCTGCTAAATAGATCGGTAACACTTACCTGCGTATTCATTTTTTATTCTCCCAAATTAGAGTTTGGTATCTGTATTTTATATTACAACTATAATCATAAAAATTTATAAAGTGAAATATATGTTTGTAAAAAAATAAATCAGATGACTATAGATTTAGTTCTTGTTCATATATTTTTTTCCAAAGCTTTTGGCCGATCGCGTCTAGCTGCTGTACATCTTGAGCAAATTGATTACGTGCGGATTCATTTACAAATGGCGTTGGTAATAGGGGATCATTCATGAGCAAGGCAATTGTTTCTCTACCTAAAAGAAGGGCTTTAACTGCTGCATCATTTAAGGAGAAATGAGTATAGTTTTCAAGCCAATACTGGATGTCTTGACTATACATTTCATAATTTTTTTCGAGTTGTTTGGTATCCCATAAAGAAAAAATTTGCTTAAGCGCCGATGGTTCGAAATGCTGAATAATACAAATTTTTGCTTCTTTCTCTAATCCAGCTAAAACAAGCTCTTCACAGGTTTTTTCAAAACTATAAGCTAAATTGTCTGGGCGGATGTAAATACCAGTTTCCAGTTCTTTAAAACCAAATTGACGCAGTACACGTTCACGCTTTTTAAGAGCAGTTCGGTCTATACGACCCAGTGTGCCTGTAAACACAGCAAGATAATGTTGCTGCCATTCTTTGGTTTGTTTAATACCGTTTTTACGATTGAGAATTACTTTTGCCCAATCTTTTGTAGATGGCGAAAGTTGGTAGATTCCACGTTCTACGCTTTCGATCATCCCTTCATTTAATAAACGAGTTGTTGCAACTCGAATACCGTTTTCACTTAAGTTAAACAGTTTAGCTGCCACCAAGATTTGTTTAATCGTAAGTTGAGGATAAGCAGAGGAAAGAAAGAGATCGATAATAAGATGACGTGCGTTGATTTTAGTATTTTTCATTTTGTGTAAATTTTAAATATAAATGACATATGTTTGAAATAATACCATGTTTATTTGATTTTTTACGGCGGTTTGTTTCTTGATGTGTTTTAACGGGAGCCATTTTATTTATAACAAGAAAATTATTCATTTTTGTTTAGATTTTATCTTTTTACGATAGTTAACCTAAGTTTGTCATAATGATGTGATACATTATTGCACTTTAAATAATCGGCCTTTCATTCAAAGGCAATAACCACAAATGCTAGAAAAGATCTGATATTGAACATGAACTAGGCCAAAATATTGGTTTATACATGATATAAAACAAATTTTTAGACCTTTCTAGTGATTAACTTTTTGAGCAAGTGATGGAAAATTTTGAAGTTATAAAGGCACTATTTCTAGGGTTTGTTGAAGGTTTAACTGAATTCTTACCAATTTCTAGTACTGGCCATTTAATTTTATTTGGTCATATTATCGATTTCCATTCAGATGGTGGTCGTGTATTTGAAGTAGTGATTCAGTTAGGTGCTATTTTGGCAGTGTGCTGGTTATATCGACAAAAAATTATTAACTTGATTAAAGGCTTTTTTAGCGGTGATGTCGAGTCACGTCATTTCGCTTTTAGTGTATTAATTGCTTTTTTCCCAGCTGTTATTATTGGTGTTTTAGCTGTCGATTTTATTAAAAGTGTCTTGTTTAGCCCAATTGTGGTTGCAATCGCCCTGATTGTTGGTGCGCTGATTATTTTCTGGGTTGAATCTAAACAGTTTGAGCATAAAACATTAGATGCGACAAAAATCACGTTTAAGCAGGCACTTTTAGTTGGTCTTGCTCAATGTGTTGCAATGATTCCGGGAACTTCACGTTCAGGTGCGACAATTGTGGGCGGTATGTTTGCAGGTTTGTCTCGTAAAGCTGCGACGGAGTTTTCTTTCTTCCTTGCGATGCCAACCATGTTAGGGGCTGCGACATTTGACTTAATTAAAAATGCTGATGTGTTAACTGCAGACAATATGATTAATATTGGTGTTGGTTTCGTTGCAGCATTTATTGCAGCTTTATTTGTAGTAAAAGCGCTTGTACTCTTTGTAGAACGCCATACTCTACGTGTATTTGCTTGGTATCGTATCGTGCTAGGTGTAATTATTTTAATTGCATCAATGTTCTTTAATTTATCTGCTTAATAGTAGATAAAGCGTGAAAAACCTAGATTCTTCTAGGTTTTTTTATACCTAAAAATAGCTTTAACTTGCTTATTTATACAAACTGCTACTAAGAAATACTTTTTCATTTTTATTGTGATACTTGGATTGAGAATGAACCAATGCTTGCAATTGCGATTAAATTGGAAATGAATGCTGTAATATCTGATGTTGCTTTATGCTTGTTAAATTTACTTCGTTCTAAACAAGATACCACAATATTAGGAGAGCAGATATAACGAGAACTCATTTATCGGGTTTTACAGATGGGTAATAGTGATTTAATCCCAAATTTTTTGGCCTCCATTACAGTACATCAAAATGATTCGATTACATAAGGCACGCGACAACAACAAAATAGGTGTTGCGGAAGATGCCTATCAGGTAGGGTATGTGAGTCCTTCACAGTTTAGTCGAGAGTTCAAACGGCTGTTTGGAGTTTCACCTAAATCGTCAATGAATTAAAGTAAATCAATACATTTTAAATATAAACCAAACATGGAGCATATTAATGAGTCTTCCAACAACCATGAAAATTGTTGAAATTACGGTTCCTGGCGGGCCTGAGGTCTTAAAACTTCAAGATTCAAATGTTCCAGTACCTCAAGCAGATGAAGTGTTAATTGAGGTAAAAGCTGCTGGAATTAACCGACCAGATGTATTGCAGCGTATGGGGTTATACCCAATGCCAAAAGGTGTAACACAAATTCCGGGGCTTGAAGTCGCTGGGGTCGTGGTTGCTGTTGGTGATCAAGTACAACAGTTCAAAGTTGGGGACAAAGTTTGTGCTTTAACCAATGGTGGTGGTTATGCGGAGTATTGTGCCGTCACTGCTACGCAAGTGCTACCAATCCCTGAAAATTTATCATTTACTCAAGCTGCTGCGATTCCGGAAACATTTTTTACAGTTTGGGTAAATCTGTTTGATATAGGGCGTTTAAAAGAAAATGAAACAGCACTCATTCATGGTGGCGCAAGTGGTATTGGAACCACAGCTTTAGCGATTTGCCATGCTTTAGGGATCAAAACTTTTGCTACAGTGGGTAGTGAAGATAAAGTTGAAGCACTCGCTAACTTAACGACTGCAATTAATTATAAAGCTCAAGATTTTGAGCAGGAAGTCTTAAAACACACCCAAGACCAAGGTATTGATGTAATTTTGGATATTGTGGGTGGTTCTTATTTCTCGAAAAACTTGAACCTATTAAAACGCGATGGTCGACTTGTCATTATTGGTTTTATGGGGGGCCGAATCGCAAAAGAATTTGATTTACAAAAACTGATTTTAAAACGTGCAACCATTACTGGCTCAACCATGCGAGCACGTAATAGCGAAGAAAAAGCCCAGATTGCTCAGTCTTTGCATGAATATGTGTGGCCATTATTGGCACAAGGTAAGTGTTTACCTCAAATCTATAAAACCTATGCTTTTTCAGATGTTCAAAGTGCCCATGCATGTATGGAGCAAGGTGATCATATTGGAAAGATCGTTTTAGAGATCAATACCTAATTTAATTTGAGATAGTTTAGGTGAACAACATGTTTGCCTAAACTTAAGTCCTAATTGTTTGTTGTGCCTATTTCTATATAAAAATTGCCGAATTCTATTGGCGTGTTGCATCAGTTTCTTGATCTCAATATACATTTACTAAGAAATAATAACAGGCTTAAAGCTGTTATTTCGCTCTTCAATTCTAAAGGAGGGTAACAATGAATACCCCAGCATCAAATGTTAAAATCCGACTCCAGATTTGGTAGAAGATAATGCATTCTTCCCATCACCATACTCACTGAGCCAATTACTTCTCCTAAAATAGATTACGATGGTACGACTTATCCAACGCCATATACAGGTCATAAAAAGGTCTTGATGATTGCAACCGATGAGCGTTATATCCAGATGCAAAACGGTAAGTTCTTTTCTACAAGAAACCATCCAGTAGAAATGCTTTTGCTGATGTTTCATTTAGATAATGCTGGTATTGAAATTGATGTTGTGACACTTTCAGGTAATCCAGCTAAACTTGAAATGTGAGCAATGCCCAAACAAGAACAGGTGGTATTAGATACTTTTCAGAAATATGCAGATAAATTAAAAAGTCCGCTAAAACTTGCCGATATTTTAGAAAACGCAGTCGGTGAAAACTCTCAATACGCAGCGGTGTTTATTCCAAGTGGACATGGCGTTTTAGCTAAAATTCCACATAATCTAGATGTCAAAAAAGTTCTTAATTGGGCAGTTGAACAAGAAAAATTTATTATTGCTTTATGTCATGGTCCAGCATCATTAGGCTGTGGCAGTAGATGAGCAGTCTGAAGATTATATTTTTAAAGATTATCAAATTTGTGTATTACCTGACTCATTAGATAAGGGTGCAAATATTGATATTGGTTATATGCCAAGGGCTTTACCGCGGTGAGTAGGTAAAAACCTTGAAAAACTCGGTGTGGAAATTTTAAATAAGGGTATTACAGGACAATGTCATAGAGATCGTAAATCACTAACGGGCGATAGTCCGCTTGCTTCTAATAATTTAGGAAAATTTGCAGCTGAAACTGAAGGATTAAGTAATTAAAAGTGTGCGCCCTGCGGGACTCGAACCCACGTCGGTCGCTTAGGAGGCAACTGCTCTATCCAGTTAAGCTAAGGGCGCATAATTTTATGATTATAAACAAAAAAGCCATTGCCTAAGCAATGACTTTTTATGGTTTTTAGTACAAAAAAGTTACATTACTGTTCTTTCGTATTGAGGACTTTAAATAAAACAAACATAAGAACAATCCAGATCGGAATCATCATTACAGACTCTTTAAAGCCTTGGCTCCACATAATGTAGAGTACAACAGCAATGAAACCTAAAACCAAATAGTTACTAAATGGTGCCCAAAGTGCAGGGAAGTGAGTTTTTTGACCGAGTTTTTTCATTGCTGATTTAAACTTGAGGTGAGTCATACTGATCATCGCCCAGTTCAATACCAACGCTCCAACTACAATGTACATTAAGTGGCTTAAAGCATCTTCAGGTACGAAGTAATTTAAAAGAACACAGCCAAAAATAAGTAATGCAGATAACAAAACTGCTGGTACAGGTACACCTTGTTTATTTACTTTCTTGAAAATTTTTGGCGCGTTACCTTGTTGAGCTAAACCGTAAAGCATACGGCTATTGGCAAACATCCCACTGTTATAAACAGAAAGGGCCGCGGTTAAAATAATAAAGTTAAGTAAGTGTGCAGCCCAACCAATACCCATTTGGCTAAAGATCATAACAAATGGACTTTTATCGAGACCGCCAAGATCTAATTGGTTCCAAGGCACTAATGAAAGTAAAATTGTCAATGAACCGATATAGAAAATCAAGATACGGAAAACAACTTGGTTAATTGCTTTTGGAATGGTTTTTTTCGGATCTTTTGCTTCTGCAGCTGCCATACCAATCAGTTCAATACCACCAAAGGCGAACATCAAGAAAGCTAACATATAGAAGAGGCCGCTAAAGCCATTTGGAAAAAATCCACCATGAGACCAAAGGTTACTAAACGAAATGCTTGAACCTACATCTGCTGTAAATAGCAAATACAGTCCAAAAATAATCATTGAGATAACCGCAACAACTTTAATAATAGCGAGCCAGAATTCGGACTCACCATAAAATTTAACATTTGTTAGGTTAATTGCCGTAATTACGACAAAGAAAAATAAGACAGACGTCCACGCTGGAATATGAGGCCACCAATAATTAATATATTTGGCTACCGCAGTAAGCTCGCTCATCGCGACCAGAACGTAGAGTATCCAATAATTCCATCCAGCTAAAAATCCGGGAAATTTCCCCCAATATTTATAAGCAAAATGGCTGAACGATCCTGCAACAGGTTCTTCAACAATCATTTCTCCCAAGTGACGCATAATCAAAAATGCGATTAAGCCGCCAATGGCATATCCTAAAATAATGGATGGTCCCGCAGATTGAATCACTTGCGCCGAGCCTAAAAATAATCCGGTACCAATTGCTCCACCCATAGCAATTAATTGGATATGTCGATTTTTTAGTCCTCGTTGAAGTGTAGAAGATTCGTTGGTCAAAGGTCTTCACTCACAATGAATAAGTAAATTATTCTAATAGATGGATTTATTTTAGCCTAGACTACAAATGAACAAGAGGTGACTGAAAAGTAATAGTAAAAAATATTTAAAATCATAAACTTGCTTTTAATAATGAAAGAATGGGTAAAAAATATTCTAAAAATATATTTTTTGATAGACTCTTTTTCTCATGATTTTGCTTAATTCAGTCATTGCGAGCATGAATTGAAATTCACAAAATAAGTTTACGTCAATACGATTGATGTATAAAAGCATAATGCTATCTCTTGATCACAAAACGATTTAAGATGAAGCGGATGACTAAACAAGTCTGTTTGTTTCGAGATATAAAAACACAATAGTAAGGATAACAGTTGATATGAGCTCAGTACCGCAAATTAAAATTCCAGCAACTTACATGCGTGGTGGAACCAGTAAAGGTGTATTTTTTAAACTTGATGATTTGCCGGAAAGAGCTCAGGTTGCAGGTCAAGCAAGAGATCAACTTTTACTACGAGTTATTGGTAGTCCAGACCCTTATGGAAAGCAAATTGATGGGATGGGCGGGGCCACTTCGAGTACCAGCAAAACTGTTATTCTCGCTAAAAGTACTCAGCCAGATCATGATGTTGATTATTTGTTTGGTCAGGTTTCAATTGATCAGGCTTTTGTAGACTGGAGTGGTAACTGCGGTAATTTAACTGCTGCTGTTGGTTCTTTTGCGATTTCAAATGGTTTGGTTGATGCAGATCGTATTCCTGAAAATGGTCTGTGTACTGTTCGAATCTGGCAAAAAAATATTCAAAAAACCATTATTGCACATGTACCTATAACCAATGGTCAAGTTCAAGAAACTGGTGATTTTGAGCTGGATGGGGTGACGTTCCCTGCTGCTGAAGTTCAAATTGAGTTTTTAGACCCAGCCGATGATGGTGAAGAAGGCGGTGACATGTTCCCAACAGGAAACGTGGTTGATCAGTTCGATGTTCCTGAGATTGGTCATTTTCAAGCAACATTTATTAATGCCGGTATTCCAACTATTTTCTTAAATGCAGAAGACTTAGGATACCAAGGTACAGAGTTGCAAGATCATATTAATAGTGATGCTACTGCATTGGCACGTTTTGAAAAAATCCGTGCGTATGGGGCAGTAAAGATGGGCTTAATTAAAGATATTTCAGAAGCGGCTGCGCGTCAGCACACACCAAAAATTGCTTTTGTTTCTAAACCAAAAAACTATACGGCCTCCAGCGGCAAGGTAGTTTCAGAGGGTGATATCGACTTACTGGTTCGTGCTTTGTCGATGGGTAAACTGCACCACGCCATGATGGGAACAGCAGCGGTTGCGATTGGCACAGCTGCTGCCATTCCGGGAACGTTAGTAAATATTGCGGCTGGTGGTGGTGAACGTGAAGCGGTACGTTTTGGTCATCCATCTGGAACATTACGTGTAGGTGCTCAAGCACAACTTATTAATGATCAATGGGTCGTGAAAAAAGCGATTATGAGCCGTAGTGCACGTGTCTTAATGGAAGGTTGGGTGCGCGTTCCGGGTGACAATTTCTAAAAGTGATTTAAATGAAAAAGCCTCTCTACTATAGAGAGGCTTTTTTGCATGTGATATCAATAACGCATCACGTACTTTTTATAGGGAATCGTGTATGATGTAACACATGAATGTTTCATTACATTTAATAAAATTTCTCTACTGATTTTACGAGGCGACTGTGTCATCACTCTCTCAAGTTAATGCGGATGTTTTAAAACAAGCTCAACAACGTATTCAACAAGATTTATTGACAACTCTCGCTGCATTTTCAATTCCTGAACCTTTAAAAAGCGCAGTACACCATGCAGTCATGCTTGGTGGAAAACGTGTTCGTCCAGCTTTATGTTATGCCACTGCTTCTTTACAGAATAATCCAAATTTTGCTGCGGCTCGCCGTGCTGCGGTTGCAATTGAACTTATTCATTGTTACTCGCTAGCGCACGATGACCTGCCTTGCATGGACAATGATTTGCTTCGACGTGGTCAGCCAACGTGTCACGTGGCATTTGGTGAAGATACTGCTTTGCTTGCAGGCGATATTTTACAATCGATGGCTTTTGAAGTTTTAGGAAGCCGTTTGTTTGATGAGCAAGGGCAGGGAACTGATGCTGCAATTGTATTAAAGCAAATTCAAATTTTAGCAACAGCCAGCTCTAAAATGGTTTGTGGACAGGTTTTAGATTTACAAGCCGAAGCTAAACAAATTTCTCAAGACGAACTAGAAAATATCCATCGTAATAAAACGGGGGCGCTCATTCAGGCTGCTATTATGATGGGTGCAGTGACACTTTTCTCTGGAACAGATCAGGCAATTCCGAAATTGCGCCAATACGGGCAAGCGATTGGACTGGCCTTTCAGGTGCAAGATGATATTTTAGATATCACTTCAAGCACTGAAACTTTAGGTAAAACTGCGGGTAAGGATGAACAAGTACAAAAGTCGACTTATCCTGCTTTAATGGGACTTGAGCAAGCACAGGTTTATGCAAAAGAATTGCATGATCAAGCTTTTGAGGCTTTAGCGCATTTTGGCGAAAATGCAAAAGAATTAATCGAAATTTCACAATTTCTTTTAGCGCGTACCAATTAATAAAATATTAAATTAATCATCCTGCTTATATTCATATTCAATGAATAAAGGAGATAAGAATGAATGGTGATCAGCTCCATCAAGTTGCAATAGAGATTGCGCGTAATCTTCCTTTTAGTGAGCAAAGCCAACCCTTTGGCCCAGAATGCGACGTCTTTAAAATTTTAGAAAAGGTGTTTTTGTTAGTGGGGGAAGGAACGGGCACAAAAATGATTACTGTCAAATGTGATCCGTATAAAAGTCAGGAATATCAGGAACTTTATCCTTTTATTATTCCGGGTTATCACATGAATAAAAAACATTGGATTTCTATTCAGCCGCATCAAAACTTAACTTGTGATTTACTTCAAGATTTGATTCGAGACTCTTATGACTTGGTCGTAAAAAAGCTACCTTTGAAAGATCAGAAAAGATTAAACAACCAATAATACTTAATATAAAAACGGCGACATGATTGTCGCCTTTTTATTTCAATTATTTATTGAAAACACTTAAATTAATTATGCTTTCCCATAATGCCACGAATTGTATTTAAAACATCGGCAGGTAACACAACAGTTTTGGCATTGCTTGATTTGGCCATGTCTTGCATCGCTTTAACGTACTGTTCACCTAACAGGTAAGCAACAGGTGTTTCTTTATCACCCACTGCACTTGTCACCATTTCAATCGCTTTTTGAGAAGCTTCAGCCAAAACAACTTGCGCTTCTGCATCACGACGAGATGCTTCTAAACGACCATCTGCTTCTAAAATTGCAGCTTGTTTTTCACCGTCAGCTCTCGTAACGGTTGCACGACGTTGGCGTTCTGCCGCAGCTTGGGCTTCCATGGCAGCTTGCATAGTTGTAGATGGCTGAATATCTTGAATCTCAACCGTTTTTAAGGTGATGCCCCAATCTGAAATATCATCAGAAATTGCAGCTTTCAACTTAGCCTTAATATGATCTCGAGATGATAAAGCATCGTCTAGATCCATCTCACCGACAATTGAACGTAGAGAGGTTTGTACAAGGTTTTGAATTGCCCATGTGTAGTTTTCAATACCGTAAACTGCTTTTTCTGGTGTGGTTAAATTAATATATGCTACAGCATTCATGAGTAATACAGCATTATCACGTGTAATCACTTCTTGCGATGGAATATCTAGCACAATGTCTTTAGTGGTAATTTTATAGGCCACATCATCAATATAAGGAATAACAAAATTAAGGCCTGGGTTAAGGGTCGTATGGTATTTACCTAAACGCTGAACAATCCATTTATAACCTTGAGGAACAATACGAACCCCTTTAAAAATGGTAACAGCAACAAAAGCCAAAAAGGCTAAAACAATAATTGTACCAACTGGCATGAAAAAACCCTCTCTTTATCTTTAATGTTTATGAAGTACCGTGAGACTGAACAATTAAGTCATTACCTGAAATATCAATAACTCGAACCCGATCACCGACTTTAACAGGGGTAACACTTCGACAGTTCCATTCATCGGCCCCTAAAATAGGCATAGGGAAACGAACAATAATTTGATCATGGTCTAGACCGGTTTGAATCACCATTCCAATTTGACCAATCGTTGCTTCACGGGGCAATCCCGCTTTAGTTTTATCAATTGATAGGGGTTTAATAAATTTGAACCAAAGAATGGTGCATAGCACTGATAGTATTATCCACAATACAATTTGAGTTGTAAGACTGATATCTGGAAATAGCCAATAGAGAAAGCAGACCATAATGGCTGCAATACCAAACCAGAGAGCGGCAAAGGCTGGGAGAATCAGCTCAGAAAGAATAAGTAAGATACCCAATACAAACCAGTGCCAAGGTTCTACAACAAACTCCATAGATCTGCTCTTTTATATATCTTTATGAAGGGTAAAAGTGATCTCATATCACTTTTACCACTGTAGCAGATGATGGGAAGTGTGGATAGAAAAAAACCAATTCAATTAAAATTTAGGGCGTGGTGCTGGCTTAAATGCGGCTGGAGATTTTTTAAAGTTTGCAATTGCAGTCTCAACTTGGCGCATTTGTGCTTGAGCAGCTTTTTCACCTTCTAAAATAGCTTCATTGCTCGATTTTAAATCGAGCGTACCTAAGTGCCCAACTTTAGGTTGAATCACCACATTAGCTTGCTTGAGTTCTTCATTAATAGTTTGTTGACCCATAATATTAATGGTTTGATCAAGTAAACCCCACATATTCGCTGGGCGATTGCCTGCTGGTCGTGCTGAAATATCAACAGCAATCACGATATCGGCACCCATATCACGTGCTGTTTTTACCGGAATCGGACTCACCAAACCACCATCTACATATTTTTGATTACCAATAGTAGCTGGTACAAACACGTTTGGAATACTGCAAGAAGCACGCACAGCTTGACCTGCATTACCTTTAATAAAGTCTGCTTTTTGGCCATTATCAAGGCGAGTTGCGACTGCTGCAAAACGAATTGGGAACTTCTCAATAGGCTTGTTGCCCACGTTACGGTTCACATAGTCTTGAAGCTTTTGTCCAAGAATAATACCCTGACGGTTAAGCGTTAAATCACGGATATCCGATTCTTGTAACTTCAGAGCCAGACTTTGGAGTTGATAAGGCGTTTGTCCACTGGCATAGATACTTCCTACAAAACTGCCCGCACTAGTACCCGTTACAATTTTAGGTTTAATACCATGCGACTCTAAGACCTTGATCACACCAATATGTGAAAATCCTTTTGCTCCACCGCCTCCTAGAGCAAGTGCGATCACTGGTTCGCGTGGTTTAATTGAGGTGGTCGGTGTTGGTGTTTTGCTGAATTTATCGCAGCCAAATAGGGCTAGAGAGATAAATCCGATAGTGGCAAATTGAGCAATCTTCATCTTTAAAAAACAATCTATAGCAAGATAAATTAAGATGGCCCATCAGACCAGATTCGCTCAATTTTTGCTAGGTTTTTTTCACAAGATTTTGTAAAGGCTCTGCAAGCCAATTCGGGTTTTTAGGTGAAATTTTTCCTTGATATCGCTCGAAAATTTTGGCGAGATCTTCATCATAGTTTCCGCTAGGAATTAAATAGCCTAAGCAGTGAATGGTTTTGCGTTCATAATCAAAAGAGAACATCACAATTGGAATATCAGCTTTTGCAGCAATATGATAAAAACCACTTTTCATTTTTTTGGCTTTTTTACGTGTGCCCTCGGGTGCCATGCCAATCCAGATTTTCTCATAGTGCTGAATAGTGGCAACGACTTGTTCCGTCAGACCATTGGCAGAGTCACGTTTAACTGGAATGACTCCAGCCCAATCTAGAAACCGTTTAAAAGGTGGCTTAAAAAGGCTATCTTTACCCAGTACCGTAATTTGAATACCAAGTCCAAAAATTGCAAGAAAGCCATACCATCCATCAATATTAGAGGTATGTGGGGAAATAATGGCTACTGCTTTTGGAAAATTAGGAACTTCGCCTTCTATTGTCCAGCCTTGTGCCAAAAAAAGTTTCTTAAATAATGCCCGGCTTAAAGCATTGCCCCGGTGAGGAACCTTCGGGGGCAGATTAGGGAAATGTTGTTCCATATTTTTTAGTTTTAGATGATCCTTTAGTTTATCTTAATCTTTTGAAATATATGCTTCATTGGCAAAATGTAAGAACAACATGGCATTTGATGTTATTCCTCATTAAACAAATAAAAAGTAGGTTTCTATGTTGCGGCAGCAAAATCTCTATGTTCTGCTATTTTCTTTATATTGGGCACAAGGCTTGCCCGTTGGATTCATGACTCATGCTTTACCCGTAATATTAAGAGCCCAAGGTGTTTCACTTGCTCATATTGGTGGTTTTGGATTACTCATGTTGCCTTGGTCAATTAAAATATTCTGGGCACCTTGGGTAGACCGGCACGCGATTTCCCATTTAGGTCACTATCGTAGCTGGATTATTCCTACACAACTTTTAACTGTATTTGTACTTTGTGTTTTATCATTTTTTCCTATTCATAGTTTAGAGCAGCCTATTTACCTATTCACTTTTTTTATAGCGCTGCTATGTATGAATTTAACAGGTGCCACACAAGATATTGCGACGGATGCTTTAGCGGTTAATTTATTACAACATCATCAACAACACTGGGGAAACACTTTTCAAGTCGTAGGTTCTCGTCTCGGTTTTATCATTGGTGGGGGAGCGGTATTGTGGTGTTTAGACTGGTTATCATGGCAACCCACCTTTTTATTATTAGCAGCTTTAGTCTTTATCAATACTTTACCTGTTTTACTATTTAAAGAACCTGCTCATACTTCTCATTCTAGTAATCAACATAGTCAGCCAGATCTAGTCACAAAAATTAAGACGTATTTGAGTTATTTTTCTCAAAATAAGGAACTCCGCTTTTGGCTAATTGTGCTTATCACTTTTAAAGTGGCAGATGGCTTAGCTGGGCCATTACTTAAACCTTTAATGGTTGATATGGGTTTAAGTTTTACCCAAATTGGGGTCTACATTACGATGCTGGGGGCTTTGGCTGCTTTATTAGGAGCGTTAATTGCTGGTTGGATGTTGAAACATTTTGATCGAGCTAATTCATTAATAGGCTTTTCAATATTAAAAATCATGACTTTAGGTGCCTATATATATTTGGCTTATGCCTATGAGCAAAAGATAAATGTAAATGTGTGGCTCATTTATGCTGTACATGCTTTGGAAGATGCTTTTGCAGCTATGCTCCTTGTAGTGATGTTGACCTTAGTGATGCACTACAGTCGAAAAGAATATGCAGGTACAGATTTTACTTTTCAGGTCTCTATCATGGCGACAGTAAGTGGTGGTCTTTATAGCGTGAGTGGAATAGCTGGAGATTTACTCGGTTATTTCCATTATTTGATAGCTATTGTCATTATTGGAATACTCTTTTTAATTCCTATTTACCTATGGAAAATGAGTAAAACTGTATAAAAATGATATTAAGTAGATGAAATAAAGAGACTTAAATATAGTTAAGCTGTATTGAAATATAACTCTGATCCCTTCAGTGATTATTTTAAAAATGTATATTTTTAGCTATTTAAATGGCTTATTAATTATGCCATCTTGTTTGGGATCGGAATGCAAGCTCAAAGGAGAAAAAGGACTGGGCTAACAAGAAAAATCATGTGGATCAACTAAGACCGGCAAAAAAATGTTCAATCAGATTGGATATTAGCCTAAAGTCTAAAAAAGAATAATGAAATAATGATTTAATCATTCTATAAGATAAGAGAGTTGTGTAGGATTCGTTACAACATGAAGTTAAGGTAAAGGTTCTGTAACCAAAAGTATGTTTTTATTCTTCTGGTCTGGAATTTTTTAATCTTACCCAGCGTTAAAATTGGTTTTGATTGCGGTAATAAAATTAATGCAATCAAATTTGGAGGATGGTTGATTCTTTAGTGCTTAATGGTCACACGAATCAACTTGGCATGGATAAGCAGCATAAAATATATTTTTAGGAGTTTTTGATGGATCTATTCCTTAATCGTAAATCGTTTGTTGTTAAAAGTTTAGCTATTACAGTAACAGCTTTAATGATGAGTGGGGCAAATGCAGCAACCTCTGAAAAAGAGGAAATTCAAAAACTTCGTCAAGAAGTTGAAGCATTAAAAGCATTGGTTAAAGAACAACGCCAAGTACAACAGCAACAGCAACAAGTACAGCAACAACAGCAAGTACAATTAGCTGAAGTTAAAGCACAGCCTCAACCTGTTGCAGCTCCAGCTTCTCCTTTAGCAGGATTCAAATCTAAAGCTGGTGCTGATGTGAACCTTTATGGTTTTGTTCGTGGCGATGCTAACTACATTATCAAAGGTGCAGATAATGACTTTGCTGATGTGAGTAAAACTGATGGTAAAACACAGGATAAATTACGTGCGACTGCCAAAACTACACGCCTTGGTTTAGATTTTAATACGCCTGTTGGTGATGCTAAAGTAGGTGGTAAACTCGAAGTCGATTTTGCTGGTTCAACAACAGATTCAAATGGCTCATTACGTATTCGTCATGCTTATTTAACGTATAACAATTGGTTATTTGGTCAAACAACATCTAACTTCTTATCAAACCATGCACCAGAAATGATCGACTTCTCGACAAACGTTGGTGGTGGTACTAAACGTGTGCCTCAAGTACGTTATGGCTATAACTTAGGACCAACGACGCAATTGTTTGTTTCTGCTGAAAAGGGCGATAGTACTTCTGCGGTAACTGGCGATAGCATCAAGTATAGCTTACCTGCATTAACTGCTAAAATTACTCAAGGTTATGCAGATGGTCGTGGTTCTGCATCAGCTCGTGCTTTAGTTGAAAATTATAAATCATCAATTGGTGATGATAATAAAACTGGCTGGGGTATTGCTGCAGGTACAGACTTTAAAGTTTCTGATCCTTTAAAACTCTTTGCCGATGTTTCATATGTAGTTGGTGATAGTAGCTATTTATATGGTAGTAACGCTGCCTATACATTGGTAAATAACAATATCGAGCAAAATAAATTTGTTGCTGTACAAGTAGGTGGTACGTATAAAATTCTACCTAACTTACGCTCAACTTTAGCATACGGTGCAGAATTTGCTGATGATGGCACGGATTATGCTAAAGCATATACAGCTGGTAATGAAAAAGTTCAACAAGCATGGATCAATGTTATCTATTCGCCTGTTAAGCCAATTGACTTAGGTCTAGAATATATCAACGGTAAGCGTGATACATTTGCTGGCCAGTCTTATAAAGATAACCGTATTGGTTTAATGGCTAAATACAGCTTCTAATTTCTTAAAGATTTAGGTCTGAATGAAGTCGAGGTTCTAGTTAACCTCGACTTTTTATTTATAATTGAATTAAATATGCTAACCCATTAGCAATGGTTTGTACCGATCATTCTCTTATTTAAGTCATTTTTAAGTTTCAATTTTTACATTAGAGCATCATAAAAAAAGGTCGTAGTAACCAGAGATGCTGAGTTTTTTTTCTAAATTAAGAAATAAGCAGATTTCCCTGTTTATGTTCAACTTCATGATAGCCATTTGGTTAGGCGCAATTCTAAATATTGGTTTTTATAAGAAAGTTCACTTGTTGACACCATATTTAGGCATTAAAGCAAGCCTATTCTTAGTGGCTACTGTAGTGATTGTTGTTGCTACCTATTATGCTGCTTTACAAATTTTAAACTGGAAATGGACAGCCAAAATTTTTGCCATTTTGTTGGTATTTATTGGTGGTTTTAGCTCGTACTTTGTAAATACTTTGGGTGTCATTGTTTCACCAGACCAAATTCAAAATATCGTACAAACAGATGTCTCGGAAGCTACAGATTTACTCTCTTTGCGTTTTGTATTCTGGACTATTTTCTTTGTCATTTTACCTATTTTTTTAATTACCCAGGTAAAATTCAAACAAGAAAAAATACTTCCTCTTTTACTTAAAAAGGTACTTTCAATCGCCCTTGCATTTGCAGTTGTAGGCGGTTTGCTGTTTACTTATTATGTTGATTTTGCAGCAATATTTAGAGAGCATCGCGATTTAAAAGGGATGATCTCTCCGCAGAATACTATTTCTTCGGTTATGTCTTATTATCGTAAAAAAGCGCCGAAGAAAAATCTTCCCCTTGTGAAATATGGTGAAGATGCGCAACAAGTTCAACAAACTCAAAAAGGTTTACCTAAACTCATGGTGCTTGTAGTTGGTGAAACTGCACGTGCTGAAAGCTTTTCGCTTAATGGTTATGCAAAAAATACTAATCCCGAGCTTTCTAAACAAGATATTTTAAACTTCTCTCAAGTGAGTTCATGTGGTACTGCAACAGCAGTTTCCGTGCCGTGTATGTTCTCTGGTATGCCACGTTCTGATTATGATGAGCAATTAGCAAGCCATCGTGAAGGATTACTTGATATTGCAAAACGTGCAGGTTATCAAGTGACTTGGATTGATAACAACTCAGGTTGTAAAGGTGCATGTGATCGTGTTGAACAGTATCAAATTCCAGAAAACTTAAAGCAAAAATGGTGTAAAGATGGCGAATGTCTTGATGAAATTCTGATTGATAGCTTAAAGCAGTATTTGGCTTCTATTCCGAAAGATGATCAGCGTCCGCGTTTGGTTGTATTGCATCAGATGGGTAGCCATGGACCAGCATATTACAAGCGTGCACCTCAAGGATATCAACCATTTAAACCAACTTGTGATACTAATGCGATACAGGGTTGTTCATCAGTTGAATTAGTAAATAGTTATGATAATTCAATCGTGTATACAGACCATGTATTAAGCCAAATGATTAATACTTTAAAAGAAGTATCGAATTATCAAACAGGTTTCTGGTATTTATCTGACCATGGTGAGTCGACAGGTGAACATGGTATGTATTTGCATGGTTCGCCTTACTCAATCGCACCGAGCCAACAAACGCATATTCCAATGATTATGTGGTTCTCTGATAGTTGGAAACAACAAAATATTGCTCAAATAAATTGTTTAAACCAACAAACCAAACAAAAGTTAAGTCAGGATAATTTATTCCCAAGTTTGTTAAGTTTGCTGGATGTAAAAACTCAGGTCATTAACCCTCAACTCGACATGTTGCACTCTTGTGCCAATGTAAACTAAAGCGAGCCTAGAACATGACAAAAATCTTGATGATTGAAGATGATTTTATGATTGCAGAGTCAACGACTACGTTGCTGCAATATCATCAATTTGAGGTGGAATGGGTCAATAACGGTTTAGATGGTTTGGCCCAATTGGCAAAGAATAAGTTTGATCTCATTCTTTTAGATTTGGGATTGCCAATGATGGATGGTATGCAGGTTTTAAAGCAAATTCGTCAAAGAGCGGCAACACCAGTCTTAATTATCTCTGCGCGTGACCAATTGCAAAACCGTGTTGATGGTTTAAATCTGGGTGCAGATGATTACTTAATTAAACCTTATGAGTTTGATGAGTTACTCGCTCGTATTCATGCGCTATTGCGCCGTAGTGGAGTAGAGGCTCAACTTGCTAGCCAAGATCAATTATTAGAAAGTGGCGATCTGGTTTTAAATGTTGAACAGCATATAGCAACATTTAAAGGGCAACGTATTGATTTATCAAATCGTGAGTGGGCCATCTTGATTCCGCTGATGAGTCATCCAAATAAAATTTTCTCGAAGGCTAATTTGGAAGATAAGTTATATGACTTTGATAGCGATGTGACCAGCAACACGATTGAAGTATATGTCCATCATTTAAGAGCTAAGTTGGGTAAAGACTTTATTCGAACCATTCGAGGTTTGGGTTACCGTTTAGGCCAATCATAATTTAAGATTCTGGGACTTCATGAACGTGCATTATTCATTAAAAAAGCGATTGATCTGGGGCACCTCAATTTTTAGTGTTGTCTTAGGTTGTATTTTAATTTTTAGTGCCTATAAAGTCGCACTTCAAGAAGTCGATGAAATTTTAGATACTCAAATGCAGTATTTAGCGGAAAGAACAGCTGAGTATCCTTTAAAAACAGTAAGTAGTAAGTTTGATTTACATCGAACTTATCACGAAGAAGATTTATTTTTAGATATCTGGGCTTATAAAGACCAAGCTAATTTATCTCATCATCTTCACTTATTGGTTCCTCCAGTCGAGCAAGCTGGTTTTTATTCACATAAAACAGCTGAAGGTGTAGTCCGTACCTATGTTCTGCCGTTAAAAGACTACCAAATTCAGGTGAGTCAACAAGAACGGGTGCGTGAAGCTTTTGCATGGGAGCTTGCGGGCAGTATGTTCATTCCCTATTTAATCATTTTACCTTTTGCGATATTTGCTTTGGCTGCCATTATTAGTCGTGGTTTAAAACCAATAGATGATTTTAAAAACGAGTTAATGGAACGAGATTCTGAAGAATTAACACCAATTGAGGTACATGACTATCCTCAGGAGCTTTTGCCGACCATTGATGAAATGAATCGTCTGTTTGACCGTATTTCTAAAGCACAAAATGAACAGAAGCAATTTATTGCAGATGCGGCTCATGAACTGAGGACACCTGTTACTGCATTGAATTTACAAACCAAAATTTTGCTTAGTCAATTCCCTGGACATGCATCATTGCAAAACTTAAGTAAAGGTTTAGCACGTATTCAGCATTTAGTTACTCAGCTTTTAGCTTTAGCGAAGCAAGATGTGACTTTAAGTGTGGTTGAACCTACAGGGTATTTTAAGCTTAATGATGTGGCTTTAAATTGTGTAGAGCAGTTGGTCAATTTAGCTATGCAAAAAGAAATTGATTTGGGGTTTGTTAAAAATGATCCAGTCGAAATGCATAGTATTGAACCTACGGTACATTCGATCATTTTTAATTTAATTGATAATGCAATTAAATACACACCACATCAGGGCGTTATTAATATCTCGGTTTCTACCGATGCAGATAACTATGCGTGTATTCAAATTGAAGATAGTGGTGTAGGGATCGACCCTGAAAATTACGATAAGGTACTTAAACGCTTTTATCGAGTGCACCATCATCTAGAGGTAGGAAGTGGTTTGGGTTTATCAATTGTTGATCGTGCAACTCAAAGATTGGGTGGAACTTTAACTCTCGACAAGAGTTTAGAGCTTGGTGGTCTTTCAGTTTTAGTGAAGTTGCCTAAAGTACTACATCTAAATGAAACAAGAGCTTAATTAAGCTCTTGTTTTAATTGTTTCTCGAACTCAAAGCGATGAATACAAATCGCATAAAATAAAATATTGATCGCCCAAACGACCCAACCAGTCCATAAGTTATGACTCAGGAAATGTGCTCCTCGCATCATTTGTGCCCAACCCATCATAAAACCTAATAAGATGCCAGAAAATAAATAAAAGTAAGCACGTTTAGGTTGTTCAAGACGATAAACGAAATAACCCGTCATTAAGATAAAACCAGCGCTAGCGTGGCCACCTGGAAAACAATGACCATGTTTAGCGGTAAAGTCCCAAATATAGCCACCTAAACTATTAGGATGAACCATATTCCAAGGGCAGGCATGAGCAGATTGTGATTTTAATAACCCGACGATACCACTACTAATCATACTGACAAAAAACATGTAACCGTATTGCCAGCGATAGATTTTTAATTTTTCTACTTTAAATGATGCAAGCCAAAGACCAAAAAACATAACATAAACTGCGGTAATAATATGTTTTACGATTTGATGGTTAAGCTTTTCGAGATACCAATTTTCCCGATTAAAAAATTGACCTGTTGAATCAATCCAAGGCTGGATAAGATACATATCAATTTTTCCACCCACTGGAAATACAAATAAAAGTATAAAAAAACTGACAACAAGAAAAATAAGTTGAAGCTGAAAGAAATGTTTTTGTTGAGTCATTGTGGTGTAACATCAATTTAAGCGTGAATTGAAGGCATTACATAAAATAAAACTTAAATTGTTCTTAAACTATTTAAGATTTCATCTATAAATCTTAAAATAATATTAAAATTAATATATTTTTCAATATTCTAAATTGATTGAATAAAGACTTGGGTGAGTGATTTTTAATCAATGATAAGCATTTTTATTCATATAAGGTACTATGAAGCCGGATATTTAAATCCTGCTTCATAGTAACGGATTTAAAACATCCCTTCTTCAGAGTTGGCAGAGATTTTATGAATAGATAAATCTGCACCTCTAAACTCATCTTCTTGAGATAGGCGAATACCTATGGTCGCTTTAAGTAAACCATAAACAATAAAGCCACCAGCAAGTGCAATGGTAATGGCGAGAGCTGTACCAATGAGCTGTGAGATGAATGAAACACCGCCTAAGCCACCAAGCCACTTTTGACCAAACAGACCTACGGCAATACCACCGAATGCACCACATACACCATGTAAAGGCCATACACCTAATACATCATCAACTTTGAGTTTATTTTGGGTGTAGGTAAATAGATATACAAACATAGCCCCAGCTGCACCACCAATAACAAGCGCACTGACTGGATGAACGATGTCAGAACCCGCACAGATTGCAACTAAACCCGCAAGTGGTCCGTTATGTAAGAAACCAGGGTCATTTTTCCCAATCGCATTTGCGGTAATGGTGCCGCCGACCATTGCCATGAGGGAGTTAATGGCAACCAGACCAGAAATTGCATCAACACGTTGCGCGCTCATCACGTTAAAGCCAAACCAGCCAACAATCAAAATCCATGAACCAAGTGCTAAAAATGGAATAGAAGAAGGTGGGTGAGCACTTACGCGACCATCTTTTTTATAACGACCAGAACGTGCTCCCAATAAAATCACCGCAGCAAGTGCAATCCAACCACCCATAGCATGCACTACAACTGAACCAGCAAAGTCATGAAAAGGTGCACCAAAAGTGGTTTGTAACCATTTTTGTAGACCGTAGTTACCGTTCCAGACCATTCCTTCGAAAAATGGATAAACCAGACCAACTAAAGCGAGTGTTGCAATCGCTTGTGAACGCATTTTAGCGCGTTCAGCAATACCACCTGAAATAATCGCAGGAATTGCTGCCGCAAAAGTCAGTAAAAAGAAGCAACGCATGAGGTTGTAGCCATGATCATTTGCTAGGGTAGTGCCATCATGGAAGAAATGTTGGCCATAAGAGATGTAATAACCAACAAAGAAATAGGCGATTGCAGAAAGGGCAAAGTCAGTCAGAATTTTACTAAGCGCGTTCACCTGATTTTTGTGGCGAACTGTACCAAGTTCCAAGAATGCAAAACCTGCGTGCATGGCAAGAACCAAAACTGCACCAAGTAATAAGAAAAATAGATCTACATTTTGCATAGCATGCTCGAAAAAAGTGCTAAATTCCATTTTGGAACAAATCTGGATCTGTAAATTGCACCAAAATAGATTTAAGGAATCTAAAAACCTAAGTTTGTCGAAACAAACTCAATTGCATAAAAGTGAATATGCAATAAGTGCACCAATTTGAATTGTAAAAGTAGTTTTTGGCGATAAATGGTGCGTTGATTTGGTTAATATAGGGCAGTTATGGCGCTTTTTACGTTACAAGTCATCTAATGCGCTTGTAAATTGACCTGAAAAAGTTCGTTATCAAATTCCTAAAAATTATTCGTAATCATTTAATGATCTGACCAAACCGATTGGGCAACTTCAATAAATGCTTTCACAGCAGGACTCATATGCTTTTTATTTTTGACTGCGAGACCAATCGAACGTTTAAGGTTCGGTTTAAAAGGGCGTTTAACTACGTTTGGATAAAGTGAGAGTAACTCTTTGGTGATGACCATATCAGACACAATAGACACTCCTAATTGATTGTGAACCATGCTGACGATACTCAAAATTTGTGAAACATAAAATTTGATATCTGGTTTCACATTAAAGTTTTTTAAAATTAATTCGACCTGATATCTACTACCAGCCATTGTCATAATAAAAGGGCAATTTTCTAGTTGTGCTGGATCAATATAGAGTTGTTGTGCGAGAGGGTAGTGACTAGGAATTAGGGCAACAAAACGGTCTTCAATTAACGGGAACGTATCGAATCGCTCATCTGGCATAATCAAAAAACCGACTTCTATACGCCGTTCTAATAACCACTGAGCAACTTCTTTATCTTCACCTTCATCAATATAAATTTCGATTTTAGGATAGCGCTGTCGAAAGGTTTCTAAAATTTCAGGCAATAGATAAATAGAAGATGAAGCACCAAAAGAGCCAATACGTAATGTGCCTTCGTTTAAACCATGGATGGCAGCTACTTCTTTTTCTAATGTATCGGAAATACTCAATAGCTCTTTTACATGGGTCAATAATTGCTGACCTGTTGTCGTGAGCTCAATATCACTTTGGGATCTTGAAATTAGGTTAATGCCCCATTGTTGTTCTAATGATTTAAGCGCATGAGACACTGCCGACTGCGAAATTCCCAGCTTTTCTGCTGTAGCAGTGAAGCTTTTTAGTTCAGCAATGAGTGCGAAAATTTCAAGCTGGGTAAAGGTCATGTTGTATTTATTATGAGTAAAAACTCATTTTATCATGAGTTTTCATTATCTTTAATATATGAGTAAGCCAAGGTAGTTGCCAAATACCAAGCCTCCACAACACTCGAGTAAAGAAATGAATAGTATTGTTTTATCTCTTTTTCCCTTAGTTGCATTAATTGCATCAGGATACTTATTTAAAAAATATCGTTTTTTTAGCGATGAGTTTTGGGTGGGGGCAGAGAAGCTTAATTACTATATTTTATTTCCTGCTTTGCTTTTTAGTACGTTATCGACTGCAAAAATTGACTTACAAAGCTTGAGTACAGCCATTATTGCGATGTTGATTGTAGTTTTAGCTGTGACCATCTTTTTATACATACTCCGAATATTTTGGCACATACCACCTGCACGTTTTGGTGTGCATGTCCAAAGTATGGTTCGCTTTAATACCTATATTGGTTTGGCTTTAGTGACTTCGCTTTTTAAAAGTGAAGGAATGGCAATTCTGGCAATTTTATTGGCGCTTTGCATTCCACTTGTGAACGTTATTTCGGTGCTTGCTTTAACCCCTAAAGAGCACATGGCAATGAAACCTGTTTTGATTGCACTTCTTAAAAACCCTTTAATTGCATCGTGCGTAGTAGGGGCAGCAGTCAATGCGCTTCATATCCCGATGTGGGACGGCTTTACTCAATTTATTAAGCTTTTTTCAGTGTCAAGTTTGCCATTAGGTTTGCTATGTGTTGGTGCAGCTTTACAGTTTATGCAAATTAAAAAGGACATCGTGGTGTTGGCAGCAGATACATTTGCACGACTTTTAGCAGTGCCTGCCTTGGCTTACGCGGTCTGCATGTGGTTCGGTTTACCAAATTTGCAAACACAGATTTTAGTCATTTTCTTTGCGCTACCGACTGCTTCTGCTTCATACATTTTAACCAAAGTTTTGGGTGGCGATAGTCAGCTCATGGCAGCCGTAATTAGCTTTCAAACCTTATGTGCTGCCGTGACTTTACCATTAGTGATTTGGTGGATCTCTTAGATTATAACTTAGATAAGTCATCTTCTATTTTCTAAAAATGAATAGGTTGATTCTGACTTAAAGAATGCTTTGCTACCTTCCTTATCTGATTATTGCTACACTTTTTTCTTTTTCAGGTGGATGAATATGTCCTTTGATCTCAAAGTCAGCTTGCAGCAAAGGTCTGAACCGTCTGCACAGCAGAAAAAACTGAATCGCCTGATTGATAAAATAGAGCAGCAAAAAGTTAGCCTGAGCACGTGGCAAAATGCACAAGCTGAGATTCAACAGCACATTCGGCAAAAACTGATGCCTGTGTATGGCGATTTACATGAAGTCTTATTTCAGCAGTTGGACCAACTTTGGAATATGTTGCATAACCATGAGTTTTCTAAAGCGAATGTGCAACAACTAGACGAAAAAATTGCCCAGCTTGCACAAATGTTGAAGCGCTCCAAAATACTATCTGCTGAACAGTTAGAGTTAGTGAGGCAAATCGATACCTTTTATGAGCAACATGCGGGGGAGTCGGTAAAAAAGAATAAAAAAGCTCAGCCAATAAAATTTGAATACGAAGAAAGTACTGATCAAGGTTCAGAACTTGAAGAAGATTATGAACAGTATGCTGCTGAGCAACAACAAGCGCGAGAACAAGCCAAACAGGAAAGGCAGCAACAGAAACGTGAACAAGCCGAGCAAATGGCAACACAGTCACTCAAAACAGTTTATTTAAAAATTGCCGCGATGATTCACCCAGACCGTGAGCAAGATGAAACAAAAAAACAGGAAAAAACCGAGTTGTTCCAACAGGCAAGTCAAGCCTACAAAAAGCAGGATTTGTTTTATTTACTCAAACTTCAGTTACAGCTTGAACAGAATAAAGGGCTAGGCGCTAAAGAGCTATCTGCCGAGCAATTGCGGTTTTATAAACTTGCTTTAGATGCGCAAAGTCAGCAGCTTGAAAGCCAAATTGCTGAGATTTTGGATTCTTTTCAGTTAGCGAAGAATGTAAAAGCAGAGCATGTACTACATATCAGTGATGTTTATAAAGCTGTAGATGCTGACTGTGCTGAGTTAAAGCAGCAGGTGAAGTGGGAAAACGAGCGTTTAAAGCATATGAAAAAAGTGAGTGGGGTAGAGATGTTGTTGGGGCATGGGGTTTTGTAAAACTCTATATTTCTCTCCTATCAGGAGAGAAATATTAAGAATTAATTTAGTTCTGTAGTTTGATTATTTTCCACCATCATTAGATGTTTCATCAGAATCTAATTTTTTATTAGCAATTCCGAATGGAATATGTACCGAAGCAATACTATTCGCAGTTTTTTCGACATGAGTAACTTGATCGTCAAAGAAAATATGTGGTTTTAAAATTTCTAAAACTTTTCTTTTCTCAATTCCGCCTAAGAAAAATGCTTCATTTACTGTATCAATACCCCATGAGCGCAATGAGTTTATGACCCTTTTATGGGCAGGAGCATTTCTTGCTGTAACGATAGAAATTCGTAAACGGCTATTATATGTTGGATTTTCTAATTGATATTTAAGCTCTGCATTTTGTAGAGTGGAAAGCTCTTTGAGTAGTTTATATAATGGACCTATATTAGCAGGTTGACTAGCAAGTTTATTTTCATTTTCTATAAATGCATTTAGGCCACTTTTTTTATAGACTTGTTCTGATGAATCATCGGCAATTACTCCATCAAAGTCGAAAGCAATACGCAATTCTTCATCATGATCTATATCGAATATCTGCCCTTTTAATATCAAGCCAGCTGGATAACCTGCGGTAATTGCTTGGTTGACATCTATTTCATTTGCAGACAAAAACAAACTAATATTAAGTGCATTAATATATTTGTAAGGTGTTCTTCCTTGTAAAAAGATGGCTCTTTTTATATCTAAACCATAATATTCAATAGAATTCATGACCCGTAAACCTGTGTTAGGATCATTACGTGATAATAAAATTACTTCCACAAATGGTTTATCTGTTGGGAAAATATCATTAATACTTAATAGGCGTTGAATAAAAGGAAATGCAACACCCATCTCTAAAGGAATAGTTTCATTTTTACTTTGATATTTACGATAAGCTAATTCGCCTTTTTTTCGGAAAACTTTATCTGATTTTTCTAAATTAAATAAAGCACTTGAAGCTAGGCCAATCACTAATTTCTGGTCTAAATTATATCCACTCATAATTTACTTGTCCTGAATATTTATTTTTTTTATTTCATCAGAGTCATCGAAACCATCTTTCCTGTTGGGGATAGTTTGATTTCTGATATCAATATTAGTAATAGATTTCCCTGGTAATCCATTGATAATACCTATATTTTTCAAGTATTCGTAACTATTAGCCCCCCATTTAGTTGTTGCAAATAAAGTTAAGAGCCAAATACATAATAAAAGACGGGCAGTTTGTATTGGAACTTTACTAACAGAAGGCTTTGTTAAAATCCTTTCTTCAATTGAAGTAAATGGATTATAAGTTTTGAACCACCTAGAGAAACCCTCTTTATATTTGAGCGGCTCAAATATGGAATATTTATTAAGTTTATTAGCATATAGTCGTTCAAAAATAGTTTTTTGAACATCATCTATTTTTTTGTCAAATAACTGATGAAAAAATTTTGCATCTGATTCATATATTTTTTTTAAACTTCGTTCAGCTTTATTTACTTCAGTTTCCCAATATTCTTGCCAAAATTTTGCACCTGATGCAGCCTGCATTTGATAAAAAGAAATAATAATCCCCACAAAACAAATTATCGTATGAATTACAGGTACAGTATTATTAGAATTTATAATACATGCAATAAGCACCCCTTGGAATATCATAAAAAAATTATTTCTTTGAACTAATTGAGTTATTTCAAAATTACGAGTTTTAACAGCAATCTCATATATTTTTTTTAATCGCTTTTCCTCAATAGTAATTTGTTGATCTTCTATCATAATAAATATAAAGGGCTGAATAATCAGCCCTTTATACACAAATTAGATTAAATTAACAACATCTTAAAGCGCAGCAATCTGCTCCATATTCGCTTTAACTTTCTCTAACTGAGCAGCAAACTCAGCAAGCTTCGCTTTTTCACCTTCAACAACAGCTACAGGTGCTTTAGATACAAAGCCTTCATTTGCAAGTTTGCCCGCGATTTGGTCGTGTTGCTTTTGGATTTTATCCAAGTCTTTTTGCAAACGAGCAAGCTCAGCTTTAGGGTCAATTAAGCCTTTCATTGGTACAAATACCGATGCATGGCTGACAACGCTAGAGCAAGACAAAGGCGGTTCTTGGTCTTTATTCAAGAACTCAATACTTTCAACTTTAGCCAATGCTTTGAACAATGCTTCAATACGAATGATTTGTTCACGTTCAGCGTCAGACGTGTTTTGAAGTAATACTGGTAACAAGCGCGCATTACCTAAGCCTAACTCACCACGAATGTTACGTACTGCACCAATCAAACCTTGAAGCCATTGCATATCTGCTTCAGCTTGTTCATTGATTTTTGATTGCTCAGGAATAGGGTATTGAGCAGTCATAATCGTTGGGCCACCTTGACCAAGCATTGGTGCAAGAGTCTGCCAGATTTCTTCTGTCAAATACGGCATTAATGGATGAGCCAAACGTAATGATGCTTCCATTACAGCAAGCAATACACGACGTACTTCAGCTTTACGCTCTTCTGAAACTTCTGCATCGTTTAGAACTGGTTTAGTTAACTCAACGTACCAGTCACAGTATTCATTCCAGATAAAGTCATAAATCGCTTGAGCAGCAAGGTCTAAACGGTACGTTGCAAACGCTTGATGTACAGCAGCTTCTGCTTTTTGCAGACGGCTCATAATCCATTGTTCTGGAAGTTCCCATAGATCAGGACGAGCGTCAGTACCAACAGTTTGACCTTCAACATTCATCAGAACGAAACGAGTCGCGTTCCAGATTTTGTTACAGAAGTTACGGTAGCCTTCAACACGCTTTAAGTCGAACTTAATGTCACGACCAGTGTTTGCAAGCGCACAGAACGTAAAACGAACTGCGTCAGTACCATAAGCATTAATGCCTTCTGGGAACTCTTTGCGCGTTGATTTTTCAATCTTCGCTGCATCTTTCGGGTTCATGAGGCCAGTCGTACGTTTAGCAACTAAGCTTTCTAAATCAATACCGTCAATCAAGTCTAATGGGTCAAGTACGTTACCTTTAGACTTCGACATTTTTTGACCTTCACCATCACGTACCAAGCCGTGAACGTAAACAGTCTTAAATGGAACTTGCGATGAACCATCTTCATTCTTCATGAAGTGTAGGGTCATCATGATCATGCGGGCAACCCAGAAGAAAATGATGTCAAAACCAGTCACCAATACATCTGTTGGGTGGAAGGTTTTTAAGAAATCATTTAGTTCATCTTTTTTGTCGTCGCCAGTCCAACCCAAAGTTGAGAATGTCCAAAGTGCAGATGAGAACCATGTATCAAGAACGTCTTCGTCTTGTTTAAGTTCAACATCAGCAGCGATGTTGTTTTTCGAACGTACTTCTTCTTCGTTACGGCCAACATAGATATTGCCATTTGCATCGTACCAAGCTGGAATACGGTGACCCCACCAAAGCTGACGTGAAATACACCAGTCTTGAATGTCACGCATCCACGCCATGTACATGTTGCTGTACTGCTCTGGAACAAACTTAATACGGCCATCTTGAACTGCTTCAATTGCAGGTTCAGCAAGTGGAGCAATTTTTACGTACCATTGGTCAGTGAGTAATGGCTCAATGATTACACCTGAACGGTCACCACGTGGCGCTTTTAAGTCATACGGTTGGATTTGATCTAACCAGCCTTCAGCTTCCGCTTCAGCAACTAACTTCTTACGTGCTGCAAAACGTTCTAAACCAGCATATTCCGCAGGTGCAGTAATGGTTTTAGAAATTTGTTCGCCAGCTTTTGCAATATATTCAAACTCAGCCAAAACTTCGGCATTTTTGTTGAAGATATTAATGATTGGCAAGCTGTTGCGTTTACCTAGGTCATAGTCATTGAAGTCATGAGCAGGGGTAATTTTTACACAGCCAGTACCGAAGTCTTTCTCAACGTAGTCGTCAGCAACGATCGGGATTAAACGACCAGTAATTGGCAATACAATATTTTTACCAACAAGGTGCGCATAACGCTCATCTTCTGGATGAACGGCAACGGCAGTATCGCCCAGTAATGTTTCAGGACGAGTCGTTGCAACGACTAAATAGTCTTTGCCATCTTGAGTTTTAACTGATTTGTCTTCAAAGAAATATTTAAAGTGCCAAAGTGAGCCTTTTTCTTCTTTGCTTTCAACTTCAAGGTCAGAAAGTGCTGTTTGAAGTTTAGGATCCCAGTTTACAAGACGCTTACCACGGTAAATTAAACCGTCTTCGTGCAAACGAACGAATACTTCTTTAACTGCGTTTGATAAACCTTCGTCCATTGTGAAGCGTTCACGTGACCAGTCTACAGATGAACCTAAGCGACGAATTTGTTTCGTAATTGTGCCGCCAGATTGTTCTTTCCATTCCCAAACTTTTTCGATGAACTTATCACGGCCTAAGTCATGACGAGTCACGCCTTGTAAACCAAGTTGACGCTCAACAACCATTTGAGTTGCAATACCAGCGTGGTCAGTACCCGGTTGCCACAAAGTGTTTTTACCCATCATACGGTTATAACGGGTGAGGGCATCCATAATGGCATTGTTAAAGCCATGGCCCATGTGCAAACTACCTGTGACGTTTGGTGGCGGAATCATGATACAGAATGATTCACCGTGACCAGAAGGTTTGAAGTAACCTTGTTCTTCCCACGTTTGGTACCACTTCTTTTCGATCTCGGTTGGATCGTATGTGGTCGCAATATTTTGAGCGGTTTGAGCGTCAGTCATAGTAGCTTAGATCGAATATGCATAAAAAATTGCACCTATTGTAGCAAAAAAATGCCTCGAAATTAATGTGCTGAAAACAGATAAACGGTTTTGTATTTTTTTCAAAAAACGGTAGATTTATGAAAGATGGATCACAATTTAATCGTGTAGACACACGGCACAAAAATTACAAACGAATTGAAAAAGGATGTTGCTCATGAGTTATGAAGTTTTTTTGAAAATTTCCGATTCAACTTATACCCAATTCGAGACCATTCGACAGAAACTGCATGATGGGATAAGTCAAAGTCAGGCAAAACCTTTAGGCGATGTACTCTCTGATCTTTCTTGTGAAATTATTGAACAGGTTTTTTCTGTGCTTTTACAGTCAGGAAGTACAACCATGTCTCCAAAACAACAAGCTGAGTCTGAAAAAGTGGTTCAGCAAGTTTTAGAGACTTTTCGAAAATATATGCCTTGGTCAGTTTCATTCTTTGGAAATGAGCGTCTTTTGCCTTTAGTCGATTACATGACATCTCTGATGAAAGAACAGGGGCAACAAGTTTATATTACCTACCCAGTTACCCTGCAACTCGTACAACAAGCTCAAAACCTTACGCAGCAAATTCGTGACGATAATATGCAAAGTATTACAGCGGCTTTTGAAACCTTAATACAAATTGTAGATTTAGGCGTAACAAGCCTAGTACGTGAGCCTAAAAAGCGTTTAAAATTTAATTTAGTCGTCGATAAAACTCTAAATGGGGTCATTAATATGACGACGCATTTGGGCTATAAACGTTTGGAAAAGTTAGGTACACAGGTTGATCAGACCACAGCAACTCATTATATCAACCACTTTTTGGCCTTCATGCATCAAGCAGCATAATTTAAAAAGATAATAGGAACATAAAGCATGGCCAAACTTGATACTTTGCAAAATAAAGTGGTATGGATTACGGGAGCATCTTCTGGTTTGGGCAAGGCCTTAGCAGGTGAGTTGGCTTTGCAGGGGGCAGAAGTGATTTTGACCTCGCGTCGTTTTGAAGAATTAGAAGAAGTTCGCGTTGGCTTACTCCATCCAGACCAACATTTGTCAGTAGTTGCAGATATTACCAAGCAAGAGCAAGTTCAAGAAGCTTATGAGCAAGTTTTAAAGGCAAAAGGCCGAATCGATTGGCTTATCAATAACGCTGGTTTAAGTCAGCGTGCGCTTATTGAAGACACCACAATGGAAACTGAAAGAGCCATTATGGAAGTAGACTATTTCTCACAAGTGGCATTAACCAAAACAGTGCTGCCGACCATGCTCAAACAAAAGTCTGGTCGAGTAGTATTTGTGTCCAGTGTAGCAGGGCTATTAGGTACGCAGTACCGTGCAAGTTATTCAGCTGCTAAAGCTGCCATTCACATGTGGGCTAATAGTTTACGTGCAGAGGTTTCAGATCAGGGTGTTGAAGTTTCTGTGATTTTCCCAGGCTTTGTAAAAACCAATGTTTCTTTTAATGCGTTAAATGGCGCAGGGCAACCTCAAGGCCATCAAGACGAAGCAATTGAAAATGGATTAGAAGCAGATGTTTTTTCAGAGCAGTCAGTTAAGGCATTAATGCAAGGTCAAGAATATATCGTAGTGGGCGGAACGAAAGAAAAATTAGGTGTTATGGTTTCCCGTATGTCGCCGAAATTACTCTATAAAATGATTCGAAAAACAAAAGTGAAATAAAAAAGAGATTTTGCCGTGCTAAATTGATGGAAAACCCAGATAGAAGGTTCACCATGGATCAAGACTACCATCGTATCTTAGACGTTGTTACGCGTTTTCAATTGGTCTTTGACCAGAAAAATTGGGATGCTTTTGATGAGTTGTTGGCCGATCAACTTGAGGTGGACTATTTCCAGTTTAGAGGGGAACCTTTATGTGTGGTGTCTTGCCATGAATATAAAGGTTCGCGGCAACAAGCTTTGTCGCATTTGCGACTACAGCACAATTTGAGTAATCCTCTTATTCGGATTGAACAAGACCGAGCATGGCTAGAGTGTAATTATCAAATTTACCGTTTTTCGGAAAACGATTATTTTCATTCTTTTGGTCGCTATTATTTTACTTTGGTGAAACAACAGGACAAATGGAAAATTACCGGAATTTGCCAACACTTAACTAAAAACATTGGCAACCCACGCATTCATTTTTCTGCTATGGGGCAGTGCTAGTCTTTGACTGCTGTACCATAAGCAAAAACTTCGACCATTCCGCCTTGCCTTCCAAGTGCGGTTGTACTCAGCCGAACTCCCATAATATGGTTGGTGCCGACACGGTGGGTTTGTTGTTTTGAACGAATAATAGCTTCACGGCCCACATGTTTGTTACGAACAGTGCTTCCATGAACAACACTGAGTTGTTTTAAAATGTGATGACCTGAAACGCTTTCTAAATTTCTTAAGGTTTCAAGATAAAAATATTCATATGAGTTGCAATAAAAAAGCCCACCGAAGTGAGCTTTTGTAAGAATTTGATTTTAAGCTTATTGCTTTTTAAGTTCAGCACTTGATGGTTGATGTGCAACTGTATCTGAAGAGTTTGCTTTTAAACCACCGCCTAGAGTTTTATATAACTCGATTTGGTTGTTTAAGTTTGCTTGTTGAAGCAATAACAAACCTTGTTCTGCCGAATAAGATGAACGCTGTGCATCAAGAACAGTCAGGTAACTATCAATACCAGCACGGAAGCGGGCATTTGAGAGTGTGTAGTTGCGATTAGTTGCTTCTACCAAACGTTGTTGCGCTGTTAAACGGTCACCAATGTTGGCACGTGTAGCAAGTGCATCATTAACTTCACGGAACGCAGATTGAACTGATTTTTCATAATTAGACAATGCAATTTTCTGATCAGTTTCAGAAATTTTTACATTGGCACGACGAGTGCCCCAGTCAAAGATTGGTAAATCTAAACTTGGGCCAATTGACCATGCAAAACCACCAGACTTAAATAGATTACTTAAGTCGGTTGATGCATAACCAGCCGAACCCGTTAAGCTAATAGTTGGGAATAAACGTGCTTTTGCAGCACCAATATTTGCACCCGCAGCGCTTAAGTTATATTCAGCCGATTTTACATCGGGACGGTTGTTTAACAAGTCACTTGGTAAACCAGCAGTGAATACATTTTGCTGAGCAACACGTTTCACAGGTTGTGCTGGCAACAAGTTTTGTGCAACTGGTTGACCCACAAGTAAGTTCAACAAGTTTTGTGCTTGGGCGATTTGAGTTTTGTAGTTCGCTACATCGTTACGCGCAGTTTCTACAGAAATCTGTGCCTGACGTAATGGAACTTCACTGTCGATACCGACATCAAAACGCTTTTTGTTGAGATTGTAAGAGTCTTGCTGTGCTTTCAGCGTTTGCTCTGCAAGTCTTAAGTTCGCTGTTGCAAACGAATAATTTAACCATGCTTGAGCAACTTGGCTAATAAGACTGATTTGAGTCGAATCACGAGCACTTTGAGTTGAAAGATAACCATCTAGAGCAGCATCTTTTAGACTACGAACACGACCCCAAAAATCAAGCTCATAAGCAGTTACACCCAAACCTACTTGATAAGTAGAGTAGGGGTTGTTCGGATCAGTGCTTGGTGTAACCTGACGAATCGCACTACCGCTTGCACCAATCGTTGGAAGCTGGTTGTTCTTTGTAATCTGATATTGCTCTTGAGCACGTTCAATATTGAGCGTTGCTGTACGTAAGTCACGGTTGTTGGCAAGAGCCAAATCAATCACTTCAAGCAAACGTGGATCAGCAAAGAACTGTTTATAACCTTGTTCAGCAATAGATGTACCAGAAGCGCTGTTATATGCATAGCTCTGTGGAATATCGGTTTTCACGACTGGTTCTGGGCCGCGCAAGCTTTGACAAGCTGCCAAAGCAAGCGCAAGTGCAGATACCGCAATGCTACGACCTGAAATAGACCATACTTTTTGCATCACGATTTATGCTCCTGAGTGTTTATGGTTTTTGGTTTGTACTTAAAGATACTACGAATCCACACATAGAATACAGGGATAAAGAAGATACCTAAGAATGTCGCGCTGAGTACGCCACCAAGTACACCGAAGCCGACTGAATGTTGACTTCCTGCACCGGCACCTGTTGAAAGGGCAAGTGGAAGTACACCAAAACCGAAGGCAAGGGTCGTCATGATAATTGGACGTAAACGCATTTTTGCTGCATGTAAGGTTGCATCAAGTAGGTCTTCACCTTTTTCCTGCAATTCTTTTGCAAACTCGACAATCAAGATCGCATTTTTTGCAGAAAGACCGATGACCGCAATCATGGCTACCTGGAAGTAAATATTATTTGAGAGATTTGGATCTCCTTTAATAATCATACCCAAGTAAGTCAATACGATTGCACCAATGACACCAAGTGGTACCACAAGTAAAACCGAGAATGGGATTGACCAGCTTTCATATAATGCAGCCAAGCAAAGGAATACGATTAACAATGAAAGCGCATATAAGAATGGAGCTTGAGCACCAGACTCACGTTCTTCAAGAGATAATCCTGTCCATTCATAGTCGAAACCTTGTAAGCCCATAGATGGTAACTTACCAATAATTTCTTCCATGGCTTTCATGGCATCACCAGAGCTCACACCAGGTGCAGGGGTACCTTGAATGTTAACCGATGATACACCGTTATAACGTTCAAGACGTGGAGAACCATATGACCATTCGCCTGTAGCAAATGCCGAGAATGGTACCATTGCACCTTTGTTATTACGTACATACCACTTGTTTAAGTCTTCTGGCATCATACGGCTGCCCGCATCACCTTGAACATAAACTTTTTTCACACGACCACGGTCAATGAAATCGTTAATGTATGAACCACCCCATGCAATACGCATTGTATTGTTGATGTCGGCAATGCTCACACCCATGGCACCAGCTTGCGCCTGATCTACATTAATTTGATACTGAGGCGTATCTTCTTGACCATTTGGACGTACACCAACAAGACGTTTATCTTGTGATGCCAAACCTAAAATTGTGTTACGAGCTGCAATCAGTTTCGCATGGCCTTGACCACTTGAATCTTTAAGTTGCAAGTTAAATCCGGCAGTTACACCTAATTCAGGCATTGCAGGAAGCTGTAAAGGCATAACGTATGATGCATCTTTAATGATCATATTTAATGCCATACCGCGCTTGATTAATGCACCAATTTGAGTTTCAGGTGATGTACGTTTGCTCCAGTCTTTCAACTTAACAAAGCCGATACCAGCATTTTGACCCACACCCGTGAATGAGAAACCAGAAACGGTGAAAATAGATTCCACTGTATTTTTTTCATTCAAGAAGAAGTTTGTCATGGTATCAACAACTTTACCTGTACGGTCAAGCGTTGCATTTGGTGGTAATTGTACAAGTGTCATTACCACGCCCTGATCTTCTTCTGGTAAGAATGAAGTCGGAAGCTTTTGGAACAAGAATACTAAAAGGGCAACCACTACAGCATAAAGTACGCCAGAGAAGATTTTACCTTTAAGCATGCGGCTAACACCATTTTGGTAGCTATGCGACATGCGGTCAAAACCGCTATTAAAGCTTCTAAAGAAACGTGCAAAGATATTATTGCTTGGTTCTTTATTTGGATCATGCTGTTTTAAAATGGTTGCACAAAGTGCAGGTGTAAAGGTTAATGCCACAATTAACGACAGAACCATTGCAGTAACAAGGGTAATCGAGAATTGACGATAAATTACACCTGTTGTACCGCCAAAGAAGGCCATTGGTACGAATACTGCTGTCAATACACTGGTAATACCGACTAGCGCACCAGAAATTTGCTGCATTGAGCGAGAGGTTGCTGTCGCCGGATCGGTATGCTCTTCACTCATCACACGTTCAACGTTTTCGACTACAACAATGGCATCATCGACCAGAAGACCGATTGCCAATACCATAGCGAACATGGTTAAGGTGTTAATTGAGAAGCCAAAGATATTAATAACTGCAAATGTACCTAATACAACGACTGGAACTGCAAGCGTTGGAATAATCGTTGCACGCCAGTTCTGTAAGAATAGGAACATAACAATGAATACCAAAATCACGGCTTCAATTAATGTGTGTACAACACTTTCAATTGAAAGGCGGATAAATGGAGTCGTGTCATAAGCTAGTTTATCTGCAAGACCTGTAGGATAGTTCTTACGTAATTCAGATAGACGTTGTTCAACGGCTGCTGCTGTATCAAGTGCGTTCGCACCGGTTGAAATTTTAATTGCAAGACCAGCGGCTGGTTTACCATTAAACTTCGAATCGAATTGATAGTTATCAGAACCTAGTTCTACGCGAGCAACATCTTTTAATCGAACCTCAGCACCTGATGCAGTGTTCTTTAAGAAGATATTCTTAAACTGTTCCGGTGTTTGTAACAAGCTTTGCGCATTTACTGTCGCGTTAAGAACTTGGCCTTGTACAGCTGGCGCACCACCTAACTGACCTACCGCAACTTGAGAGTTCTGTGCTTGTAAAGCAGTTGCAATATCAGTAGGAGTAAGTTGATAACTTGTTAATTTAGCCGGATCAAGCCAGATACGCATTGCGTATGAACCACCAAAGACCGTTACCTCACCCACACCAGCAACACGGCTAAGTGGTTCTTTAATTGATGAGTTTACATAGTCTTTAATGTCTGAATCTGACAGGTTGTTATCTGGTGAATAAAATGCAATAACTTGCAAGAAGCTCGCACCAGATTTAGTTACTGTAATACCTTGACGTTGCACATCTTCAGGTAAAAGTGCAGTTGCAGATTGCAATTTGTTTTGAACTTGAACCTGTGCAATATCAGGGTCAATACCTTGTTCAAAGTTTAATTGAATAGATGCTTGACCATTACCAGCACTGTTAGATGAAATATAACGTAAGCCATCGAGACCATTCATTTGTTGTTCAATGATCTGGGTTACGGTGTTTTCAACTGTTTCAGCCGATGCACCAGGATAAGTCGCAGAAATAGTGACTGTTGGTGGTGCAATCGTCGGATATTGTGCAATAGGCATTTTTGTTAGCGTGAGAATACCCGCCAACATAATAACTAATGCAATCACCCACGCAAATATGGGGCGATGAATAAAAAACTGTGCCATTCAATCTACCCCTTATGCATTTGAAGCTGCTTTCTGTTCTGCTTGAGGTTTGCCTGATTGAGCCGGTTTTGCAGCATTTGGCGCTGCACCTTGAGGATTTGCTGGTTGAGCTTGATAAGGTTTTGCTGATACTTGTTGCCCTTCTTTAACTTTGGCAACACCATCTGCAATAACTTTATCACCGGTTTTTAAACCGTTAGTCACAATCCAGTTTTGTCCTTGAACACCAGAGGTTTCAATAGGACGACTCTCAACAGCCCCTTTGGCATTAACAAGCATAGCTATAGCTTGACCTGTAGGTAAACGTGTAACGGCAGCTTGTGGAATCAGATAAGCATTTGGAACAACACCCTGAACAATTTGTGCAGTTGTATACATACCCGGAAGTAATAAATGATTCGGGTTAGAGAATACAGCACGTAATGTTACTGTTCCTGTATCTTGGTTTACAGAAGCATCAGAGAAAGCAAGTTGGCCTTCGATCGGGTAGGTAGAACCATCTTCAAGCTTTAATTTTACTTTTGTGTTGTTGCTGTTGTTTAAACTGCCTTTACTTAATTGCTGACGTAAACGCAATAACTCAGTGCTTGACTGATTAATATCAACATAAATTGGATCTAGCTGCTGAATAGTTACCAACGGGTCAGTCTGGTTAGCAGTAACCAAAGCACCAGCTGTTACTGAAGAGCGTCCAGATTGTCCAGAAATTGGAGAGCGAATTGTAGAATAACCAAGATCTACATTCGCATTTGTTACTTGAGCCTTTGCTGCGGCAACTTGCGCTTCTGCAACATTGACTTGACCAAGTAAATCATCATATTCCTGTTTAGACACGGCATTACTAGAAACAAGTTGTTTATAACGGTTCAACTTGGTACTTAGTGAAGCCAGATTTGCCTGTTGTTGTAGGAGAGATGCTTTTGCATTTTCTAACGTTGCACGGTTCGTTCTAGAATCAAGCTCATATAGCGCTTGGCCTTCACGAACATAGCTTCCTTCAGCAAATAAGCGCTTTAAAATCACGCCACTTGTTTGAGGGCGAACTTCAGAAATTTGATATGCTGAAGTGCGGCCTGAAAGCTCAACGCTTTGTTCAACACTTTGTGGTTGAGCAATAATAACACCTACTTCTGCAGGTGGCATTTTCTGAGCAGCAGCAGCTTGCTGTTTCTCATTGGAGCCTTTGCTACAACCAACAAGTGCGATACTTGTTGCTAATGCGCAAGCAGTAAGGGCAGGAGCCCAAAGCTTAGCCGACATCATTGTTCCACCTCGTTTAGATAAAATCTAAAAATATATTTGTTTTCTACTTAACCTACTTTGTGTTTGTCTTAACAAGAGCCAAAGCAGTGCAATCCAAATAAAACCAATGCCCCAACCAGCGAGTACATCTGTTGGGAAATGAACTCCTGCATATATTCTTGAAAGTCCCATGCACACAAACCAAAAACAGGAGATCAAAACAATATAAGGAGAGTTAATGTTGTGCTTACGACATAACATAATCATTGCCAGACAAGCCAGTGTTGATGCATAAACACTATGTGCACTTGGGAACGATGCACCATAACTTTCAACAATATGATATGCCTCAGGAGGTCTAGGCCGGTTAACACACCATTTGAGCAGCCAACCAATGGTGATACTGCCAATAACTCCCAAGCTAATGAAAATAACAGTAATATATTTTTTATACCATGCTAAATATACACATACTAGAAAGGATAAAAAACATACAAAAGGCATGCCGCCTACGCGTGCAAGAAAGGTAGTTATAGTATTAAGATAATCTAAACGATGATGACTCAATGTTTGAACGGTGAGCAAGTCCAAAGATTGAAGACTTGGTACAAAAAGACCAAGAATACTTAATCCTAAAAAAACACAACCAATACAAAGCAATAGATAGGGCATATTACACACCTTTGCTTATTCATATAGTTTTTCACTACTGAATGCCGTTGAAAGTGTACTTGCCAGTACACTTTTTTTCAAGCCTGATAGATCATCGTAAATTCATTTTGAATTTTTTTTAACATTTAGAAAAACAATCACAACAAAATTGACGGAATTCACGTTTTGTGTACAAAACAGAACATTTAGTGTTCTGTTTTTTTCCCGCCACTTGTCTGCGTATTTTCTTCTAACTCTAAAGGCTGTTTGGGTGGCCAAAAGAAGTCACTTGGGCGTGTAAGAAAATGGGTTATTACCAGTTTGGCTAGAGGTTTCCATTGTTCAAAGCGAACCCGACGCGCTCGTAAGGCTACAATAATGGTGAGGGTGAAACTCACGAACAAGTTGGTGAGGCCAATACAGAGCACACCTAAAAAAGAAACTATAATCAAGCCAATATCCGGACTGCCGTTAATTGTCATTAAACCTTGAATAAAGTTTGCAGATGCAAAGGCAATGTGACGAATATCTAAAGGTAGGCCTAAAATAAAGCCAATTGTTCCCATACTTCCTAACATCACACCAAATAGAAAGTTACCTGCGAGAGCACCTAGATTGCGTTCAATATATTCTGCAAAACGATTCAGGCGCTCTTGACCAAATAAACTGCGTAAACGTCGATGTGCTTTTAAACGTGGTCCTACTTTTCTATAAACAGCCATGTTGTCAAAGTAGCCTGCAATAAGGCCCGACAAAAATAAACAGACTCCAGCAATTGCTGCATGAGGAACAGCTAAAGACGTGAACGGGTTTAAGCTATGTAATAGGGACGTTGCTTTGGTATGGGTGAGTAAAGGTTCACCCAGATAGAACTGCCAAGCAAAGGTAATAAGTGCAGCAGTAGGAATTGCAATTGAGATATTACCTAAAATAGCAATGAACTGTGTTCGGATAATATTAATAATGAGTGCTGCTAACTCTGCAATTTGTGCCGTTTTAGAGCCTTTACGTTGCTGAACAGTGGCTGCAAGGGCCGCAGCAGTCATTGCTGGTTGTTTTGTCGCAACGGTAAAGTGCAATACATGAATCAGAATAAAACCGAGTGAATAGTTCATACTGAATGTAAAAGCTTGCATCAGTGGAGCCATAGTCATTCGCGCAGCAAGAATCTTCAAAGAAGCCATACAGGCAATAATAATGCCTGCACCAGCCGCAGCTTTATACATACCCCAAAAGCCTTTAGTATCAGTACTTACATAATGCTCACCAGTACGGCTCGCATTCTCTGTGACCTGAAAGGCGATAAGTTCACTGGTCGTACTGAGTAAAGAACGAACGCTCTTTTCGCTATAATGTGCTTTAGTTAGATCTGAGATTAAATTTCCTAAGGAAATGTAGCGTCCTTCGCTGTCATTTACGACTAGATAGAGCAATAACTCAATTCGATCTAAGCATTGTTCAAGCAAAGACAACAGATAGGTCAAACTTAAACTAACACCGATTCTTTTTGTTGCCCGGCGTATTTTTAAAACAACATCCCGACATTGTTCCAACATTACAAATGCTTGAGATGCATCAGGAGGTGGAACAACAGCAATATCTTGGCTAGAAATATCTTGTTTTTTATACTTTTCTATAAACTCAATAATTTCACGGTTTTGTACTAAAAACGGTGATTCATATTCAGTTAGTTCTGGTTGAGCATTAATAAATTCGGGATAAAGACCGATACCGCTAATTCGATAAGATAAGACAGTAATCGCCTTAATCATCTCTCGCTGAATAGCATGTTTTTCATTGACGTTATTATTACTTTGTCCAATAAGTCCGAATAACGTTGCCCAATCCTTGTCATCAACATTGTTTAACCAGACTGAATCACTTTCTAAATAGAAAATTTTTCCAATCAAGATTTTGAGTTGGCTGGCATCTTCAATAAGTGGTAGGAAATGGCCACCAAGTCTTTGCCCAAGCTGATTCCAAAAACCATCTAAAGACAAAATACCGCTATCTGCATATAAGCTCACTTGCTTATATTGATTAATTAAACGTAATAAAAAAGTTTGTAACAGGACTGAAGCGGTAGGGGTAAGTAATAGACTATCAATAAATGCTTGTATTTTCTGTACTATCTCATCTATATCGTGTGGATCAGATGGCCGTAAAGCATTGACTAAATCAATGAGGATATTTTCATCGATAACAGCTTGAGGGTTTTCAAGCTGTTTCTCTATTTTTAAAAAATGATCTGAAAAATTTATATGCATAGGCAAAATAATATCTACTGTATTCGATGTAATGCAAGTCGAGTTAAATTCATCAATGCCTGACGATACGGTGTATCAGGCAAGATTGACAAAGCTTGCAGTGCTGCTTCTGTTTCTTCTTGGGCACGGCGCTGGCAATAATCTAAAGCACCAGATTTTTGTACAATTTCAATGACTTCAGATAATTGATCAACCCCACCAGTCGCAATACTACGACGAATAATGGCGTGTTCTTCACCTGTTGAATGTGCTAATGCTGAAATTAACGGTAAAGTCGGTTTACCTTCCATTAAATCATCACCAATATTTTTACCTAATGTTTCAGCATCTGAAGTGTAGTCTAAAATATCGTCAATAATTTGGAATGCATTTCCGAAATGGCCTGCAAATAATCTTAAAGGTTCTCGGTAGGCTTCTTGTCCAGCCAATATGGCAGCACCTTCAGTTGCGAGTTCAAATAAGCGAGAAGTTTTACCATGAATAATTTTTAAATATGTTTCTTCAGTTGTATCTGGTTGATGCTGAGATTGAAGCTGTAACACTTCGCCTTCTGCAATTTCACATGTACCTGTTGAGAAGTCTTTTAATAAGGCCATATTGTTTAAGTCGACCAATAGGTCAAAAGCACGAGCAATAAGGAAGTCACCTACGAGTACGGCAGTTTGGTTGTTCCAAGTTGCATTTGCTGTGGGGCGACCACGGCGAAGCCCCGATTCATCCACAACATCGTCATGTACTAAAGTTGCGGTATGAAGCATTTCAATGATGGCAGCCAGACGCTGTGCATTTTGCATATTGTCGACACCACAAGCACGTGCTGCAAGTAAACACATGATTGGGCGCATACGTTTGCCGCCAGCTTCCACAACATGTTTACTCACTGACATGACCAAGCCGACTTTTGAGCTAATTCCTTCATTAATCAAGTGATCCATCGCAGCAAAGTCTGTAGCAACAGGAGCGAGAATGTCTTGCTTAAAATCGATGACCATATGAAGAAAAACCCCGTATTGGTGATAAGTGGCGTTAGTGTATCAATTAAAAGTGCATTAAACAGGGGAACAAGCAGCTGATCTAAATCATTTGTATGGTCATGAAGAGTTCTTTGTTCTTTATTTCGGCAAAACTAGAAGTTTCCGACAAAACAATAAATTTGAATAACGTCAACATGAATACAGCTTGTTCTTGTTGCAAGTTGTGTTTGGAACTGTATTTTAAATTCCATTGAGAATCAATGGAAAGTACTAAATTCAAATTGAAGCTGTTTTTTATTGTGTAAGAATAATGACCTCAAGTTGTATAGATAAAGATAAAGCACTTGTCGTTTGATCAAATTTCACTTAAAATCTGTCGCCTTGTATAACCCCAGTGGCGTTCGTTTTAAGATCGATATATCCCTTTATCGACACGACGACACGGGCTGATTGGAGTACATTATGTACGCAGTAATCCAAAGCGGTGGTAAACAGCACCGTGTAGTTGAGGGTGAAACCCTTAAAGTTGAATTATTGAAGGCTGAATCTGGCGCAACTATTACATTTGATGATGTATTAATGGTTGTAAACGGTGACAACATTCAAATCGGTGCTCCAGTTGTAGCTGGCGCTAAAGTAACTGCAGAAGTGATTGGTCATGGTCGTCACGACAAAATTCGCATTATCAAAATGCGTCGTCGTAAACACTACCGTAAACAACAAGGTCACCGTCAATGGTTCACTGAGTTGAAAATTACTGGTATTTCAGGCTAATCACGAGGAGTAAGAGACATGGCAACTAAAAAAGCCGGTGGATCGACGAAGAACGGTCGTGATTCAAACCCAAAAATGTTAGGTGTTAAAGTTTACGGTGGTCAAACTGTAACTGCTGGTAACATCATCGTTCGTCAACGTGGTACTGAATTCCACGCTGGTGCAAATGTTGGTATGGGCCGTGACCATACTTTATTTGCTACTGCTGACGGCGTAGTAAAATTCGAAGTGAAAGGTCAATTTGGCCGTCGCTACGTAAAAGTTGAAGCTGTTTAAGTTTTAGCTTAAGAAAAAGCCCACATTTGTGGGCTTTTTTTATGGAATTTTATCAACATGGTCTTCATCATGATGAATGAAATTCTACAAACAATATGAATAACATAACAAAATATCTTATTTTCTCAATGATTAGCACTGAGTTTGTCGGTTAATATGAGTCTTGAATGAAGAGCTTGTTCAACTTGTTTAAATTAAAGTTCAACAAGTTATCTTACAGCAACTAAAAAGGTGATGACATGAATATGCTTCGTAAAACTATGTGTGCTATTACACTCAGCGCGTCAGTGCTTGCTCCTGTAATGAGTACTACAGCGTTTGCTGCGCCAGTAGCGGCACCGGAGCAACAGGCAATTGGGAACCTGGTAAATCAGTTATCAGGATTACAGCGTTTGACTGCCGATTTTGAACAAACCACGAAAGCAAATACAAAAACTGTAGCACAGAAAAAAGGCTTAAGTGCTCAGCATATGAACCAGACATTTAAGGGTTCAATGAAAGTTGAACGTCCGGGGAAATTTTATTGGGAAACTGTGAGTCCATCTAAGCAAACTATTGTGACCAGCGGTAAAACAGTTTGGATTTATGACCCTGATTTACAACAAGCTGTACGTCAGAGCTTAGATTCGCAAGTAGCCGATACACCAGCTTTATTGCTCTCAGGTAATACCAATCAAATCATGAAGTCTTACCGAGTAACTCAGCCTGATAAATCTAAGTTATATTTCACTTTGTTCCCGAAAAAAGAAGATGGGGCTTTCCAAAGCTTAACGATTAGTTTTGGTGCAAACAAAGCGCCGACACTGATGGTATTACAAGACTCTCTGGGTCAAACCACTTATGTGAAATTTAATAATGTGAAAGTGAATGCTTCAATTCCAGCTTCAACTTTTAATTTTACACCTCCTAAAGGCACGGATATCATTGATCAGTAATTATTCTGATTCTTTATCAAAGCTACCATTTCAGGTGGCTTTCTTTTTATATATCAATCATAGATACATTTTTTAACCCCGTCTTATTCTTACGCTTTGTATAGTGGTATGAGTGAATTTATGGGGTTTAACATGCGACTTTACGATAAAAAAACTATTTTCATTCTTCCTATGTTAGCTGCCATGGTAGCAGTAAGTGGTTGTCAGCCAAAATCTGCAACTAAGGATGAGCAACCTGCATCTAGTGCTTCCGTAAAAGAGCAAAAACAAGTTGAAGTTCCGGTTATTCAAGCAAAAGTAATTCCAGTAAAATTGCCAAAGTCTAAGGTTTGCCTTGAAGATGGCTGTACTGAATATGATTTCCAAACAGTACAAACTAATCAAAAGTGGATTAATGATTATTTTACTAATCGCATAAAGAAAGCAGACCCGAATGCTTTTGCAAACTTGGCTGATAAACCTGTCGAAGTACCTGAAGGAGAGCCACGTTCAAGTCAAAGTGCAATTTATGTCCGTTATTTAGGACAGAATTATAATCTTGCAACCTTTGCTTTACAGACATATTCATATTCTGCAGGTGCAGCACATGGCATGTCACATCAAGAGTTTGTAAATTTTGATTTATTAAATAAAAAGCACATTACTGTTGCTGAGCTTATTAAGCCAGATGTTGAAAAACAACTTGTTGATGCACTTTTTGATGCCAATACCAATTGGCTTCAAGACCACAATATCAGCCGAGAAAAACTTCAGTTAAGTGATAATTTCTACTATGGTGCCAATGGGATTGTTTTTGTTTATCCAGTTTATGAATTGGCTTCTTATGCAGAGGGTATGACTGAATTAACACTGCCGTATTTTGAGGCAGCTAAGTTCATTAAGCCTGAGTATTTGCCAAGTGTACCGAACTACAACAAGTAAAATATATGGTCTATTCTAAGAATTGTGTGAAAGCTATTCGATATGAAGATGATCACTATATTTTTTAGTGTTAAGGGCTTACACTATAGCCAGTTTTTTACCCATATTATGATTCATTATGATCGACCCTAAGTTACTCAGAAATAATATTGAAGTCGTTAATGCAGCTTTGGCAAAACGTGGTGTTCAGTTAGATGTTCAAGAATGGGCGTCTTTAGAAACTCGCCGTAAAGACTTGCAATCAAAAACTGAAAAGTTACAGGCAGAGCGAAATGCCGGTGCTAAACAAGTGGGTCAGATTAAAAAATCCGGTGGTGATGCTTCTGACATCATGGCACGCATGCAAGCCATTGGTGATGAAATTAAAGCAGCTGAAGTTGCTTTATCAGAACTACAAAATGAGATTGAGCAAAAAGCGCTTAGCATTCCTAACTTACCAGATGAATCTGTTCCAGCTGGTAAAGATGAAAGTGATAACGTTGAAATCTCAAAATGGGGTACACCTCGTCAGTTTGATTTTGAAATTAAAGATCATACTGATTTAGGCGAGTGGATGGGCGGGCTAGAGTTTGAAACTGCGACTAAACTAACCGGTTCACGTTTTAGCGTGTTAAAGGGGCCTTTAGCTCGGCTACAACGTGCTTTAACTCAGTTCATGCTTGATACCCATACGTTAAAGAATGGCTATACAGAAGCTTATGTGCCGTATTTGGTTAATGCTGACTCACTTCGTGGGACAGGACAATTACCAAAATTTGAAGAAGATTTATTTAAACTTCAAGGCGAAAAAGAATATTACCTCATTCCTACAGCTGAAGTTCCGGTCACCAACTTTGTTCGTGATGAAATTATTGATGCAGACCGTTTACCACTAAAATATTCGGCTCATACACCATGTTTCCGTAGTGAAGCAGGTTCTTATGGCCGTGATACACGTGGTTTAATTCGTCAGCACCAGTTTGATAAGGTTGAAATGGTGCAAATCGTTAAACCTGAAACATCTATGCAGGCACTTGAAGAACTCACTGCACATGCTGAGGGCATTTTGCAGGCACTTGGTTTACCATACCGCAAAATTTTGCTCTGTGGTGGTGATATGGGCTTCGGTGCAACTAAGACTTATGACTTAGAAGTATGGGTTCCAAGCCAAAATACATATCGTGAGATTTCAAGCTGCTCTAATATGGGTGATTTCCAAGCACGCCGCATGAAAGCACGCTTCCGTATGGATCAGAAGAAGACTGAATTAGTGCATACGCTAAACGGCTCAGGTCTTGCTGTAGGACGTACTTTGCTTGCAGTCATGGAAAATTACCAACGTGAAGACGGCTCAATCGAGATTCCAGAAGTATTACGCCCATATATGGGTGGTGCAACGTTTATTGATTAATCTTTGCATCTAAATTGTGCACGTTTTTTGCTTAAACATAATCAGATGATTGATGTAGAGGTTTAAGGTGGATATTTTTCCAATCTCTTTGAAGTTGCAGCAGCAACGTTGTCTGATTGTGGGCGGAGGGCATATTGCTTTACGCAAGGCAACCTTATTAGCTAAGGCGGGGGCAATAATTGATATTGTTGCTCCTGCAATTAAAGATCAGCTTCTGCAATTAGTAACAACAACAGGTGGTCAGCATTTTGCTGACGCCTTCTCCGAGAAGTTTTTAAGTACAGCTTATCGACTCGTCATTGCTGCCACTAATGATGCGCAAGTGAACAAAGCTGTTTTTGAGCAATGTGAAGCGCGTAATTTACTAGTAAATAGTGTTGATGATATTCCACACTGCCGTTTTATGGTTCCAGCAATTATTGACCGTTCTCCTTTAGTGATTTCAGTTGCTTCAAATGGGACATCACCTGTTTTATCTCGTCAAATTCGTACACAATTAGAAACCATCATTCCGCATGGAATGGGGCGGCTCGCCGATTTTTCAGGAAAATGGCGAAATCAGGTTAAAGCAAAAATCCCTAATCCAGATGAGCGCCGTATTTTTTGGGAAAACTTGTATGCAAGTCCCTTAAAAGAGCAGGTGTTTAACGATAATCTAGATGTTGCTGATAGCATGTTTGAACAGGCATTGCATGAGTGGAAGGCACCTAAGGGTGAGGTTTATTTGGTAGGTGCAGGTCCTGGTGATCCTGAACTGCTTACCTTAAAAGCTTTACGTCTAATGCAGCAAGCTGACGTAGTTATTTATGATCGTTTGGTATCTCAACCTATTTTAGAATTATGCCGTCGAGACGCGACAAAAATATACGTCGGTAAAGCTCGTTCAAATCACTCAGTTCCCCAAGATGGGATCAATGCTTTGCTCGTTGAATATGCTCAACAAGGAAAGCGTGTTTGTCGTTTAAAAGGCGGTGATCCGTTTATTTTTGGCCGTGGTGGCGAAGAGATCCAAGAATTATTCCAAGCTGGTGTACCATTTCAGGTGGTTCCGGGTATTACAGCAGCGTCAGGCTGTTCAGCTTATGCAGGTATTCCGCTCACTCATCGTGATTATGCTCAGAGTGTGCGTTTTCTAACAGGTCATTTAAAAGAAGGCTCTCCTGAGCTTCCTTGGGATGAACTAGTATATGAGAACCAGACTTTAGTTCTTTATATGGGCTTGGTGGGCTTGGAACGTATTTGTGAGCAATTAATCGCACACGGACAGCGTGCGGATATGCCAGTCGCATTAATTTCAAAGGGTACAACCCCTGAACAAAAGGTTGTGGTGGGGTCACTTGCTGATATTGCATCTAAAGTGACAGAGCATCAAATTCATGCACCGACTCTCACGATTATTGGTGAGGTCGTACGTCTGCGTGAACAGTTACAGTGGAACTAGCAGGTTAGTAATTATCTTCGATCAAGTTAATGATTGCCTGAGCTAACCAACAAGTAATTTAAGTGAGTAATTAAGTGATTCATGTTGTTCTATACGAGCCTGAGATTCCTGCAAACACAGGGAATATTATTCGACTATGCGCGAATACAGGGGCTCAATTGCATTTGGTTAAGCCTTTAGGTTTTGAGCTGGATGATAAAAAGCTTAAACGTGCAGGGCTTGATTATCATGAATGGGCAAGAATGCAGATTTGGGACAATATTGAAGCATGTCTTGCAGACTTAAAGTCAAAAGGTGTTGAGCATGTCTTTCCTCTCACTACTAAGGGTTCTGCAACTCCACATACAGTTGATTTAAACCGACCTGTTGCTTTGTTGATGGGGCCTGAAACGCGTGGGTTGCCTGAACCGGTACGTTTGATGTTTCCTCAAGAGCAGTGGATTCGCTTACCAATGGCTGAAAACTCTAGAAGTTTAAATTTGTCTAATGCAACTGCAGTGATTGTGTATGAGGCATGGCGTCAGCAAGGTTTTAAAAATTTAGGCTAGTTTCCTAAATTAAAAAATAAGGTCCTAGGTGGCCTTATTTTTTTGGTCTAATTTTATTTAAGCTTGCTCTAGTACTTTTTCATCATAGATGATTTGTGCTGCTAAAACTTGCTCAATGTTTGTTTCAGCCCATTCTTTTAACTGGAATGCCATTGATGCGACATTCTGACCTAATGGTGTAAGTGAGTAGTCAACACGAATAGGTGAAGTGTCTTGAATCTTACGTTCGATAAAACCATCTCTTTCTAGCATTTTTAACTTTTGTGACAAGACTTTAGGTGAAATACCTTGAATATTCTTTTTGAGTAAATTGAAGTGCTGTGTTTCTTCCTCAAGAATATTCAAGATGAGTAAAACCCACTTATCTGCAATTTTTTCAAAAAATAAACGAGCAGGACAATGTTGTTGAAAAATATTGTATTTTAGACATTCATTCATACCATCTACCTACTTATTTCTAAAAAAATATACTAGTTACCAGTAAGTAACTAATTGACACCTAGTTTCTAAAATATATCATAAAATGGAATTTAATAAAACACAGGTTTCTCCCATGTCTAATTCAAATATTGCGGTTGTATATTTCTCTGGTTATGGCCATACGAAAGTAGTTGCTGAAACTTTTGCTAATGAAATTAATGCTCAACTCATCCAAATTGATCAGGAAGGTAATATTGCTGAGCAAGATTGGGAAACCTTAAAAAATGCAAAAGGTATTGTTTTCGGAGCTCCAACTTACATGGGTACAGCGCCATGGCAATTTAAAAAATTTGCTGATGCAACTTCAAAAGTTTGGTTTACACGTGGCTGGGAAGATAAAGTATTTGCAGGCTTTACCAACAGTGCAAGTCTAAACGGCGATAAGCAAGTTACGCTTATTCAATTGCAAACTTTGGCATCTCAACATGGTGGTATTTGGGTGAGTCTTGGATTGCCACCAGCAAATGCAAAAAGTGCGACACGTGAAGATGTGAATAACCTAGGCGGTTCAGTAGGTTTGCTTGTTCAGTCACCATCTGATGCAAGCGTTGATGAGATTCCAACAGGGGACTTGGAAACAGCAAAACTTTATGCAAAGCGCGTACAAGGTATTGTAAACAAAATATTTGGATAAGAAGTCCATAAAAAAGGCGCTTAAAGCGCCTTTTTTATTATTCATGCTCGTTGTGTTGAGGAGCATTGTATTTAAAACCTTTGGTTTTGTAAGCAAGGTAACCTACACCAATTACTGCCCAAGCTAAGCCAATTTGTAAAGCAAGCTTGTCAATTTCTAACCACATTAGGAACACACTGGCAAAACCAAGCGTTGGTACAATAATATAATTAATAATATCTTTAATAGATTTGTTTTTACCATCTCTAAGCGCATAGCGTGAAATTACAGAGAAGTTTACAAAACTAAAAGCAGTTAAGGCCCCGAAACTAATTAAGTTAACAATATGTTCAAGGTCTAAAAAGCCAGCAGATAACGCAACTACACCAACAATAAGAATGTTGTAAGTTGGAGTGTGTAGTCTTGGGCTAATATGACCGAATAACTTTTTATTGATAACGCCATCACGTCCCATTACATACATTAAACGAGATACGCCAGCATGTGCTGAAATACCTGATGCCATTACCGCAACCACAGCAAAGTATAAAACTAATGTTTTAAATGCAATGCTACCAATTGCTGCAACCATCACAGGTTGTGATTCATCTAACGGCTTAAAGTAAGTCATTGGATTGCTTGGAAAATACAACTGGATAAAATAAGTACTTATAATAAAAATGACACCAGCAAGAAGTGCTGTTGAAAAAATCGCTTTTGGAAGCGTTCTTTCAGCATCTTTTGTTTCTTCGGCAAGTGAAGATAAAGCATCAAAACCTGTAAAAGAAAAGCATAGTACCGTTGCACCACCAATCAAAGCACTAATAGAAGTCATGTCACTCCAAAAAGGAGTGAGTGACCATAATTCGGCTTTATCTGGATTAAGCGTACCATCAGCATATACACCTTGAGTAAGCAGAGTATAAACTTGATAAACAAAGTAAAAAATAACACCAAGTTGGATAACTACAATTGTACTGTTAAAGCGAGCAACGAAACGTGCACCAAATAAGTTAATAACAGTCATTAATACAGTTAAGCCAATTACCCATAGCCAGTTATTTACTTCTGGAAACAAAGCTCTTAAATAAATATCGGCCAAAATGATATTGACGAGCGGTGAAAGTAGATAGTCTAGCCAAGATGACCAACCCACCATAAAACCAACATTAGGGTGAATTGACTTTTGGGCATAGGTGTATGCTGACCCTGAAGAAGGATAGCGTTTGATCATGTGTCCATAACTGATCGACGTCAATAAAATCGCAACTAACGCAAAAATATAAGAAGTAGGTACATGACCACTACTTCGTTCTGATACTAAACCAAAAGTATCAAATAAAGTTAATGGCTGAATATAAGCTAAACCAATAATAATGATGTGCCAAAGCACAAGATTCTTTTGAAGTTTAGCTGTTGGTTTAGTCCCAGATAAGTTTGTCAACGGCGTTATCCTCATAATCGTTGATCAAGGATCAGCTTGGTGTTAAGGATCGTTTGAGACGAACGATCCCCCCTACATAAAAGATAAAGTGCGCCAATCTATCCTAAATTGATGCAAAATGTCAGTACTTTCGTAGATTTTTTAGCAAATTTTTTGCCATATTTCCAAAGAAAATGATGAATAAAAATTCATAGATATAAAAAAGGTCTGATTTGTTATAAAAATCAGACCTTTAAGTTTTGCTTTAAATATCTAAAACTTAAGTTACCAAGCTTTTTGTAAGATCTCGCGTATATCTTTTAAGCTTGCTTCCTTAGGATTATAAATAATAGAGCCATCATTTAGTGCTTTTTCTGCAACTTCATCAAGCTGGGCTTCAGTAACCTTACCAGTTTCGCGCAAGGTGCGTGGTAACTTGGTTAGGCTAAATAAGCGATCACGCATTGCTAAAATGGTTGTAATTGCTCGATCTGCACGTTGGGTTGCTGGAGTTTGTGCATAGATATCTGCACCAGCTAAAGGTAATAGTAACTCACCAATTTTCTGACCATTTACTTGTTTATTGTATTCAAGAACATAAGGTAAGAATAGATTCATACATAAACCGTGGGGCAGGTGGGCGACCGCGCCTAATGCATGTCCTAAAGAGTGGATAAGACCTACCATCGAATTGGAAAATGCAATACCTGCCATTGTAGAAGCTTGTGCGAGCTCTAAACGACCTTGCGAGTCATTTGGATTTTCTAAAACGTTAAATAGATTTTCACTAATCTTTTTAATACCAGCACTTGCATAGGCATCGCTGAGTGGATTGGCTGCCATGCAGGTATATGCTTCGACACAATGCGTTAACGCATCCATACCAGTCATTGCAGTCAAGTGAGGCGGCAATGTTAATGTCATACGTGGATCTAAGATTGCAGCATGCGGCATTAAGTAATATGAAGCGAATGCCAATTTAACATTCTTTTGTGTGTCGGAAACCACAGCAACCATAGTTACTTCTGAACCTGTACCAGATGTGGTCGGAATCACAAAAAATGGCTTTAATGGTTTTGGTAGGTTATGAGCACCAGAATATTGAAGAAGGTCATTTCCACCTTCAGAAACTAAAATATTAGTTGCTTTAGAAGTGTCTATAACTGAACCACCACCTACAGCGATAATCGCGTCACATTTATTTGTACGATAAGCTTCGGCAGCAAGACGGACAACCTCCAGACTTGAGTCTGGTGGAACATCATCAAAAACATGACCAATCACAGTATCCGTCGTGCTAAATGCTGCTTCAATAGGGTTTAGTAGGCCATTTGCGCGAACACCTTTATCCGTAATGATAAGAGGACGTTTTGCACCTAAAGTTGCAAGTTCAAATGGAATATGTTCTAAAGCAGCATTACCGGCAATGACTTTTACAGGACAAAAAAATTCGTAATATGGTTTAGCCATGTTATGCGCTCCGCTTGAAGTAAGACTTAGCTACTTTTAAGTAAATATTTGCAGCTTCGTTGAATTTTTCTTTTAGGGTGAGTTCGGTTGGATATTCTTTAACTGCCAGTGATGCTACCAATTTCGGTAAAATGAGAGATTCCATTTTATTAAGGCAGCGCACTAAACGAATTGCTGCAGATACATCACCATCAGCAATCATGCGATCATTTGCAAATGCTTGAGCGGTACTTTCCTGAAATGAAAAAACCAAAAATGCATGGGTTACATGCTTAAAAGTAATGGTTAAATCAGGCTTTTTTTCCGCTCTCTTAAGCAGTTCTAATTGTTTATCTTCTGTCACTCGGGCAAAAAATGCTGGTCCATTAGGGAAAACATTCATTGAAAGTACAAAATGAACAGGAAATTTAGACACTTCCTCTTGTATTTCACTATCTACTTGGCTCGCCATGACTAAGCCACGACCAACAACATCCATCATGAGCTTAACGTAGGCAAGTTGCAGAGTGGGCTTTACAGCTTTTGTCGAAATCACTTGCTATCCCTTCTTAAAATTATGCAAAAAGCAAATTTAGAGCAATTACTCTAATATGTTTTTATTCCATCACAAAGTCATTTATTCAAATTTGACTTCAGGGTCATTAAAGTACCCAGAGGCCATAATATACTGAATAAAGTCCTGACAAAGTTGTTCAAATAATGGATATGGAGTCACCAAATCTTGTATGCGGACCATTTCCAAACCTGCATAACCACATGGATTAATGGTTTGAAAACCTATTAATGCACAGTCCAAGTTTAGGGCTAAACCGTGATAACTACGTCCACGGCGAATTTTGAAGCCTAAGGAACCGATTTTTCTGTCATTTACGTATACGCCTGGGGCATCGGGTTTTGCATATGCTTCAATGTTGTATTTCTTTAATATATCTATCATAAATTGTTCAGCAAAACTGACCAGTGTCCGTACATTCCACTTCAGACGATTAAGATCAAACATGAAGTAAGCAACGAGTTGACCTGGTCCATGCCATGTCACTTGTCCACCTCGGTCGGTTTGAACCACAGGAATGTTTGATGGAATTAGAATATGTTCGGGCTTTCCTGCCTGACCTTGAGTTAGAACTTCGTGATGCTGGAGTAACCACAGCTCGTCGGGTGTATTTTCATCACGTTCATTGGTTAGGGTTTTCATTAATTCGAATTTGCTTTGATAATCTTGTAACTCGTTCCATTGCCGAATGATCAAGTTGGGTTTATCAAGGCTCATTAGAATATATTCCTATATGTTAGTTTAAGCTGCGCCCAGTTAATATCTACAAGATAAAAGCCGAAAACCCTGTAATTTTAAAGGATTTTATAAGAGTAATTCTAAATATTTGTATTGTTTTTTTCGCGGTTATTTGGTTTTTTTTCAAAAAAATACCACAGTGAGTGTACCTGACTGTGGTATTGATTAAAGAACTTAAAATTAAAGCGCAGTTCTAATCTGCGGACAAGCAGCCAAGTCAGCATAAAGTGCATGAACTTGCTCTAATTCTTCAAAGCGCAATTGTGCTGTTAAAGAATGATACTTGCCGGTGCGAGATTCTTGAACTTTTAATGTTGCATCATCAAAGTCTGGGAAATGTTTCACCAAAATATCGACTACAGCAACACGTAATTCTTCACCCGCATCGCCAATAAGTTTAATTGGATAATCCATCGGAAATACCCAAAGATGTTCTTGTAGTTCGCGAGATGGAGTGCGGTCTAACATAAGTTACCTCATGATTTGAAACGCCTGCATTATCGCAGGCGTTTATAGCTCTATCTACTAAATGGGGCTTGGTTTTGAAATTTCAAGCTTTCAAAACTTAGTCATTTTCTAAGAAAGAACGTAAGTGTTCAGAGCGAGAAGGGTGGCGTAATTTACGTAATGCTTTCGCCTCGATTTGACGAATACGTTCACGTGTTACATCAAACTGTTTACCCACTTCTTCTAAAGTATGATCGGTTGGCATATCAATACCAAAACGCATTTTTAATACTTTAGCTTCACGCTCAGTTAAGTTTTCTAAAACTTCACGAGTCGCTTCTTTTAAGCCTTCTGAAGTCGCAGCATCAATTGGAGAAGTGATGTTCTGGTCTTCAATAAAGTCCCCAAGATGAGAATCTTCATCATCACCGATTGGAGTTTCCATTGAAATTGGTTCTTTAGCAATTTTAAGAACTTTACGAACTTTAACTTCGTCCATTTCTAAACGTTCACCTAGCTCTTCTGGCGTAGGTTCACGGCCCATTTCCTGTAATAATTGACGCGATACACGGTTAATCTTGTTAATCGTTTCAATCATGTGTACAGGAATACGAATTGTACGTGCCTGATCGGCAATAGAACGGGTAATTGCCTGACGAATCCACCAAGTCGCATAAGTCGAGAATTTATAACCACGACGATATTCAAACTTGTCTACAGCTTTCATCAAACCAATGTTCCCTTCTTGAATCAAGTCAAGGAACTGTAAACCACGGTTGGTATATTTTTTCGCAATTGAAATTACCAAACGAAGGTTGGCTTCTACCATTTCTTTTTTCGCACGACGAGCTTTGGCTTCACCAATAGCCATGCGTTTAGAAATATCTTTAATTTCAGCAACGCTTAAATTAAGTTCTTTCTCAATATCTGCAATCTTTTGCTGGAATGCTAAAACATCTGGGCGAACTTTTTCTAAATGAGCCTTAATTTCTGCAGGTGCTTTAGCAATTTGTTCATCTAACCAAGCTGGGTTAGATTCCTGTTTAGGGAAAGATGTACGGAATTGGGTGCGATCCATACGGCCACGACGTACTGCATAACGCATAATTTCACGTTCATTGGCGCGAATGTGCTCATGCGTTCCGCGAATCATTTCTGAAATGATGTCAAATAAACGAGGAGTAAATTTAAACATCATAAACACGGTTGCTAAAGACTCAAGTGCTTCATTTGCTTCACGGCTATTACGACCATGTTTTTCGATCACATTTTTTGTTTGCGCCCATGCTGCTTCTAATTCGGTAAAACGAACTTTTGCAACTTCTGGGTCTGGACCTGAATCACCTTCAGAGTCATCATCGCCTTCAGATTCTTCTTCTTCATCGTCATCATCAAGCTTAACTTCTTTTGTTGATGTTGAAGATGATTCTTCCTCTTCCTCAAGCTCTGCAACGTCTTCTAAAACTTCAGGAATCTCTTCATCTGTTTCAGGATCAAGATAACCAGATAAAATATCGGCAAGACGACGTTCGCCAGTTAAAAAATCATTATATTCTTTTAATACAACTTCAACCGCATTTGGCCAGTAAGCGATTGAATTCAGGACATCACGAATCCCTTCTTCAATACGTTTGGCAATGCTGATTTCACCTTCACGGGTTAATAGTTCTACTGTACCCATTTCACGCATGTACATACGTACAGGGTCTGTCGTACGTCCAGGCTCATTTTCAACCGATGCAAGTACGGCAGCAGCTTCTTCTTCAGCAACTTCATCGGCTGTGTCAGTTGACTCACCGAACATAGTATCGTCAGATTCAGGTGCACGCTCGTGTACAGGAATACCAACGTCTTGAAGCATTTGAATAATGTCTTCAATCTGTTCGCTTTCAGTAATCGAGTCCGGCAGATGATCGTTAACCTCAGCGTAAGTTAAGTAACCTTGTTCTTTGCCTCGGCTAATCAGAGCCGCTACTTGAGAAGTAGGGGAATGCATATCGCTCATCTTTGCTTACTCTTTGTTGAATCTGTGGCAGTGAAAAACCGTGCATGATAGCACAATTTGCTTGAAATGTTTTGGCTTTGATCGATGACCGTTAAATAAAAAATATCTTTGAATTCACGACTATTTTTTGAATATTGGGCTAAAATCATTTTTTTCAAGTTTAAATCATAGAAAAATTTGTATAAATCTTTGCTTATCGAAAGATTATGGTGTTTTATAAATACACAATTTTTTGGGCGAAAAAAAGTACAAATGAGCAATTAAATGAAAAAAATATAAATAAAACTTGACAAGGAAAAGTAAGAAAGATAAATAGCGGCTAGACCCATTCACATTTTTTCATTATGAGGTAGTTTTAGTGTCTTCTACAGATTTTGAACTAGATGATAACTACGGCGATGATGATGATGTCGGTTTTGATGAGTCATCAGGCAAAATCAGTGCAAAAGAATCGTTGGAAAAGCGTAGATTAATTGATGATCTATTGGCACAGCGTCGTTTAGAGCGTGAGTTAAAAGATTTCGATTATGATTTAGACGACGATGATCTTGATGATGAAGACTGATCAAAACTAAATAGGGCATCGTCGGCTTAAGTGCTATGCTATCGTCAATTTCTTTTAAAGTCAGGTAACACAATGAGTGCATTAGATTTAGACCAGTTAAGTGAATATCTAGATGGAGACCACAATGAGTATGGTTTAGATTTTGCTGCAACTCATGGTTTTTTGTGTGCAATTGCAGTAGGTCCTCAATTTGACCGTTGGTTAGATGAATTATTTGATAGTAACCATAAAAAGGTTCCTACAGAGATCATTCAGCAAATCAAGCTTTGGTTAGAATCGATTCGTCAAGATTTAGCAAATGAAAATGGAATTGAATTTCCATTTGAAGTTGAGGAAGCGGATGTTGAGTCAAGCCTAGGCGATTGGAGTGTTGGTTTTGTTGATGCAATGTTCTTAAACGAAGAAGCATGGTTTGCTCCTGAGTATGAAGAGCAATTGGTTGATTTAACTTTACCGATCATGGTTTTTAGTGGAATTGATGACGAAGATCCACAGATGGAATCTTTCCGTCGCAATGGACAGTTAATGGATGAACTGGCAGAAGAAATTCCAGATAATTTAAATGAATTATATTTGATGTATCATACTCCAAATTAATTTATTAGAAGAAATAATAAATAACGTCCTTTCTAGGGCGTTTTTTATGCTTTGGCTTTTTTAATTGATTAAAGAATTAAGCAGTCTTTTTTTAAGATTTTATCTTAAATTTAAAGCTTTAATCAGGATGTTGAATGAGTTGTTTTCATAATCTGGTGGAGCTTGTGTTAAAAGTTTCAAAACTAGCTTTCAGTGAATGAATCAGTTTTGAAGGGCTATGTAGCCAAAATATTTTTATTGTTTAGTTTTTCTACAAAAAGGCATTTAGAAAACTAAATGCCTTTTTATTAAAAATTATAAACGTTTGCGTTTTGCAGCAGCAATTTGTGACTGACGCATACGGAAACCAGCTTTTTGCTTCTCAGTTGTTTTGTCGATACAGTAAACACAAGAAACACCATGTTCATAGCTTGGAAGTGCAGACTCTTCAGGAGTTAAAGGCCAGCCACAAGCATGACATTTAATGTTTGCACCTTCTTCAACACCATGTGTTACCGCAGTACGTCCATCAAATACAAAACATTCACCTTCCCAAAGGCTTTCATCGGCTGGAGTTTCTTCTAAGTATTTAAGAATACCGCCTTTGAGGTGATAAACCTCTGTAAATCCTTCCTGAAGAAGTAAAGATGTTGATTTTTCACAGCGAATACCGCCAGTACAGAACATCGCAATTTTTTTATCTTTGTGCTGTTCTAACTCTTTCTTAACGTATTCAGGAAACTCGCGGAATGTTTCCGTTTTAGGGTCAATTGCACCTTTGAATGTACCCGCTTTATATTCATAGTCATTGCGTGTGTCGATCAAGATAACATCATCACGTGCAATTAAATCATTCCACTCTTTAGGATCAAGATAGTGACCTACTAAATCACGAGGTTTTACTTCTACCCCTAAAGTGACGATTTCGTTTTTAAGTTTGATTTTCATTTTACGGAAAGGTTTATCAGAGCTATGAGATTCTTTATATTCCATAGCGTTAAAACCTTCGTTTAGCAAAAATTGATGAAGTGCATCAATTCCTTTACGGTCACCAGCAACGGTGCCATTAATTCCTTCACCTGCTACAATTAGAGTTCCACAAAGGTTGATTGTTTTCACTAAGTCTAAAAGACGTTGTTGAAGATCGGTAGGATCTTGAACTTCTTTAAATTGATATAGTGCTGCAACAACCCAACCTGCGGTCGCTTGCTGTTCTACAGGTGCAAGCTGTTCTACAGTAGCGTTCATGGAAAACTCCAAATGTATTAAGATAGAAATTTAAGGCGCATATTTTAGCGCGAAAATGAGTAATAAGCGAGAAAACCATAAAAAGTATATGGTTTATTTAAGGAGTCTGTTTTGAGTAATGATCATCGAACGCTCTCTCTCACCCCATGTGCAGGGCGTTGTTCAACAGTTTTTGGTGATCAAGTTTGTCGTGGTTGTCGTCGTTTTAACCACGAGGTGATTCAGTGGAATACCTATACGGCAGAGCAGAGGTTGGCTGTCTGGAAGCGCTTAGATGATCAATTAGACCAAATTTTGGTACCTATGTTACCTCAAGCAAATTTACAGCATGTAGAAGGTTTTATATTAAGTAAGCGTGTTCGGTTAATGGAAGGAGCGAGTCAAGGCCGCAGGCTTTATCATGCCTTAAAAATATGTGAAAAAAATAAACATCTTGCATCGGAAAGCGGTTTAGGAATTTCAGAAGCACAAGTTAAAGAAATATGGACTGAATTTGAAAGACGTGTTTTAGCTTTGGCTAAAGCGAGCTATGAATTGGCTTGGCTTCGAGCTGATGGAATCAGCCATCATCTTCTAAAGATATTTGAAGAAGAGTAGTTTTTACAGAACTTCTTTATAAAAAAAAGCTGCCAGAAGGCAGCTTTTTTTATAAATATTCTTTCGAATATTAACGTTTGATATCGCGCTGAGTCGGGCCAGTATAAAGCTGACGAGGGCGACCGATTTTGTATGGTGCACTGTGCATTTCTAACCAGTGGCTGATCCAACCTACTGTACGTGCAAGAGCAAAAATTACAGTAAACATTTCTGTTGGGATACCAATCGCTTTAAGGATGATACCTGAGTAGAAGTCTACGTTAGGGTAAAGTTTACGTTCAACAAAGTACGGGTCGTTCAATGCAATGCGTTCAAGTTCCATAGCAAGAGCTAATTGAGGATCATTGATATTTAATGCTTCAAGAACTTCGTCACAAGTTTGTTTCATGACTTTAGCACGTGGGTCGAAGTTTTTGTACACACGATGACCGAAGCCCATGAGTTTAACTTCTTTGCGTTTAACTTTTTCCATGAACTCCGCAACGTTTTCAACGCTACCGATTTCATCAAGCATTTTAAGAACTGCTTCGTTCGCGCCACCGTGTGCAGGTCCCCAAAGCGCAGAAATACCTGAAGAGATACATGCATATGGGTTTGCACCAGTAGAACCAGCAAGGCGTACTGTAGATGTAGAGGCGTTTTGTTCATGGTCAGCATGAAGCGTGAAAATACGATCCATTGCACGAGCAAGAACTGGATTTACTTTGTAATCACGGTCAGCAGGAGTAGCAAACATCATATGTAAGAAGTTTTCCGCGTAATTTAAGTCATTACGTGGATAGATGAATGGTTGACCTACTGTGTATTTGTAACTCCAAGCAGCAAGTGTTGGAATTTTTGCAATTAGACGAATCGCAGTGATTTCACGGTGATTGATGTCTTCAATGTCAAGGTTGTTGTGATAGAACGCAGATAATGCGCCAACAACACCAACCATGATTGCCATAGGGTGCGCATCGCGGCGGAAACCATTGAAGAAACGGCTAACCTGGTCGTGAACCATAGTGTGAGCACGAACTTTAGCATCAAATTCTGTTTTTTGTTCAGCAGTTGGGAGCTCGCCATTTAATAGTAAATAACAAGTTTCAAGATAGTCTGCTTGAGTTGCTAACTGATCAATAGGGTAACCGCGGTGTAATAAAATACCTTTGTCACCATCAATGAACGTAATTTTAGACTCGCATGCAGCTGTCGCCATAAAACCAGGATCGAAAGTAAAATGACCTTCTTTCAGTATGCTGCTGACATCAATTACATCTGGACCTAAAGTGCCACTGTAGATTGGTAATCCAATTTCTTTGCCATCAAGATGTAATACGGCTTTTTTGCCATTTGCTTCAGACATTCAATAGATCTCCTGTCCTGGTGAATGATTATCTGACTCGAAATCCTAATTTTCTCATGTGCGAATCAGACGGTGTCAAAATTTGCTATAAGATTAGTGAGTACTGAAATTTTGTCAATTATACTTATGGATAAAAAATGACGATCCCACAGGGAGTTAGTCATTAAGACCCGAGCAAAAAAGTCAGTAAAATCACTGCATCGGGATGGTATCATAAGTCAATTCAAGAAGAACATGCAGAAAAAAAATGAAGGGTGAGTACAATTGTAAGCAAATTTTTAAATAAAAATTAAGAATCAAAAGTAGTTATTAAATGCCAATTCACTTAAAAAAATTATAAAACTCAGTCTTTAATTTTAAATTGTGATTAAAAAAATGTTTGATTATCGTGATTTGATAATTCTAAAAATTGTACTTTTTTTAGGTTTGATTGTTTAAAAAATAGCTTGTTGATCATATTTGAAAAATTAAAACTCATTTTTGTAAAAATACTACTCATTATTAACAGTCAAGTAATGCTTTATTAATTTTAAAGTAAATGTGCGGACTCTCTGTTATATCATAAAAATTAATAAAATTAGGGGCTAAGGCATCATTAAATTTGTGTTTTAATCTTAGGTTGATGATTTATTAACTTTATCTTTAGTCTAAAGTTCACTTATTTTAAATAAAACAGTAGAAAAGATATTTTTTATAAAAGATGATGTTAAACAAGCACATGTTTTGTTTGATCTTAACTTTTGGATGGGGGAGACTACTGTTTGGTTATGTGAATGATTCTTATTTAATAGATTTTTGCGGAAAAGGCAAAGTGGATTGTTTGTATTTTGATATTTCGCGTTTTATAATTCAGTGTCGTTTATAGGTTAGGCATGAGCTGTGCTTGCCTAACAATGCCAGCTTTCCTTGGAATTAATTCAACAAACTCCGGTCGGAGTTTCTACCTACAGGATGCCCGCTGTGAAAAGCAACAGACCTGTCAATTTGTCCATGGGTCAGGTGTTAGCGGTAAATTTACGCTCACCCGTGGCTATTGCATCAATTTTACACCGTTTATCAGGTGTCATCGTTTTCTTATTAGTACCAGTTCTATTATGGATTTTAGATAAATCATTATCTTCACCAGAAGGATTTGACTACGTTAAAAATGTCGTGTTTGGAAATATCCTTGTACGTTTTGTCGTTTGGGTGTTTGTAGCCGGCTTGTTATTCCACTTTATTGCTGGAGTAAAGCACTTACTTGCAGATTTAGGTTTTGCTGAAGAGCTGCAAAGTGGTCGTATAGCAGCGACAATTTCATTGATCTTATCTGTGGTAGCTATTATCGCAGCCTTTGTATGGATTATGTTCTAATGAAAAGTGCTACAGGTTTAACTGGTTCAGGTTCTCGCGATTGGTTTATCCAGCGTGTAAGTGCGGTTGTGCTTGCAGCCTATACTGTTGTTCTTTTGGGTTGGATTCTCTGCAAAGGCGGATTTGACTATCAACAATGGGCTGGCTTCATGATGACATTACCAATGAAGATTTTTTCTTTATTGGCAATTTTGTCGCTTATCGCACACGCATGGATTGGTATGTGGCAGGTTTTCACTGACTATGTCACTACTCGTCAAATGGGTCCTTCAGCGAAAGGTTTACGCCTTGTACTGACGACGGCTGTCATTATTGCAGTGTTTGTGTACGCAATCTGGGGTATCCAGATTTTCTGGGCGAATTGATAGGAAGATATCATGGGCGCGATAACCCCTAAAGAAGATTATTCAAATATTCAAAACCTCACTTTCGATGCTGTTATCGTTGGTGGTGGTGGTTCTGGTATGCGTGCATCTTACCAACTCGCTCAAGCGGGTTTGAAGGTTGCGGTACTTACTAAAGTTTTCCCGACACGTTCGCACACTGTAGCTGCTCAAGGTGGTATCGGTGCATCGTTAGGTAATATGCAAGAAGATAACTGGCACTTCCACTTTTACGACACAGTAAAAGGTTCTGACTGGTTAGGTGACCAAGACGCAATTGAATTTATGTGTCGTGAAGCACCAAAAGTTGTATATGAATTAGAACACATGGGTATGCCGTTTGACCGTAACGCCGATGGTACAATTTACCAGCGTCCGTTCGGTGGTCACTCTGCGAACTATGGTGATAAGCCAGTTCCACGCGCTTGTGCTGCTGCTGACCGTACGGGTCATGCATTATTACATACGCTTTATCAAAGCAACGTGAAAATGGGTACTCAATTCTTTGTTGAATGGATCGCGCTTGACTTGATCCGTAATGAAGAAGGTGATGTGTTAGGTGTAACTGCAATTGACCAGGAAACTGGCAACATTGCAGTGTTCCAAGCAAAAACAACATTGTTTGCGACCGGTGGTGCTGGTCGTGTTTACCGCGCATCAACAAATGCGTATATCAATACTGGTGACGGTCTTGGTATGGCTGCTCGTGCTGGTATTCCATTACAAGATATGGAATTCTGGCAATTCCACCCTACAGGTGTTGCAGGCGCAGGCGTATTGTTGACTGAGGGTTGTCGCGGTGAAGGTGCGATCCTTCGTAACAAAGATGGCGAACCGTTCATGGAACGTTATGCTCCGACTTTGAAAGACTTGGCTCCTCGTGACTTCGTATCACGTTCTATGGACCAAGAAATTAAAGAAGGCCGTGGTTGTGGTCCAAAAGGTGATTATATCTTGCTTGATATGACTCACTTGGGTGCTGACACAATCATGAAGCGTTTACCATCTGTATTTGAGATCGGTAAAAAATTCGCAAACGTAGACATTACTAAAGAACCAATTCCAGTAGTACCAACAATCCATTACCAAATGGGTGGTATTCCTACGAATATGCATGGTCAAGTGTGCTTACCAGAACCTGGTACAGATAACTACACTAAACCTGTAAAAGGTTTCTATGCAATTGGTGAATGTTCTTGCGTATCAGTACATGGTGCAAACCGTTTAGGTACTAACTCACTTCTTGACTTGGTTGTATTTGGTAAAGCTGCTGGTGAGCACATTATCGACTACGTAACTAAGCACCATGGTGATGAATATGCACCGCTTCCAACAAACGTATTAGAGCAAACTTTAGAGCGCGTGCGTAAGTTGGATGACTCAACTACTGGTGAAAACGCTCAAGAAGTTGCTGATGCAATTCGTGATATCGTTCAAGATCACGCAGGTGTATTCCGTACTCAAGCTTTACTTGATAAAGGTGTTAAAGAGATTCTTGCTCTTGAACCACGTGTACGTAACATCCACTTGAAAGATAAATCTAAAGTATTTAACACTGCGCGTGTTGAAGCGCTTGAAGTTGAAAACTTATATGAAGTTGCAAAAGCTACATTAATTTCAGCTGCTGCGCGTAAAGAATGTCGTGGTGCGCATACGGTAGTTGATTATGAATTACCAGCTGATCACCCAACTTATTCATACGGTCGCCGTGATGATGA
>JAITLL010000080.1 GCA_031277915.1 Acinetobacter sp.
ATTTTAAATCTATTTCTGTGCCGAAAAGATCTATAATGAAGCATTACCGCAGTAAGTTTAATTTTTAAGCTTTTAATAAGTTTCAATTAATATATTGTTTTTTTGTGTTTATATGAGTCCCCACGCTCTACTATCCTATGATTATGGCAAAGCAATTTTTTCAGTCTTGGCTTCCTTCTCCAGAGAAAGTTTCAAATATGAAATTTTTAAGGATTTTTGGGCAAAAAACCCTTAATCCAGTGCTTTGGTATGTCAACCGTAAATCTATTAGCAGAGCTGTTTTTGTAGGAACTTTTTTCGGTTTACTGCCTATACCGTTTCATAGCGTATTTATTGTGATGGCTGTGCTGCTGTTTGAAGTAAATTTACCTATTAGTCTAATGCTTGCCTGGCTCAGTAACCCACTTACATTAGTTCCTATTTTATATGTTGGATTCTGGTTTGGTTCGCATATTTATCATGTACATATGATCAATAAAAAGATGCTTTTAGGTGTACTTCATCAAATTTCTCATTGGATTACTCATTTTGGTCATGGCCATATAGATTTTAGTCTAGCTAAAATCTTAATGTCAGGACTTATTGTTGAGGCTTTTGTATTTGCAGTCATATTATATATTGTGACTGAGGTTTTCTGGCGTTGGATGGTTATCCGAAACTGGAAAAGCCGTTCTGGTCATAAAAAACAAGGAAATGCTCTATAACAATCATCTTCGTACCTACAATTAAATGATTATTTTGGTAATTTAGATTTCATATATTCTTCAGCCACATGAAGAACATAGTCTTGACAAGCTTCTCCTGTACGTGGGTTATATGCCTCATTATTAGTAATATTATTAGATAAAATTCGAATTCCTAAGAAAGGAACTTTAAACTGTCTTGCAATTTGTGCAACAGAGGCTGCTTCCATCTCTTCTACTGAAGTACCATAACGTTGATGGAAAAATTGAATACGATCCAATTCATTATTCCAAACGTCAGCCGAACCAATCGTTCCTTCGACTACTCCACCTTTATCATAACGGACTTTATGTGCCGCCATTAATAACTCTTTATCACCTTCAAATTTACGTATTTGAATAGGTTTAGGGTCAGACTCATCTGTTGGCAATACATCAAATGCCTCAATCCATTTGAGTGAATTTGAACCTCCACCTACAGGTTGTTTCGGTGTTTTTAAAGCCCCAATATTGGTTGCATATTTCCCTAAAACAATATCGTAAACATGTAGATCAGGGTCATGACCACCTGCCGTTCCCTGATTAATAATCGCAATCGGTTTATAACGCTCAATAGCCAAAGCTGTCGCAGCAGCAGAATTACTCATGCCCATGCGTGTTTTAGAGATAATCATCGGATAACCATTGTAGGTCCCTTTCCAGAAAGTCCATCCTCCTACAGTTTCAACAGTCACATTCTGTAATTTGGCTGCCATCTGTTGTGACTCTATAGGTAATGCACCTTGAATAATAATCGGCTGTAATTCTTGTTTTTGCGCTTCAACTGTCGATATTTGTGAAACTGATGAATGGTCATTATTGCATCCAACCAAAAGTAAAACGCTACATAAACTGATGACACCAAAAGTATATTTAAATTGCATTTCTCACCTATTTCTTTTTAAAAGAGTAAAGTAGCAATCTACATGCCAATTTCCGGCTTAGCTTTGTTATGTAGATTCAGTGATTTAAATTTTTCTTTTAACCAACTAATAAAAAACCCGACTTAAAGTCGGGTTAGATGAATCAAAAGATGCGTTTATCATCACGCGTACGTTGAGGGATTTTTTCAATCTGTTGCCATACTACTTTAGCAATATCGATGTAACTATCAGCTGCATCATCCATTGCTACAACACTCGGTTTACCCTGATCTGCATGTTCACGGATTTGAGCATTTAAAGGTAAACGGCCTAATAATGGAATATGGTATTGCTCAGAGAGCTTATCACCACCACCAATACCAAAAATCTGTTCTTCATGCCCACAGTTTGAACAAATATGGGTAGACATATTTTCAACCACACCCAATACCGGAATACCAACTTTATTAAATAGCTCAATTCCTTTGGTAGCATCTAACAAGGCAACATTTTGTGGCGTAGTTACAATAATTGAGCCTGTAACAGGGATACGTTGCGCAAGGGTAAGTTGTATATCTCCTGTACCTGGTGGCATATCAATCATTAATACATCTAAATCTGGCCAAAGTGTCTGGTTAAATAATTGCATTAAAGCACCTGTTGCCTTCGGGCCACGCCATGCCACAGGTGTATTGTTATCCCCAGTTAAATGTCCAATAGAAAGTACAGCCATACCGTAAGCATCTAAAGGTACAAAATTTTCACTTTCAATAAGAGGCGTTTTTCCAGCATTACCAAGCATGGTCGGAATACTTGGACCATAAATGTCTGCATCTAACACTCCAACCTTTAAACCCATCTTTTGTAAGGCAAGTGCTAAATTAACAGTGGTTGTCGATTTACCAACCCCTCCCTTACCAGAAGAAACTAAAATAACGTTCTTAATACGAGGATGAAGTGGAACATCTCTTTGTTGGGGAGCAGCTTTTTGAATAGGAGGATTATTCGGATCTGGCTCAGATTTAGGTGAAGCATCCAACACAGGAGGTAAGTTTGAATTTTCTTTTTGTGTTTTAGATGAACAAGCATGCCCTGAACTCTCTTGGCTAGGACGCTTTTGTTGAACTACATGTAAGTTAAGTTCTTCAATACCACATTTTTCTAATGCATCAGCCAAATCATCATGAATCTGTTGCAAGTGCTCTTTTTCGTCAGGGAAAGTATTAATGGATAATTGCAAAATCCGACCTTGTACTTGAAGCTGACTAATGCGCTCTTTTAATGCATCTTTTGAGTGTGGCAATAAATAGGTTTGGAGTACGGTTTGGATCTCATCTTCTTTCACTTCTTGCGCGGGTGAAAAAACAGACTTTAATGAAGAAAGCCAAGACATATTGTTTACTCCAAAAACAGATCATTACAGCTTATTGGAGCTAGTGTAACAGTATTGATCCACACTCGCTCATCTCGAAATGAATAATTGCTAATTTTAAAGCCTCATCACTCGAGTGAGCAGTGCAGATATTTACTCAAATATCATTATTCACCAGCATCATGGTTTTTTAATTTATTGAGTTTATCAGTGGCTGTTTTCTTCAATTCATCAAATTTTACCGATGCTTGAGTTTTTAACTCATCTAGTTTTGTAGCAGCCTCATCCTTTAATTCTGCTGCTTTTGCTTTAGCATCATCAAATTTGTGAGCGGCTTCACTACGTAAGTGATCAAACTTATCTTGAAGGCTATGTTGAGCATCTTCAAATTTGCCTTTCAAATCATTGGCTTTATCTTCTGCGGCCTCTTTTGCAGCAGTTTGTTTCTCTTTTACGTTATCCTTTAAGTCTTCCAAAGCTTTTTCGCCTTTTGCTTTTACATTTGTCGCTTTCGTCTTTAATTCATCTACTGTATCTTCAAGTGCCTCTTTACCAGCAGTCTGTTTCTCTTTTACATTATCCTTTAAATCTTCCAAAGCTTTTTCACCTTGTACTTTTGCATCTGCCGCTTTTACCTTTAATTCGTCTAATTTATTTTCAGTAGCCATTGTTGTTATCCTCTATAGTTAATTAAAAAAATTACCTGAATAGGTTATTAGTTATACATCGTTATGATTTATTTTCTGACCGTAACTGCAATTTGAAACAAAGACAATACAGGAACATTCAAATATTTTTTGATTTGTTTATATGTTCTAAAGCAAAATAACTCTTCAATTAAAACGATATTTTTATAAATATCTATTACATTAGCCCAAATATTATTAACCTTATCTTACACCATAGATATATGGCTCATCCTCTACTCACTGTAGGCTGTAAAATCTAGCACTCACCCCCTTAAGAAGCACAGTCTCTCATGCTTTGTTTTTCCTCGCTCATCAGTTAAAATCTTTCACCTTATAAATACGAATGAGAGAATGAGATCCGTGCGTAAAATTTTAGTCACTAATGCCCTCCCTTATGCCAATGGCCCAATTCATATGGGTCATTTACTCGGTTATATCCAGGCAGACATCTGGGTTCGTGCCATGCGGGCAATGGGTCATGACGTGACTTATGTATGTGCGGATGATGCTCACGGTACAGCCATTATGCTGCGTGCTGAAGCAAACGGTATTAGCCCAGAAGAGCAAATCGCGAATGTTCAAAAAGAACATATTCGTGATTTTGATGGCTTTGGCGTACATTTCGATCATTACGATTCAACGCATAGCGATTCGAACAAAGCACGTTCGACTGATATTTATATTAAAAACCGTGAATCTGGAAATATTGCAGTTCGTCCTGTAACTCAATTATTTGACCCAGAAAAAGGTATGTTCTTATCTGACCGTTTCATTAAAGGTACGTGCCCAAAATGTAAAGCAGAAGATCAATACGGCGACTCATGTGAGGTGTGTGGTACAACGTATAATGCGACCGAGTTACTAAACCCTCGTTCAACTTTAAGTGGTGCAACCCCAGTTGAAAAATCATCAGACCATTATTTCTTTAAGCTGCCAAATTTTGCTGAATATTTACAGAAATGGACTCGTGATGAAGGTCGCTTACCTGTTTCGATTGCGAACAAACTCGATGAATGGTTTGAAGCAGGTTTAGCAGATTGGGATATTTCTCGTGATGCTCCTTATTTTGGTTTTGAAATTCCAGATGCGCCAAATAAATACTTCTATGTTTGGGTAGATGCACCAATTGGTTATATGTCTAGTTTTGAAAACTACATCAAAGCGAAACGCCCAGATTTAAACTTTGATGATTTCTGGAAAAAAGACAGTCAAAATGATGTTTACCATTTCATTGGTAAAGACATTGTGTATTTCCATGCATTGTTCTGGCCTGCAATGTTAGATGGTGCAAACTATCGCACTCCAACTGGTCTTTTTGTAAATGGTTTCTTGACTGTGAACGGACAAAAAATGTCCAAGTCTCGCGGTACTTTTATTAAAGCAGAGACTTACTTAGAACATTTAAACCCAGAATATTTACGCTACTACTTTGCTTCTAAGCTTTCAGATAAAGTTGAAGACTCTGATTTAAACCTTGATGATTTTATTCAAAAAGTAAATTCTGACTTAGTCGGTAAAGTCGTCAATATTGCCAGCCGCTGTGCGAAGTTTATCAATAGCAGCTTTAACAACACGCTCTCAGCTACATGTGCTGAATCTGAATTGGTACAAAGCTTTATTGATGCAGGCGATTCAATTGCTAAAGCATATGAAGCACGTGAATTCTCAATGGCTATTCGTGAAATTATGGCGCTTGCTGACCGTGCAAACCAATATATTGATGAGAAAAAACCTTGGGCACTTGCTAAACAAGACGGCCAAGAACAACAAGTTCTTGATGTATGCTCGGTTGGTATCAACTTATTCCGTCAATTAGCGGTCTACTTAGCCCCTGTTCTTCCAACTTTGGCTGAGCAAGTTCAAAGTTTCTTAAAACTTGAAAGCTTTAATTTCGAATCACGTAAACAAATTCTTGTAAGCCATGAGATTGCACAGTTCCAACCACTCATGCAGCGCGTTGACCCTAAAGCTGTAGCAGCAATGGTAGATGCATCTAAAGAGTCCTTAGGTACTCCTGCTCCAGAAGCAACTAAAGCAGCGAAAAAAGACAAAGCTGCCGAGAAAAAAGCTGCCCCTGTTCCAGCAGTGGGTGAAGCTGAAATTATCGGTATTGAAGATTTCTTAAAAGTTGACTTGCGTGTTGCTCAAGTCGTTGAAGCCGGTATAGTTGAAGGTTCAGATAAGTTACTTCAACTTACTTTAGACGTTGGCGAAGCTGAACCACGTAATGTATTCAGTGGTATTCGCAGCCAATATGCTCCAGAAGATCTAAAAGGCAAATTAGTGGTTATGGTTGCAAACCTTGCACCACGTAAAATGCGTTTTGGTATTTCAAACGGAATGGTACTTGCTGCCGGAAATGGTGAAGGTATTTTCATTATTTCACCAGATAGTGGTGCAAAACCTGGTGATAAAGTTTCTTAATCTGCATTAATAAAAAAGCTTCCTTAATTGGAAGCTTTTTTATTTTTAATATCCTGATTTGATAAGGATAAAAATCCTTTACTCATTGGAATTTTTTTAAGCTGTACATTGCATGGGGGGTTAAAATCAGTTTGCCTAAAACCATTCTGCTTAAAGGCCTAGGATTATATTCACTTACCACATTTTAAATGTAGTAAGTGTTTAATAGTTGGATTGCTCATGATTGTTGGCTTGTAAATCAGAAATCTTATAATCTTTTTCGTGAACTGGAGTACCAACAATACTCATGGTTCGTTCATTTGCTGGTTGTTGCTTGCTCATTGTTCTCATCTCGCATCCTGTAGTTAAGATGAGAAAAACTACAGAAATGCTCACCATTAGTTTTTTCATAACGTGATCCTCATTTCTTTTTGTTTTATTTATTAAGTTACCACTTTTAAAGAATTTAAGTACTAAAAAAGATATTTCAATTTGTATATATTTTGCGCAAAAAATAAAGCCAGCTTCTATAGAGCTGGCTTTGTATTTTTTAGATATTTTAATTAAAGGCTTATCATTTGAAGAAAATTAGCTTTAAGCCTAATAAAGTAACAATGCTTCCAGCAACTCGGTCAACGCCAGTTTTTGCTTTTAAATACATTGTTCTAGGCTTCTCTGAAGATAACAACATTGCCACACATGAATACCAGCCAGCATCAATCATAAAACAGATTACTGGTAATGCTACATAGTAATAATTTGGGATTTCTTTCGGAAGTAGCGCTGTAAATACGCTGGCAAGAACGACTGCAATTTTTGGATTACTTAACTGAGTAATTAAACCATAACGATATGCCTGTTTATAAGTCATTTTCGATTTGGCATCATTTTCAATAGCAATCGGTTCTTTGGCATGTTTAATAATTTTAAAAGCAAGCCAAAGCAAATACAGCCCACCACCCACTTTTAAAATTAAATAAGCAGAAGGTACCGCCAATAAAACCGCTTGTAATCCCATCACAGCTAAAAAGCCAAAAAGAGCTGCGCCTGTGCCCGTCCCTAATGCTGTAAACAAACCATGTTTACGTGATTTAGAAATTGAATTTTGTGCGACATAAATAAAGCTTGGCCCAGGGCTTATTGCTCCAAGCATCAATGCCATCGCAATTGAAAAAAGAGGAACAAGGGACTCAAACATTGTATTAGCCTAGCATCATGCAATTGTGCAATATTCTAACAGCTTTTTATGACATATATAAAAACGGAAAATATATAAATGATGAAAATTGAATTTTCATGTTTTTACAATTTATCTCTTCACAACGGACAAAAATGTCCGTTAAATATATCACCTTTAAAAACTCCCTAACCGATGACATGAGCAAACGTCAAAAAATTGCTGCCCACAATCGGGATGAATTACTCAATGCAGCTGAAGAATGTTTTCGTATTCATGGCATTAATGTGCCCTTACAAATCGTTATTGATCATGCTGGTGTCGGCAGAGCCACGTTCTACCGCAATTTTTGTGACCGAAAAGCATTAATTAGTGCTCTTTTAGAGCGTGCGATTACACAGCTAGAGCAAAAAGCAGCTCATTTTCAACAATTCGAGGACGGTTTATTTCGTTTAATTGAAGGACATATTGGACAACTTCCTAAACTTGCAATTTTGCAAGATTTTTGGAGAGTGATTGATCGACAAGATCCAATTATGTTAAAAATTTATGAAAGGCGAAATAATGCACTTAAACCACTGATTGAAAATGCGATAGAACAAAAACTGTGCCGGGCTGATCTGACCGCCAATGACTATGCAATGGTCACTGCAATGTTAGGTTCTTCATTTCAAGGACATGAACCAGAGGAACAGACCCGCTTAGCAAAACGAGCAATTGAATTACTATTTCATGGTTTTCAAGTACAAAAAATTCGAGGGATAGAATGAGTAAAACGCCTCGTTATTTAGAAACACCACCCGACTGGACACCAGACGAGCAACCGACTCTGCCTGGTTCACCAGCAGCTATTGCTCACTCTATACCTAAGCGGTTTATTTACTTTTTTATTGGTTTATTCATTGCCCTATCGGCAAGCTTAAGTAATGGTTTTATTACGGCAAATTTACCTTTAATCCAAGGTGAATATGGCCTGACGCCTTCGGAAGCGGCTTGGCTCCCTGCTGCTTATGTTATGGCAAATGTCAGCTCAAACCTGATTTTGTTTAAAGCCCGACAACAGTATGGCTTAAGAGTATTTTCAGAAATAGGACTCGTTATTTTTATTGCTGTGCTTGTTTTGCATATTTTTGTACATACCTACGAAATGGCTCTATTTGCTAGGGTTGTTGCGGGTTTAGCTGGAGCACCTCTAAGCTCTTTAGGTATGTATTACACCATGCAAGCTTTTAAAAAAGCAGACATGGCAAAAGGCATATATATCGCTTTTGGTTTTCAACAGTTGGGAGTTCCCCTCGCCTGGATTATTTCCCCATTTCTTGTCAGTACAGACAGTTGGTCTGTTCTTTACACATTTGAACTCGGTTTAGCAATTTGTTGTTTAGCCATGGTCGTTTCATTGAAATTACCACGTAGCTTACGAATCTATGTTTTTGAAAAACAGGATTTTTTCACTTTTGCTTTATTGGCTCCTGGTTTTGCCTGCTTGTGTATTGTGCTCACACAAGGTCCAATTTTATGGTGGTTTAACAGTGAATGGCTTGCCTATGTATTAATCGCAGGTTTTAGCTTAGTTGTTTTAGGTTTGCTCTATGAGCACTATCGCGCCAATCCTCTTATTATGACACGTTGGTTAGGCACCTCTTCGACTCTACGTTTCATTTTTGGTGCTTTTGCTATTCGACTGTTAATGTCAGAGCAAAGCTATGCTGCTGTTAATTTCTTAAAAGCTATGGGAATGGGTCCTGACCAGTTTGTACCACTCTATGTTGTTATATTCATCGGGATTTTAGGCGGAACACTGTTTAGTGCACTTACTTTTTCACGAGAACGAATTATCTTCCACTTACTGTTTGCAGAGTTTTTAATTCTGGTTGCCTGTGGACTAGATTATCACTTAACCAGTGATGTTCGGCCTGTAAACTTCTTTGCAAGTCAGTTCTTAGTTGGTTTCGCAGGTGGTTTATTTATTGGACCATTACTACTGATTGGCTTTGCACAAACTTTGGCTAAAGGCCCTTCGTATGTGGTAACTTTTATCGTTTTATTCTCTGCGACCCAAACCTTTGGTGGTCTTGTCGGGTCTTCTTTTTTCTCGACCTATCAACAACATCGCACACAGAACTATCAAGTCGAGATTATTAAAGATCTCGAACAAGCCGATCCGTTAGTTGCTCAAAGACTCTCTACTTATCAACGTAGTGCAGCCATCACAACAAATGACCCTAGCCTACAAACCGCTCAAGCCATACGATCACTCAATCAAGTGGTCACTCGTGAAGCTCAGGTTCGTGCCTACAATGATGTTATTGCACTAAATGGCATCTTTGCCATCGCCCTACTCTTATGGGGTGGATTTAATATTGCACGTAGTAAATATCTACAACGCAGAGGAATTAGCCGTCCTTAACGGCTTCTATTTTTGATGAAATAGAAATTGAGATTGATATATGTCAGATGATCAAAACAAACCGGAACAAACGCCAGCTCAGATACCTGCACCTGCAAGTAAACTGATTCCGACACAACGCTCAACCCTATTATGGATGTTAGGTGTTCTTATTGTTGGTATTTTAGTGATTTTATGGGCATGGAGAATTGGACCTTTTGCAACAAGTATTCAGCAAACTGACAATAGTTATGTCAAAGGTAAAACCACTATTTTATCTTCACAAATTAATGGTTACGTAAAAGATGTAGTTGTTAAAGACTTTGATCATGTTAAAAAGGATCAGGTCTTAATGCATATTGATGCAACTACTTATAACCAAAAAGTAACACAAGCCGCGTCAGGTGTTGAACAAGCTAAAAACACTTTAGCAAACCAAACCCAATCTATCGCTCAGAAACAAGCTGATATTGTGGCGGCGCAAGCTAAAGTCGATCAAGCAAAAGCTCAATACGAACTCTCTTTAGCGCAGCTTAGACGCTATCAACAGTTAGGAAATAGTGGTGCAGCCTCTAAATCTGAGCAAGATAAAGCCGCAGCAGATGCCGAAAATAATCTTGCAGCACTGAAGCAAGCAGAAGCTAATGTCTTAGTAGCAAAAGAGGCTTTGAAAACTGCACAGGTTGCAGAAGCAGGCTTAGAAGCACAAGTTTCAAGTGCTAAAGCACAGTTAGATCAAGCACAAACCACTAAAGACTATAGCGTTATTGTGGCTCCAATGGATGGTCAACTTGGTGAGGTGAACCCTCGTATTGGGCAATATGTCGCAGCAGGTTCACAGTTGCTCTACCTGATTCCACAACAAACTTGGGTGATTGCTAACTTTAAAGAAACCCAAATTGCCAATATGCGAATTGGACAAAAAGCATGGTTTACTGTCGATGCGATGAATCACAAAAAATTTACAGGACATGTTGAGCAAATCTCACCTGCAGCGGGTTCCGAGTTCAGTGTATTAAAACCTGACAATGCGACAGGTAACTTTACCAAAGTTGTGCAACGTATTGCTGTACGTATTACCATAGACCCAAATCAGGAAGGCATAGAACACTTACGCCCTGGCATGTCAGTGATTACTTCTGTTGACACAAGCTCGTAAACAGCTTTTTAAAGTTCTCTTTAAAAAGCTACAATGTGATCAATCATTATTTTTCTCAATTTCTAATGTTTGATCACATTGCTCAATCAGTTCCTTATCAACATATTCAACTACCCTATCCCCTACATCTCGACATTAAGCGGCTAGATTTAATTCATCCCCAAATCTCAGGTAATAAATTTTTCAAATTAAAATACAATTTGCTTGCTGCAAAACAACAAGGCTTATCACGCATTTTGACTTTTGGTGGGGCTTATTCAAACCATATTGCTGCAACTGCTTATGCAGCTCATCTTTTTGGCTTAAAAAGTATTGGAATTATTCGTGGTGAAGAGTTAGCAAATAAGCCTCTTAACCCAACGCTAGCAAAAGCTCAAAGTTTAGGAATGCAGCTACATTTTGTCTCACGCAATGAATATCGTTTGAGAGATGATGCAAATTATCTTCAACAGTTAAATCATCAGTTTCCTGAAACATTTATTATTCCCGAAGGTGGTACCAATGAACTGGCAGTTCAAGGTTGTCAGGAAATTCTTAGTCCAAGTGATTTAGAGCAATATGATGCGATTTGCTGTGCGGTTGGAACTGGCGGCACGATTTCAGGACTCATTGAACGAAGCGCACAGCATCAAAAGGTTCTAGGATTTTCAGCATTAAAAGGCGACTTTCTACAACAAGATATTATGCAGTGGACTAAAAAACAGAATTGGTCGCTGACAGATGCTTATTGCTGCGGTGGTTATGCGAAAACTTCATCTGAATTACTGGCATTTATAGAAAATTTCGAAGAACAATACGCTGTACCCCTAGAATCGATCTATACGGGAAAAATGATGTTTGGTCTATTTGACCTTATAAAACACAATCACTTTCCTGAAGGAAATCGTATTCTGGCCATTCATTCTGGTGGTTTACAAGGAAAAATCAGATGAATTAAGGCCAAATTTTGACGGTTGATCATAATTAGTTAGTTCTAACTTATTCATAATTTAGCTTAGAGAAAAATAGTCATAAAAACTTCATTTGATGATAGCGTTTTACTGTTTATTCATCCCCATATAAAACAGCTCATTTATTACTTTTTCATTCGCTGAACTTGTCAAAAACTCCCCCAAATCAAATTAATCATAGAAACACTCACTTTTATAGCTCTCTATTTGAACGGCAGTGAATGACTTTGCCACGAGCAAGTATCCACGTGGTAATATATGCCCTTTTTAATTTTCACGATTAACCGAGAACCTTTTATGTCTAACAGTCATGTCGATGTCATTGTCTTAGGTGCAGGCGCTTCTGGACTCATGTTGGCTGCGCATGCTGCTAAACGAGGGCGCTCAGTTTTAATTTTAGAAAAAGCTAATAAAATTGGTAAAAAGATTTTAATGTCAGGTGGCGGTAAGTGTAACTTCACCAACCTTTATGTAGAGCCTGACAACTATATTTCTCATAATCCACACTTTGTTATTTCTGCTCTGTCTCGCTATAGCAACTGGGACTTTATTGGTCTTGTATGTGATTATGGAATTACCTATGAAGAACGTAAACATGGACAATTATTTACGCTAAACGGCGCTAAAGAAATTTTAGAGATGCTTCTAAATGAGTGTAATAAAACCAACAATGTTGATATTCAAACGCATTGTGAAGTTGGACAGATTGATCCATTAGAACAAGGCGGTTTTTCTGTACATACGAATCAGGGGCGTTTTAGCTGTGAGTCATTAGTAGTCGCTACAGGTGGGCTATCCATTCCGACTTTGGGTGGTTCTGGATTTGGCTATGAACTGGCACAAAAGTTTGGCCATACAGTTTTCCCAACTCGTGCAGGTTTAGTTCCATTTACTTTTTCAGATCATATTAAAGAAGTCACTACACGCTTAAGTGGTAATGCTTTAGACGTAACATTAAGCAACTCAAAAAATAGCTTTACTGAAGCATTATTATTTACCCACCGTGGCTTAAGTGGACCAAGTTCCCTACAGCTTTCAAACTATTGGAACTCAGGAGAAAGTTTTAAAATTGACTTTTTCCCAAGCCAAGATTTAGCAGCTTATTTAAAAGATAAAAAGAAAGTACAGCCTAAAGTTTTATTACGCACTCTTCTGAGTGAATATACTGCCAAAAGTATTATCCAAGAGTTACAACAACTCATATGGTCAGAGCAGAGCGAAACAGCAATTGGTAATATAAGTGACGTGCAACTAGAGCATATTGCCGAGCAGTTACATGGTTTTGCGGTTAAACCATCAGGCACTGAAGGATATCGTACTGCCGAAGTTACCTTAGGTGGTATTGATACAACCGAAGTTTCATCTAAAACACTCGAAAGCAAAAAACAAAAAGGACTGTTCTTTATTGGAGAAGTACTTGATGTGACCGGCCATTTAGGAGGTTATAACTTCCAATGGGCTTGGTCTTCTGCCTATGCAGCAGCACAATATGTTTAAATGACGAATAAGCTAATTCGCTGCTTTTGCATCACTTGATGATTTTTCAGAATCACGCTGATGCGATGTTGCCTGTTTTGATGAATTGGATTTATTAAATACAAATTTATAAGCGCTGGCTAAAAAACCAACTGTAATTCCAGCAATTACAACAGGTGCTAAAAAACGACCAGGTTTCTTCATCGTATTTTCCTCACTTATTTGTTTTTATAGCTGTCAAAGACAGAACGACCACTCATATAGAGTGGTCGAACTTATCACAAAAATCAAAGATTTTTTGTACGGTTTATCTGAAAATTAGTTCA
>JAITLL010000025.1 GCA_031277915.1 Acinetobacter sp.
TTTACCCATTGCAGAACGTACGCCATCAACGATGACAACGTCACGTGGATTTAAAGTAGCCATTCACGTTGCTCCTTAACCGTAGAATTTTTTGTTGTTAGCAGCCATGTCACGCAACATTTGTGGCGCTTCATAAGCCTTACCTAAGTGTGCATATTTGTCGCAAAGCGCAACGTATTCAGCAACACCTGTCTGGTCGATATAACGACATGGACCACCACGGAATGGAGGGAAACCTACACCCATAATCATTGCCATGTCTGCTTCAGCAGCAGTTGCAACAATCTTGTCTTCTAAGCAACGAACTGTTTCGTTACAGAAAGCAAGCATCATGCGGTCAATGATTTCTTGGTTATCAAACTCGCGTTTTTCACCCGTTACGAAAGGAGCAATCACTTCATATGCTGTCGGATCAACAGTTTTTGCTTTCTTGCCTTTCTTATCGAGTTCGTATTTGTAGAAACCAACGTCATTCTTTTGACCAAGACGATTAGCTTCGTACATTGCTTGGATTGAACCCTTGTAGTCTGGCTTCATACGGTCAGGGAAACCTTCCGCCATCACTTCAGCACCATGTACACCTGTATCGATACCTACAACATCGATGAGGTAAGCAGGGCCCATTGGCCAGCCAAACTTAGACATTACATTGTCAACTTGCTGGAAGTCTGCACCGTCTTTTACAAGAAGGTCAAACGCACCAAAGTAAGGGAACAATACACGGTTAACCAAGAACCCTGGGCAGTCGTTTACAACGATTGGTGTTTTACCCATTTTTTGAGCAAGAACAACAGTGGTTGCAATCGCTTCTTCAGAAGTTTTTTCACCACGAATAACTTCTACAAGCGGCATCATGTGAACTGGGTTGAAGAAGTGCATACCAACGAAGTTTTCAGGACGTTGCAATGCTTTTGCTAAACGTGTGATTGAAATCGTAGACGTGTTAGACGCAATAATCGTATTTTCACGAACATTCTTTTCAGTATCCGCAAGTACCATTTCTTTAACTTTTGGATTTTCGGTTACTGCTTCGATCACGATATCGACTTCTTTAAACTCATCGTAGCTTAAAGTAGGACGGATACGTGCAAGTGTTTCACCCATTTGCGCAGGTTTCATTTTCTTACGTTCAACTTGTTTAGTTAACAAGCTGTTCGCTTCTGACATACCTAGAGCAAGTTGTGGGTTACCAATATCTTTCATGATAATTGGAGTGCCTTTGCTTGCCGCTTGGTAAGCAATACCACCACCCATAATACCAGCGCCAAGTACAGCTGCTTGGTTGACAGGGTGTGCACCTTTTTCATGTTTTTTAGCAGTTTTCTTAACAACTTGGTCATTGAGGAATAAACCAATCAATGCACCAGCTTGTGGAGTAATCGCAGCTTTAGCAAAACCTTCCGCTTCCGCTTTTAATGCTTCGTCACGCGCAAGGCTTGCACCTGCTTGTAATGAATCAAGTAATAATTTTGGAGCAGGGTATTGAGCAGGGTTTGCTTTAGCAAGTACTGCACCTTTTGCTGTATTGAACGCCATCATTTGTTCGAGTGGGTTCAATTTTACAGCATCAAGTTTTTCTTGGCGTTTTGCTTTCCAGTTTAAACGACCAGAAATTGCTTGCTTCACTAAATTAGTTGCAGCATCAAGTAATTTGTCAGCAGCGACAACCGCATCTACAGCACCATCTTTAAGTGCAGCAGCCGGTTTTTTAGGAACAGCCATTGCCATCCATTCAACTGCGTTGTCGATACCGATAACGCGGCTTAGACGAACACTACCACCGAAACCAGGGTAAATACCGAGTTTGATTTCTGGTAAGCCCACTTGCGCAGCTTCTGACATCACACGATAGTCACAAACTAAACACATTTCAAAACCGCCACCCAAAGCCATGCCATTAATAGCAGCAACTTTTGGAAGGTCTAAATCTTCAAAGCTATTGAAGATCTCGTGAACAGGCATAAGCCAGTCAACAATCGCTTTTTCGCCTTGTGCGAAGTTCTCGCCAAATTCAGTAATGTCTGCACCAACAATAAATGTTGATTTGCCTGAGGTAACAACTAAGCCTTTAATATCGTTATTGGCTTTTACCGCAGCAATAGCAGCTTGGAAATCTTCAATTGTTGCACGGTTAAATTTATTGACCGACTCACCTTGTAAGTCAAAGCGGAATTCTGCAATTCCGTCCGCAAGCATTTGGACGGTAATGGCATTGCCAGCGTGGATCATGCCTGATCTCCTTAGTTTTGGAGGATTTCTAAGTTGATGTTATGAAGCGTGTGTACAGCTCTAGTACACATTTATGCTTCGCTAATCTTACGATAACTATATCTAAAAAAAACCTGACAAGTTGTATCAAGCCGTGACGCAAGGGTCATCAATTATTTTTTAATATTTTTTTTAATCTATATTTATGAAAAATATATTTTTAATTATAAGAGTTGCTTATTAATAAAGGTTCAAGATAAAGCTAAAGAAATGCAGTAGACAATTATTAAATTATTGTTGGACTGGTAATAAAAATAAGATTCTTTGTGAATTATTAGACAGAAAGGGTTGTCTGTTTTTTTATCTTTGGATAAACTTTGTGTTATAAAAACGTTAGATAAAGTAATATTATGTTAAAAAATAAGTTTGTAATTTTAGCCATCCTACCAATGATGTTGAGTGCATGTGGTGGCGGTGGTTCTAGTGATAATAATTCCATAAATAATGATCAAAGTAGTGCATCACAAGATTCTACGACGAATGGAAGTCGTTACTATTTTATGGATTACAATGCGAATGAAACAGACGCATTAAATATTTCTTATTTTGAAATCTTCAATAAAAAATCAATAGATGGATCTTCTAATCAAGCTTTAGGTGAGTATTTACTCACAGAGAAAAAGCTCTATTTGCCAACTGATATAGCGATTAATGTTATGAATATTAATTCGCTAACAGATTGGACACTGGATCTTATTGGTGATGTGAAAGAGGATTGGAAACTTCAGAGAGTTAATCTGTCTGGTCAAAACATGTTTGATGCTGTTTTACCTGGTTATCGAGCAGTAGGATTTCCAGTAAATAATGAGACTACGACTTATGGACGTATATTCCTTAATACTTATGGGCAGAATAAATTTCCTGAAGGAAGTAGTTGTTATCGTTTAATTTCAAAAAAATCTAATCAAGAGTCATTTGCATTTAATGTCGGTCAAGATTATGAAATTAACCAGAGTTTTGAAGAGTTCGATGCTGACAATGCTTCGTACCTTAATTATTTGAATCAAACCAATCCATTCGGCTTTACCTATAAAGCAGTGAAGGGGACATGGCAAACGGTTCAGTGGACTACAATTTATAATACTAGTTTAGGTTTTGCTGCGAACGATAGTGTTGCAGTGCAATATCAAGGTAAGCCATATACAGCAAGTTATACAGGTAACATTGGTTGGACTGCTGATCAAGAAGTTAAACACTGGGAAACATACTTAAAAAATGCCAATGATTCTGACAGTATTCGTTTTGCTCAGTTAAGAATTGCACAATTGAAATCAGGCTGTTATGTCTACAATGAAACTGCTGCAAGGGCACTTGTTTCTCTGAATGCGTTAAATTGGAAACCTTATCAAAACTAATTTAAAAACCTAGGTTTGAGAAATCTCAAGAATACTTATTCTTGAGATTTTTATTTGCTAAAAATAATAGTTGTTCATCTAGGTCTGAATTTTCTCTAAGAGTTTGTTATTATTTCCCCAATTTCAAACTTCTTCAAAGTATTTAAAAGATGCTTAAATGCGAGTAAATATATGATTAAGTGGATCATATTAGCGGTTTTTGTGATATCGGCATTGTATATCCAATATCGTGGCAAAGTGCGTCACTCGTTTTATCGTCAATTTTTTGACCATTCGACCTTGCTCGCACCGATTAACTTTTTAATGTACATCTTTTCAAAGGTACCGAACCAGCCTTATATCGACACTCAACACTTTAAAGATTTAAAAGTGTTGGATGAAAATTGGGAAATGATTCGAGATGAAGCAAAATCTTTATATGACCAAGGTGGGATTAAAGCTTCGAGTACCTATAATGATTTAGGCTTTAACTCGTTCTTTAAAACGGGTTGGAAACGGTTCTACCTTAAATGGTATGAGTCAAGTCATCCTTCGGCTGCTGAGCTTTGTCCAAAAACGACTGCATTACTCAAAACATTACCGACCATTAAAGCGGCAATGTTTACCGAGCTTGCTCCTGACAGCCGTTTGGTAAGACACCGTGACCCGTATGCAGGTTCACTTCGTTATCACTTGGGTTTAATTACTCCAAATGATGATCGTTGTTTTATTGATGTAGACGGCCAAAAATACTCTTGGCGTGATGGTCAAAGTGTGGTGTTTGATGAAACTTACATTCACTATGCTGAAAATAAGACTGATCAAAACCGTATCATTTTCTTTGCAGATGTTGAACGTCCGATGAAAGTGAAATGGATGGCGCGTTTCAATCACTGGTTTGGCCGTAATGTCATGACTGCTGCAAGTTCACCGAATGAAACAGGTGACCAAACAGGTGGTTTAAATAAAGTTTTTGGTTATGTTTATCAAGTTCGTATTAAAGCCAAAGCGTTAAAAGCGAAAAATCGTAAGTTATATTACTTCTTGAAATGGTTCCTCATGCTTGGGATTTTCTTCCTGATTTTTGTTCGACCATACGTGTTTTAATTAAAACGCCTGAAATAAAATTCTACGTGATTGAACTAAGCCACACCTTCGAGTGTGGTTTCTTTTTGTGTAAATTTTCTGCGAGGCCTCTGTGTCACAACAGACTTTAATCTTTTGCGCTGATTTAAAGTAAGAAACCATTGCAACACAGAGATAAAGGAACTAAGCCAAACGCTTAGCCCAGACTACTTTTGTCACATCGCTGCATGGTGCTCAAAAAAGTAGGGGCAAAGTCCTGTGGGAGAACAGGACTTTGCAAACTGACATGTTCTAGGCGCTGCATGAGCTTGGGGGAGTAGGCTTGTTTAAGACGCTGGTAAATACATTCGCAACTAGTTTTGCTGTGCTCACCTGACAGGCAAATTTTTTCAAACTCCTGTTGCGTGTGTAAATTGCAACCCGAAATATCCAAGCTACCTAGAACCAAACTAAAAGTTAAAATAGATTTATAAATTGTCATATTATTCTCATAATGATTTATATCTATGAGTGGAGTAAAATATAATTTGTTTTAAATTTTAAAATAATTTTAAGGCAATAATTAATCCTTCCATAAAAAATGGGAAAATAAAATAATTGAAATTTTAAAATAAAAGTAATTTATAAATTTAAAAAATAAAGGCGTAAAAACCCAAACTTTAAATAGAATAATTAATTGAGAAAGAAAACGAGTTTGAATAATGGCATGGTCAACTCCTTAAAAATGGAGTCCTACCACCAGATCACCGTCAATTGATTATGGTGGTAGAACGAAAGGGGGTTAGCAGACTGGACTCGTAGAAACCAGCACGCGCGGGGCGTCCCCCTCCCGTCCTACCGCAAAGAAAAGGGGACGCAAGGGTCTAACGACTTATAGTAGAACTATAATCCGCTACGAGGTTACGGTCTGCTAAAACCGTCTGGCAATGTAGGCCAGCAATGAGATAATAATAGTTAAAATGAAAAGCGTCAATTATTAAAAAGGGTTTTTATTTAAAATAAATGTAGTTTATTTTTTATTAAATTTTCTATTTTAAATATTATTTATAGAGATATTTATAATGTTTAAAAATTCTAATTAATCTAAAATTTTATATAAATACTTGGCCAATTACAGATAATTACTCTGATTTTATAAGGGGAGGTCTTTGCCTCAATATTTATAGAAAGATTGAAGCGCCAGAATGGGTGTTTTTTATAAAATAAAAACGATAGATTCATTTTGTGACTCACTTCACAGTGCTGGAAATTTGTTACAACTATTAAAAGCCAACATATAATTTTGGTTCTACAATTGCCCAGTTTTTTCGAAGACTGGTTAGCGCAAGTAGGTTTTACAATGGCTCATGCTCATCACGCAGCTCATGCATATGTTCAGCATATTAGATTGAGAGAAGAAGAAAGTTCTCAGGATGACCTAAAAACGAAGGCAATGTTAAGCAAAGCATCTTCGGAGTCTAAAAAGCATAATCGATCGACTTCTAAAAGACATAAAGAAGAAGATCAGAACATTGATTTACATAAGTTCTCAAGCAAACTTGAAAGTATGTCTGCAAAATACAGTAAAGAAAAATGCGCCAAAAATATTCGTATTGCTTTACAGGCCGCAGGAGCAGATGTATCCAAACATCCGGTAGCTGCATCTGACTGGGGGCATACCTTGGAAAAGAATGGCTATAAGAAAATCAAACCAGCATTTAGTCGTCCTCAAGAAGGGGATATCTACATTATTGAACGTACCAGTGATCATACTTACGGGCATATTGCTGGTTATACAGGAAATGGTTGGTTCTCAGATTTTCGTCAAAAAACTTATGCCGTGTATAAAGAAAAAGACGTGAAATATAGTTACTATCGTCTCGATTCTTAAAGATGTACGACACATTTTGTCGGTCTACTTTGTCATCCCTTGTCAAATTTAGGTTCTGGCACAGTAAAGCACTTGAAAAGTAAGGATGAAAACATCACATTAGGTATTCAGTATTAAAGCCATGCATGCCAATAGTGAATCAAAACGCTCGTCCTCATATTGAAAAAATTTTAGCCCATATGACCCAGCTTCCAGGCGTTTATAAAATGCTAGGGAAAGAGGGGGAGTTGTTATATGTTGGTAAAGCTAAAAATCTAAAAAATCGGGTGTCGAGTTATTTTGTTAAAACCATTGAGCACCCGAAAACTCAAGCTTTAGTTGCTCGAATTTATGATATTAAAACGCTAGTTACGCGTTCAGAAACCGAAGCGCTGCTTTTAGAACAAAACTTAATTAAACAACATCGTCCGCCTTATAACATTATGCTGCGTGACGATAAGTCATATGTTTATATCTTTGTATCGGCAGATAAACCGTATCCACGAATTGCTAGTGGGCGTGGCAAAGGTAAACATCAAATTGGTAAGTTCTTTGGGCCTTATCCAAGTGCTTATAGTGCCCGAGACACCTTACTGGTTTTACAAAAACTTTTTAATGTCCGTCAGTGTGAAAATAGTTACTTCTCACAGCGCAAACGTCCATGTTTGCAATATCAAATCAAGCGTTGTTCGGCCCCTTGTGTAGGGTTGGTCTCGCCAGAAGATTACAAAGAAGATGTGAATAATAGTATTCGTTTCTTACAAGGTGATACCAAAGAGTTAAACCAAGAGCTGATTGCGAAAATGGAACAGGCAGCAGCAGATCTTGAATTTGAAAAAGCTGTTTTTTATCGAGATCGATTGTCTTTGCTTCGTGAAGTACAGGCACAACAAGCCGTTTTCAAAGTGAAAGGTGAAGCTGACATTTTGGCTATTGCCTATCAGGCTGGCGTGACATGTGTGCAGATTATGCATGTACGTAATGGACGTATGTTGGGAGGTAAAAGCTATTTCCCTGATATGTTAGGCGATGACCTTGGTCAAATGCTGAGTGACTTTATGGCAAACTTTTACTTTCAGGTTGCCGATGAAGTACCAAGCGAACTGATTGTGAATACTGCCTTACCTGACCGTAAAGAGTTGGAAGAAGCCTTAGCACAGCAATTTGGAAAGAAAGTCCACATTAAGAGCAGTGTACGAGAAACACGTGCTGAATGGTTAGAACTTGCCGAAATGAATGTTCAGCATGCGATTAAAGGGCAGTTGAGTAACCACTTAGAACTCAATGAGCGTTTCCACCAGCTTGAGCAGGTGGTTGGCCGTCCAATTGATCGTATCGAATGTTTTGATATTAGTCATACCATGGGCGAAGCACCGATCGCATCATGCGTGGTGTTCGACCAAGGCGGTGCACGTAAACGAGACTACCGACAATTTGCCATTCAAGATATTACCGCGGGCGATGATTATGCTGCGATGCGACAAGCTTTAACGCGTCGTTATAAAAAGGCAATGCTGCCTGATTTGCTTTTAATTGATGGTGGTAAAGGCCAGCTTCATATGGCAATGGAAGTTATGCAAGAACTTGGACTTGATGCTTTCATGATTGGTGTATCAAAGGGTGAAGGACGTAAACCGGGCCTTGAAACGCTTCATTTTACTGACGGTACAAAAATTCAGTTACCCGAAGATCATAAGGCTCTACATTTGATTCAACAGGTGCGTGATGAAGCTCACCGTTTTGCCATTACCAAACACCGAGCTAAGCGTGATAAACGCCGTAGTACCTCAGTTTTAGAAGCAATTCCGGGCTTAGGGCCTAAACGCCGTCGAGATTTGTTAACACATTTTGGTGGGATTCAAGGCGTGTTAAAAGCATCGGAAAAAGAGTTGACGGTAGTGCCGGGCTTAGGTGAAGTGATGGCAAGAACGATTTATAAAATTTTGCATGAGTAGCCACGTATTTAAAATTTGAGTGACAAAAGCGCTCGTAAATTAATAGCTGAATGATCATTCACATGATGGTCAAAATAATGAAAGATACTTTCTAATCACACACATGACTTAGGGATATGCATGTCATTCTTACAACTATTTGAAGATGTAAAACAACAGGAAGAAATTGAAATTCCCGAAGGATGGTTACAAGGACGCACAGTGTTTGGTGGGCTTGTTGCCGGGTTGTTAATGCAAAAGGCATGTTCAAATATTCAAGATCCAGACAAAAGATTATTAAGTTGTAGTGTTACTTTTGTGGGGCCAGTACAGCAGGGTACTGCCCGATTGACGATTGAGATTTTAAGAGAGGGGAAGTCGGTCACTACGCTTGAAGCTCGGTTATGGCAAGATGGTGCAGTCCAAACCATTTTGGTTGCAAGTTTTGGGGTGTCTCGTACATCGAATATTGAGGTGAAACAAGAGCCAGTTGTTCCACTCTATGCGCAGCCCGAAAATTTAAAGACGATTCCTTTTTCGAAACATATGCCTGAATGCTTTCAGCATTTTGATGTCTGTTGGGCTGAGGGAAATTATCCGGTGACGGCAAGTGAACAACCAGACTTTGGTGGCTGGTCACGGTTTTCATCTCGGCAGTATGAAAATCGTCAAATGACAGTGCCTGATTTAGTTGTGCTTATGGATATTTGGCCGCCAGGTGTGTTGCCGATGTTTAAACAAATAGCTCCTGCAAGTTCTTTGACGTGGCATATTACTTATGTACGCCCAATTCAGCACCAGTTATATGATTGGTTTAAATATAAAGTTGTCACTGAATATGCTGGTGAAGGTTATTCAACAGAATATGCTTATCTTTGGGACCAAAATGATCATTTAATTGCGATCTTGCGGCAAACTGTTACCGTATTTACCTAAGTAATCTACTTCCTCGATACACATATTTCGTATAAAGTGGCCGTTACAGATAGATACAATATTGAAGTATGTGTCTTTGTCTGTTAAAAGATGCGTGAAGACTAAATTGGCGGTGTTTATGACCACAGGGCGAATCCTGAATATCCCAAATATCCTAACTTTGGCGCGTATAGCGCTTATTCCTGTATTTTTGGTGATTGCATATTGGCCGCCTGCAATAGGTATTGGTGAGCATGTAGGAAGTATGACTCGTCATATTATCTTGACTGCAATTTTTGTGCTGGCAGCCATAACCGATTGGTTCGATGGTTATTTAGCACGAACTTTAAATCAGACTTCAGCATTTGGCCGTTTCCTAGATCCAGTTGCAGACAAACTTATGGTGGCAGCTGCACTTATTGTATTAGTGCAGTGGAAACCTACAATTGCGATGGCTTTTGCAGCAATCGTGATTATTTCTCGAGAAATTACTGTTTCTGCTTTACGTGAGTGGATGGCAGAACTCGGCGCACGAACCAATGTGGCTGTATCAACTGTAGGTAAATATAAAACTGCATTTCAAATGATTGCGATTAGTGTTTTTCTACTCAATTGGCAGCCTTTAGAAATGTTGGCATATGCTTTGTTATATACCGCTGTTATTCTTACTTTGTGGTCAATGTTTATTTATTTAAAAGCAGCTTGGCCATATCTAAAGCAGCCATAAATCTAATTATGTTGATAAAAGCCTTTCCTAGATGAAAGGCTTTTTTTATTGCAAAGTACGAAAGTCTGATCATTGAATACCATTGGCAAAAAGAGCGTAAACTGGCATTGTTAGTTTGGGATATGCCTAAGCAGCAAGGGGAGATTGCCATGACATTAGATTTATTTTCTCCGCAACCTTGTGCAAATCTGTTGCCGTATGAGGGCGAGGTGCAAGACTATGGCTGTATTTTAAGTGCTGAGGACGCTGAAAAATATTTTCACTATCTGTACAAGCATTTGGCATGGCGGCATGATGAGGCCAAGCTATACGGTCAGCATTTTATTACCCCACGAAAAGTCGCATGGTATGGGGATGAACATTATCGATATAAATATTCTGGTGTATATCGTGATTCTTTGCCGTGGGACAAAGCGCTCGCCAAGCTAAAACAGCAGGTAGAACAGATTCTTTCAGAAAAATTTAATTCCTGTTTAGCAAATCTGTATGAGGATGGGACGCAAGGAATGGCTTGGCATAGTGATTCGGATGTGTCTTTGGCAAAAACAACAACCATTGCTTCTTTAAGTTTCGGAGCCACCCGAAAATTTTCTTTTAGACATATTCAAACGAAAGAGAAAGTTGAACTCTTGCTACAACCGGGGCAGCTTATTGTGATGCGCGGTGAAACCCAGCAACATTGGCAACACAGGTTAAATCGTTCAACAAAGATTTTACAACCACGTATTAATCTGACTTTCCGTCAATTCAAGTTTTCATAAGTTTTATAAAAATTGGGTAAGAAAAAAGCCCATGATGGCAACATGAGCTTATTCCTCTGAGGGGGATGCTTCTATTGATGAGCTGCTGATGAAAAGAATCACCAATAAGAGCTAAAATCATAATATGAGAATATTGTGAAAAATTCAACATTTTAAAGTGTAAGAAATGGTTAAATTATCATAAGGTGGGGTTTTAAATTTCACCTTTTTCAGATAACTCCATAAAACGTTGCTCAATAAGTGCTGCATTTTCTTGTAAAATTTCGATGAGTTTTTCAATATTGAGAAAATCAAATCTATTCTTTGATGCTACTAGCGTTAAGGCTAAAGGAACTTCTTTATTTGAAAAGCGAACGGGTACAGCAAGACCAGAAACACTTGGGTCAATCTCACCTTGAGAGAAATAGAAGCCTTGTTTCTTTATTTTACGCATGCGCTGAATGAAGCTTGGCTCATCTTGGGCAAAGCCAGATTGTTTTAATTCCTGATGAAAACGTTCGTAGTAGTCATGTATGCGCTGTTTACTTAAATGCGAAACCATCGTTTTTGGAGACGAGCCAACGTAAATCGGTCGTGGGCAGCCTCGGCCATATGACAGTAATTCGGTGTCTTTAAATATTTCATGATGTATGTCAATGCAATAATCATCATTTAAATAGGTGAGTAAACAACAAAGTTCGGTACGCTCTACAATATTGCGCATAAATGGTGTGCTGATTTGAACTAGAGGGTCCGTTGTTCTAGATATATAGTCAAGAACTGCAATTTTTGAGCCTAAGGTATAATCGCCAGAAGTGCCATTAATGCGTTTTAATAGGTCGGCTGATACGAGTTCTTTTAGATAACGGTAGCTAGTCGGTTTAGACAAGCCAAGTTCTTCGCAAATAATATCGACATTAATCACTGGACGTGAAACTGAAAATAGGTCCAGAACGGTTAAAATTTTGCCAAAACTTGAAATTGCCATAGTGTCTTGTTCGTATCCTTTAACAGCGAGTCATCTTTGAGTTTTTATAACAGAAAAAAAAGAAGATTTGTCTCAATTCTAAAATAAATGCCTAATTTGAGTATTTTACTCTGACAAAGAGAAAACTTCTCTTAATCCATACATGATATACGATAATCAAAAAACATATCAAATTATCAAATAGAGATATTTTAGTTGACTAAAATGCTTTATTTTGAAAAAATTGCCAAACAAAATATCTAATCGAGAAATTGGTCGGTTCTAGACGAGTTTTTTGATACCTCTTCTTTCCAGAGTTTGGCCGTTTAGATAGCGCCCAAACTAAAATCATCTCGGTACATCATATTAGAGATGTGGAAAAATCATTGTATTGAAGGATGCTCTCATACCTCATTTGTTTATAAGGCAAATGACAAAGCCGTATTGCCTTTTAAAAAGGTAATTGGGCACTGATGAGCATGCTCCTCAGTTCAAATCTGTATTTGAGATGAGTTCATGTTATTAAAGCAAATACTGGCGTTTCGCCCGAGTAAGCTTGATCTGATTTTTGCAATAAAGACATTTATTGCCGGTATGTTGGCATTATTTGTTTCATTTGAATTAGATCTGATTAACCCGATGTGGTCGATCGGTACAGTCCTGATTATTGCCAATCCTTATTCGGGCATGGTTTCTTCTAAGTGTGTCTATCGTGTGTTAGGGACAGTAGGGGGGGCTATTGTTGCCTTAACAATAACACCTCATCTGATCAATACACCCTGGTTATTTACGATAGTGTTATCACTCTGGGTTGGTTTTGCACTTTACGTGTCTTTACTTGACCGGACTCCTCGTAGTTATGCTTTTATGCTGGCGGGTTACTCGACAGCCATGATTGTCTTCAACTCGATTACTTATATTGATCAATACAATATTTTTGATATTGCTTTAGCTCGAGTCATAGAGATTTCGATTGGGGTGATTTCAAGTGCCGTGGTTTCTGCCACTATTCTTCCAATGCATATTGGTTCTGCGATTAAACAACGGGTAATCAAAACCCTCAAAGATACAGAAAATCTGTTTGCTAATTTATTAACTACAGATTTGCAGCAGAACAATACTCAGCTTTTGGCTGCAATTACGCGTGATACTACAGATATTCACGCTTTGGCAGTACATTTGAGTTATGAAAAGGGTGAGCTGCATGGCATGACCAAACCCTTGCAGGAAATGCTGCATCAAATCTCAATGGTCGTGGCCAACTTAGTCGCTTTATCTGAACGTATTAAGCAGCTTCAAGAACTTCGGTTTATCGAAACTCATGCAGAAAAAATGCAACTACTTTCAGCTCACGTTGTCCAGTTTTTAGAACAAAAAGATCTGATTGTTGATGAAAATATTTTGCAGTTGCCTGATGAGTTTGAAAGTGATTTTTCAAGTTTGATGGAATCGGCTTCTACACATCAGCAGGTTTTAGTGGCTGCAATGAAAATGGACGTGCGTCATTTCATTAGCAATGTTTTAGCGGTTAAAGTCTTGTGGCAACGAATTCAGCAAGGGAATAAAGACATTCCTGACAACATTACACCAATGACGACCAAGTATCCAAGTTTACACCGTGACCATGGGGTGGCAATACGAGGTGGTATTAGTGCAGTCCTTATTACCTTTATTGTGACTGGGGTCTGGATTGTTTCTGGGTGGAAAGCTGGATTTATGATGGCACAAATGGGTGCAGTGACTGCCTGTATTTTAACGGCCTTAGATAACCCAGTTCCGGTTTTGCGTATTTTTATCTGGGGTAGTATTGCTTCAGCAGTTTTAGTCTTCGTTTATGCATTTGGTATTTTTCCACATGTCACAACTTTCTGGGAACTTGGACTGGTGTTGTTACCAATGTTCTTGTTCGCAGTGTCTATGATGGCCAACCAGATGCTTATGCCAGTAGGCATGGTTTTAGGTATTAACACCATGATGGGACTAAATTTGCATAATGCGTATAGCATGGATGCAGTGTCTTATCTTGATGGTTCTTTTGCCATGATTTTGGGTGTTTTAGTGTCTTTAATTGTCATTGACGTTGTTCGTGCCATGTCTCCGGATACAAGTGCAAGCCGCATTTTAGCGTTACATTATCGTGCCATGCGACAAGCAATCTATCTGCCATATGGGCTTGATTTCAAAGTTCATCTACGCAGTATGTTAGACCGGATTGGGATTCTAAACAGTAAAATGGTGCAATCTGACGAGATTAAAACCTCAATTCATCAAGCATTAATTGAGTCGAGTAGTATTGTTGATTTAAGCCGATTACAAGAATTGGCAAGTCAATTCCCTCAAACCTCTGAGCTCACTCAGCATATTGGTGATTTGCAACAAAATCTGGATGAACTGTTTAGAGCGAAAGAAAATGATGGAAACGATACGACGGCTTTAGTAGAGCAAATTTATCGAGCGTTATTTGAATTAAAACAGCTTGCTTCAAACGTTGAAGATATGACTATGCGACAAAGACTACTTATTTCACTTAACAATATTGCTTATAGCATGTGTCATGTTTCATCAGACCAAATGAATGAAAACAGCACCTTAAGAGGAGCTACAGCAAATGGGTGAGTTTAATATTTATGGGATTTATGTGCCTTCTTTGCTCGTTCAAGCCCTCTTGGCATATATATGTTTTCGTGGGTTAAGTCCTTTGACAAACAAGTTAATTACACAAGGTTGGATTGCATTACCTAGCATTTTCAATTTGTGTTTTTACCTCTTATTGCTTTTGGTAATACATCAAATCTTTGTCGGGGTTGGTGCGTAGAGATGATTGCGAAATTAAAGATTGAGTTAGGTGAGTGAAATGAATCAGGTGGATTTGAAAAAAGTCATCCGTCCAGTAATTTTGATTGTCGCATTAATGGTCGCTGTTTATACCATTGTGCATTTGTGGAATTACTATAATGCAGCGCCGTGGACACGCGATGGTCGAGTGCGTGGTGACGTTATTCAAGTATCTTCGGATGTAGCGGGTCTTGTCACAGAAGTATTGGTTCAAGATAACCAGACTGTGAAAAAAGGTCAGGTACTCTTTAAGATTGATGTTTCTCGCCGAGCCTTAGATGTAGAGCAGGCAAAGTCTGATTTGGCAAAAGCGAAAGCTGCATTTGCTCAAGCAGAAGCAGGTCTAGCCCAAGCAAAAGCAAACTTGATTAAATCGAGTACTAACATCCAGCTCGCTGAAAAGAATGCAAGTCGTTATTCAAACTTAATGGATGGTGCGATTTCTAAACAAGAACAAGATCAAGTCCTTGCAACTCGTGACCAATCGCATGCAGAACATGAGCAACTCCAAGCAGCGATTCAACAGGCACAAGCAACAGTTAAACAGCAACAAGCACTGATTGATGTCGCAATAAGTAATTTACATTTAGCTGAACTCAATATGCACCGTGCGGCTGTTGTTGCACCAGCCGATGGAGCACTCTCTAACTTTGATTTACGTCCAGGTAATTATGTTCAAGTTGGTCAAGCAGTTGCCGCATTGTTAGATCGTAAACAACTTTATGTTGTGGGATATTTTGAAGAAACAAAATTAGACCGCATTCATATTGGCGATCAGGCAAGTGTACAATTAATGGGTGACAGTCAGAAAATTAAAGGTCATGTCCAAGGTATTGCATCAGGTATTGAAGATCGTGAGCGCTCAAGTAGTTCTAAATTGCTTGCAAACGTAAACCCGACTTTTAGCTGGGTTCGTTTAGCGCAGCGCGTACCTGTAAAAATTGTATTAGATGAAGCACCAAAAAATCAGCTTGCTTTTGTCTCTGGTCGTACCGCTACCGTACATATTATTGAAAAATAAAATCTTTAGTTTTAAACGCAATAAAAAAGCATGTATAAAACATGCTTTTTTATTTTATGGTGTTAAGCCGATGGGATTACGATACCAGCTCTGGATGAGCAAAGCCGCTGCAAAACTATCTGCTGATAATTTCTTAGCGCGGCCTTGTTCTTGGTAGAAACCAAGTTCCTCTCTGGCTTCACGGGTAGTTAAACGCTCATCTACCATCCATGTTTCAATATTGGTTTGATGGCGTAAACGTCGCGCAAATTTACGTGCACGTGTAGAAAGTTCCGACTCGCTATCATCCATGTTTAATGGAAGACCAACAAGGAACATATCTGGCTGCCATTCTTTCACGATTTTTAACAGTTGATCCCAATTAGGAATCCCATCTTTCATCACAAATAACGGTAGGGGATTTGCACTTTCAATGGATGACTGACCTATAGCAATTCCCATTTTTTGGGTGCCAAAGTCAAAAGCCATAATTGATTTTGATTGTGTTGCTGTCATCAAGCATGTCCGATTTCAGAAGCCAGCCATGTACGATCTACCCCAATTTTTTTATAAGCTGCATCCCAACGGTCGTCATAAGGCAAGTTAAAGATCAGGTCCATATCTGCATCACAAATAAGCCAGTCACCGCGAGCGATTTCATCTTCTAACTGGTTTTTACCCCAACTCGCATAACCTAGCGCAATTTGGTAGCGACCAACACCTTCATTATGGGCAATTGCATCAAGAATATCTTTACTGGTGGTAATACATACATTTTCACCCACCGCAATAGAAGAGTGCCATGTCGGTTGTCCAGTATGAAGAACGAATCCAGCTTCAGGACGTAAAGGTCCGCCTTGTAAAACTTCATGTGGATTTACATTATCTGCATCAATGTCTAAATCATTGAGGAGTTCTTTAATTTGGATACCAGCAGGGCGATTGATAATAATACCTTGAGCACCTTCTTCATCATGGCGGGCAAGATAAATTACAGTATTTGCAAAAAATTCATCTGCCAGTTCTGGCGGGGCAATTAAACAACGGTGAGTCATATATTGTTTGGTCACCTAAGCGGTTCTCCCTCAAAAATGTCGCTAGAGGGTCTCACGACCCTTTTATCTATATAGGTTCTTTTTATCAACATACAAGAGTTAATCGGATTTCGCCAATCTTTTTCTCTCATTTTCTTTATTAATTTGAAGAAGCCTGAAATTTAAGTTGCCGTAATTGTTTGGCATGTTGCAAGGTTGTTTCATTAATTTCCACACCACCTGACATGCGTGCTAACTCAAAAATAATCTGATTTTCATCGAGTCCAACAATAGTACTGCTGGCCGGATCTGTTTGTTGTTTTTTAACTAGCAAATGTTGGTCAGATTGTGCAGCGACTTGTGCTTGGTGGGTAATACATAAAAGTTGTACATGTTGAGCTAAGTCGGCAAGTAAGCGTCCAACCACTTCAGCCGTACCACCACTAATCCCGACATCAATTTCATCAAATACTAAAACTTCAGATTCAGTTTTTTCAGCATTCATCACTTGCATGACGAGTGCAATACGTGAAAGCTCACCACCTGAGGCCACTCGTGCTAATGGTTGTGGTGGAATACCTTTATTGGCAGTAAATAAAAGTTGAATAAAGCTTAAACCTTCCGCACCTGGTTGTTCTAATGGTTCAAACTTAAACTCAAAGTGTGCCTCAGGTAATGCTAAAGGTTTCACTTGTTCAGTTAATTGCTTAGCAAGTGGGGCAGAAGCTTCACGACGAATATGGTCTAAATGTTGGGCTTTCTCTAAAAACTCCTCATGCGATTTTTCAACTTGCTCTGCCAGTGTTTCTGGGTCTTCAAGCTGATGTAATTGCTCAAGCTCATTTTGCCAAGTTTCATATTCTTGTTTGAGGGTCTCCGGTTGAGTCCGGTATTTTCGTGCCAGACGATGGAAAACTTCCAGCTTAGAGTTGAGCTCTTCCATCCGTTCAGGGTCAAAACTCTGACGATCAATAAATTGACGCAAGTTTGCTGTTGCATCATCTATTTCACTTTGGGCATTTAATAAAGAATTATAAATTTCCGAAAGCTGTTCACTACGACCTGCATGAGATTCTAGCCGACGAATGATGGATGACATTTCTTGAGTAATATTTTGTTCAGCTTCATCAAGTGCATTCAAACTATAGCTACAGTCTTGCATGATATGTTCATGATGACTAAGACGATCGAACTCTTGCTCGATTTCTTTGTAATCAGTTTGAATGACTTCTTCCAGTTCTTCGATTTGCAGCTCTAAAGTCGCGATACGTTGCAAACGAGTGGCTTGGGCATCAAGAGCGGCCTGATGTTGACGAATATTACGTTGCCATGTGCTATAGGCTTCACGGACATCATTTGCTTCGACATAAAAATTGTTATAACGGTCTAACCAATGCTTTGGATAAGGTGGTTCAAGAAGTTGTTGCTGGCTATGTTGGCTATATAACTGAACCAATAAACGGCCTAATTCTTTGAGCTCAGATAGACTGCTCGGACGACCATTGACCCATGCCTTGCTACGGCCAGTTGCAAAAATAACACGACGTAAATGAATTTCCCCTGAGTCATCATCTAGTTCGTGTTCTTTTAACCATTTTGCTTCAGGACTATTGTCCTGATAAGTAAAAACCGCAGTCACATCTGCTTTGTCCGAACCATAGCGGACATAATTTGTATCTGTACGTTCTCCTAAACAGGCAGAGAGTGCATCCAGTAATAATGATTTTCCTGCACCCGTTTCACCTGTTAGAACATTAAATCCTTGTTCTATATCAATGGCTAAATGATCAGCTAATGCAAAATTAATTAAAGTTAAATGTGTGAGCATAAACGCATCCAACGCGCCAAATTATGGGTTAAAGATAGAGAAGTTTTGAATTTGCTACAAGTGATCTATTATTCTAACTGAAATTATATAACAGCAAGATTGCGGATCTTTACAATGAAAAAAACATTAAGCTTACCGAAAGCACCCATAGGGATGATGAATCGCCATAAAAAAACCAATCCTGCTGAAATGAATAAAATTTTAAATCAGCATTTTAATGCATTTAAACAAGCTGCTGCACAAGGCGATTATCTCAAAGCTTATCAACATGTAAAAAAAGCGGTGAGCTTGGTTCCCCAGCACTCTGGAGCATTGTCTGATTTAGCTTATACCGAGTTACGTTTACGCCGTTATGACGATGCTTATCAACATTATATGCAAGCTATCAAAGCAAGTGGTTCTAACGTCAATACAAATCTATATGATGGATTAACCGAAGTTTGTCATCATTTAAATAAAAAAGAAGAGAAAATAAAATTTGGGCGTTTAGCCATTTCAACAAAAAAAGAACTTACCAGGAATGAGCCTATATTGTCGATTCCAAATTATGCACCACCAGTATTTAGCCCAAACCCTCAAGAAAATATTATTGCTTTTTCATTATTTGGAGCAAACCCGCGTTACTGTGAGACATCAATTTTAAATACCAAATTAGCAAAAGAAATATACCCGGAATGGACATGCCGGTTCTATGTCGATGATACCGTACCTGAACTTATTCAGAAGCGTTTACAAGCAAATGGTGCTCAAGTGGTACAGGTGAATGCTTCACAAAAACAATTGTCAGGTTTATTTTGGCGATTTTTTGTTATAGATGATTTAGCAGTTAAGCGCTTTTTGATACGTGATGCTGACTCTATAGTGTCTTATCGTGAAAAAGCTGCTGTTGAGGCATGGCTTAAGAGTGATCAATGGTTTCATTTAATGCGAGATAGCTACTCTCATACTGAGCTTATTTTGGCGGGTATGTGGGGTGGTTGTTCAGGTATTTTTCATAATATTGAAGCACATATCAGAGAGTATGTTGCCACTGGACGATATCCGGACAATCGAGTTATAGATCAGCATTACCTGCGTTATTGCATTTGGCCGACTTTAAAACAAAGTGTGCTTGTACATGATAGCCAGCAGTTTGATGAAAATAGTGTCGGTTTTCCGGCTTATGATTCAGTTTCAATACAAAATAACCCAGACAATTTTCATGTAGGGATGGATCATGGCTCACCTGTGGTTACAATGCCAGTGACTCACCCCACGGCGAAGAAAGTTTGTTGGGTTTTACTCGATGAAAATCACGATGAAGTTTGCAAATATGATGCAATTGTGTCGAAGAGTCGAAATATTGAAGTAAATTTGCCCCACGCTTTCGCTAAAAAAATTCAGTTACAGCAGTGGAAATTACAAGTCTATCCGTATGAAAACTGATTGATTAGTTATTTAGGCACAATTAAACTACATTCATCATAATTTATATATATGCGGCATTATCTGGAGAATGTGCATGAGTTCAACCCAATTTGATCATGTAACGGTCATCAAAAAATCAAATGTTTATTTTGGTGGAGCATGTATCAGCCATACCGTGCAATTTGAAGATGGAACGAAAAAAACACTAGGTGTTATTTTGCCGACAGAGCAGCCTTTAACATTTGAAACACATGTTCCTGAGCGTATGGAAATTATTTCAGGTGAGTGCCGCGTTAAAATTGCGGACAGCAATGAAAGTGAGTTGTTCCGCGCTGGTCAATCATTTTATGTACCTGGCAATAGTGTTTTCAAAATCGAGACTGATGAAGTACTCGATTATGTTTGCCACTTAGAAGGCTAAGAAATTACTGTTTAAATCGGGTACACTATGCCCAAAGAAATCCTGTGAAGTTGGCTTTACAGGATTTTTATTTTTTTGCTCAAACGTTGTTAGAGGTCATGCATGGCAAAACCGGAATATTATTATGGCGTTCACTCAGTGGAGTCATTGTTAGAACTTGAGCCGGAGCGTGTGCTGACCCTGTTTACATTGAAAGGGCGGGATGATCAACGGTTACAAAAGATTTTACAATTGGCAGAGCCTTTTGGAATTAGCGTACAAAAAGCAAGCCGCGATAGTCTTGAGAAACTTGCGGGTTTGCCGTTCCACCAAGGTGTGGTCGCAGCAGTACGTCCACACCCGACCTTAAATGAAAAAGATCTTGATCAGATTTTGGCTGAAACTCCAGATGCCTTATTGCTTGCATTAGATCAGGTAACAGACCCACATAACTTAGGTGCTTGTATTCGTACTGCCGCTGCAATGGGTGTTCAGGTAGTGATTGTGCCTCGTGACCGTTCAGCGAGTTTAACTCCTACAGCGCGTAAAGTTGCAGCGGGTGGAGCTGAGAAAGTTAAGTTCATTCAAGTAACAAATTTAGCTCGTACATTAGCCCATTTAAAAGAGACCACTCATACACGTGTGATTGGCACCATGCTTGATGAAAGCGCATTACCAATTCAAAAATGCGATTTCTCTGGCCCAGTCGTGATTGTAATGGGAGCTGAAGATACAGGTTTGCGCCCAATTACACAGGCGCAGTGTGACCATAAAGTTTATATTCCGATGTCTGGAAACTTGCAGAGTTTAAATGTGAGTGTGGCAACAGGTATGGCACTTTATGAAGCTTGCCGTCAGCGTTCTGAGGTATAATTGAGCTGCCTTTCTAGTATTTAAGCAGTCTGAATATGTCTCCCCGTAAGCAAGGTTATTTTTTTGTATTGGTGACCATGTGCATTTGGGGCGGGTTTACGCTTTTTGCCCGTTTAAATGCACAGTGGCACATCAGTGCTTGGGACATTGCTGCACTGCGCTTCGCTATTGCCTTCCTCATTTTAATGCCTATCTTAATTTATAAAAAAGATCTCGCTTTTTTATGGAGTAAGCATGCTGTTATTTTGGCATTGATTGGCGGGGTTATTTATTGCCTTACCGTCTACACCGCATTTCTTTATGCACCAGCCGCACATGCTGCAATATTTTTAAATGGCTGCATACCAATCTGTACCGCGATAGCTGCTTATATTTTATTTAGACAACCGTTTGATAAACACACATGGGCTAGTCTCGCAATCATGATCGCTGCCTTAGCACTCATGAGCGCTTTGATGCTACGTACAAGTACCTCTGCGTTTGGAATTGGAGACTTACTACTTTTCATTAGCGCGATTTGGTGGGGTATTTTCACTGTATTACTTAAACAGTGGAAATTGTCTGCTTGGCACTCTATGGCCAGTGTGGCAATTTGGTCAGCAATTATTTATTTACCTATCTATGTTTTATTTTTGCCTAAGCACTTCATGGAAGTAGATCCTGTACATTTGGCTGTACAAGGTATTTTTCATGGCGTATTTGTCGTGATTATTGCGACATTAGCCTATGTTGCGGCTATTCAAAGACTAGGGGCTTTTAAAACTGGAAGTATTGTGACTCTGGCACCGTTTATTGCAGCTATTTTAGCGGTGCCTTTACTTGGTGAGTCATTAAGCCCATCGATTGTGGTGGGCTTAGTGGGTATGGGGGTAGGTGCTCTACAACCTTGGCGCTGGTTTAGACAAGACAGCTTGGCACAAAAGATTAAGGAGCAAAAGCAACAAAATTAGTTTGCACGCTTCAAATAGCTATGGTGTAAAGGTTCTAACTGCTGATATAGGTGTTCAAGTAATCCATCATTAAACACAATGTCATTTGCAAGTTCACGTTTTCGATCACGTGGCATTTGTGCCGCCATAATTTTCTGAATTTGTTCTTGGTTCTGCCCATCGCGTTGACTTGCACGCTGAATTTGAGTTTGTTCACTCGCATCAACCAGTAGCGTGTGATTGACCAGCTCATGTTGGTTGGTCTCAAAAAGTAATGGTGAAACTAAAATCACATAGGGACTTTTGGGATTTTGTAGCTGTTGAATGATAGATTGACGAATGGCTGGATGCGTAATTTTTTCAAGTGTTTGTCTTGCTTCCGGATTTTGGAAAATATATTCACGTAAGGCACGACGGTCTAAACTTCCATCAGGTTGAAGGACCCAATCTCCAAAAGTTTGTTGTATCTGTTGAAGAGTAGGTTGGCCTTTCTCAACGACTTCACGTGCAACAATATCGGCATCGACGACTTGGATTCCTTGGGACTCAAACCATTGTGTTGCAGCAGATTTACCACTACCAATTCCACCTGTGATTCCCAAAATAAACGCCATCTTAACCTCCCAAATAAATTTTCATGATCTGGTCACCCCATAAAAAGGCAACCCAACCAGCAATCGCAATATATGGTCCAAAAGCAAAAGGCTGATTTTCATTACGCAACTTTAATAAAATGATGCCAATAATTGCACCCAGTAAAGATGACAATAGCACAATTAACGGTAGCATCAATGGCCCCATCCATGCCCCTAAAGCCGCAAGCAACTTAAAGTCGCCGTAACCCATGCCTTCTTTGCCAGTAATCACTTTAAATAAGTAATACACAATCCAAAGACATAAAAAACCAATCAGGTAACCCCAAATAGCTGAGTTAGGTGAGGTGTAGATATTAAAGGTGTTAATACCTAAACCGAGTGCAGCCAAAGGCAGTGTGAAACGATCAGGTAATAATTGTGTATCGAAATCAATAAAGGTAAGGGCGATTAGTACCCATGTGAGGATGAGTCCAAACAGCATTTGTATGGTTGGGCCAAATATCATGACCACTACCAGTGAACATAGCATGGTGAGTAGTTCAATAGCTGGATAACGTATGCTAATGGGGTGCTGACATTGTCCGCACTTTCCTCTTAATACGAGCCAACTTATGACAGGAATGTTTTGATACCAACGAATGGGATGGTGGCACTCAGGACATGATGAAGCAGGCTTACTTAATGTCAGCTTCTCATGATCAATAATCGGTTGTTCTGGATTGAGCAGCATTTGACATTCTTGCTGCCAATCTTGTTCCATCATTTTGGGAGTGCGATAAATCACTACATTAAGAAAGCTACCAATACATAGGCTCATGAGTGCAACTGCAATATAAAGAGCAGTTAAGTTTTGAATAAAATAAGCAATGATTTCTTGCATTATACAACTGAGCCCATTTGGAAAATTGGAAGATACATAGCAATCACCAGACCCCCTACAAGCACCCCTAAAATCGCCATAATTAAAGGTTCCATCATTGAAGTTAAACCATCAACAGCATTATCAACTTCATTTTCATAATAGGTAGCAACTTTGTCGAGCATGCTGTCTAGAGCACCAGATTCTTCACCAATTGCAACCATTTGTATAGCCATAGAAGGAAAACGGTTAGATATACGCATAGCAAACTGAAGTTGTTGTCCTGTCGCAACATCTTCACGAATTTTCATAACGGCTTTCTCATAGATGACATTGTTAGTTGCTCCGGCAGTTGACTCAAGCGCATCAATGAGTGGAACACCTGCTGCAAATGTTGTGGCAAGCGTACGGCTATAACGGGCAATGATTGCTTTATAGACCAAGTCCCCAAAAATAGGTAATTTAAGCGCGAGTTTATCTAAGCCATCACGAAACTTTTTACTGCGCTTTTTAGCTTCTAAAAAGGCAGCAATGATTGCCCCAATCACAATAATCATAATGAACCAGTATTCTTGCATCCACTTCGACATATTTACGACCATTTGCGTAAAGGCTGGTAATTGTGCGCCGAAAGATGAAAATAGATCTTGGAAAACGGGTACGACTTTAACCATCAAAATAATAGTCACCACAATAGCGACTACAATAACCGTCGCAGGGTATTTCATGGCTTTCTTGATTTTCTGTTTTAACAATTCACTTTTTTCTTTGTAAATTGCAACGCGGTCCAGCATGGTTTCAAGAGCACCTGATTGTTCGCCAGACTCAACAAGCGAACAAAATAGGTTATCAAAATGTTGAGGATACTTTTTTAAAGCGGAAGCAAAAGTACTACCACCTTCGACTTCACTTTTAATGCCAAGTACGACTTCACGCATGGCAGGATTTTCCAAACCTTCAGCAACAATTTCAAAACCTTGTACGAGTGGTACACCCGCTTTCATCATGGTCGCAAGTTGTCGAGTAAAAATCGTAATATCGAGTGTTGATACCTTTTTCTTAAATAAACCTTCAAGAATATTTTTACGCTTTTCACGAATAGTTCGAACAGTGACGCCTTGTTTACGTAAGGTTACTTTAGCTAAAGCCATATTTTTAGCTGGAAGTTCTCCCTTAATTTTTACGCCTTTACGGTCAACCCCTTCATAAGCAAAAGTCGGCATCATTTGTGCCTTTTTGACAGCCATTAGATTATCCTTATTTTAAATAGTGTCTTATTCACTGGTCACACGGTTGATTTCCTGTAAGGAAGTCACACCTTGCATCACCTTTTTTAAACCTGAACGCCGTAGATTATTAAACCCCAATTTTTCAGAAGCAGCCGCGATTTCTAGAGCGTTGCCATCTTCCATAATAATCTTGGAAATTTCAGGAGTAACTTTCATTACCTCATAAATACCAACACGGCCTTTATAGCCTTCACGACATTCAGGACAACCAACAGGTTGAAAAATCCGAAAGTCTGGATGTGCTATGTCTTGTTCAGTAAAGCCCATTTCTAATAGGCTTTGTTTAGGAATATCCGCTGGTATTTTACATTGAGTACAAAGACGACGTGCTAAACGCTGTGCAATAACCAAGTTGACTGATGTTGCAATATTGAAAGAGGGAACACCCATATTACGTAAGCGAGTCAGCGTTTCTGGAGCACTATTGGTATGCAGTGTTGACATGACCATATGACCAGTTTGTGCTGCCTTAATCGCAATTTCTGCTGTTTCTAAGTCACGAATCTCACCGACCATAATAATGTCGGGGTCTTGACGTAAAAAAGATTTAAGTGCAGCAGCAAAAGTAAGGCCTACTTTTGGGTTTACGTTAACCTGATTAATCCCTTCTAAGTTAATTTCCACCGGATCTTCGGCAGTGGAAATATTGGAACTTTCAGTATTTAAAATATTCAAGCCTGTATATAAAGATACGGTTTTACCAGAACCTGTGGGTCCAGTAATCAAAAGCATGCCTTGTGGTTTATCCAAAGCCTCCATAAACAAAGCTTTTTGTTCTTCTTCATAACCTAAGGCATCAATTCCAAGCATTGCACTGGATGGATCAAGAATACGTAGAACTAGTTTCTCACCAAATAAAGTAGGGAGTGAGTTCACACGAAAATCAATGGCCTTGGTTTTTGATAGCTTAAGCTTGATACGACCATCTTGTGGAACACGTTTTTCAGAAATGTCCATTTGAGACATAACTTTTAATCGTGAAGCCAAACGGTTTGCCAGTTGTAAAGGGGGATTGGCAATTTGACGTAATACCCCATCGACACGATAACGTACCCGATAGGACTTTTCATACGGTTCAAAATGTAAATCTGAAGCGCCCATACGAATGGCATCAATCAATAACTTATTAATATATTTAACGATCGGTGCTTCATCACCTTGAGGCGTTTCCTCTTCATCCTCTTGAGTCACAGGCCCATCAAGACTGACGTCGAGATCAAATTCCTCATCATTAAATTCAAAGCCGCTTTCTTCTGCAAAATGCTGACCTAAAACTTTTTCTAGTTTATGGTGCTCAACAATGACAGGTTCAACGAGCAATTTACTATTAAAACGGATTGCATCAATCGCCTCAATATTACTTGGATTGCTGGTCGCGACATATAAAATTTGCCCTCTTTGAATAAGTGGCAAAATTCGATGTTTTAAAATCAGTTTTTGATCGACCAAATCTTTAGGAATCTGAGAAGTGTCATAAACATCCAGATCGAAATATGGTTCGGCGAACTCAGCAGAAATTGTTTCAGCCAATAAAGAAGGGGAGAGATGAACCTCTTCAATTAAATAGGCGACTGTATCCTGCTTAGCTCTTTTTGCTGCATCTAATGCAGTTTGCATGGTCGCTGCCGACACATGCTTTTCTTCGACTAAACGTCGAAAAAACCCCGTAAATTTTGGAGATGTGTGTAATGCTGACATCTGCCTGCCTATGCTAATGTGTTTATAATTGGTATAGGAAAAATTATACTTTTGTTATGTAAAAATACTACCTTAGAAAGTGTTGCTCTAGTCCTAATCAGCTTATTAAAGCTTGAACTAGTCGAAGTTTTTATAGATTAATTTTTAAAATGTTCAACTTGGAACGTTATAAAGTTTTTTCTTAATTTCAAACACTAGAAAAGATATCAGCAATCCCATTAAAGAAAAGTATCTGAAATTTGTATAAATGCGTGTAGAATGTGCTGCATTTTTGATGAAAGGTGAGCAGTATGTCGGGTACGACGATTACGCCTTGGGTAGTTGGCAACTGGAAAATGAACCCAGTGCGTGCTAACGCCAACCAACTTATAGAAGAATTTAAACAATTATTGCAACAAAACCAAATTGCAGATGAAAGCTGCCATGTGGGCGTTGCCCCTGTTTCTATTGCACTGACAACAGTACAGGCACAGTTACAGGATGCTGTAAGAGCGGTATATACAGTTGCACAAGACGTATCTCGTGTTGCAGGTACTGGTGCTTATACTGGCGAAGTTAGTGCAGAATTATTAAAAGACAGCCAGATTGATTTTGTGTTGGTTGGGCACTCTGAACGTCGTGATATTTTTGGCGACAACGTTGAAATTTTGAAGGCGAAACTCCAAAATGCATTAAATGCAGGCTTAACTGTTATTTATTGTGTTGGCGAAAGTCTTGATCAGCGCGAACAAGGCCAAGCAGAGCAAGTTGTTTTACAACAAATTTGTGATATTGCACCTGTAGTAACGGCAGAACAATGGCAAAAACAGGTTGTCATTGCTTATGAGCCAATTTGGGCGATTGGTACAGGTAAAACAGCTTCGCCACAAGATGCTCAAGCGATGCATGCTAAAATTCGTGAAGGTTTATGCCAGCTCACACCAACAGGTTCAAGCATTGCTATTTTATATGGCGGCAGCGTGAAAGCTGAAAATGCTGTTGAGTTAGCTGCATGTCCAGATATTAATGGTGCGTTGGTGGGTGGTGCTTCATTAAATGCAGCATCTTTTTATCAGATCGTACAAGCCTTCGCGCAAAGCAAATAACGAGGATAGGGTATGCACTCTTTTGTACTTGTTGTACATATTATTTTAGCAGTACTGATGATTGCATTAATTTTAGTGCAACACGGTAAAGGCGCAGATGCCGGAGCCTCTTTTGGTGGGGGCGGTGCAGCAACTGTATTTGGTGCATCTGGTTCAGGTAATTTCCTGACTCGCCTTACAGCTGTTTTAACAGCATTGTTTTTCGTGACAAGTTTGACTTTAGCTGTTTTTGCGAAAAAACAAACAACTGAGGCGTATAGTTTAAAAACCGTACAAACCACAGCGCCGGTTCAAACGACATTGCCTGAAACTTCACCAAATGCACCAAAATCGAGTCAATAATTCGAAATAGGGCTTTCCTTTTGCAGTTAGAGGGACTAGAATGCGTCCCACAAGCTGCGGTGGTGGTGGAATTGGTAGACACGCTACCTTGAGGTGGTAGTGCCTTCGGGCGTGGGGGTTCAAGTCCCCCCTTCCGCACCAACTTTGAACCAGAAAGTTGAGTGCAAGCAGTTTTTTGATGCGGGATGGAGCAGTCTGGTAGCTCGTCGGGCTCATAACCCGAAGGTCGTTGGTTCAAATCCAGCTCCCGCTACCAATTTGATTAAGGTGCAACTTAATCAAGCTAATATTGGATAAGTTTACATTGACTTTCTTCAATATTTGTATATAATTTTTGCACGTTGATGCGGGATGGAGCAGTCTGGTAGCTCGTCGGGCTCATAACCCGAAGGTCGTTGGTTCAAATCCAGCTCCCGCTACCAAGTTTCTTAAAAGAGGCTCACAGACAAGTGGGCCTTTTTGCACAGTGGACTATTGTTTTCTGTGCAACATAGGGGCGATTAACGCCCTTTTTTATTGGTTATCGTATCGCTATCGTGTAGTGTCGACATCAATTGGTCAAATAGTCATGCTTCACTATAGTAGGTCTGTGTCGGTTAAAACAACCGATTGAATCGCACGAGAATGACGAGAGTAAATGAAATTATCAAATAAATCCCAAGCATTGTATGACATGATTGTTCCAGCGGTACAAGCATGTGGTGTTGACCTGTGGGGAATTGAATTCCTTCCACAAGGTAAACGTTCATTATTGCGTATTTATATCGATAGACCAGTTGATGAAAATGCTGAGCCAGTGATTAATGAAGATGGTGAAGTAGAGCTAGGTCGTGGCATTGGTGTACAAGATTGTGTCCGTGTTACACAACAAGTCGGCGCAATGTTGGATGTTCATGATCCGATTTCAGGTGAGTACTCATTAGAAGTTTCTTCACCAGGTTGGGATCGTCCATTTTTTCAACTCGAACAGTTGCAAGGCTACATTGGTCAACAGGTTGCTTTGCGTTTAATTGCAGCAGTAGAAAATCGTCGTAAATTTCAAGCAAAACTCCTTGCTGTAGACCTTGAAAATGAAGAGATTCAGGTTGAAGTTGAAGGAAAGCATGTGCTTGATATCGACAGCAACAATATCGATAAAGCAAACTTGATCTATCAAGATTAAATTTATTTAAATTATATAAGAAATCGGTAGGTGACTTATGGGCCGCGAAATTCTTACCGTTGCAGAAACGGTTAGTAATGAAAAAGGTGTTAGTCGTGAAGCGATCTTCGAAGCTTTAGAACAAGCTCTAGTTGCTGCAACGAAGAAAAAATTTTACGAAGGTACGAATTCTGAAGAAGCTCAGCTTCGTGTGGAAATTGATCGTAAAACTGGTGATTACAGCACGTTCCGTCAATGGACTGTTGTGGCAGATGAAGATCATGAAATGCCAGCTTGCCAGGATGCGATTTCCGATGTTGACCCATCTAAATGGTCAATTGGTGACGTGCGTGAACTCGAAGTAGAATCTATTGAGTTTGGTCGTATCGCTGCGCAAATTGCGAAACAAGTGATTGTACAAAAAATTCGTGAAGCTGAGCGCGCTTTAGTTGCTGATGCCTACGAGTCTAAAGTCGGTGAGTTGATTTACGGTGAAGTGAAAAAACAAACCAAAGATGGCTTTATTATCGACTTAGGTGACAACGCAGAAGCTTATCTTGCTCGCGAAGAAATGATTCCTAAAGAAATTCTTCGTCCAAAGCAACGTGTAAACGCTATTTTATATAATGTTAACCGTGAAGGTCGTGGCGCTCAGTTGTTGTTATCACGCGCTAAGCCTGAAATGTTAATTGCTTTAATGAAAAAAGAAATTCCTGAAATTTCTGAAGAAATTATTGAAATTAAAGCAGCGGCACGTCAACCGGGTGTTCGTGCTAAAATTGCAGTGAAAACAAATGATCACCGTATTGACCCTGTAGGTGCATGTATTGGTATGCGTGGTACACGTATCCAAGCTGTACAACAAGAGTTAAATGGTGAGCGTATTGATGTAGTAGTTTGGTCTGATGATCCAGCTCAATACATTGCAAGTGCATTAGAACCAGCTGATGTTTCAGGCATCGTGCTTGATGAAGATGCAAGAAGTGCCGATATTATTTTTGCAACCAGCGATCAATTGGCTCGTGCGATTGGCTCACAAGGTCAAAACGTTCGCTTAGCTTCTGATTTAACTGGCTACAAACTCGACATGATGCTTGAAGAAGAGTATCGTGCTCGTCAGCAAAATGAAGCTCAACAATATCTCGACATGTTTGTATCACGTTTAGATATTGAAGAAGATTTAGCAATGGCATTGGTAGAAATGGGCTTCACTTCTTTAGAAGAGATTGCTTATGTTCCTGCTGAAACTTTTGACGAAATTGAGCTTGATGCTGAATTAGTTGAGTTATTGCAAAGTCGTGCAAAAGAAGCAGCTCTTACTGATGCTTTGAAACAGCAAGAAAATATTCAAGAACCGAGCGCAGACCTTCTCACTATGGAAGGCATGACTTCTGAGATCGCTTACTCGCTTGCCGCTCGCGGTATTATTACCGTTGATGATTTGGCAGATCAGGCTACTGACGATATCTCTGATATTGAAGGTCTTGGTCATGAAAAAGCAGGTCAATTGATCATGAAAGCTCGCGAATCATGGTTTAACTAGGAGATGAAATATGACGGACAAGTCGATTAAAGAGTTAGCTCTCAATGTAGGACGTCCTGTTGAGAAGCTCCTAGAACAGGCTCGTGAAGCAGGTTTGCCTCAACGTACAGCAGACGACATTATTACCACTGAACAACAGGACACTTTAGTCAATCATTTGAAAAAAGTGCATGGTCAGGAAGGTGGTAACACAGGAAAAATTGCGTTGAAACGTAAAACAACCAGTACCGCTAAAGTTGCAAGTACTTCAGGTAAAGCAAAAACAATTAACGTAGAAGTACGTAAAAAACAGGTTTTTGCTAAACCAAATCCAGAACAGATTGCAGCAGAAGCTAAAGCACGTGCAGAAGCAGACGCTAAAACACGTGCAGATCAACAAGCGCGTGAAACTGCAGAGCAAAAAGCGCGTCTTCAAACAGAGCAAAAAGCAAAAGCAACTTTAGATGCAATGCGTGCTGCTCATCAACAAGATAGCGCTGCCCAGTCTGCTCCTAAAGCTGCTGTTGTAGTGAAAAAACGTGGTGGTGGTACAGTAAAACCTGCACCAAAACCAGCAGAAACATTAGAGCAAAAGAAAGCGCGTGAAGCACAAACAGCTCAGTTAAAAGCAACTGAAGAAGCTGCGCGTCGTAAAGCGGCTGAAGAAGCTCAGCAACGTACACTTGAACAAATGCGCAAAATGGCGTCTAAGTATTCAAATGACGAAGCTACTACGACAATTCGTGTGATTGATGACTCTCCACTTGCTTCAGGTTTAGTTGGCCAAGCTTATGAAGATTCATTTAAGCAAGAAGACCGTGAAATTAAACGCGGTGGCGCAACTACTAACCCACGTGCGGGTAAGAAAGGTGGTCGTCGTGGTCAAGAAGAGCAAAGCTTTGTTAACCATAACAAACGTGGTTTAAAATCAAGCCAAGCAAACAAACATGGTTTTGAAAAGCCAGTTAAAAAGCAAGTTTATGATGTAGAAATCGGTTCAAGTATTGTCGTTGCCGATCTTGCTCAGAAAATGGCGATTAAAGTACGTGAAGTTATCAAAACACTTATGAAAATGGGTGAGTTGGTTAATCAAGATCAAGCTATTGATCAAGATACAGCAGCACTTGTTGTAGAAGAAATGGGCCACAACCCAGTTTTAGTTTCTGATACACAAGCGGAAGATAACTTGCTTGAAGCGGCTGAAGAAGCACGTGGTGAGCAAACAACTCGTCCGCCAGTGGTTACCATTATGGGTCACGTTGACCATGGTAAAACATCATTGCTTGACCGTATCCGTCGTTCGAAAGTGGCGGCTGGTGAAGCAGGTGGTATTACCCAGCATATTGGTGCATATCACGTTGAAACAGATAAAGGAATCATTACATTCCTTGATACACCGGGACACGCTGCATTTACTTCAATGCGTGCACGTGGTGCTAAAGCAACGGATATCGTTGTGTTGGTTGTTGCAGCAGATGATGGTGTAATGCCGCAAACTGCGGAAGCAATTGACCATGCACGTGCAGCAGGTACTCCAATTATTGTTGCAATCAACAAAATGGATAAAGAATCTGCTGATCCAGACCGTGTGTTAAATGAATTAACAACGAAACAAATCGTTCCAGAAGAATGGGGTGGTGATGTTCCGATTGCTAAGGTTTCTGCACACAGCGGACAAGGTATTGATGAACTCCTTGATTTAATTCTTATTCAATCAGAATTGATGGAATTAAAAGCATCTGCTGAAGGTGCTGCGCAAGGTGTGGTTATTGAAGCACGTGTTGATAAAGGTCGTGGTGCAGTAACGTCTATTCTTGTTCAAAACGGTACATTAAATATTGGTGACCTTGTTCTTGCAGGTTCATCATATGGCCGTGTTCGTGCAATGTCTGATGAAAACGGTAAGCCGATTAAATCAGCAGGGCCATCTATTCCAGTAGAAATTTTGGGTCTTCCTGAAGCTCCAATGGCTGGTGATGAAGTTCTTGTTGTAAATGACGAGAAGAAAGCACGTGAAGTTGCCGATGCTCGTGCTGACCGTGAGCGTCAAAAACGTATTGATCGTCAAAGCGCAATGCGTCTTGAAAATATTATGTCGTCAATGGGCAAAAAAGACGTTCCTACAGTGAACGTTGTTCTAAGAACAGACGTACGTGGTACTTTAGAAGCATTAAATGCAGCTTTATATGAACTATCTACTGATGAAGTAAAAGTTCGTGTAATTAGTTCTGGTGTTGGTGCGATTACTGAGTCTGATGTAATTCTTGCTGAATCTTCAGAAGCTGTATTGTTAGGCTTTAACGTTCGTGCAGATACGACTGCTCGTCAGAGAAGTGACCAAGACGGTATCGATATTCGTTATTACAGCATCATCTATGAATTGATTGATGATGTGAAAGATGCCATGAGTGGTAAACTTGCTCCTGAACATCGTGAAACAATCTTGGGTGTTGCTGAAGTACGTGAAGTATTCCACTCAAGTAAGTTTGGTGCAGCAGCTGGCTGTATGGTGCTTGAAGGTACATTGCATCGTAATAAACCGATTCGCGTATTACGTGATGATGTGGTTGTATTCCAAGGTGAGCTTGAATCTCTGCGTCGCTATAAAGACGTGGTTGAAGAAGTTCGTGCTGGTATGGAATGTGGTCTTGCGGTGAAAGGTTATAAAGACATCAAAGTAAACGACAAGATCGAAGTCTATGATGTTCAATTGATTAAACGGAGTCTTTAATGGCGGGTAGCCAACGCTTAAAGCGCATGGCGGATTCAGTGCAACGTGAGTTGTCTGAGCTGATCCGTCAGGAGCTTAAAGATCCCCGCTTAGGTGGTCTAGTGACCATCTCTGCGGTGAAAGTCAGTGCAGATATGGGTTATGCTGAAGTTTATGTCACTGTAATGGGACGTGAGCTTGGCGATGAACAAAGTGAAGTCGCGAACAAAGAAACTTTAGAGGTATTAAACAAGGCTTCTGGTTTCTTGCGTCATGAACTAAGTCGCCGTATCAAGACTCGTATTACGCCTCGCTTACGTTTCCATTATGATAAGACGAATGCATATGGTAACTATATGTTCGGTCTAATCGAAAAAGCGGTACAAGATTTACCGGAACGTAAGACAGATGACGAAGAGTAAGTAGAACTCAAAATAAAAAAGCCACCTTGGGGTGGCTTTTTTATTGGCTCAATTTTTATTCTTTAGGAGGTTCCATTGGCGGTTTGTTTTGTGAAAACCGCTGTCCGATTTTATAGCGATCCCAAGGGAGTGGGCGTTCAATTGCTTCGGGGACTTCACCGCTGAGTGAGCGTAAGCGTAGATGTAGTGCTGCTTGTGCAATTAAATTGGCTGAAACAGGAGCGGTAATGAAAGCTAAAAGAGTAATCAGCAGCTCAGCGAAACCAAAGCGGCCTTGAAAGGCAAAAAAGATCATCGAAGCGATTAAAAAGCTACCTAAACCTAACGTACTCGATTTGGTGGGTGCATGTAAACGCATGAATAAATCGGGTAGGCGTACCATTCCGATCGATCCAACTAGCATAAAGAACGCACCAAAAATCAGAAAGATCGAAACAATAATTTCCATTGTAAATTGCATTTTGACCTCCCTTTAATCGACCACATGACCAGTTGTGAAATAACGTGCTAAAGCAGCAGTTGAAACAAACCCTAGCATAGCAACCAATAAAGCCCCCTCAAATAAAGAAGTGGTTGACCAATAAATACCTAGTACAACAATAAGACAAGTTGCATTTAAAAAAAGAGTATCGAGTGCTAAAAGACGATCTACAATTGATGGCCCCATCACCATCCGAAACAGACAAAGTAGCATAGAGATAGTGATTGCAATCAAACTAATGCCAAGCGCATAAGGTAGGATAGTCATGTGTTGCCCTCCGATTTGCTTTTTACATCAAAAATTTCCATGAGAGGGGCCTCATAGCGTTGTTTGATGTCTTGCACATCACTTTCAGTATTTTCTGTGCTAAGTGAGTGCACCAAGATGTCACCACGTTCTTGATCAATACCAGCAGACACCGTGCCAGGTGTAGTGGTAATGATCATTGCTAATAATGAGTTGACTTGCTCATGCTCTGTTTCTAATGGAACACGGTACCATTTGGGATGCAATTTTTTAGGTGACCCTAATACCAGTTTAGCAACTCGAAAATTGGAAATAATAATGTCCCACAGTACGACAAAACACAGTTTTACTGCCGGTTTCCAATGGATATGAGGTGTTCTGGTAATAAAAGGCCGAACTAAACGTGGAATCACAAGACCCAGGATTATAGCCATAAGTAAGTCGCTTGCATCAAGACTATGCGAGAGCATTAACCAGAAGATAATAATTAAAAAAGAAACAAATGGATGTGGAAACCAACGTTCAAGCAATTTAGATAGCTGCATTGTTATGGCTCCATAGGTTTCAGTTGACTTTCATCAGCAATCGTTGGTGTTAGCATTTTTTCTTGCTGCTGAATTTGGCGGTGTTTATATTCTGAAATATGCTTACCGTTGAAAGTATCTTTTGAAATAATATCAGGAATAAGATACGCATTATGATCTTCAACCTCTCCACCATATTTTGTTTCTGGTAAATAAGTTGAGTCATAAGGTTGAACACTAATGACTTCGCCATTTCGATCAGTTTTAAGAATAGATTGCTGATATAGCGCATGATTTTGAATTTGTTGAGCCGTACCAGTGGTGTAGTGCAATACAGGTGAAGCAAACACTACATAAGCGATCAAGCCTGCAAGCAGAATATAAATGACCGAATCATTACGTGGCGGTGCTTTCACAGGTAGAGCTTGATAACTCACGTAAGCAGGATTCTTTGGGTCTTCTTCTGGTGCTGAAGCTCGCCAGAATAAAATAAACCCGACACGTGTTAACGCAATAATGCTTAATAGGCTTACAACAAGCACAACTCCAATGATCCAGCCTTGATATACAGTCTCAACAGTCGCTTGCAAAATAAATACTTTCCCAAAGAAGCCGCTAAAAGGCGGTAATCCGGCAAGCATCATCGCAATTAAAAAATAAGTCAGCATTGCTGCTTTTTCTTGCTTGATTCTTGGAGCAATCTTTAAGTGATCTTTAAAGTCACCGCGCTGTGAAGTTATCCAGCCACAGAACAGATAAAATGCAGCACCAATCAGTGTACTGTGTACTAGATAGAATAATGCTCCTGACCACGCTTGCGTATTTGACATGGCTATCGCGGTCAATAGCGTACCAATCGAAGACAGCACCATAAAACCGACAAAACGTCTGAGGCGATCTGCACCAATCGCTGCAATCACACCATATAAAGAAGTCACTAAACCAATTGGAAGCAACCAGCTTTTAAAGATTTCCTGACTGATTACATCGTTAAATACCGTGCCATTGACACGTAAAATGGCATAAATCCCCACTTTGGTCATAATGGTAAAAATTGCTGCAACTGGTGTGCTTGCAACGGCATAAGTTTTTGGTAGCCAAAAACCAACCGGTAACATGGCCGCTTTAATACCAAATACAACAAATAAGAGTAGGGCACCAGCGACTGCTAATTTGTGCTGATCTGCATCTAAAGTTGGTAAAAGGCGTGAAACGTCAGTCATATTTAGACTGCCTACGCTGCCATAGATCATACCCAGACCAATTAAGAAGAGGGCAGAGGCAAATAGGTTAATAATGACATAGTGCACACCAAGCTGAAATCGTGGTTTTCCTTGTCCATGTAACAGTAGGACATAAGACGCCATAAGCAAAATTTCAAAAAAAACAAATAAATTGAATAAGTCGCCTGTGAGGAATGCTCCGCATAGTCCCATTAAAAGAAAATGGAATATGGCGTGGAAATAGCGTCCACGTGTATCCCAGTTTGCGCTGGCATACCATAGAACCGGAACCGCTAATGCATAGGTTAAAACCAGCATAAATGCAGAGAGTCGGTCGAGTACTAGCACAATACCAAATGGGGCTGACCACTCACTGAGCTGATAAACCGTAATTTGTCCAGTATTTGCAACAATAAGATAATTAACAGCAGTGACTAAGCCTGCAATTGCTGAGACCAAGCTGATGCCACGGCGCCAAGGTTGTCGCCAATCTTTTTTTAATGCCCCAGCTCCAGGGTTGCCTAAAAGTAATAAGATAAAACCCGTAAAGGCTGGAATGAGGATGCTAAAAATGGGGGTATTTGCTTGCCAAAAAGATAAAAAATCAAACATCACGGCTCATCCTCGCGTGGGTCGTATGTTGGAGAAACATCTTCTTTAGCATCAACATGATCGCTACCTGATTCATAACGGCTGCGTAATGCCAGCTGAACAATAAAGGCTGTAGTCGCAAAACCGATCACGATAGCCGTTAAAACAAGTGCTTGTGGAAGTGGATCTGTAATATTAGTCGTTTCAGTTAAGATGGCAGGTGAGTTGACTTGTAAACGACCCATTGCAAACAAAAATAAGTTAACTGCGTAACCCAGTACGGCCAACCCAAGTACAACAGGGAAAGTCCGCGCACGCAAAATTAGATAAATGCCTGTAGCAGCAAGTAACCCAATGGCAGAGGCGAGTAAGAATTCTAAACTGATCATGATGATTCCTCCCCATGAAGTACAGGACCAGACATACTTGAGTGGCGAGAGTCCCCTAATACAGAGATGAGTAGCATGGTGGCTCCCACGACTGTGATATATACACCCAAGTCAAAACTTGCTGCTGAAGCCAAATGTAGTTTGCCTAAGACAGGTAATTCGACATAAACATGTGCACTGGTCAGAAATGGACGTGCCCAGAACCATGCTGCAATACCCGTGAGGCCTGCAATCGTTAATCCTGAACCAATCCAGACTTCATAAAGACGTCCAGATTGTGCCCTTAACATGTATTCAGTTTGATCTTGTCCTAAAGCAATGTATTGGATAATCAGAGCCATTGAGGTAATAAGGCCTGCAATGAAGCCGCCGCCTGGATAGTTGTGTCCACGCATAAAGATATAGACACTCACGACAAGCGCTAAAGGTAACACCCATGATGCTGTAATACGGAACATAAGTGGAGATGGATTGAAGCGATAGGTGAGGCCTTGAGTCATGGTTGTACCATGTACCCGCATGCCATCCATTAAACATAAAGCACCAATCGCAGCAATGCCTAGTACTGTAATTTCACCGAAGGTATCGAAGCCACGGAAGTCAACTAAAATAACATTTACAATGTTTGAGCCACCGCCAAGAGGCAATGCTTGCTGAGCAAAGAACCATGAAATTGAATTGTGATCACGCGTTAAAATGAGCCAGGCAATCCAGCCAATACCTAAGCCCCCGATAATTGCTAAAGCTGCATCTCTTAAACGTCTAGAGCGGCTAGATTCATAAGGGGTAAGCTGTGGCAGTAAAGATAAACTCATCAGCAACAGCACTGTAGTCACTACATCGACTGTAATTTGTGTCAGTGCTAAATCTGGTGCCGACATGGTGACAAACACCATCGTTACCACTAGACCAATTGCACCGCTAATCAGTACTGCTTTAATACGTTCATGATGAAACCAGAGCATCATCCAGCAACCTGAGAATAAAGTCAGCCAAAGCACTACTGCAATCCATGGCGCGTGAGTGAGTTCACGTGTACCTGTGGTGAGACCTTGGTTGAGTAAAGGCATCGTGACCATAATGACGCTAAAAGCAATCATTAAGAACAGGTAGCTTTGCAATGAGCCATTCTCGGTTTTTTGTTTGATTTTACGGCTAGTTAATAGCAAATTTTTTAAAAACAAATCAAATAAAATGCGACCTTGTAAGCGACCAAGTCTTGGGTCGAGATCGATTTTACGAATCATGCCATCTTTTGCTAAAGCAAAGTAGAAAAGCGTACCGCCAACCAAAGCAATAATACTCATGACTAATGGCGCATTAAAACCATGCCAGATTGCAAGATGAGTTCCTGCAAACTCTGGTTGCATCAGACTTGCACGTGTCACACTGTTGACTAAAGGTTCAACCAATAGAGAAGGGAGAATACCCACTAAAATACACAGTGTCGCAAGTAGTATTGCTGGTGCACGCATACCTATAGGAGGTTCATGTGCATCTTTATTTGGCACTTGTTTACCCACAGGGCCATCAAAAAATACGCCGTGTACTAAACGAATTGAATAACTGACCGCAAAAATACCAGCAAGAGTCGCAATAACACTGGCAAAAATAACTGCTGAACCTGAAAGATTTGCTAATAATTCGGTAAAGAACATTTCTTTAGAAATAAAGCCGTTGGTCAGTGGAACGCCTGCCATCGATGCTGCGGTAATCATAGTGAGCGTTGCAGTAAAAGGTAATAACTGCCAAATCCCGCTTAGTTTTCTAAGATCACGTGTACCTGTTTCATGGTCGATAATACCGGCAATCATAAACAGTGCAGCTTTAAAGGTAGCGTGGTTAATAATATGGAAAATTGCAGCAGCTACAGCTAAAGGTGAACCAATACCTAATAAGCAGACAATCAGACCCAAATGACTAATTGTAGAGTAAGCCAATAGCCCTTTTAAATCTTCTTTAAAAATCGCAAAGCAAGCGGCCATACATAGGGTAAACAGGCCTATGAAGGTAACAATATTATGATAAAGCGCAGCACCAATAAAAATTGGAAGTAAGCGGGCAAGTAAAAAAATCCCAGCTTTTACCATGGTTGCAGAGTGTAAATAAGCTGACACCGGAGTAGGTGCTGCCATTGCATTGGGTAACCAAAAATGAAACGGAAACTGAGCACTTTTAGTAAAGGCACCGAGTAAAATAAGCAAAAGCGCCGGAACGAAAAGATGATGACTTTGAATAAGATCTTTCATGCCGACAATGGCATTAATTTCGTAGGTGCCAGTGATTTGCCCTAGTAAGACAAACCCACCTAGCATAGCGAGTCCACCCATTCCTGTAATGGTCAGTGCCATACGCGAACCGCGTTGGGCTGCCTCGTAATGACTCCAGTAACCTACCAATAGAAATGATGAAATACTGGTAAGTTCCCAAAAGACTAATAAAATAATTAAATTATTGGAAAGAGAAATACCCAACATAGCTGCCATAAACAGCATGAGTAATAAATAGAGTTTACTTAATGAATTTTTAGGGCCTAAATAATAATAGGCATAAATATAAATGAGTGTACCGATACCGGTAATGAGAAGAGAAAATAATAAACCAAGGGCATCAAGTCTAAAGCTCAGATTAATACCTAATTGTGGTAACCAATCCCAACTTTGTTGAATGCTTGCACCACCAAGCACAGTTTTAGCTTGAGTCAGTAATAAACCAAAACTGGTTAAACTGACTCCGATCGCCCCTAAAGCCGTTACTCCACGTGAAAACCGTTGAAGCAATGAAACAAGGGTGGTGCCTAATATTAACGGTAATAAGATAATTATCGGTAGCACACTCGTATCCATATATAATTTAGACCGAAGCCTAAAGGTGAAATTTTCATTTCAGAATAGATAGGAATTCAAAGAGATTTCCAAAGCTTATATTCTGAAAACCCGACCAAAATAGAAAAGTAAAGCGAGAAACAAGTTGTATTGCGCAACTTGAATAATAAAAACGCAAAATGAAATTTATTGTACACTAAAAAATCATTAAAAATCTGATGTTATTACATGCGGTAACAACATCTAGTGATTTTTCAGCTTAAAAACCAGATTTCATCGTATATTTAGCGAATG
>JAITLL010000059.1 GCA_031277915.1 Acinetobacter sp.
TGCTAAATCTTGTTGACTGGAAAAACTTTTAACATGTATCGCACCTGATGTCCCTTGATGAAAGTGCCCAGATCCCAAGGCAGCCACATTAAAAGGAACCATCCCCTCTAAAATTATCAAATCAGGCAAAAAATGCTTAAGCACTTGAACATTGCTTAATCCGTTTTGAAAACTAATGATATAAGGTTTATGTTTTAAATCAGATTCTTGATCAACTAAATATTCCTTGAGTGTTTGGGCCACTTGTTCAGTCGCCGCTGATTTAACACAGACAAAAATAATATCAGCATCTGAAACAATACTTGGATCTTGTGATAATTTTAATTTATTAGCAGATATGGATAGATCATTTCCTAAATAATCCGTAAGTTTCAGACCAGTTTTGGATAATTCACTATACATACGTGGACGGGTCATAAAGCTTATATCAGCTCCTGTAGCAGCTAATCGACCGCCAATATAACACCCAATACTTCCAGCGCCATAAATACAGATTTTCATCTCAACACCCCTTTAGCGAATATGTTTCTGTTATTTTTCCGATTTCAAAATTTTATCTGAAATAAGTAAAATAAACTGTCTGCTATCCGACAATTCATAATATTTACCCATTGCAATTTATAATAGTTCCTTGTGAGAGCATTATTACTTAACGACCAAATTAAAAAACGGCACCGAAGTACCGTTTTAACTACCATTCAAAACAGCATCAAAGTACTGTTCCATATCATTACATACTCATTTCAACATGGACATTTCTTCAAAGTACCACCTGCCGATGGATAACGTGCATCAACACAATGACGGTAGAAAGTCTTCGCATCCATAGGTGTTAAATCTGGATGATGAGCTTTCATATGCTCCAAATACGTTTGATAGTCTGGCACGCCTACCATGAGTCGGAAGCTCTGCTGTAAACGTTGCCACAAGGTTGCTATACGCGACCAGTTTTTTGGAGAAAGTAATAGCTCTTTTTGTGAGAGCACTGTCATTTTGATGATTTTCGCAATAATGACAGTTCCATTTTTTGCAAATTTAAAATTCATCTTTACTCTCCTCGAGTGGTGACCACTTCAGGATCGGCATATACCGCAGGTGCTTCGTTTACAGTCGGTGTACGACTCGCTAAAGCACGGCGAACAATACCAATTGAGGCAATAATCATGACAATCGATACAATCATAAAAAAGCCACAAAGCGCAGCATTAATCTGATTCGACATCACAATGTTTTGCATTTCGGCAATACTTTTAGCAGGTTTAAGAATTTCACCACGAGCAATCGCATCAGAAAACTTATGCGCTTGCGCCAAGAAACCAATTTTTGGGTTTTCGTGGAAAATCTTTTGCCAACCCGCTGTCATACAGGTCACGAACAAGAAAATTGTTGGGAAAATGGTTACCCAAACATACTTTTCTTTTTTCATTTTAAACAAAATGACAGTACCTAAAATCAATGCCATTGAAGCCAGCATTTGGTTACCAACACCAAACAGAGGCCATAAGGAGTTAACGCCACCTAATGGGTCAATCACGCCTTGATAGACGAAGAAGCCCCATCCACCTACTGCAACGGCTGTACCGACCAAATTACCAATAAATGAACCAGAAATTTTAACCGCTGGAATAACAATACCAACCGTGTCTTGCACCATAAAACGACAAGCACGAGTACCAGCATCAACAGCAGTTAAAATAAATAATGCTTCAAATAAAATGGCAAAGTGATACCAGAACGCCATCATTGCACGGCTGTTAAAGATTTCAGAAATGATATGAGCCATACCAATTGCAAAAGTAGGCGCACCACCTGTACGTGAAAGAATCGAGCTTTCACCGACTTCTTGAGCCAATACTGTTAACATTTCTGGTGTAACGACAAAACCTAAATTACGTACAGCTTCTGACGCAGTTTCTACGGTTGTTCCGAGCACTGCTGCCGGGGCATTAATCGCAAAGTACACGCCCGGGTCTAAGACAGTTGCACAGATCATCGCCATAATACCGACAAAAGACTCCATGAGCATACCGCCGTAGCCAATCATGCGCATGTCAGCTTCGTTATCGATAAGTTTTGGCGTGGTACCACTTGATACAAGCGCATGGAAACCAGAAATGGCACCACAAGCAATAGTAATAAACAGGAATGGGAATAAGCTACCTGAGAAAACTGGACCTGTACCATCAATAAAATGGGTTACAGCAGGCATTTTCAATTCAGGTAATGCAATGATAATACCCACTGCTAAACCAAGAATAACCCCGATTTTTAAGAAAGTAGATAAATAATCACGCGGTGCTAATAACAACCAAACTGGCAATACCGATGCGATAAAACCATAAATGATGAGGCACCAAGTAAGTTGTGTGCCGGTTAAAGTGAAGAACTCACCCCAGTACGGGTCTGCGGCAACATGTCCACCATAGACAATGGCCAGCATCATTAAAACAAAACCAATAATTGAAACTTCTGCAATACGTCCCGGACGAATAAAGCGCATGTACACGCCCATGAACAATGCAATTGGAATGGTTGCTGCAATACTAAAAACACCCCATGGACTATGTGCAAGTGCTTTCACAACCACCAACGCCAGTACCGCAAGGATAATAATCATTACCCCGAGTGCGCCTAACATGACGACAACACCAGCAAAAGAACCAAGCTCCTGCTTTGCCATTTCACCAAGTGAACGACCATCACGGCGTGTCGATATAAATAAAACTAAAAAGTCTTGTACCGCACCTGCCAGAACCACACCAACCAGTAGCCAAATGGTTCCCGGTAAAAAGCCCATTTGTGCAGCCAAAATTGGTCCAACTAATGGCCCTGCTCCTGCAATTGCAGCAAAGTGGTGACCGAAAAGCACATATTTATTGGTGGGTACATAATCCAGACCATCGGCTAAACGATGTGCTGGGGTTAAGCGTCTTGGGTTTAATTCAAATACTTTAGTTGCAATAAATAGACTATAAAATCGGTATGCGATGCTATATACACATGCTGCAGCGAGTACAAGCCAAACCGCATTGACATGTTCACCACGGCTAAGTGCCAGCATCCCAAAAGAAATTGCACCTATAATTGCCACTAGGCTCCAGACCAGCTTGGAGGGAAGCGTAGATTTCGCTTGCATTGTGTCCATTCTTAACCTCTCAATAAATAACTACAGCATTTTTATATTGTTATGTACTGTTCTCTGCGTAATCCTTGTGACTCTACTCCTCCTTTTTCTTTTTTCCTCTTATACTTTCGCATAAAAAAAGGGATGATTTACATCATCCCTTCGATAATAGTGTATTTTTTAACTATTATGCACGCTCTAAATACTCACCAGTACGAGTATCTACACGAACGCTTTCTTCTTGCTGAACAAATAACGGAACACGAACAACCGCACCTGTTTCAAGCTTAGCTGGTTTACCGCCACCGCCAGATGTATCACCACGTACACCCGGATCAGTTTCAACGATTTTTAATACGACGAAGTTCGGTGGGTTTACAGTTAAAGGTACACCGTTGAACAACATAATTGTACATTTTTCATTTGAATCATCTTTTAACCATTTAGCAGCATCACCCATTGCAGTTTTGTCTGCAGCGATTTGCTCAAAAGTTACCGAATCCATGAAATTCCACATTTCACCATCGTTGTATAGATAATCCATTTCAACTTCAACAATGTCAGCTGCTTCTAAAGAGTCACCTGATTTGAAAGTTTTTTCTAATACTTTACCAGTTTTAAGGTTACGTAATTTTACACGGTTGAACGCTTGACCTTTACCTGGTTTTACATATTCGTTTTCCATGATAGAACATGGGTTACCATCAAGCATAACCTTAAGGCCAGCTTTGAAATCATTTGTAGAATAATAGGCCATGAAAGGCACACTCCAAACTTAACAAGTCAACTATGCGATATAATGCGTTGTTGCATTATCTTAATCGTGTCAAATGATAAACTATTTATACCAAGAGCAAAACTGGCAATCACAACTGAGTGATCTTATTACTGATCCTTCTGAACTGCTAAGCCTACTCGAGTTATCCTCAGATCAACTATTATCGGGTGCGATTCTAGCTTCTGAAAAGTTTAAATTACGTGTGCCTCGTGCGTTCGTCGGAAAAATGAACGCTAAAAACCCACTTGACCCGCTTTTGCTACAAGTATTGCCTCATCATTTAGAGCTTGAGGAACATCCCGAGTTTGTTACAGACCCTTTGGGTGAAGAAGCAGCCAACCAATTACCGGGTGTTTTACACAAATATAAATCACGTTTTTTACTGACTTTGACAGGTGCTTGCGCCGTACATTGCCGTTATTGTTTCCGCCGCCACTTTCCCTATCAGGAAAATTTGCCTAAAAATGACGATTGGTTAAATATTAAAAACTATATTGAAGCGAATCCTGACATTAATGAAGTCATTTTAAGTGGTGGTGACCCCCTGACACTTTCTAACCGAAAATTGGCACTTTGGTTAGAACGTTTATCATCTCTCAAACAAGTAAAGATTTTGAGAATTCATTCACGAGTTCCCATTGTTATTCCAAATCGAATCGACGAAGAGCTTATTTCTTTATTAAAAAACAGTAGGCTGCGTATTATTCTGGTGGTACACTCAAACCATGCTTCTGAACTCGATGACTTTACTTGTTCAAAGTTGATGGAGTTATCTTCACACCACATTACTGTACTGAATCAGGCTGTATTGTTAAAAGGTGTCAATGATTCTGCTCAAACTTTAACTGACTTAAGTTATCGTCTATTTGAAGCTCGCGTTATGCCTTATTACTTGCACGTGTTAGATAAAGTAAAAGGCGCACAGCATTTTGATTTAATACCATCTGAAATAGATGCAATATATCAAGACGTGTTAGCGAGCCTACCGGGGTATTTGGTTCCTAAACTCGTCAGGGAAATTGCGGGCGAAAAGAATAAAACACCGCTTTTTGGGGCTACAACTTTTTGAGTTATATAATAAGTGATGATGAATAATGCACTTTCGGACATTTTTCACAATCAAACCGCACTTACTCGTGAACGGTTAAGCTTTTGTGAAGCCAATATTAAAGACCTTAATGAATGGGTCACTACCCTTTCTATTATGCAATTGGGTGATACCTCAAAGGCATTATTTACAGCACTTTTGGAGTTAAACGAATTAAATTGCAGTGAAACGCTTCGCTTCGATTTAATTCAGACACTTCACCCAACCATCAATAATGTTTTGGCGAGTTTAGAAAAAAACTTTTTTAACCAAGGCGTAATTAGTACAGATCGTAATGAGCACATCATTGAGCTGGCAATGCTTCTACGTTGTTATTTTGCCAGCATTTATTTAAATATCGCAAAAACCAGCCACGTGCAGCTACAAAAGCAGAAGTTTTCTCTATTTTCATTTAAACAAAAGAAAAACTTACAAACTGCCCGTATTTTGGCGACTTTCCATGCATTGCAGCAACTCACCAACCTTTTATATCAGCAACACATGCTCTATAGTGAACCTGTCAAAGGTCAATGGTTAATTGCTCATGAACTTTATGAAACCGCAGTTCAGCACAAATATCATTTAACCAATATTAATCATATTCAAGGTGTACAGCATCCTTTAGCGAATATTACACAAGCTTATGCTCAGCTTATTTTATTAGATATTTTTAATACCAATCAGATTCGTCAATCGGAAATTCAAGCGCTATTCCAGTGTAGTTTTGACTGGGCACGCATGATTCAGATCTTGCCTAAAGACTCGGCTTTAACGAAGTATGTAGTCGATCCAACTAAAGACCATCCACCCGTCTATAACAAAAAACAAAGCTCAAATTTCAACCCAAGCATTTTTATTAGCACGCAAGCTTTGCTTGAGCATGTTACTGCCACCATGCATAAAAATGCTCAATATATGTCTAAAAATGAAAAGATTTATTTGAGCCCAGCATTAAAATTCCACGTTCAAACCATTCTAGGAACGACAGCACAGCGCCGTCATGAACGTTATGAATATAATGCTGCACTGCAAATCTGTTTCGGGTTAAGTACCGCTCATTTTTATTTATCTAAAGCAAAAAACTTTGAGGAAACACTACAACTTAACAATAACTATAATTTACAAAGTGAATCGAAAGTTTTATCAAACTTAGAGAAAAAAGAGCAACAAACCTCCTCTTACCAACGCTTAAGCCGCGAAACCAAAACCATTTATCAAACCACTGTGCTTGATATCAGTGTAAATGGCTACCGTATTAAATGGTCTGGTGAGGCACCAAAAAACTTAAGAACTGGCGAATATATTTTAGTGAAGGAAACACTCCATGGTCAGTGGCGTGGTGGTGTTATTCGCTGGATTAAGCAATCGACAGAAAAATCTCTGGAACTCGGTTTAGAAATTCTTTCTCAAGCAATGTTCCCTTGCGCTGTACATATTCAGGCAGAACGTCATACACGCAATTATCACCCTGCATTATTACTACAAACTCAAAACTTAGAAGAAATACAAAACACGCTTATTTTACCGGGATCTCAAATTTTTAGAGAGCAACAAACAATTCATTTACGATTGGGGACAGAAGAAATCAAAGTGTATCTACTCAAAGCACAACTCATTACTCAGAGTTTTATTCAATTTCAGTTTGAGCTTTTGAATGAGCAGCAGCAACATCTGCTCGATCAGTTCATGTTGAAAAAGAATAGTAACGTGAATAGCCAAGATTTATGGGAAGCATTAAAGTGAGAAACTCTTTACTATCTAAAAAGTTAAAACGTACTGAAATACGTTTACTCATTATTGATGATAACCAGTTACGTTATAACCAAATTTTAACTTTATTATCGGGGAATGATTATCAAGTTAATGCCTTATTACTTGATGATTTAAAAAGTTTTGAAAAGCAGCTCAATACATCTTGGGATGTGATTGTTTTTGGTCGCGCCTATGATTTGAAAATTGAACAAACTCTCTCCCTTGTTCAAGCATCAGAACAGCCGCAGCTTCCGATTTTACTTTTACAACCAGATGATTACCAACCACAGCAATACCAAAGTTATATCCAAAAAGGTATTTATGATGTAGTGCGGTTAGAGCCGCTAGATTATTTCTATATCACGCTTATTCGAACCTTGTCATATAGTCGTCTTTTACAAACGGAACAACGGCTTTTGGCGGAACTTGATACAATCCATACGCATACGCAAACACTGGTGAACAGTAGCCACAAAGCGGTCGCTATTTTTCAAGAAGGCATTCACATTAAGGCAAATACAGAATATTTAAACCTTTTTGGCTTTCAGCAAGAAGAAGATATTATTGGTTTGCCTATCTTGGATGTATTACAACCCAATGATTTAAATATTTTTAAACAGCGTTTTAAAAAAATTTCATTAGGTCAATTTGATCAGGCACGCTTCGAAATTCAAAGTCAGCATCAGGCCATTTTCGGTAATAATGCTTTAAAACTAGAATTTATTCCAAGTCAGGAAGAAGATGCTGTCCAACTGACCATTGATTATCATGTTGATTTAAACACTCCGGCAAACACATCTCCGTCCGAGAAAAATGTGGGTTTAAGCTCAGCTTGGCAACAGATTAATCGACACTTAAGCACTCACCCTGCCCAAGCAAATGCAGTAGTTTTATTTAAACTCGCACAGTGCCCAGAGCGACTGTTTCAACAGGGTTGGCAGACATTGGGGCAATATTTCAATCAGCTCCATGGTTTTTTAAAAGACCATGCTCAAATGCCGATTATTCAAGTCGATTTGGGGACTTATGTCGGTCTATTACAGGCAGAAAATAGTTCAGTTTTAAACTCACAGTTAACGAGTTTACAAACTTTGCAAAAGGAACACCTGTTAGAAATTCATGAGCAAAATTTTTCGGTACAGTTAAAGCTCGGCTATGCATTTCTGAACGATTCATTCAGTGATGACTCTTTTACATCATTGCTAAATCAAGCTGAAAAGCAAAGCTTACCTCAATCTGCACCTCAACTTGAAGTCATACCAATTGTAGAAACAACAGTTACGCCGAGCATTGAAAATATTGCGCTTGATTTAACAATTGAACATTTTGAACCTAGTTCAAAGTCTTCTCTACTACAACAATTAAAACAAAAACTTGCTCAAGGTGAGATACATTTGAAGTATCAGCAAGTGTATGACAAACATGATGAAGAAACTCATAACTATGAAGTTACGAGTGGCTTTATTGCTGATGAACAATGGCATGATTTAAGCGACTTAGCTGATCTAAAAGAAGATGCTGAACTTTCAATTCAAGTAGACCGCTGGATATTGGTTGAAGCATGTAAACAACTTCATAATTTCATTGCTCAGTATCCTAAAGCAAGACTCATTATTAACCTTAATATTGATATTTTGCTCAAAGATAAGTCATTCCCTGAACTGATTTCAAAGCTGCTTACTATCATTGGCAGCAAACTTGAAAGTCCGTTGATTTTGCAATTTTCAGAGCAAGCGCTTCAGCACTACCTTCCAACAGTTCAACCACTGATTGGTCGTTTACGTCAACACGGTGCAGAAGTTTCAATTCGAGATTTTGCTTCTTCTATCCATAGTGACTCAATTTTACAGCAGCTTGATATTCAGCTTATAAAATTGCAGTCCAGCAAAACGAATCTGTTAAGTTCAGACCAAGGTTTGAACAGCTTGCAAGAAAAGGTATTGAACTATCTGACTGTAAAACCAATTGGAATTTTGTTGGCCAACCTAAATGATATGAACTTATTTGCGAATGCATGGAATGTGGAAGCACGTTTCTTGCAAGGTGATTATTTTCAGAAAAAACTTGATCGCTTAACCGATGTACAAGACCAGTAATGGTCTTGTACTTTAAAAATAAAAAACGGGCATAAGCCCGTTTTTTATTTCGTTTTGAGGTATTAACGCTTGATAGAGCGAGACATACCAGAGAAACGTTGTTTGAATTTGTCGATACGACCACCAGTGTCTACATTCTTCTGTTTACCAGTGTAGAATGGGTGGCAAGCTGAACATACGTCAAGGTAAATAGTTTCTTTACCTAAAGCAGAACGAGTTTCGATTACGTTACCGCATGAGCAAGTTGCAACTAATTTTTCATATTTTGGGTGAATATCGGCGCGCATCGTCGATTACTCCTAATTGAAGAAAGGCTTAAGCTGTCATCGCAATTGATCACTCTCAATTAAATTGAGGCAGGCTTTTACAAGCAGATCAACACCACAACAGACCATTCTTTTGGCCCACCGAAACCTCTAGGGTTAGAGCTAAGCACAACAAGTGGACAGTATTATACGCCATATAAATCTTTTTTGCGAATTAATCTTGGGATTTGGCCCAGTAATTTGCGATTACTCCACACACCATTAACTGGATTTGGTGAAAGATCATGATTGGCAAAACAATCATGCCTAAAGGCTGGCCAATAAATAAAATTTGTGCCATTGGTACACCACTTGCCAAGGTCTTTTTTGAACCACAGAAGAAAACTGTAATCTGATCGGCTCGGCTAAAACCAAAAGCACGCGGTAAATACAGCGCAAGCAACATAATAATGGTGAGTAATACAGAACAAGCGAGCGCCAAAAGGAGTAATGTTTTCCAGTTTACTTGATGCCAAAGTCCAGCCACTACTGCCCCGCTAAATGCACCATAAACCACCATCAAAATTGAGCCTTGATCGAATGCTTTTACAATACTTGGTACTTTTGCCATATATGGAAAAATATAGGGACGAAGCAATTGCCCTAAAACAAATGGCACTAATAGCAAAAGCGTAATTTCAATAATAGACGATGTAGGATCAAACCCATGCTGACTTTGCCCTAAAATAAAGAAACTCACTAAAACTGGTGTAATGAACATACCCACCAAGTTTGAAAAAGATGCACTACATACCGCCCCTGCCACATTCCCTTTGGCAACTGAAGTAAAAGCAATAGAAGACTGAACAGTAGATGGTAAGAAGCACATAAACAGAAAGCCCCAATAGAGCTGCTGTCCTAATAAAGGTAAAAGAATAGGTTTAGCCAATAATCCAAGGGCAGGAAAAATAAAGAATGTAATTGCAAATACCAGCAAATGCATTTTCCAATGCAAAATACCTTCAATTACAGCCTCACGAGACAACTTAGCACCATGCAAGAAAAATAAAATTGCAATCGCGACTGTGGTTAATGTATTGAAATACTGCGCAGCTTGACCACTGACTGGGAAAAAAGTTGCTAGTAGTACCATACCAACCAACAAAATTGTAAATCGATCAAGTGCCAAGAACTTCAGCATGTTCACATCCTATGATTATTGTAGATAAATAAAAGCCCAGTTGATAAATTAACCATTTGGTCAGCTCTTCATCATACTGGGCTATAAAAATAAAGCTAGACTTTAAAGACCTAAATCTTAAAGCACTTAAGTCATTTATTTAATTATTTCTAGCATTTGCGTCTTGTTGAATAAGTTCGACTTTATAGCCATCTGGATCTTCAACAAAAGCAATAACTGTAATGCCACCCTTCATTGGGCCAGCCTCACGAACGACTTTACCACCACGTGCCTTAATGTCTTCACATGCTTTATAAGCATCATCAACACCAATTGCAATGTGACCATAGGCATTACCTAAATCATAACTTGAAGTATCCCAGTTATGAGTGAGTTCAAGCACGGTATTATTTTCTTCATCACCATAACCAACAAATGCTAGTGTAAAGCGACCTTCTTCATAATCACGCTTACGAAGTAACTTCATCCCTAATACTTCGGTATAGAACTTTAAAGATTGTTCTAAATTGCCTACTCGCAACATTGTATGAAGCATTCGCATGTTTATTCACCTGCCTTTTCTGTTTCATGTTTCTGATGATCTTTGAGTAGTTTTCCAACCCAAACCACTAAAATTAAGATTGGAATCCCGATCAATGTGGTCATCAAAAAGAAGTTTGGATACCCAATATTACTCACTATGGTACCTGAATATCCACCTAAAAGTTTTGGTGTAAGGGTCATGAGTGAACTAAAGATCGCATATTGAACAGCAGTAAATGACACACTGGTTAGGCTCGAAAGGAATGCAATGAATGCTGCGCCAGCTAAACCTGAGGCCAAGTTATCAAGAACAATCGCAAAATAAAGCCATAATGAACTATAAGGTTTGATAACTTTACCGCTCACTTCAATTTGTTGACCTGACTGAATGTCAATATACGGTAATGGTTCAATATTCACATCTAATTCAGATTTTTCTGAAGAATCTGAAGCAACTTCGTAGTGGTGAGAAGTGGACAATAGCTTTTTATTTCCCTCAACAATTGAAGCGGTAAGTTCTTTAGTTGGTGATGACAATAATTTTTTCATATCAATTGTGGTGCTAAATACACCCTTTTGATCTGTCATTTTTGCATCAAAACTTTGACCATCGAGACTCACAACAACCTTTTGAGTTGGTGTTAAAACTTCCCCGAAATACTGACCACGAACCACAACACTACCTTCGGAAGATTTAGCGGGTACTTGATCATTTCCCATTAAAGGTAAAATGTGTAGAGGCCCATGTTCAGAGTGGGTCGTCACCAATGGTTGAACGCGGACGATTGTATCGGCTTGTTGATTTGGTAAAGCATAACCAGCTTTAACATCAATTTGTTGTGTCCCCGTAAAACTAGAACTTGGAACTTTCAGTTTCCAATAACCGACTTCATCTGGCTTAACTTTATAATGATTGTTGCCAACGTGGACTTCAACTATATCAAGTGGTTTACCTGATTTTACTAGACCAATAAAAATGAGGTTTGTAGAGCTCGCGAGTACCGCACCAACAAACATGAGTTTCATAATATTCATGCGTTGAGCTAGCAAACCACCTAAGAAACCACCTATCAAGCTAAAAATAACACCATAAACTTTTACAGCTTCGGCAATTTGTTGTTTAGTAAAGTTTAAGTCTTGATAAAAGACATTAGAAATGACGCCAGCAATAATGTCAGAAATACGGAAGAAACCAATCAAGAGTAAAAGTACTAATGCAAGTTTGACCCCATAACGTTTAAAGAAATCAAGAATTGGAGCAATCCAAGTTTCTTTTGCCATTTGCTGGTTCACCACACCCATTTTAACCAGTATATAACCGACTAAAATAGCAGTACCTGTCGCCGTTAAAAATCTTAAAGCTTCTAATCCAAACAGGCTTGCACTATCTTCGATATTGCCAGCTTTTGAAATTGCATCGGTAATTTGCCCTGAATAAATATAAGTTAAGACAAATGAAATAACGGCAATAAAAAACACAAACACTAGACGGTAATAATCAGTCGTTTTATAGTTTTTATATACTCGGTTAACCTTAGGCTCACGAACAAGCAAGGTTGTAATAATACCTACAGACATGACTGCTGCCATAGTCAAATAAGTCGTTTTCCAAGCTTCATAAATATAGTTGCCTTTTGCTGTTCCTAAATATGCAGCTAAGAATAAAGCACCTGCACCAGCAACAATCATACCAATACGATAGCCAGCATTATACGTCGATGCTAACACCGTCTGCATTTCAGTTTCAGCTAACTCAATACGATACGCATCAATTACAATATCTTGCGTTGCTGCCGAAAAGCCAAGCAACACCGCACCTGCCGCCATTTGGACAAGATAGGCATGACCTAACGCGGGGTCTGAAAAAGCCATAGTACAAATCGCAAGTACAATTAAACACTGTGCAATTAGCAGCCAAGCACGTCTTCGGCCTAAGGCTTTAGTCAAAACTGGTACCGGCAATTCATCAACTAAAGGTGCCCAAACAAACTTAAAGGAATATCCCAAAGCTGCCCAACTGAAAAAAGTGACTGCACTTTTATCGATACCCGCCTCACCTAACCACAAAGAGAGGCTAGAGAAAATCAATAAAATTGGTATTCCGGCAGAAAAACCCAGAAATAGCATAATTAATGCACGGCGGTCTAAAAATGCTTTAAACGCCGAGACCCAACCAGAGGTTTGTGTGGTCATTCGTTTTTTATTTTCCATAAATTATAAATGTGCCTATTCAATCGCTTCTTACAATTGCTTGCAAGATTCTTTATGCAATCAAGTTTGGTTTTGGTGATAAAAACGGCAAGTTTGCTTGATATTTTATGCTAAACCTGTATACCTTTAACCCTCAACCTTCGTTTTCTTTTGCTGGATATGAACAGTGACACAAAAACTTGATCAAGTGACAACTTCATCTTTATCACTCGCTAAAACAAACACCACAAACGTCACAATAAATGCATTTCCTTCAGCTTTTGAGCAACCTGATATTAAAATGACTTTAGATAAAACAGCTTTAAAACCCGAACAACTTACACATATTCCAGATTTTGAAAATATTCCAGCTTCAACAAAACGTATTAAACCGCTCAATAATTTTCTAGGCCAAGACCGTGCCAAAGCTTCGGTAGAGGCTGGCATTTCTTTACCCTACTCTGGTTATAACATTTTTGCAGTAGGAACAGCAGGTTTAGGTAAACGCACCATGATCAAGCGTTTACTACAACAACATGCGAAAACAATGCCTACCCCAGATGACTGGGTATATCTCTACAATTTTAAACAGGCTCGCCAACCTATTGCATTACGTTTCCCTGCTGGGCAAGGAACAAAGTTTCAACAAGCCCTTCATCAAGCTTGGCAAATTATTTTAAAACAGCTTGAACGACGCTTCAGTGCTGAAACTTATCATAACCGTATTGAGCGAATCCGTGAGGAAACTGGAGATGAACAGCAACAAGCACTAGTTGAGTTAACAAAAGAAGGCGAACAGCTTGATTTAAAATTGATTTCTCGGAATGAGAAACATGGTTTTGTACCCGTACAATTAAAAGATGATCAGGTACAAGAATTAACTCAAACAGAAATTGATGCTTTAAATACAAAACAACGTGCTGAAATTACAGCCAATGTCCGTTATATGGACAAAAAGCTTGAGCGTCTTGGCTTGCATTTAGGCGATTTGGAAGATGATGCACGTGACAAAGTGTCTGTGTTAAATCGAGATATCGCCACCCAAGTGGTTATGCCACGAATCGACTTGATTTTAAATAAATATGGCCAGGTGAAAGGTCTTGAGGATTATTTAAAACAGTATGCTCAAGATGTAATTGACAATGTCGAATTAATTTTAGAACAAGAAGAAGATGACTTTGCTCCTGCTATGTTCAATCGTGTACCAGCACGTTATCAAGCAAATGTGATTGTCTCGAACAAACCCAATAGTGGTGCGCCGGTTATATTTGAAGATTTCCCAACACACTACAACTTGCTTGGTCATGTTGAACAACTTACTCATAACGGTACAATTACCACAGATTTCACACTCATTCGCCCAGGTGCTCTCCACCAAGCGAATGGTGGTTTTTTAATGCTGGAGGCTGAGCAGTTACTTGAACAACCTTATGCGTGGCAGGGTTTAAAGCGTGCGTTAAAATCAGGCCAACTCAAGCTATCTTCTCTTGAGCATATGTTGACTTTAACGGGAAGTATTTCGATAGAACCTGCTGCTATTCCACTTGATATTAAAGTGGTTCTTATGGCTGAACCTGAAATTTATTATGAAATTTTAGAAGTAGAACCAGAGCTTGGTAGTGTATTTAAAATTCGTGCAGATTTTACAGATACATTACAACGTAATGACGAAAATGAACAGGCCTATATGCAGCTAATTGCGGACTACGTGCAAGCAGATAAATTGCTCCCATTTGACCGGAGTGCATTGGCAGCTTTACTGACCGATTCAAGCCGTCAGGCAGAAGACCAAAGCTCATTATCTTTACATGCTTCGACTTTAGGTGATCTTATTCGTGAAGCGCATCATCATGCATTTAAAGGCAGTGACAAGATCGTAACTGACCAGCACATTAACCTTGCGCTACAACATAGACAATACCGCCTCGGCTATTTAAGAGAGCTTTATTGGCAAGATTTATCACGCGGGACTCAGTTAATCGAGACTTCTGGTCATCGTTTAGGCCAAATCAATGCCCTCTCCGTCATCCACTATGCAGATGTAGAGTTTGGTTTACCTTCACGTTTAACTGCCTCAGTTTATCAAGGTGGTGGTGATATTCTTGATATTGAGCGTAGTGTAGAGCTTGGTGGTTCATTACATGCTAAAGGCGTGTTACTCATGTCTAGCTTCTTAAAAGCTCATTTTGGTCGTGAGCAGATTTTACATTTCTCTGCTGCTCTCGCATTTGAACAAAGCTATGGACAAGTAGACGGTGATAGCGCAACGGTTGCCGAGCTTTCTGCACTAATTTCTGCAATTAGCCAAATACCCATTGATCAATCATGGGCCATTACAGGTTCTATGAACCAGTTAGGACAAGTTCAACCGATTGGTGGTGTAAATGCAAAAATTGAAGGCTTCTATGACGCATGTAAACTGCAAGGTTTAACAGGTAAACAAGGTGTCATTATTCCTCGTCAAAACATGCAACATTTAATGTTACGCCAAGATGTGATTGATGCTGTCCAAACTGGTCAATTTCATATTCACGCGATTGATACTATTGATCAAGCGCTTGAGATTTTAATGGCTCGTTCTGTTGGTACACTCGACAAAAAGGGTAAATATAGCAAACATTCTATTTATGCTGCTGTGATGGAACAGCTTGAATATTGGCAAGCAATCGAAGATGGTGCAGAAATTGAAGAGGAACCAAAGAAGAAAAAGAAAAATAAGAAAAAAGTCAAAAAGCATGGAGAACTCACAGCAGATGATCTTCCACAAGAGACTCAAGAAGAAGCTGTGACACTAAAGCAAAAATAAACTGACATAAAAAAGGGCTTGTAATTACAAGCCCTTTTTTATTAATTCAATAAAATTAGCGAACAATCTGCATCGCTCTTCCACCAGCTAACTGGCTAAAATACTGTTTAAGCGCTTCAACACAGCGTTGAATCTTCATCGGTTGTTGATCGTGTTTGGCAGTTTCTGCATATAAAGTGAAAGCCGGGAGTTTCCAATCAGGAAGGATTTCAATTAAAGAACCAGCCTTAAGTTCTTTTTGAGCATCTAAATATAGAATTCTGGCAATACCATGTCCTTGCTGACATAGCGCTTTAGCAACTTGCAAATTATTACTTTGCAAACGGCTTATCATTTCAATATTTAATTTTTCACCAGTTTTGGCGTGCTGAAAATTAAAACTACGTGCTTCACTCATTGCATTAATAGAAAGCAATTCATGATTGTTTAAATCGTTTGGATGTAAAATCGGGCTTGATTGATTGAGATAGCTGGGAGAGGCTACCAAAATCTGATCGACAAAAGCCATTGGAACAACTGAGCTACTCTCTTCTACTGGTGTAGAACTCATACGTACAGCAATATCAATTCGTTCTTCGATTAAGTCAATATAACGATGACCTACTTCAAAATGAACAGATAAACCACGATGAGCAGACATCCAATGAGATAAAGCAGGAATAATGTGCTGAACCGCTAAATCTGGTGTAGTTGCAATGCGCAAATCCCCAATCAAATCGTCTCTTAATTCATTAATTCGGATCTTGCCTCTTTCTGCTGCTGCCAACATTTCTTGGCAACTTGAGAAAAAAGCCTGTCCAGCCTCGGTTAAACTAAGTTTTCGAGTAGAACGGTGTAATAAAATTACATCCATTTCGTTTTCGAGAGAACGTATTTGCTGACTTACAGCACTTGTCGTAATACCTAATTCACGTGCTGCGCCACTAAATGAACTTTTTTCAACCACACAAGCAAAAACACCCATCGCACGAAGCTGATCTAACATAGGTTTCCTCAAATCTAATTCTAAATTTATAAAAAATGCTTATTGTTGTAATGAAAGCAACCAATTACATTATACGAGGAAACCTATATTTATTGCATTAGCTAATTTGGTAAAAGATTTGCCGGATTGATTGGCTTACCGTCAAGGCGAATTTGGAATTCAAGCATAACTCTTGAAGCACCTGAAGAGCCCATTTCAGCAATCTTTTGCCCTGCAGTTACATTATCTCCACTCTTCACAATCATCTTGCTATTGTGGGCATACGCACTGATATAACCATCAATATGCTTAATTAAGACTAAATTACCATATTCTTTTAGACCATCAGCCGCGTATACAACTTGACCATCAGCCGCAGCATAAATAGGGTCACCTTGGTTACCACCGTAACGAATTCCTTTGACATTATTCGCCAAATTAAATCCTTGGATCACTGGACCATTATTTGGTTTCACCCAACGCAAGCTTGAGCTTGGAAGAGAAGTACCCACCGTTGTATTCGTTGATGATGCAACAGGTGGTGGAGTTGTCGTTGGTGGTGCCGTTCTTGTTGGTGTTGTGGTTGGTAAAGCTATTGTTTGACGCTTAATTGGTTCTGGTTGCGCCATGACTTGTGTCGATACTGTTTTCGATGAAGAAGAGCTCTTCAAACGTAACGACTGGTTTACATAAATACGATACGGCGGAGCAATACCGTTCATCTGTGCAACACTGACATAATCCAGACCATAACGCATTGCAATACCACTTAGAGTATCACCTGAACGAACTGTGTAATAGTTAGGAGCCATTGCAAAGCGAGAACTATTATTAATTTGTGGTTTAGAAGCACATCCTGCCATTGCAACAGTAAAACCTACAGCTACAGACAACATCATAATTTTCATTATTTTGTCTCTTTGAATATGCAATCTGCTTTGTTGCCCAGTTAAATGCATCGATCTCCCTCACTAAATGCTACAAATCATTTCGGCTAAGAGTATCAAAAAAGTAAGAGGAAACATGTTCCTCTTTTTCTTTATTCACAAAGTTATAACACTTGATAGCAATTATTGACCCAAACTGGACTGCAAATCTTCTAAAACAGCATAGTTTGTTGCATCCATCTGAATCGGGGTCACACTCACAAAACCATTCGCAACCGCAAAAAAGTCAGATTGAATTTGACTTGCAATACGCTGCGGGTCAGTAACTGCCTCGCCAGCAAGCCCAATCCAGTAAACTTGACGGCCTCGTGGGTCGACATGACTCGTGATTGGTTTAGATTGGGCACGGCGGCCTTGGTAAGTAATTTGAGTACCCTTCAGCTGTGGTACATCTGGAATATTAATATTAAAAATATGTCGCGGTGGTAATGCAGGTAGCCCCTTGGCAATAAAGTCATGTACCCATTTCGCTGCTTGCGCATAATCATCTTTATGATTATATGAACGTACATCCGACCCAGCCAAAGAAACAGCAATGGCTGGCTGCTTCATTAAACGCCCTTCAAATGCAGCACCAACAGTACCTGAATATAGAACATCATCACCTAAATTTGCCCCACTATTAATTCCGCTAACGACTAAATCAAACTCGAAATCAAATAATCCATTCATGGACAAATAAACACAATCGGCTGGCGTTCCATTCACAGCCCATACATCTTCAGCAATTTGAATAGGACGTAAAGGGCGATCTAAAGTTAAAGCACTCGAAAAACCGCTTCTTTCACTTTCTGGAGCAACCACGACAACACGGCCTAATGGTTTTAACGCTTCGGCTAAAGCTTGTATACCTGGTGCAAAGACACCGTCATCATTCGCAATTAAAATATTCACTAAAAATCTTTCTCGACAAATAAACCCGAAGGTTTTCTCAATTGAATTATTTGTTGAATTATATATATTTATGCCTCCATAGCATTATAAAATTGTGAAAAAATGAAAACTTTCGCTCCTTTTTTTCAGGTATTGGGGATCAGTATCACATTGTGTAGTCAAACGGTTTTTGCTGATGAGGGTATCTCGACACAAGAAGCTGATAGCTTAATTAAAGATGACATTGCATCTACTCAAGTTTTACAAGAAATTTGCCCTACTTTTGTTGGTTCAAATAAAAATCTTGAAACCAATACTAAAAAGATTATTGCAATGTACCTTGGTGGTTATTCCAATAAATCAATCACCTTCTCTGTGCTGCAAAATGATTCAGAATATAAGACATTGTTAAATGAAGCTCGTCAGGCCGCCAAAGAAATGGATCATCATGAACAGCATGAACTCTGTGAAGAAGTGGTAAATTATAAAGATTAAGGTTTTATCTTATTCATGCTTTCCTTTAGGGTTTTCTGTTTGTATAAAGCAGAAAACCTACATAACAATACATTTTTTCCATTTTTTTAGCGTTTAAATTGTTTAAGCTATCGGCATATTTCAACTTTTTGTTTCAGGTTATCCATGTTTATGAAAAAAAGCTTAGTTCAATCACTTTCTGTTGTTTTACTCATGACAATGGCAACAGTGGGTTATGCTGCTGACAAGAAAAAAACAGCTGACAAGAAAACTGAAAATGAAAATGTTGTTGAAGTTACACCTACTAAAGGTACTACACCGGAAGAATTAGCAGCCATTCAAGTACTTTCTGAAATTTGCCCAAGTTTGATTGGTAAAAAAGATGCAGAATTTGCTCAAGGTTATGAACGTCTTGTAAAAGACTATTTGCCAAATGAAGCAGATCCAGTTGCAGCTTTAGAAAAGCGTACAAAAGACAAAAGTTTTAAGAAAGTCTTAAAAGAAGCACGCAATGATGCAAAAGCTGCTGGTAACGAGCAAAATACGTTAGTTTGTCAAGACGTAAAAGCTTATCAATCGCAAAACTAAATTAGTTAAAAACTCTCTAGTTACAATACTGTTTGAAAAAGCCGACTTCCCCCATAGAAGTCGGCTTTGCTTTGTCCTAAAATGCTAGGCTCTTCTGCTTCATACAAGATATTGGAATTACCTAGAATGACTCGAAAAAGCGCTATTGCTGCACTCCTCCTCTTACCAAGTTTTTCTTATGCAGCAACTGTCTTATCAGCTCCGCCAGAACTAAATAATAAGTCTTATGTATTAATGGATTACGAGACAGGACAAATTCTCGCTTCTAAAAATGAAAATGAAAAGCTTGCTCCCGCTTCTATGACCAAAATGATGACAAGCTACATCATTGAACAAAAATTATTAAAAGGTCAGCTGACTGAAAATGAACAGGTTCGCATGAACGAATCTGCTTGGTGTAAAGGAAGCAGCTCTGAATCATGTATGTATGTTCCATTAAATGGTACAGCAACTGTTTTAGAAATGCTTCGAGGCATTATCATTCAGTCAGGTAATGATGCATCAAAAGCAATGGCTGAACACATTGCTGGAAATGAAGGTACTTTTGCTCACCTCATGAATCAGGAAGCAAAACGTATTGGCATGACGAATACCCAGTTTATGAACTCAACGGGCTTACCTGCGGAAGGTCATTATTCAACTGCAAAAGATATGGCAGTTTTAGCCCAACATATTATTAAAGATAGCTCAAGATACTATCCGATTTATTCTGAGAAAGAATTTACATTTAACGGTATCAAACAAGGTAACCGTAATGCTTTACTTTACACAGACCCAAGTGTTGATGGTTTAAAAACAGGTCATACTGATGAAGCTGGTTACTGTTTAACGACTTCGAGTAAACGTGGTCCAATGCGTCTAATCTCAGTTATTTTTGGTACCAATAGCGTTAATGAGCGTGCAAACCAAACACGTGAGTTGTTGTCTTGGGGCTTTGCGAATTTTGAAACTGCAAATGTTCAACCTGCTAACCAAGTTCTTGCAAAAGCGAAAGTATGGTTCGGTAAAGAAAATGAAGTTCAAATTGGTTTAGCAGAGAACTTCAATGTCACCATGCCTAAAGGCAAAGCAGGTGGCATTAAGACTCAATTGGTGGTACAGCCAAACCTTAAAGCTCCTCTACAAAAGGGACAAGTGGTTGGTAAACTTGTTGCGAGTTTAGATGGCAAAGTAATTGCTGAAAAACCTTTAGTTGCTTTAAAACCAGTTGAAGAAGCAAGTTTCTTCGCACGTATGATTGATCATATCAAACTATTTTTTAGCGGCTTATTCTAATTTTAGAATAGTCAAATTAAGCACTCATGCTATTTAGTCTGAGTGCTTTTTTATTTTATAATTTTACTAAATTTTATTTTGATGCCTCTCATGACAAAAAACATTCGTCCTTATTTAGATCATCATCCACAAGTTGACTCTAGTTGTTACATTGATGAAATGTCAGTGGTTGTAGGGGATGTCAAATTGGCCGAAAATGTTTCGGTATGGCCTTTTGCAGTTATACGTGGTGATGTAAATAGCATTCAAATTGGTAAAAACAGTAATGTACAAGACCATTGTATGTTACATGTCAGCCATAAAAATGATGCCAAGCCTAATGGTTCACCCCTTATTATTGGAGAAGATGTGACTGTGGGTCATCATGTCACTTTACATGGCTGTACAATTGGCAACCGTGTTTTAATAGGTATCAATACTGTTATTTTAGATGATGTTATTATTGAAGATGACGTGATGATTGGTGCAGGTAGTTTAGTTCCACCTCGTAAAGTTTTAAAAAGTGGTTATCTCTATGTGGGAAGCCCTGTACAGCAAATACGCCCTCTAACTGAAAAAGAATTGGCATTTTTACCTTATTCAGCAAGACATTACGTAAAAGTGCAAAATAACCATAAAGATACCCAATCAACTTAATTGAACTCCACTTTTTTCAAATGATAGAGTTTTTATCATTCTCTATCGTTTGAAAGATCACCGTAGCCAAAAACCCCTAAATTTCGTATCATACGACTTTTAAATTCATGGTGCTTTTTTATGGCCGCATGGACTCCTCATGTCACTGTTGCTACAGTCGTAGAAAAAGATGGACGCTATCTTTTTGTCGAAGAACATAGCGAAGGTTTTGTACACACAGTGTTTAATCAACCTGCTGGTCATGTGGAATGTGGTGAAACGTTAACAGAAGCTGCTATTCGTGAAACATTTGAAGAAACGGGTCACCATGTTGAGATAGATGCCTTACTCGGTATTTATACATATACCCCACCTATGTTTCCGGACCGTACTTATTATCGCTTCTGCTTTTTAGCACATGTCACTCACGTCGAAAGCGACCCTAAACTTGATACAGGTATTGTTTCTGCTGTCTGGATGACTCTAGATGAGCTTCAAGAATCTGCCCGTGCCCGTAGTCCTCTTGTCATTAAAGCCATTGAAGACGCCATGAAAGGTCAACATTATCCTTTGGCTCTTATTTATGAGCACCCATTCTCTCCCTCATTAACTTCTCATTTGGATGCCTAGTCCTATGCAACAACGTGTCATCGTCGGTATGTCTGGTGGCGTAGATTCATCTGTTTCTGCGGCGCTTTTACTTCAACAGGGTTATCAAGTTGAAGGTCTTTTCATGAAAAACTGGGAGGAAGATGACGGCACGGAATACTGCACAGCAATGGAAGATTTAGCCGATGCCCAAGCAGTAGCTGATAAAATAGGTATTAAACTCCATACAGCAAACTTTGCCATGGAATATTGGGATCGCGTGTTTGAGCTTTTCTTAGCTGAATATGCAGCTGGTCGTACCCCAAACCCAGATATCTTATGTAATAAAGAAATTAAGTTTCGTGCATTTTTAGACCATGCCATGACTTTAGGTGCAGATTTTATTGCAACAGGTCATTATGCTCGTCGTGCTGAAACTGCTTATAACTCTAAAGGTGAAGCATATGCACCTTTATTACGTGGTTTAGATAACAACAAAGACCAAACCTATTTCTTGCATGCAGTGCATGGCCGTGAAATTAATAAAACCCTATTCCCAGTTGGTGAAATTGAAAAACCAGAAGTGCGTAGAATTGCCGAAGAACTGGACTTAGCAACTGCGAAGAAAAAAGATTCAACTGGTATATGTTTTATCGGCGAACGCCGTTTTAATGACTTCCTTAAACAATATTTACCCGCTCAACCAGGTAAAATCGTGCTGGATAACGGTAAAGAAGTTGGTGAACATCACGGTCTGATGTACTATACGCTCGGTCAGCGTGGCGGTATTGGTCTTGGCGGACTAAAAGGTGCAGCAGAAGGTGCATGGTTTGTACTTCATAAAGACCTTGCCAATAACCGTTTAGTTGTAGGCCAAGGACATGAACACCCACTTATGCAAAGTACACAGCTTTGGAGTGAGTCAATTGACTGGGTTGCTGGTGAGCAAGATATTCCAGCAGAAGGATTACGTTGTACTGCCAAAACACGTTATCGTCAGCCTGATCAGGCTTGCACAGTGTTTATAGATGAAAATAGTGAGCACGGTATTCGTGTTGTGTTTGATGAACCTCAACGCGCAGTTACACCGGGCCAAAGTGTTGTATTTTATTCGGATGAAGTTTGCCTAGGCGGGGGTGTGATTCACCATACAAATGCCCCTACACCAGATTTTATTTAAGGGAATGAATGGCATGGTGGAGTTACCCTTTCAACAATCACAAGCCTTGAATGTTCGCCAAAACCGTGCCCTTGCCTTGGCTGGGGTATTCCAAGCGACCCAGCTTACACATATGACTGCGATGACTGGTCAACAAAGTATTGGTGAAAGCGGTAACTTTTATTTTGAGTTATTAATAAAGGCGAGTTTAAATATTCGCCCTACAATAAATAATAATAATGTTCAGACATTAGATTTTTTTAATCAACTGGCTGATATTTCATTAGGTCTTAAGACACTCGAAAATTGTATTACTCAGCCTTTTACCAATGTGCCTAAATCTCGTTTGCCTAAAATGCGTAGTGCAAAACTTCCTATGTCTTACGCGATGTCACTTTTGCAATTAGAAAAAAAGGTCTATAGCAATCCTGAATATGTGGCCATTATTGAAAAAGCGCAGCAGAAAATTTTAAAACAACTTTCTTTTTTTGATAATAATTATTTACATCCAAGCATTTTAGCCAATTTGGCTCAAACCTATGTTGATACTGCTGGGCAAATTAATCCACGCATTCTTGTTCGTGGTAATGCTGAGGCATTTAAAGATACCAACCATACCAACCGCATCCGTGCTTGTCTTTTTACAGGGCTACAAATGGCTCATTTATGGCGACAACTCGGCGGTAGTTCATGGAACATGATTTTTAGCAAACGTAAATTGCTACAGGATATTCAAGCACTTGCTCGTTTACAGTACCAGGTTGTCTAAGACTGTACCGAGATTATTTTTGTTTTATGTTTATTCCAACATTAAGGAATCGTTATGAACGCTTTAACCGCACTGTCACCATTAGATGGACGTTATGCCAGCAAATGTGATGCGCTACGCCCTTTTCTTTCTGAGTTTGGTTTAATCCATGCTCGTGTCACTGTAGAAGTGCGTTGGTTACAAGCGCTTTCTAACCGCCCAGAAATTATTGAAGTTGCTCCTTTTTCAAATGAAACAAATGCAGCTTTAGATACAATCGTAAGTAACTTCTCAGAAGAAGATGCGAATCGCATTAAAGAAATTGAACGTACAACTAACCATGACGTAAAAGCAGTTGAATATTTCTTGAAAGAGAAAATTGCAGGTATTACTGAATTACAAAATGCGGGGGAATTCATCCACTTTGCTTGTACATCAGAAGACATCAACAACTTGTCTCATGCACTTATGCTTAAAAACGGTCGTGAAGTTTTAGTATCAAGCATGAAACAAATTTTAAATGCAATCTCTGCTTTGGCAACCACTCATGCTGAACAACCAATGTTGTCTCGTACACATGGTCAAACTGCTAGCCCAACAACTTTGGGTAAAGAAATGGCAAACGTTGCATATCGTTTAGCTCGTCAAATCAAACAGTTTGAAAATGTTGAATTATTAGGCAAAATCAACGGCGCAGTAGGTAACTACAATGCTCACCTTTCTGCTTATCCAGATGTTGACTGGGCTGCACACGCACAAGCTTTTGTTGAGTCTTTAGGTTTAGCGTTCAACCCGTATACAACACAAATCGAGCCACATGACTATATGGCTGAGTTGTTCGATGCGTTACGTCGCTTCAATACCATTTTAATCGACTTTAACCGTGACGTATGGGGTTATATCTCACTCGGTTTCTTCAAACAACGTTTGAAAGAAGGTGAAGTTGGTTCTTCGACTATGCCACATAAAGTAAACCCGATTGATTTTGAAAACTCTGAAGGTAACTTGGGTATTGC
>JAITLL010000066.1 GCA_031277915.1 Acinetobacter sp.
GCTTCTGCATCATGGAAGCGTTCAACTAGCTCAAGCGCAAGAATACGTTTTACTTCTTGTGGGTTACGACCAGCAGCAATTTCATCTAATAAAGCTTTGATCTCATCGAGAGATTTAAAACTTAATAAATCGAAATAGCGTTCGATTAAAGAGTCTGGCATTGATAAAACTTTTTGGTACATTGCCCCTGGTGTATCAAATACACCAATATAGTTACCTAAAGATTTAGACATTTTATTTACGCCATCTAGACCTTCTAGAATCGGCACAGTGATACATACTTGTGATTCTTGGCCATAACGGCTTTGTAAAGTACGACCCATAAGTAAGTTAAAGGTCTGGTCTGTACCGCCTAACTCAACGTCAGCTTCAAGCGCAATTGAGTCATAACCTTGAACTAAAGGATATAAAAACTCATGGATTGCAATTGGCTGATGGTTACTATAGCGCTTCGTAAAATCATCACGTTCTAACATACGCGATACAGTTTGCTGGCTTGCTAATTGAATAAGGTCAGCAGCAGACTTTTGATTAAACCATTCTGAGTTAAAACGTACTTTTGTTTTATTTGGGTCTAATATTTTGAAAACTTGTTCTTGATAAGTTTTAGCGTTAGCTTCGACTTGTTCACGTGACAACGGCGGACGCGTTGCACTTTTACCAGTTGGGTCACCAATCATGGCAGTATAGTCACCAATCAAGAAAGTAACCTCATGGCCCAAATCTTGGAAAGTTTTTAATTTATTAATAAGAACCGTATGTCCTAAATGTAAATCTGGTGCTGTAGGGTCAAAACCAGCTTTAATTTTAAGAGGACGATTCTCTTTAAGCTTTTTCAGTAAATCTTCTTCTGAAATAATTTCGTGCGTGCCTCGTTGGATGAGGGCAAGCTGTTCTTCGGCGGGCAAGAAATTTGACATCACAAAACCTAAACACATCAGTTATTCAATTTGTGCGATATACTAACATTTTTTCAGCGTCTTGCAGGGGAAGTTGCATATGAGCGCAATCTATATCGGCGTAATGACTGGCACTAGTATGGATGGTGTGGATATTGTGGCGGCTTCATTTGAACCACTACAACTTCATGCCACTCTTACAGTTCCATTCGAACCCGAATTACGTGATGAGCTTATGGCATTAACTTTACCTGATGACAATGAAATTGACCGTATGGGTAAAGCTGATGTTGCTCTAGCCAAAATGATTGGTCACGGAATTAATACCTTAATTGAAAAGCATCAATTAGATCGTAGCCAAATAAAAGCAATTGGTTCGCATGGGCAAACCATTCGTCACCGTCCAGAGCATGGCTTTACGCTACAAATTGGCGATCCCAACATTATTACCGAAATCACTCAAATTCCGGTTGTTTCTGATTTCCGTCGTAGAGATATGGCAGCAGGCGGACAAGGTGCTCCATTAGTCCCAGCTTTCCATCAAGCATTATTTCAACATCCAAGCATTCATCGTGTGATTTTGAATTTGGGTGGTATTGCCAATGTAAGCATGTTGCCTGCCAACAACCCTGACGGTGTCTTTGGGTTTGATACAGGTCCTGCAAATATTTTGATGGATGCGTGGTGTCATCGCCATACAGGTCATCCATATGATGAAAATGGCGATTGGGCTGCCTATGGTCATCCTATTCGCTCTTTACTCGACCGTCTTCATGCACATGAATATTTTTCTAAAGAACCGCCTAAGAGCACAGGACGTGAAGATTTCAATATTGACTGGTTAGATGATCAGTTAATCGATTGGCGAAACGATTTAACTTACGATGAGTTAGAAAATACACCTGAAAACATCCAAGCCACTTTATTAAAGCTTACTGTGCGTGCCATTCAAAAAGCGATTTATCGTTCTGAGATGGAAACAGGTGAAGTATATGTATGTGGTGGCGGTGCTTATAACTCTTATTTATTAGAGCAATTACGCTGGCGTCTTCGTAAGCACAATTGGTCTGTTCAACCTACAGATGTTTTAGGGCTCTCCCCTACTTGGGTTGAGGCTACAGCATTTGCATGGTTAGCAATGCGTTTTGTAAATGGTTTAAGTGGTAATTTGCCCGCAGTAACAGGTGCTTCGGATTTTAGAATTCTAGGCACGATCACAGCGGTATAAAATTATTTATTGATTTGATTAGTTAGATTCGACCTCATAGCACATTTACTGACCCGAAATGCTGTTATTTAAATGAGCATAAAAACTCATGATAAATGCCGACAAAAATAATTTAAGGCATGTTTATATGGATCTGACCAACCGTATTCATCAATACACACGTGGGGCTTGGACATTCGATGTAATTGATTCAGGCCCTATCGATGATCCACTCGTGGTTTTATTACATGGTTTTCCTGAAACGGCCCATAGTTGGGAGCAAACCTCTGAATTATTGCATCAGCATGGGTTTCGAACACTTGCGATTCATCAACGTGGGTATAGTTTAAATGCTAGCCCCCAAAGTCGCTTTCAATATGCTTTAAGTGAGCTAGTTGAAGATGCTGCGAGTTTGATTAAACAGCTTGGTCAGCCAGTTTATTTAATCGGACATGATTGGGGCTCGGCAATCGCTTCGGGTGTTACTATAAAGTATCCACAATATATTCAACATCTCACTTTAGTTTCTGTCCCTCATCAAGCCGCTTTTTTAAAAGCCTGTTTAACCAGTAGACAACTTTTTAAATCTTATTATTTTGCAATTTTTCAGCTTCCTGTTTTGCCCGAACTTTTATTTAAAAAGATACCGAAATTAGGCCGTAAGTTTCTAAAGTCATCAGGCATGACTGAACAGCAAATTGAAATATTCGAGAATGAGTTTATAAAAGAAAATAGATTAACTACGGCGTTGAATTGGTATCGTGGCTTTTTTTGGGACAAACCTCAAAATCCGTTTAAAGCCATAGATGTCCCTACTCTTTTTATCTGGGGTAAACATGATATTGCCGTTACAGAAAAAAGTGCGGAGCTAAACTCACATTATTTTAAAAATAGTTATGACGCAGTTTTTATGGATGCGTCACATTGGATTCCCTATCAGAATGCACCTGAACTTGTGCAGTATTTTTTAGAATCTATCAGCAAAAAATCATAAGCTGATCAATAAAAAAACCTCTCGTCATGGAGAGGTTTTTTTATTTTAAAATTCTTTTAAATCGAGAATGAAGAACCACAACCACATGTTGTTGTTGCATTCGGGTTTTGCACGATAAAACGTGAACCTTCAAGGCCTTCTACATAGTCAACCACCGAACCAATTAGATATTGATAGCTAAGTGAGTCGACAAGCATTTTCACATCGCCATTTACGAATTCTGCATCATCTTCATTTACACTTTCAGCAAAATTGAAGCCATACGAAAATCCTGAACATCCACCACCTGTTACATATACACGTAACATGAGATCGTCATTCCCTTCACTATCACGGAGTTGGCGTACCTTATTGGCAGCATTATCTGTCAAAACTAGAGTTTGGGCATTCATGATGATTGTTCCTCGGATTTTGCTGTGCCTTTCAAAATAAAAAAGACCCTATATTGAGTATAGCATAATCAATATAGGGTCTGTCTTCGAAGTTTAAAGCGAATCTTGAGTATTTTTATCAAGATTATTTGTAATTCTCATCTTGTAAACCACATTCGAAGTTTTTCGCATCTTGTTTACAACGGAATTGCCATAATAATTTCATCATGCGTTTATCATAAGCACCACGCTTTGTAAGATTAATTCGTGATTCACGCATAAGCTTTTGATAACCCGGTTTATCGGCAGCAGGAACATCCATCCAGTATTTTTGTGGAATATCAGCTTTCATTTTACCTAAGATGGTAAAGGCACGTGGTAACTGACCTGCCACCCATTCTCGAGATTTCTGACCAAATCCAGCTGGGAATTTATCTGGACGGATAATAATATTTCCTGTCACCTGTAAAATTGGATAATTAACAATTGCTCCTTTCGTACCTAAGCCCTTTTGCAACTCTAAAGGTTTAAACGCTGCTGCTGGTGCACCAATAATATCGACCTGATGGTTATTAAATTTAGCGCCAAAATTAGTCACATCTGCACTCACTGCCTGCGCACCGACCTGCTGAACCATAATCTTTTGCGCTTCATCATAGTCAAGTACAGCAATTTTTTTACCTGCAGCTTTCGCTACTGTATTAATGTTGCGGTCGTTTACTAAAAGGTAAGCATCGCCTACGGGAATAACGCCCACTACCTCATAGCGACCATTAACCATATATTTACTAAAAGTTGGACTCGCTAAACCTTGCATAACTTTAACAGCAAGCTTTAGGTCAGGAATGGCCCCGATCGCATCTAATGACCCAGTAAATGAGTTAAATTGGCGACCACGCATCCCTGACACACTAATACCATCACATTTACCAGCTTTAAAATCTTCTGCTATCACTGCTTCATTTTGATTTACTTTAAGTTCGATATCAGCTCCCCAGTTTTTAGCTGCAAGTTGATAATCCTTCATAAGCGCATAGACATCGCCATTTTTACCAACGAAATCAAAAACACATACTGTTTGTTTAGCTTCAGCTGCAAATGAAATTGTTGTTAGTCCCATCGCAAGTAAAAGTATTTTGGAAAATCGCATATTCTTTTCCTTTCCTTGTAGATTTTTTGTTTTTGGCATCAAGAAACTTCACGCTGGTTGGCATGATTCTTAGGAGACATGCTTCATCTAAAATTCATTATTAAGATATTTTTACGAGCAGTTCTGTTTATATGAGCTAAATTAAAGAAAAATAACTATTTAAATATCTATAGCAACTCTTTGATCGCTCACGTCCTTGTTGCGTTTTAATACCTTCATATATCCAGATGAAGTTTTATCCTTAATTTAGATTAGCGACTTTTTAATCAATCACAATGGCTGAATTGACAGCCTATATAAAGCAAAAAAGCCTAGAACTAAGTCTAGGCTTTTAAGATCAATATGAATTATTCACCAGCCATTGAACATTCAAAGTTAGCTTTGTCTACAGAACAACGTGCTTTTTTCAATACAGACATCATTCCTGCATCGTAAACACCACGTTTCGTTAAGTCCATACGGCCATCACGCAACATTTTTTGATACTTAAGTTTGTCTTCAGCACTTAAGTTCATTTTGTATTTACCCGGAATCTGTGCTTCTAGGCGGTTAATCATTGCAAAGTTTTTAGGTAATTGTTTTACGAACCAATCACGAGATTTTTGACCAAAGCCTGCTGGGAATTTATCTGCACGTAATACAAGGTCAGCAGTTACGTGTAAAACTGGGAAGTTCCACATTACACCGTTTGCACCTAAACCTTTGTTCAGTTCTAATGGTTTGTATGCATAAGCAGGAGCACCTACCATATCTACCTGACCATTGTTAAATTTAGCAGCAAAGTTTGAAATATCAGAAAGAACTGCCTGGGCACCTACACGCTGCACCATAATTTTTTGTGCATCGTCATAGCCTAACACGGCGAATTTTTTACCCGCAGCTTTTTCAACAGAGTTGATGTTTTTGTCACGTACGAAAATAAATGCTGAACCTAGCGGAGAGATACCAGCAACTTCGTATTTTTTACCACCAAGGTTAGTTGTCATTTTTGCAGCATTACGTGCATCTAATACATAGGTAATAGCACGCTGTGCGATTTGGTTATTAGGAACACCGCCGAGTGAATCGATAGATCCTGCGAATTTGTTATATTGGCGTGCACGCATAGCAGTCATTGCCACAGCATCACATTTACCAGCTTTAAAATCATTATCTGCAACAGCCTCGTCCTGACGAGGAACTAAGTTAATTTCAGTACCCCAGCCTTTTGCAGCTAGAGCCCATTCTTCCATCATTTTATATGAGTCGCCTGCTTTTCCTAAGAGGTCGAATACGCACACGGTACTCGCTGCTTGCGCTGAAGCAGAAAAACCAACAACAGAAGCGGCAGCCATAGCAAGTACGATTTTTTTCATTTTCTTCATCCTTCCACGGAATAGATTTTTTGTTTGAAGTTTCCTTTCAAAGACAGATATTAATCATGTTTTTTAGAAAAAAATAGAGCTTTTACTCAAATATTTTTATCTGATTGGATCATTGTTTGTTCTATTTAAATTATTTATTAGAAGTAAAAAACTCTAATTTTCCGCAAGTTACTTTTTATATTCACAATTTTCATACCCATATTCAGCTTTGAAATATGTGTAGCGATTTTGTGATTAAAAAACAAACTACTCATCATTGAGTGTACATTCAAAATTAGTCCGTTCAATCGTACAACGTGCACGCTTCAGCACACTCATCATGGTCGCATCATAGACACCTTGCTTGGTTAATTTGAGTCGTCCTTCACGCAATATTTTTTGATATTTCAGCTTATCCTCAGCTGAAAAATTTAATTTAATTTTAGGCGGTACCCCTGCTTCCAACTGTTTTACCATATTAAAGTTTTGCGGTAACTGTTTAATAAACCATTCACGAGACTTGATTCCAAAGTTGGCTGGAAATCTATCATTTCTTGTTATTAAATCCCCTGTAACGTTAACTACAGGAAAAGTGAACATCGCTCCATTCGTTCCTACGCCTTTACCAATTTCTAAAGGTTTATAAGCATAAGCAGGTGCAGCAATTGCTTCGACTTGCCCATTATTAAACTTTTTCACAAAATCGGTAATTTCTGATGGAATAGGATGTGCACCGACACTTTCAACCATAATTTTTTGAGCTGCGTCATACTGCAAAATAGCAAATTTAGTACCGCGTACTTTTTCAATTGAGTTCAAGCTTTTATCTCTTACAAACAAGTAAGCCAAACCAATCTGGACAATACCCACAACCTCGTAGTTTGTCCCATTTTGTGCAGTTACCATGCGATGTCTATTACGTTGATCTAAAACGTAACTAATCGCCTTTTGAGCAATTGCATTACTGGTCACGCCACCAATCGCATCAATCGAACCTGCAAATTTATTATAATTTCTTGCTCGCATAGAGGTCATATAAGCTGCGTCACACTTTCCCTCACGTAGTCTACGATCTACCAAAGCTTCATCTTGAAATGGAATTAAAGTAATGTCAGTTTGCCAACTTTTAGCTGCGAGCGCCCACTCTTCCATCATTTTGTAGGATTCACCTGATTTTCCCAATAAATCGAATACACATACATTTTGCCCGGCATGTGCTGTTCCCATAGCACAGAAAAATACTGTACCAATTATCCCCAATCCTTTTTTCATTTGACTTTCCTTAGTCTAGTTTTATTAGCAGCTCATTTATCGACCAAACTTTAAATTGTTTTTATTTTAGCCATATTTTTTTAAATGTGTTCTATCTCGTTAAAAATTTAGATATTTTCAGACGAATAGCTTTACTAGAGATAAGTTAATCCATGCAATCTCAGCATTTATGAACTAAAACTGCTAAAACTTTGTCTTCACGGTCAGTTCTCTTTAAAATACAGCATCCCTAACTCACCTCGATAAAACAAGATGATTCAATTTGACCAAGTTTCTTTACGCCGCGGTGGACGTGTTCTATTTCAAAAAGCGTCTATGCAATTACACCCAGGTTGGAAGATTGGTCTGACTGGGGTCAATGGAGCAGGTAAATCAACTTTATTTGCAGCATTACTTGGAAGTTTAAGTGCAGATGAAGGTTCACTTACTCGTCCTTCGGGCTGGACCGTTGCGCATATGGCACAAGAAGTAAAAGCTTTGGATATGCCTGCAATTGATTTTGTTCTTTCAGGTGATGAAGAATTTTGGGATATTCAAAATAAGCTTGCTCATCCAGATCAACTAAGTGACTTTGAGTTAGCAAAATTGCATGGCCGTTTTGATGAAATTCATGGTTATTCAGCACCATCTAAAGCTGCCCAACTCATGGCGGGCTTAGGTTTTCTAGAGCATCAATTGCGTTTGAACGTTGAGAGTTTCTCTGGTGGATGGCGTATGCGTTTAAATTTGGCGCGTACCCTTATGAGCCGTTCCGATTTATTATTACTAGATGAACCAACCAACCACTTAGATTTGGACGCAATCTTGTGGTTAGAAGACTGGCTTAAAGCCTATGAAGGTACGCTCATTTTAATTTCGCATGACCGCGACTTTTTAGATGCGATTACCGATCATATTCTGCATATTGAGAATCAGGAACTTACGCTTTATACCGGTAACTACTCCACATTTGAAACAACTCGGAGTGAACGTTTAGCCCAACAACAACAAGCTTTTGAGAAGCAGCAAGAAACACGTGCTCACTTACAAAAGTTTATTGACCGTTTTAAAGCAAAAGCCACTAAAGCGCGTCAGGCACAAAGTCGTATTAAACAACTTGAGCGTATGCAGCAACTCGCACCAGCTCATATAGATACGCCATTTACATTTAGTTTCCGTGAACCAACCAAAATGAGTTCACCATTGCTGACTTTAGAAAACGCCAGCATTGGTTATGGTAATAAACAAATAGCTGAAAAAATTAAACTTCAAATTACCCCAAACTCACGTATTGGTTTACTGGGCATGAACGGTGCAGGTAAATCAACTCTCATTAAGAGCTTGGTTGGTGATTTACCATTACTCAGCGGTGAACGTAAAGCTTCCGAGCTACTTAATATTGGTTACTTTGCACAGCACCAAATGGATGCTTTAGATGGCCATGCGAGTCCAATGTTGCAACTTGCCCGTATAGCAGATAAACAAATTAGTGAAGCTACCCTACGCTCTTTCTTAGGTAGTTTCGGCTTTAGTGGTGAACGTATGGATACCCCATGTGAAAGCTTTTCTGGTGGTGAACGCGCTCGTTTGGCTCTTGCACTGATTGTATGGCAGCGCCCAAATGTTTTAATTCTCGATGAGCCAACCAACCATTTAGATCTTGATATGCGTCATGCACTGAGTATGGCTTTACAAGATTTTGAAGGCGCTGTGGTACTGGTTTCGCACGAACGTCAACTTATTGCTAGTGTATGTGACGAGCTTCTTTTAGTGCACGGCGGTAAATGCACCGAGTTTGAAGGTGATTTGCAGGATTATGCTAAATGGCTACGTGAAGCCCGTCAGCAACAAATTAATGCTCAAACTGCTGTAGCGCAGAATAACTCATCATCTGCTGCCCCAGCTTCCACTAAAGTTGATAAAGAAGCACAGCGTAAAGAAGCAGCACGCCGTCGTGAACAAACTCGACCTATTCGTAAAAATATTGAAAAAGTTGAGTCTCAAATTGAAAAGCTCCAACCGCAGCTTGCCAAAATTGAAGAAGCTTTAGCAGATAGCTCATTATATGAAACTAATCGCAAGGATGATTTACTTAAGCTGATGAATGAACAAACTGAACTTAAAGCTAAGCTTGAGCAATATGAAGAACAGCTTTTAGAGCTCATGATGGAACTTGAGGAAATGGAAGCCTCTTTCGAAAACTAAGTTCTTGCCAGTACTTGTTTTTTAAATACTCGTACTGGCTTTTAGTTCAAATTAGAGCTTTATTTGCGCTACTATATAAAATTCTGAGTCACGCCTAATAAGGTTTCATTTAACTGTTAAATTTTTGAGATAGATTCAAATTTGATAACATATAAAGCTTAAGCTACATCTTAAGGGTTGCCATACACAGATAATTTAACTAAATTCTGTAACTTCGTTTTACCCTTCTTGAGTAGGTATTTAATTCGGGATCAGACAAACTGAATGAATTTTATTGATTTTATTACTAATTTTGAACAATTTTTACCTATTTTAATTCAGGAGTATGGCGCATGGGTCTATGCCATCCTCTTTTTGATTATTTTTTCTGAAACAGCCTTTGTATTTATGTTCTTTTTACCTGGAGATAGCTTACTTCTCACAGTAGGTGCGCTGTGCTCAGTCATTGAAATGATGCATCTGGGTTATATGATTAGTTTGCTAACCGTTGCGGCTACGCTAGGTTATATTGTGAACTACTCTATTGGTCGTCATTTTGGTAATCGTATTTTTGAAGCAAAATCACGTTTTATTAAGAAAGAATACTTAAATAAAACCAATCGCTATTTCTTACAGCACGGCGGTAAAACCATTCTTCTGGCACGTTTTATTCCTTTTGCGCGTTCTTTTGCACCACTAGCTGCTGGCTCTAGCAATATGAGTTATGGAAAATTTTTAATCTATAATGTAGTTGGTGCTATTTTATGGATTTGTATTCTTTTAACAGCTGGATATTTATTTGGCCATGCGCTCATCCAGGTTACAGATTTAGTAGAGAGTTAATATGCTTTAGCTCTAATAAAACTGAATGCACAAAAAATAAAGGGAATGAATCAATCATTCCCTTTATTGTATTTAGATCAAAATGAACTTATCTAAATTTTTTGTGGTTCTCATTACGGATGTTCACCAAGTTAATTGCTTCAGTTTTAGCTTGGTCTAATTGACCCTTATTTACCAAAACCGTAACACGATCAATCTCAGCAACTAACTGATCTAAACCTGCTTGGTATTGCTTTACCTGTACATTTTCTGGTGGTAAACCTTCCAACTTATGAGGTAATGAATATTTTGAAGATACTGCTGCCTGACGCATAATTACAAGCTGCTGTTTCGCATTATTGAGATCTTTCGCTTCAGCAAAGGCTTTTGTACTCTTTGCTAAAGTTTTCATGTCAGCTTCCAAGTCCGCTGCAAATGCAGAGTGACTCATTAAAACCGCACATGAGATCAGCATACTTGCTAAAATTTTTTGACTCATCATCTTCTCTCCCTAGACTGATTTAGAATCTAGCTATCAATTAAGCATCAATATCTGCATTTAATGCATTTTCTTCAATGAAAGCAC
>JAITLL010000081.1 GCA_031277915.1 Acinetobacter sp.
ATTTTCCTCACTTATTTGTTTTTATAGCTGTCAAAGACAGAACGACCACTCATATAGAGTGGTCGAACTTATCACAAAAATCAAAGATTTTTTGTACGGTTTATCTGAAAATTAGTTCAATCACTAAATTTCATCATTTTCACCCGTAGAGCCAAATGGTTTATTTACAGGTGGTTGTGCTGGGTTTACCTGTGCAGAATCTGCTGTTTTTGAATCAGATGAAACTGTTGATGGTGATGTGCTACCTGTCGTACTAGAAGATGGCTGATATAAAGGATTTGGATGATTTGCTTCTTTTTTCGCTTTATCGAGCAAATCAGATAGAAGTCTTTCTGCTGGTTGGCGACCACCCAAACCAAATGCAAGCGCGAAAGCAACTGCAACTGCACCTAGAGTTAAGCCAAATGCAAGGTTCACAATCGAATCAGCAATACCCATCGCTTTTAAACCAAGCGCAAGGACTAAGCCAATAATCAAGACACGAACCAAACTACCTAACCAACGTGAACTATTATATTCACCGCGTTGCACCACATTTGCCACAACATTAGCAAGCCAGAAACCAATCACCAAGATGACAGCGCCTAATAGAATGTTTGCACCAAAATGGATAAACATTGCGATTAGACCACTAATCTGTTCAAAACCAAGACGGTCAGCAGCTTCAGAAACTGCAAACAGCATGGTAAAGAACACAATTAGGCAACCAACTGCGTTAGAAACTTTCGTTTGCCCTAAAAAACGTTGTACATCTAATTTTGCCGGAATTTCATCAACACCTGTACCAGCGATTAATTCTGCAACTAGACGTCCAACAAAACGAGAAACAATATAAGCAACCAGTAGAATTAAACCAGCAGCAATAATGTTTGGAATTGCCTGTAAAATTTCATTTAGCATCGCTGTCGCTGGCTGAGAAATGGTCTGAATACCTAAAGCTTCAAATGCGACAATCAATGTTGTAATGATAATAATGGCAAAAACAAATGAACCTAGAAATTTGCCTACATTAGAATTTTTGAAAAGCCCGATTTTTTCCGCTTGCGCTTGAACACCCAAGCTATTAATTAGACCTTCAACAATACCGCGTACAATTTTTGCCAAGATATAACCAACAAAAACGATAACGCCAGCAATGAAAATATTAGGTAAGAAAGCAATTGCCTCATTCACCATATTTTGAACTGGAATGAGTAAGCCTGTTAATCCTAATATTGATAAAACAATCGGAAGGAAAAGTAATAGTACAAGCCAGTAAAGAATTTCACCGATATTTTGACTAATTCCCCCTACGCCCACTTCATTACTTAATTTGTCATCAAGTTGAGTTCTAGATAGAACATTGGTAATTCCTGCCCGCACCAGTCGAGCAACAATCCAACCAATAAAACCCACCACCACAGCGGCAATAATATTTGGAATATAGATGAGTACCTGATTCACCATATTACTAAATGGACCACTGACTCCACTAATGTTGAGCACATTTAAAGCAGCAACAACAGCAAGAATCAGAATAAACCAGAATATGACCTTAGAGACGAGGCCTTCTATATTGGGAGCACGTCCTGTAGCTGAAGATAATTTGGCATTCGTATTTAATTTTTGCAGAAGTTTTTTTACGCCTGCCGCAACTAATAAAGCGATTATCCAACCCACCAGTAAGATGACAATTGCAGCTAAAATAGGATGAAACTGATCCCAGTAATACATCGCGTCAAACTGAGCGCCGCGAGGCCCATTAAAAAATTCATTCATATTGTTATGTCCTCAATTGTTATGTTCTTTTCAGTGTTATCAGTAAATGAAAAACACCAGTTCGTTGTAAAAAAATGACAATAAATGCGGTCTATGTCACCTTATGTTTTGAATATTTTTCAATCAACATACTTCTGCATAAATACAACAAATTGATGCAAAAGATTGCAAAAAAAGCCTTTAGGTCACATCCCAAAGGCTTTCTATCGCGATATACTGGTGGGCTTACTATCCTTTGTAAGTTTTCAAATCAGAATTACCCATCATGACATGTGGGGTGGTCTCATGTTGAAAAGCTCCTTCTTGTTTAGGAGTCTGATTGTGATCAGCAACCATATAGACAATAAGTGCAAGAAGAAAAAGCCCAACAATAATTAAAATATAAACTGGCAATCTTCTTTTTTTTGCAGTCTCTTCGGCACTCGTCACATGAGGTGGTTTTGAAAAATCATGCATCTTCTTTCCCCTCTTCTATTATCATTAACCCTATATTCATCATAGCAATTTGGTTTGTTGCATTGTGTGAAAAAGCATTGTGCGTAGGTGACTATGGTTGCAAAATTCTACTTTTAAAATAATTAATTTAGTATAAAATTTAGCCAGTTTAATTTTGACTATTAAAAAAATAATATCTGTTTATTCAAAATCTTCGTCGAAGTTCTATTTGTAATACAATATGTTTTAACGCTTACTTTTTATAAAATAGGCTATAATAAGCCCCCTTGTTTTAAAGCTGTTCTATTTTATGATGTATCGTCAGCAAAACGTAACACTTGATCTCGACACTGACGTCACACATCAATGTTACTTACATCAGACGAGAGACGAGCATCTCATTGGTATTATTGAATTTAATAAACCAAGCTATGAACTAAAATGGGGTGATCTAGAGTATTTTCGTCGTCGTACTGAAGAATTTTCTGTCATGCCATTTCCTGACTGCATTAATGCCATGATTGTTGATATTCGTAATATTAATATTTTTCTGGACAATGAAGTTCCAATTTTACCTTGGCGTTTACTTGAAGAAGACTGCCCTGTTCGCTTAGTCGTTCCACAAGATCGTCTTGAACATTATGCGGGGCTTTTTGAACCCACCTGGCTTTCAACTGATGTAGATGGCGCAATTTCAGAAATTCGTGAATTTATGGATATGTTTGTCCATTAATAAACATATCCATAAAACATCTTACTTTTGATTTATTACCAATAATTTTCTACTGCAATATTTCCTTCACCACGACGATTCATCGTCAAGCCTCGGCGTTTTAAGGCCTCTTTGGTATCGTCAACCATTTGTGGGTTCCCACATAACATGATGTGACTGGTTGCAAAGTTAAGTTGCAAACCTGCTGCTTTTTCTAGTTCGCCACTTTCGATTAAAACTGGTAAACGTTCATGCAATGGCGCAGATGAGTCTCGGGTAATAATCGGAATAAACTTAAATCCGTTATGCCCTTCCCCAAAAGTTTCAGCAATCTCTTGAATACGATCGACATAAGCTAATTCATCTGCTGTACGAACACTGTAGACCAAATTAATCTTTTGATAATTAGACCAAGTCTCAAAGTCTTGTAGCATCGACAAAAATGGTGCTAAACCTGTACCTGTTGCCAAGAGCCATAAATCATGCGGTAAAGGCTGCTGATAACGTGCCAAGGTGAGATATCCATAAGGAATTTTTTCCAGATAAAGCTCATCCCCCACTTTCAAATGCTGTAAGTTGGAAGTAAAGGCGCCGTCGGGTACAACAATTGAGAAGAACTCTAGCGTTTCATCAAATGGAGAGGACACCACTGAATAAGCACGAACAACCAGTTCGTCACCAACTTTTAAACCAATACGCGCAAACTGACCTGCGGTAAATTTAAAATGCGAAGGGCGAGTCATGGTAAAGCTGAAAAGTGTTGGGGTCCAACGATGAACTGATAAAACTTTTTCTACGCTAAATTTTTCAATTGACATGATTTCAACGTGGCATGAAATAGTGCGCTCATGTTAGCATGACAGCCGAAATAATGAATACTTTTAAACGTTAAGGCTTTTTAAACATGCGGATGACATTACGCCAGTTGGCTGTTTTTGTAGCAGTCGCCCAAGAAGGAACCGTTACTAAAGCCAGTGATGCAGTCAAACTGACGCAAAGTGCAGCAAGTATGGCTCTAGCCGATTTAGAAGACGGCTTGGGTGCGCCTTTATTTGATCGTTTAGGGAAGCGCCTACAGCTTAATGATCTTGGACGTTTTTTGCTACCTCAAGCATTAGAAATTTTAGGTCGCTGTGAAGCTTTTGAGCAGGCAGCTAAAGGCGAGCTACAGAGTATTGATTTACGTATTGGGGCCACTTTAACCATTAGTGACTATTTAATGCCTGATTTAATGGCAAACTTTTTACAGCGTCATCCAAAAGCTCATTTACAACTTCAAGTGGGTAATACACGCCAAATGATTGAAGCCGTAAATCAGTTCCAACTAGATTTGGCTTTAATCGAAGGGTCTTGTCACTTACCTCAACTCCAGTGTATTCATTGGCGCGATGATGAGTTAGCTGTATGCTGCTCTCCTGATCATCCTTTAACACGTTTAAATCGCCCATTAACTCCTCAAGATTTTCATGATGTGGAATGGATCTTACGTGAAGAAGGTTCGGGCACTCGTGAGGTTTTTGACAATGCAATTTTACAAGATCTACCAGATGCCAACATTCGTTTAACGCTTGGGCACAATGAAGCTATCTTAAAAATAGTGGCTGGCGGTTTAGGAATGTCTTGTATTTCAAAACTAGCGATTGAACCTTTAAGTGAAAAAGGCCAACTCGTTATTTTAGATACACCATTTTGGCAACTGACCCGTCCCCTTTATATGCTGGTACATCGTCAAAAATATCAAGGTCCGGGCCTTAAAGCATTTTTAAAATTCTGCGATGAAGATCAAGCTTAAGCCTGATCTTCTAATGCCATCTCGAATCATTTTCACATGGCTCTCCATCATGATCACCATCCATTTTAGTATTCGGGCAATTTATTACAAACCAACGTGCCTCTTCTAAAGAATGCATTTGCGTACAATACTCACGCCCATCACAATGAAAAGCCGATGTTTCATAATTTACTCGTTCCGGGGCTGGGGCTGTTTGAGAAGCAACTGTTTGAGGAGTAAATGCTAAAGCCTTTTTGGTTTTTTCAGAAAGTTGGACATCTGATAATTTACCTAAAGCTGCACGCTGTGCTTCAATAATCTGCCTCTGTTGTTGTACTAATAATTGTACTTTTTCTTGTGATGCACGTTGCTGAGCTTGCTGACGATAGTGCAATATCATGAAACTAACACACGCAACAATAACCAAGATCCCAACGATAAATATACTAATATATTCACCTGAACTCAGCTTGAATTTGCTGCGTTTAATTTTTCCCCGTTGAACCATATTTCCCCATTTTTAATCTTATTATTCATTTTAAAAAATTAAGGGAAACTCGTATCTCCCTTAATTCTAAATCACTTAATCTTTCTGAACGCATCAAAACACTTGTCTGATAAATTCATTACTTAAGTGCTTTTAATATATTACATTTAACTCATTATTAACGTCGGAAATTTGACAATAACTCACTTGTGATCGCTTTATTGTGATCTGCAATTTTATTTTTCTTAGTTTTCGCAGGGTTTGGGTCAACACGCTCAATTTTGATCGCCTTAAATTTCCCCTGATTGTCTGCCGCAAGAAATCTCACTTTTTCATTTCTTTTCGGCTCACCTTCTTCTGCAGGGAAATCAGAAATATGAAAGAAAATATCTCCTTCAGTGGTTTCAATAAAACCAAACCCCTTATCAGCGTTATATTGTTTTACTCTTCCAATATAAAACTCTTGCTTCATAATCTTTCCCCTATTTTTCCCATCCAATCGTTGCTGTAAATAAAAAGAGACTTTCAATTCCGCTCTTAAAAATATACGGTTTGATGAAGTCTCTTTTTATGACTATTTCAAAAATTAATCTTTTTGAACACTACCAAAAATCTTGTCGCCAGCATCGCCTAAACCAGGAACGATATAACCTTGTTCATTTAAACCGTCATCAATAGATGCAGTATAAAGCTGAATATCAGGATGTACAGCTTCAACTTTTGCAATTCCTTCAGGAGCGGCAACTAATACCATAACACGAATATCTTTACATCCACTCGCCTTTAAGACATCAATTGCAGCAACCAAAGAGTTACCCGTTGCTAACATTGGATCAATGATCATCGCAATACGATTAGCCACATCTGGTACTAACTTTTTATAGTAAGTACGTACTTCTAACGTTGTCTCATCACGTTCAAGACCCAACACACTTACTTTTGCACTTGGTATCAGGTTAAGTACGCCATCAAGCATACCAATACCTGCACGTAAAATCGGTACAATCGTTATTTTTTTACCAGCAATACGCTGAGTAGTAACTGTTCCAGCCCATCCATCAATTTCGCAATCCACAACTGGTAAATCTTTCGTTGCTTCATAAGTCAATAACATAGTTACTTCTTGAGCAAGCTCACGGAAATTCTTAGTACTAATGTCAGCACGACGCAATAAACCTAATTTATGACGAATAAGTGGGTGACGAATTTCTTGAATGGCCACAGATGTTACCTAAAAATATAAAAACGTATTTATTATAATCTTTTTTTAACTATCAATAAAAAAAAGCCTCCATATTTGGAGGCTTTTTTGTACACAAGAATTATTGTTGTTGCGAAAGCATGAAATGTAATGGAGATAAAATTTCTGCTTTTAATGCCAAGTTAATCATTGGATCTGGATATACACCCAAAATGATTACTAATGCAGCAGCAGCTAATACCATTAAACCACCCACTTTTTGTCCCCAATGAGCATCAGCATCGATACGAGGAGTTTCAGGTGGAGTCATGTACATCACAACCATCACACGTAAGTAATAGTACAAACCGATACCACTACCTACAATAATTACGGCAGCCAAGAACCAGTGTTGAGTCGTTACAGCAGCCATAACAACCAAGAACTTACCAATGAAGCCAGCTGTTAATGGAATACCAGCCAAAGATAACATCATGACTGTTAAGGTTGCTGTAAGTACTGGACGACGCCAGAACAAACCACGGTAGTCTGCAAGACTTTGAGCTTCATCTACGTTGTTATATGGACTAGACATTAACGCTACCGCACCAAAGGCACCAATCGTCGTTAACACATAAGTAACCACATAAACAGTTACGCTACCCAAGCTTGCATATGTCATGCTAATTAAAGCAATTAACAAATAACCAAAGTGAGCAATAGATGAATAACCCAAAATACGTTTTAAGTTCACTTGACGAACAGCAAGCAAGTTACCGACTAAAATTGACAATACAGCAATGATTGTCAAAACAGTCACTAACGAGTTCACCATGATTGCGCCAGAAGCAAGCAAATAACGAACAAACAAACCAACCGTCGCAACTTTAGCAGCAGTCGCTAAGAAAGTTGCCATTGGAGCTGGAGCACCTGCATACACATCTGGTGTCCATTTATGGAACGGTGCAAGCGACAACTTGAATGCAACAGCAAAAATAATGAGTGCTAAACCTAATAACACCATTGGCTGTCTGATTGCTCCAAATAAAGCTTGAACAGAATCATAGAATGAAAGTGAACCCGTATAAGCATAGATGTATGCCATACCCATCAACAACATTGCAGAAGCAGTTGCCGAAAGTACAAGGTATTTAATACCAGCTTCGAGCGACTGACTACGTTGATGTGTATAAGCAAGTAAGCCATATATAGGAATCGACATTAACTCAAGGCTAATGAAAAATGATGCATAGTGAGAACTTGCAACCATCAACATTGCACCTGCTACAGAAGCAAGTAACAGAAGATAGAGTTCTTCACGGTTGTCTTTATAAGTCTCAATGTAAGCATGAGACAAAGTACAACAAGCCAATGATGCAACTAAAATCATGAACTGATAGAACATAGTAAATGGATCAACCATAAACATGCCCATCACATTTGCCGGTACAAATTTACCGCCAAATAGTTCTAATAAAATATAAAGCACAGCAAGGTTTAAACCAACAACAGATGTTGTTGCGATTAAATTATGGTTACGCTTAATCGAGATTAACAGCATAACGACGACTGTTGTCAACGCAACAATCATCACTGGTGCTAAAGGCATAAGCGTAGCGAATGATACTGTGAAGTTCATGATTATTGGATCTCCACATGGTCAAGTTGAGTGGCTGTTTGCTGAACAGTTTCAACAACTTCTTGTACTGGTACATAACTATTGACGAACCACTGCATACTTGAATGAGATACATCCAAGAATGTTTGTGGATAGATACCAAGCCAAACGAGACCAATCACACAAATCATTAAAATACCAACTTCACGAGCAGATAAGTCTTTCAATGGACTAGTGTAGTGTTGCTTTTGTTCAGGGTTCGGTTCACCGAATAAAGCACGGTGAATCAAGATCAAACCATATAAACCTGCAAATACAAGGCTGATAGAAGCAAGAATCGTGAAGACAGGATATTTATTAAATGAACCCATCAAAATCAGGAATTCACCAATAAAGTTACCTAAACCTGGCACACCCACAAGAGCAGCTACGAAGAACATTAAGAAAAATGGCAAGTACTGAAGCTGGCCACGAAGACCACCCATTAAGCGCAAATCACGTGTATGCAAACGTTCATAGATTTGACCAGACATAATGAACAATGCAGCTGATGACAAACCATGTGCCAACATCATGATCATTAGACCTTGGAAGGTCAAAATATTACCTGCATAGATTGCAAGTAAAATGAAACCCATATGTGAAATCGACGTATACGCAAGTAAACGTTTCATGTCAGTTTGCTGGTAAGCACACCATGCGCCGTAGAAAATACCAATCAAACCGAAAATAATCGCAATATCCGCAAACTGTGCAGAAGCTGCTGGGAAGAATGGAATTACAAAACGAAGCAAACCATACGCTGCTGTTTTAATCAAGATACCAGCCAAGTCTACAGAACCTGCTGTAGGAGCTTGAGCATGGGCATCTGGTAACCAGCCATGTAATGGGAACACTGGTAACTTCACTGCAAAACCAATAAAGAAGCAGATCATGAAACCATACGCGAAGCCAGCAGGTAAACGATTCGCTACAGCTAATAAATAGTTGTAATCAAAACCGATCATACCCGTCATCATGTAACCGTAGACCACAAGGCCAAGGATACCGATTAACATGACTAAACCAGCGATTTGCGTATATAAGAAGAACTTAGTTGCAGCGTAAACACGTGAACGGCCGTTTGAACCTTTATGACCCCATAACGCAATCAAGAAGTAGATTGGTACAAGCATCATCTCCCAGAAGAAGAAGAATAAGAACAAATCGATTGCCAAGAACACGCCAATAACGCCACCTAAACTCCATAATAAGTTTAAGTGGAAGAAACCAACATTCTTTTGAATCTCGCCCCATGAACAACCAACAGCAAGTACACCAAGTAAAGCTGTTAATAACACCATGAGTAAAGATAGGCCATCCACCGCTAAGTGAATGCCAATACCGAGAGATTTAATCCACGGTAAATAGAACTCAGCTGACCAAGTTGGGACTTTTGAACCCATCTCGTAGCTATAAGTTCCGCTTTGCCAAAGTGCAAGACCTAGGCCCAAGGTAATGAGCATACCAATTAAGGCAATCCAGCGTGGCAAAGTTTTGTCGAGTTTATCGACTAACCAACAAGCAAAACCTGCAATGAACGGAACAAGGATCAGCGCGGGTAAAATTAAATTGTTTTCCATTTTATTTCCCCACTACCTGAATAACGATCAAGATCATCAATAACACCACTACACCGAGTGACATGCTTGATGCGTATTCACGCAATGAACCGGTTTGACGTGAGCTTGTAAAACTGTTTCCGCCTTTAACAAGCGCAGGAAGTACAAGCCACAAGCCATCAATTGGATCACGACCAAATAGTTTGGCGAAGAATAAATAAGGTTTAACAAAAACGATGTCATACAACGCATCAAAACCAAATGCAGTACGACAAATATGAGCTAAGCCAGCACCCAGACTTGTTTGAGCAAACGATTTCACAGCACCGTAAGCAAATGCAAACAAACCAACACCAACAGCTAAGCCTACAAGAGCAATACCTACAGCTAAATGCTCGGCACCATGCATGCCTTCTACAAATTGTTCAGCAACATGGAATTCAGGAATTTTCGCAGTATTTAAAATGCCTGCTACTGGAGCTTTTAATACAGCACCCACGAAAGTAGACAATACAGCCAAGATACCTAATGGTGCCCAATACGTTGCACCTTTAATCTCATGGTAATGCGTATTTTCTTTACCGAAGAATACAACCCAGATTAAACGGAACGTATAGATTGAAGTCAGGAATGCACCTGCTACACCAGCCCAATATAAGCTGTGGTATAGAGCAATTGATTGACCTTGTACCCAAACTTCACCAAGAATTGCATCTTTAGAGAAGAAGCCAATTGTTAAGAATGGAATAGCTGCTAATGCACCGCCACCAATCGCAAAACATGCAAACAGGAATTTGTTTTTGTAGAACAAACCACCCATTTTGAAAATATTTTGTTCGTGATGGTAAGCAAGAATAACTGCACCAGAAGACAAGAATAATAATGCTTTGAAGAATGCGTGAGCCAACATGTGGAACAAGCCAGCTTGATACGCTTCTGCACCTACAGCCATAAACATATAACCTAACTGACTCATTGTTGAGTAAGCTAAAATACGTTTGATGTCTGTTTGCACAAGAGCAGCAAAGCCTGCAACTAATAAAGTTACAGCACCTGTTACCGAAATGAATTGCATCACCTGAGGCGCAAGCTCAAATACGCTGAATAGACGGCAGCATAAGTACACACCAGCCGTTACCATTGTTGCTGCGTGGATTAATGCAGAAACAGGTGTTGGACCTGCCATCGCATCTGCCAACCATGTTTGCAATGGAATTTGAGCAGATTTACCAGCAGCACCCAAGAACAACATTAATGCAGTCCAGATGGTAAGTGACGAACTCTTCGTCATTACTTCTGTTGCATGTTCAACAATGTACTGAGTATTTAGCGTACCAAATTGATGGTAAAGCAAGAATAAAGCGATAAGTAAGAATACGTCACCTACGCGGGTAACTGTAAATGCTTTGATCGCAGCCCAACCATTTGCAGGGTTTGCATAATAGAAACCGATTAGCAAATAAGAACAAAGACCTACGCCTTCCCAACCTAAGAATAACAACGCTAAGTTGTCACCTAATACAAGCACAAGCATGCTTGCAACGAATAGGTTGAAGTAAGAGAAGAAGCGCGCATAACCTTCTTCACCACGCATGTACCATGACGCAAAGATGTGGATTAAAAAACCAACACCAGTGATCATGCCCATCATGAGTAAAGATAAGCCATCTAAATGTAAGCTAATGCCTGGTGCAAAACCGCCAACATTGAACCATGTCCAAAGATTTTGAACAAAAATTTGCTGGCCACTGTTGGTAAATGCCATACCAGCAATCAATGCAAATAATGCAGATAAACCTACAGAACCTACACCGATGACTGCTGCAATATTTTCAGAGAGCTTATCACGCCCTGCCGCCAATAATACAAAACCGATTAGCGGAAATAATACTGTTAGATATAAATAACTCATCCGCGCATCTCACTAGCAGCATCCACATCCAAATGATGGAAGCGATGATAAAACTGAAGAACAATCGCAAGACCGATACACGCCTCTGCCGCAGCAAGGGTTAAAATCAGAATGAACATCACTTGTCCATCTGGTTGTGCCCATACACTACCCGCAAGAACGAATGCTAACGCAGCAGCATTCATCATGATCTCAAGGCTCATTAACATAAATAGTAGGTTGCGTCGCACCATTACACCGTAAAAACCGAGTGCAAAAAGAATGGTCGCAACAATCAAACCATGTTCTAAAGGGATCTGGCCCATTATTCTTTTTCCTCTTCTGCACCTGGTTCACGTTTACCTAAGTGGTATGCTGCAACAAGGGCTGCTAGCAATAACATCGCGGCAACTTCAACCAATAATAAATAGTGAGTAAAGAGCGCTTGACCAACAACTTTCGGTCCAATTACTTGTGCGCCAAGTGGTGCAGAGATGGTTGTATATTCACCACCAAGCATCCAAACTAAAAGCAAGCCAAGTAAAAAGCTCATGAGTGCTGGATATGCCCAAGCATCTGAAGAAAGCCATTTACGCTCTTGTTCAACCGTGTGTTGCCCTAAGTTAAGCATCATCACAACGAATACGAACAAGACCATAATTGCACCAGCATAAACAATGATTTCGAGGGCGCCGGCAAACGGCGCACCTACGATCATGAAAATACCAGCAACTGCAAGTAATGAAACAATCAGACTCAGCAATGCATGTACGGGGTTCGTGTTAGTAACTACACGAACCGTAGAAACGATGGCCACGAGCGCCATCAAATAAAACGGCCACATCATGGTAATAGACTCCGTACATCGATTGGTGCACTTTCTTTTTGTGCTTGACCTTTCTCTTTACCGCTAACAGCCATACCAGTTACACGGTAGAAGTTGTAGTCTGGGTATTTGCCTGGACCTGAAATGAGTAAATTTTCTTTCTCATAAACAAGGTCTTGACGTACGTATTCGCCTAACTCGAAATCTGGAGTCATTTGAATCGCTGTCGTTGGACATGCTTCTTCACACATACCGCAGAAAATACAACGAGAGAAGTTGATACGGAAAAACTCCGGATACCAACGTCCATCTTCTTTTTCAGCTTTTTGTAGTGAAATACAGCCAACTGGGCATGCAACCGCACAAAGGTTACATGCCACACAACGCTCTTCCCCATCTGGGTCACGCGTTAATACGATACGACCACGAAAGCGTGGCGGCACAATTTGTTCAGCCGGTACTTCTGGATATAAAATCGTGTCACGTTTACGCGTTACATGGCTAAATACCATAAACAACGAACGTACAACCGATCCGAATCCAGCTAGAAATTTATACATTTTGTACTCCCTGCTGTCCTAGGCCTGATTCATCAGAATCACAGCACCAGTCACTAACAAGTTGACCAACGCCAATGGCAAACAAATTTTCCAACCAAAGTTCATGACTTGGTCATAACGTGGACGCATTAAAGAACCACGTGCCAATACAAACATCATTACAAAGAATGCTGTTTTAATCACAAACCAGAATACTGGCGGAACAAATGGAATTTCTAAATTGAATGGTGCTAACCAGCCACCGAAGAATAAAGTTACGATCAATGCAGAGATAAGTACAACGTTGACATATTCAGCAACGAAGAACATACCCCATTTCATACCGCCATATTCAACATGGTAACCTTCAGCCAATTCTTGTTCTGCTTCTGGTTGGTCAAATGGATGACGGTGAGTTACCGCAACACCAGCAACCACAAAAATCAAGAAACCCAAGAATTGTGGAATAACGAACCAAACATCGCGCTGTGCTTCAACAATTTCACGAAGGTTGAATGAACCTGCAATTGCAACCACACCCATTAACGAGATACCCAAGAACACTTCATAAGAAATGGTTTGAGCAGCTGAACGTAAACCACCAAGCAATGAGTATTTGTTATTTGAAGCCCAGCCACCAAACAAGACTGCATAAACTGCAATACCAGCCATTGCCATAAAGAACAACAAACCGATGCTCATGTCGGCAACACCCAGTGAAGGACTCACCGGGATAACCATGAACGAAAGCACCGCAGTTGCCATCGCAACTGCCGGAGCTAAACGGAAAGTTAATTTATCAGCAAATTTTGGTGTCCAGTCTTCTTTGAACATGATCTTAAGCATGTCGGCAACGATCTGGAACATACCACCAGGACCAACACGGTTTGGACCATAACGGTCTTGCCACCAAGCAAGTAAACGACGCTCAATAAAAGACATTAAGGCAGCAACAAGAACAACAACAAGCAAAATCACAACTGCTTGAACAACTGCATAAGCAATTGGCCAGTTCTCAGCCCAAAGTGGCGTTTGACGTATAATTTCTTGATTCATGAATTACACTCCTAAAGCCACTGAAACAGGCTCAGCTAACGATACTGTTGGTGCTAAACCAACTGGGTAACCGATATAACCTGTAGGTAAGTATTCAATTACTTGTACAGGCAAGCTCACTGTAGTTTCGCCTGCTTTAACTGTAATGCGTTGGCCTTCTTGCAAATTCAAACGCGTTGCATCTTGCTCACCAACTGCAAACATCGCTTCTGGAATACGAGTTTCCATTGCAGGTGTTTTAATCGTGAATTCACCAGAACCAAAAATATGGTGCATTGGCACAAGACGGAAGCTCTCAGGGTTTACAACTACTGCAGTTGGAGCAACATAGCTACGCGCTGGGCGTTTTGCTAAACGATCGAATAAACGAACGCCCGAATCACCACCTTTTAAGTGACCGCCCACCTCATCTTGATATTTGTTCCAAGATTGTGGAGAGTTCCAACCCGGAGCCCACGCAAATGGTACTAATGATGATGCATTTTGTGGACCAACATAACCTTCCATAGAGAATGTTAATGCTGAGTCTGGATCTGTTGGCTGTTTAGGTTCATGAACCGATAAAGGCGCACGAATTGCTGTACGACCAGAATAACGGCGTGGTTCACGCGCAATTTTCAAACCATGTACGCGGTAGCCTGCATCTGGTGCAACATCTTGAATTGCTTCAAGCACAGGAACATTTTTAACGATAGTTTCAATAACATCATCAAGCAATGTCCAATCAACTGGCTTACCTTTAAGACCAGTTTCAATAGCATGCAACCAACGCCAAGATTCTTTAATCGCGTATTCAGGCTTGTAGTAGCTTGGATCGTAAACTTGGTAGAAGCGCTGTGCACGGCCTTCTTGGCTTACAACAGTACCATCACCTTCAGCAAAACTTGATGCTGAAAGAACGATACCAGCCTGTTTCACAGTTTCTGTTTCGCTGTGATCAAGCACGATAACTGTTTCAGCTTTATCTAGTGCTGCTTTAACTTGAGCGGCTGGTAAACGACGGAACAAGTCATTTTCAACAATAACAAGTGTGTCGTAGTCTTGAGCAAATGCTTGTTCAAGGCTTAAACCGCCAAACAATGCCAAGCCCATAGAGTTCACTTCAGGAACCACAAGACTTAAACCAGCTTTTGAACCAAGGTTTTGTGTTAACTCTGCTGCAGCTTCCATAATTGAAGCATCTTGCAAGCTCGTACCCGCAATAATTAACGGTTTGTTTGCTGCTTTTAAAGTGTCGGCAATAGTTTGTGCAAATGCTTTTGCATCGTCATCTAAACCACTTACAACTTCACCTTTAACTGCTGCAGCAACTGCAAAGCCTAAACGCGCGATGTCATTTGGAGATGCAACCACTTCACCAGTTGCAACATCGGCAAGACGAGTTTGAGTTGCAGCCAAGATATAGATCGGAGATTTTGCTTCCTGACCAATACGTTGTAAAGGCTCAGCCAACCAATCTGGTGTACGTGTTTTTGCAGCCATTTCGCGAGCTTTGTTTTTAGCAGCTTGACGAACTGATAATGCCATACGAGGTGCAGTTTGAGTTAAATCTTCACCCAAAATTAATACTGCATCATAGCTTTCAATTTCACGCATGTTCGGGTTGTAAATACCCTCTGTTTGCATGATTGAAGCCGCAAGTTCAACAAGATTTTGCTCTTTCTGCGCAACACCTGTTGAGTAGTTTGCCTGACCTACAAGCTCACGTAATGCGTAGTTTGATTCCAAACTTGCACGTGGTGAACCAATACCTAAAACCTTCTTACCTTCAAGTTTCGCAATTGCTTGATCTAACGCTTGGTCAACTGAAACAGTTGCTACTGTTTCACCATTGCGGAATTGAGGTTGGCGTGGACGATCTGCACGGTTGACATAACCTGTGCCAAAACGGCCTTTGTCACAAAGGAAGTATTGGTTAACCGAACCATTGAAGCGGTTTTCTACACGACGAATTTCACCATAACGCTCACCTGGAGAGATATTACAACCTGAAGAACAGCCATGACACACGCTTGGTGCATATTGCATATCCCATTTACGGTTATAGCGCTCTGAATGAGTCTTGTCGGTAAATACACCTGTTGGACATACTTCAGTCAAGTTACCTGAGAATTCAGACTCTAAAGTACCTGATTCTGGGCGACCAAAATAAACACGTGACGCATTGGCATATACACCAAAGTCTGTACCGCCTGCATAGTCTTTGTAGTAACGAACACAACGGTAACAAGCAATACAACGGTTCATTTCATGCGCAATGAATGAGCCAAGTTCTTGATTGTAGTGTGTACGCTTCGTAAAACGATAGCGACGACGGTCATGACCTGTCATTACAGTCATATCTTGTAAATGGCAGTGACCACCCTCTTCACATACTGGACAGTCGTGTGGGTGATTTGTCATTAAGAATTCAACAATAGATGCGCGGAAATCCGTAGCTTCTTTGTCTTCAATCGAGATATAGGTATTGTCAGATGCTGGCGTCATGCATGACATCACAAGACGGCCGCGCGTATCTTCAGGATTTGCATACTGAGTTACGGCACATTGACGGCAAGAACCAACCGAACCTAAGGATGGATGCCAACAAAAATATGGGATGTCGATGCCCAGACTCAAACATGCTTGTAGCAAGTTTTCCGAGCCGTTGACTTCATACGATTTTCCATCGACATGAATTGTAGCCATAGTCGAATTCCTTAAGCTTGTTCTACGTTGCTGGTTTGCACGACAGGACGATTCGTCACTTTCGCTTCAAACTCACCACGGAAATGTTTGAGTGCGCCCATAAGCGGCTCCATCGCACCTGGTGCGTGGGCACAGAAAGTTTTACCAATCCACAATTTACGAGTTAACTCTTGTAAATGATCGATGTCTTCTTTCTTCCCTTCACCTGTCTCAAGTGCTTTAAGCGCTTTAACAGCCCATGGCAAACCATCACGGCATGGTGTACAGAAACCGCATGATTCGCGCGCAAAGAACTCTTCTAAGTTACGAGTGAGCGATACCATACATTGAGTTTCATCTACCACCATCAACAAACATGTTCCCAAACGAGAACCTGCTTTCATAATAGTGTCTGCATCCATTGGTAAATCAATAGTATCTGCAGGTAAAAAGTCAGTAGACGCACCACCTGGTAACCATGCTTTAAGCTTTAAGCCTTCACGCATACCACCGGCATGATCTTCAATCACTTCACGTGCAGTCGTACCAAACGGTAACTCCCAAAGACCAGGGAATTTGACTTTACCTGACGCACCATAAATCTTAGTGCCTGGATCTTTTGATTTACCAGCTGATAAACCGATATACCACTCTGGGCCACGAAGCATGATTGCTGGCAAGTTGTTATAAGTTTCAACGTTGTTCACAATCGTAGGACGACCCCATGCACCAGCAACTTGCGGGAATGGTGGTTTAGTACGTGGATTAGCACGGCGGCCTTCAAGTGAGTTAATTAATGCAGTTTCTTCACCGCAAATATAACGACCTGCGCCTGTATGTACGTGTAACTCGAAGTTCCAGCCAGAACCTAAAATGTTGTCACCTAAGTAACCTTTAGCGCGAATTTGCTCAAGCGCTTCATTTAGGTATTGTGCCGCCTCGATATACTCGCCACGAATGAAGATATAACCTTGAGTTGCTTCTAGGGTATAACCTGCAATCAACATACCTTCGATCAATTGATGAGGAAGTTTTTCCATCAACAAACGGTCTTTAAAGGTACCTGGTTCCATCTCATCGGCGTTACAGATTAAATAACGTGGGCCACCATCATTTGGTGCCATAAGAGACCATTTGATCCCTGCTGGGAAGCCTGCACCACCACGACCTTTTACAGTTGCAGCTTTAATCACGTCTAACACTTCAGCAGGTTTCATACCTAATGCTTTTTTAAAGCCTGCATAACCTTCAAGTGCTTCGTAATCGTCAGCGCTACGTACTGCTTCTTGTTTGCTTAAACGCCAAGTCAGTGGATGAGTTTCCGGATTACCGTCGCCATAAATTGGTTTTGGTTCGGTATTCATACATACTTCTCCAATAACTGTTTGATTGATGTCACTTCCACTAAACCGTGAGTATCTTCATCAATCATTAACGTTGGGCCTTTGTCACAGTTGCCTAGGCAGCAAATTGGGAGCAATGTAAAACGACCATCTGCTGTCGTCTGACCATACTGAATACCTAATTCGCGCTGGAATGCTTCAGCAAGTGTTTCAGCACCCATTAAGAAGCAAGCAATTGAGTCACAAAGCAAAATTACGTGACGACCTACCGGATGGCGATAGATACGGTTGTAAAATGTTGCAACACCTTCCAAATCAGCAACACTCATCGACAACAACTGTGCGATGGCATTCATTTGAGCGTCATCTACCCAACCATTACGGCGCTGTACACACTTCAATGCATCCAAAGAGGCTGCACGTGGGTACGGATAGTGACCAATGTGATGTTCGATGTCGTGAATTTCTTCCGCAGTCAAAATTCCTTCAACATTCACACGTGGTTTTTTATCAGTCAAAATCATCATTATGTGTTACCTCTTAGCGATCCACGTCAGCCATAACCACGTCAATGGTCGCCAGATAAATGATTAAGTCAGATACTAAACTTCCGTTAATCACTGCAGGCATTTGCTGTAAGTGAGTAAACGTCGGTGTACGAATACGAGTACGATAACTCATCGTCGCTTTATCTGAAGTCAAGTAGTAAGTACTTGCACCTTTCACAACTTCGGTCATGAATGATGATTCACCAGCAGGCATAACAGGACCCCATGACACGCTCAAGAAGTGCGTAATCAAGGTTTCAATATCTTGTAATGTCTTATCTTTTGGTGGTGGAACTGCCAATGGGTGATCCGCTTTATATGGACCAGAAGGCATGTTATCCAAACACTGTTTGATAATTTTGAGTGACTCAGTAATTTCACGGAAGTGAACAAGAACACGAGCGTATGCATCGCCTTCATACTCAACTGGCACATCAAAATCGAAGTTTTCATAGCCACTGTATGGACGATATTTACGAACGTCGAAATCAATACCTGTTGCACGTAAACCAGTACCAGTTACACCCCACGCAAGCGCAGATTTTGCATCGTATTGAGCCACATTACGGGTACGACCAATAAACACAGAGTTTTTAAGTGCAGCTGTGTAGTATTCGTTCAAACGCTTAGGCATCCACTCTAGTAACTCTTTAACAAGTTTTTGCCAGTTGTTTGGAAGGTCGTGTGCTGTACCACCAATACGGAACCATGCTGGGTGCATACGGTAACCCGTGATTGCCTCAACAATGTCATAAACTTTTTGACGGTCTGCGAACATATAGAATACTGGTGTCATACCACCGGCATCCTGAATTGCCGTACCACAGAATAACAAGTGGTTATTAATACGGAACAATTCGTTCAACATGACACGAATCACTTGCGCACGTTCAGGAACTTTAATACCTGCCATTTGCTCTACAGCCATCACATAAGGCATGTTTTGAGCACAACCACCTAAGTAGTCAACACGGTCAGTATAAGGAATGAAAGAGTGCCATGTTTGACGTTCAGCCATCTTTTCCACACCACGGTGGTGATAACCGATATCAGGTACACAGTCCTTCACTTCTTCGCCATCTAACTGCAATACAACACGGAACGCACCGTGCGCAGATGGATGGTTAGGACCCAAGTTCAAGAACATGAAGTCTTCGTCAGCGTTACCACGCTTAAGACCCCAATCTTCAGGTACAAAACGTAAGTGTTCCTGTTCGAAATCTTGCTTCGCTTTGTCTTGCATGTACGGCGTATATTCTGTCGCACGTGCTGAATATTCTTTACGAAGCGGGTGACCTTCCCAATAGGTTGGCAACAAAATACGACGGAGCATTGGATGCCCTTCGAAATTGATACCGAACATATCGTAAGCTTCACGTTCATACCAGTTGGCATTTGGCCAGATATTTGTCGCTGTTGGGAGGTTAAGATCATTTTCGTTCAAGGCAACCTTGATACGAATGTCACTATTACGCTCAAGCGATAATAAATGATAGAACACAGTGAAGTCAGATGCTGGTAAACCATCACGATGTTGACGTAAACGCTCATCCATCGCTGATAAGTCAAACAGCATTACATAAGGACGTTCCACTTTACGCAGGAACATGAGGACTTCTTGCACGCGTGCGCGCTCAACCCAGACTGTTGGAAACTCTTCAAAAGTCGCCTGCACATAGAAGTTCTCACCAAACTTGGTTTTGAGCTCTTCTACGATTGCAAATGCTGGGCGTGAATCAACTGGTGTTGACTCTGGCATAGCAATGTCAGTTTCAGCCATTGGCTTGGCTTCCTATTTAATACAAATTCTGTCAATTTTCTCGATGAACATATCGGTTAGACATGTCAAAACACCGTCAAAAATTATTTAATCTCATCCATAGAGCGTAAGTTTTTAACGGCAATACGCTGCGCATTCTTACGATCACGTTCTGGCATCATCTTTGGCTTATACACTGGCTGAAGATCATCACCGATTACGGCAGAAAGCGGGCGTCGCTCTAATTGAATCTGGTCTTGTAAAAGCATTAACGCTTGGATTAATGCTTCAGGGCGGGGCGGACAACCTGGGACGTACACGTCAACAGGAATGATTTTGTCTACACCTTGCACTACTGAATAGATGTCGTACATACCTCCAGAGTTTGCACAAGCACCCATTGAAATAACCCATTTAGGCTCTAACATTTGTTCATACAAACGTTGAATAACCGGAGCCATTTTTACAAAGCAGGTACCTGCAACAATCATCAAGTCAGCCTGACGAGGTGAAGCACGAATAACCTCTGCACCGAAACGGGACAAGTCATGCACGCCTGTTAAAGTCGTAGCATATTCAACGTAACAACATGAGGTACCAAAGTTAAATGGCCACAAAGAGTTTTTACGTCCCCAGTTTACTGCTGTATGCAAGACATCCTCTAAACGAGTCATGAATACGTTTTTATTCACTTCCTCTTCAAGCGGATCAGTCACGATTTGACGTTCTTGCAATGGGTATTGATCAGCATCCGGATTCGCGCGGGTCAGAGTATATTTCATCCCGACTTACTCCTTTTCAGATGACAATGCAGGCGTAGTTTTTGACTTAACACGACCTGATGATTGAGCTGGAATCTGGCCTGTAGGGTCAGTTACGAGCTCTTCAATAGAGTTAAAGCGTGTAATCTCAGCAATGTTCATTGATGGTGAACCGACTTTAATCTTTTCACCTGCTGATTTACGACGATCTGCTGGTGACCAACTTAAGGCACCTACAGAGAAGGCATAAACAAGTGCAATTAATAGGTCAACGACAAAGATCACAACAGTGGTATATCCCAACCACCCTACTTCACGCACCGAAGTAGACCATGCATAGAGGTAAAGTGCCTCTAAGTCGAAAACAACAAAGAAAATTGCAACTAGATAGAACTTTGCAGACAGGCGAATGCGAGCGCCACCAGCACTCACGACACCCGATTCAAACTGCTCTTGCTTAGCACGACCCCACGATTTTCCCCCGAGGAGTAAGGGAACTGTGAGCATAAAGACGCAAAGAAATGTAACGCCGATCACGAAGGCGATAATCGCCCAGTCGTATGGAGTAATGGCACTCATGCGGGGATAACTCCTGGCAGGCCTATTATTTAACAAAGAATGTATGTATTGGCCTTTGAATACACCAAACACAAAATTAATCCCGCCAATTGTACCTGATTTCTAATTTCCCATGCTAGTTGAAGCGTCTTAGTCTTTTGGATGATTTTCCAATCAAAAGTATTGATCTATGTCTTGTAGAGGGGGTTTCACCGCTTACAATCGGTTTATTTGATAGTTTTAGCACTTGTAATGATTTTTTTCATTTTTTGATTTTTAATATTATTTGCACAATTGCTTAATCGATCAAATTAAACACCTTACTTTTTTATAATATTAGACTGATTTTTATTGTATTCATCTTCCCCTCTGAATTATGATGAATGTTTAATCACGCATTAATATTTTATTACTCTTGGATAAGAGTGTTTATCATTAAGGGCAGCTGATGCCATACTCACTTCGTGAATTTTCATTTTCTTCCTCCCTGAAATTTTTTATCCTATTTACTATCATTATTTCGATATGCTGCTTTATTGGAATTGCATCTCGCCCCCTTAGTTTTCTTGCTTTTTTCTGGCCGGCCAATTCAGTTTTACTAGGATTACTGGTTCGATATCCTCAAACACGTAAACTCGGCACTTTCTTGGGCGCATATACTGGATATGTTATTGCTGATCTTCTGCAAGGTACTCCGTTTCTACTTACGCTGATCCTGACAACCTCTAACTTCCTTTATGTTGTTACCTCTTTAGTCCTGTACCTGTATTTAAGTCAACATATTAAATCTGCTCATCGTGGTTACTCCTACCTTTTTTTATTTGGCTTATGCGGAGTAGGTAGTTTCGTAGGTGCTTTATTTGCCGCGACTTTCGTACCTATGTTTAATACCAAATTTATGCTTGGCAGTTTTTGGGCCGAATTTGGTTATTGGATGACTTCAGAATTACAAAATGCCCTACTCTTGCTTCCTATACTACTTAATATCCCGATTTACCCCCAAATAAAGCGTTATTTTAGTGGTCACCGGGAACATATAAACGCTATTGATTTATTGCCTTTTTTAGCTGTATTAATTTCAAGTGCCGTAAGTTATTACGACTCAGGTCCTGGTTCCTTACTCTATCCAATCGCGGCCTTAATTTGGTGTGCAATACGCTACAAGCCTATTATTGTCTCCCTGATTACCTCTTTTACCAGTGCTTATATTATTCATCATGTCTCCAGTCATTATTTATTACTTTATCCAGATGAATACTTGAGTAATACCATCTCAATTCGTATTGGGTTAATTATGATGACACTTGCACCACTGACCGTATCAAGTATTAGCGTGCTTCATTCCGAGTTAATTCAAAAACTACAACACGCTATCGCACATGATGAACTCACCTCGAGTTTAACTAGACGTCAATTCTTACAATCAGTTCGACTGCTCCAAGAAAAAGTACAAAAAGAAAATAAAACCTCTGCTTTTTTTATGCTGGATGTCGATCATTTTAAAAATGTGAATGACAATTATGGACATTTAATTGGTGATAGGGCCTTACAAACCTGCGTAACGACCATCCAGAATATTTTGCACCCTCACGACTTACTAGGCCGTTTTGGCGGTGAAGAATTTGCAATTTTTATTCCAGACACTAATAAAGAGGCGGCTTTTGCACTCGCGGAAAGAATACGTATTAAAATTAGCCAGCAGCCCATTTATGTTTATGGGAAATTGCCTATTTTTGTACAGGTAAGTATCGGTATTAGTCTATATTCACCAAACTCTCACCGCTCTATTGAAAGCCTCTTTAAAGAAGCAGATGATGCACTCTACCAAGCAAAGCGTGAGGGACGTAATCAAGTTTTTATTTCTTTGTAATATTTTTAAGTCATCATCTAGTGTAATGAATTTTATACAATAACTTCTGTTTTTGCCATGTATGCTAGTAACAGATAATAAGGAGAAAAATGTATGAATCTAGAATATACGCATAAACCAAACTATTACTTGTTTGCACAATTACTGGTGCGACATATAGAAAGCTATATTCAAAAACACCCAGATACAAATAATGCCATTTTTGACTTGAGAGATGTCTATGAAATTTTTAGACAAGATTTTGCGTCAACCACAACAAATCTAGAAGGCATTTTACATATTGCAGATTCATATAAAGTTGAAACTTTGAATGGAGACCAAGCTCTTATTCAAAAATATCAAATCGATGCTAAAAACAATTCGCTGTTAATTGACTTTAATACAGATGCGCTCAATAGCTTAAGAAGCGGCAAACCTATTTTAGAACCCGATGCAAGCCAACTATAAATAAACCAATAAAAAAGCACCTTACACAGGTGCTTTTTTATTTGCCTTTAATGGCGGTTGTTTAAATCGATGTGCAGGCCACGTCATGATAAAACGCGCACCGCCTAAGCTTGGACTTTCATCAACTTTAATTTCGCCGCCAAACCAATAAGCAATACGACTTACAATTGAAAGCCCCAAACCATAACCACCCGATGCACGTGTACGGCTGTCATCTAAACGAGCAAAGGCTTCAAATACACGTTTGCGGTCTTGTTCAGGAATACCCGGCCCATCATCTTCAACACAGACAAAAGCCATACCATCGCTGTGAATACCGCCAGTGATACGTACTTTGTTATCGCAATAGCGAACAGCATTACCTACCAAGTTTTGCACAACACGGTGAAGATAACGGCGCTCTGCATCTACTTTTATGTATAAAGGAGGTGGAATAAGTTCAATTTCTTTTTGGGTTTTTAAAGCTTCGGTTTCAACGGCAACCTGATCTAACACTTCAAACAGTACAATTTCTGCAAAATCTAATGAAGGTGTACCCTGCTCTAGTTTTGCATAAGTCATGATTTCATCAATTAAAGTATTGAGTGCTTCAATATCTTTATCAATCATGTCGACCTGATGCATACGATGATTGTAATCATCTTCTTCGGCTAACATTTCTGTACCAAAACGAATACGTGCAACAGGGGTTCTAAGTTCATGAGATACAGCTCTCATTAACTCACGTTGAGCTTCAATTAAACGCTGAATATGATCAGACATATTGTTATAACTTGAGGCCAAGTTTGCCATTTCATCGCTTCCTTCAATAGGAACACGCAATGACAAATCACCCGATTTCATACGGTTTAAAGCGTAACGCACTTGTCGAATTTTGCGCTCTAACGGCAAAATCAAACCGTAGACACCTAAACTTAATAAGAACAGGCTAAATAAGGTAATACCTGCCGAAAGCTGTAAAGGCATCCAATTAAACATTGGCACAGGACCCAACACTAACACCTGTGCAGGATGATTCGGGATTGGAGAGACAATTGAAATGGTCGTACCACGCACTGTTGCACTATCTTTGTACAACATGACACTTTTGTCTTGGCGTAAACGTCCAATCTGCTCAGAATCTAGATTTACATCTTGAATGTTTTGAATATTGATTGGATATGAAAAATGCTTTTGAATCTTAGCAAGGTATTCTTGTTCTTGCCCTGGATAAAACATTAAATAGTCGAGGACAAAAATAGGAAGAGCTTTCATTTGCCGTTCACTAATTTTATCGACTTTTATAGAGAGATAATGTTGTGGATCGTCACGCAAACCAATAATGACATACGCAATGCTATTACTTGCATCATAACGAACTACAGATTTTTGTGCTTCGATCCGCTTTTTCTCGGTTCGAGACAATTCAACCTTATTTGCATCGGTATAGTAAATTGGAAGTTCGAGCAAATCTGATGCATCGGAAATCCAATCTATTTTTTGCTGCTTCCCAGGTTGTCGAGCGACTCCTTCACTAATGACGTAAGAAATACCATCAGTTAAAGACTCCCTGTATTCTTGTGCGCGTTGGTAGTTGATAATTTGTACCAGTAAATACCCAAAAACAGCCACCAAAACAACAAGAATCACCAGCCCCGCATATATTCGCAGGAATATACTGTGTTTAAACACTCGACCAACCTTATAGGAAGTTTAATCAGATTTTACAATCCATTGGTTTCTTTAACAAACAAGTAACCTTTACTACGTACAGTTTTAATACGTTTTGGATTTTCAGGATCATCACCAATTTTTGGACGAATACGTGAAATACGCACATCGATTGAACGATCTTGACCATCGTATTCGATACCACGTAAACGCTCGAAGATATCTTCACGCGATAAAATACGACCAGCATTTGATGCAAGCAACCACAACAAGTCATATTCAGCACTTGTAAAGTCAACAAGCTCACCATTTAAGGTTACTGAACGGCCGCCATTGTCAATCACAAGGTCATCAAACTCAATACGTTGTGCAACTTCATCTTCAACAGTTTTATCTGTACGACGTAATAATGCACGGATACGTGCTAATAGCACACGTGGTTGAACTGGTTTAGCAACATAATCGTCTGCGCCCATTTCTAGGCCAAGCACCTGATCCATGTCTTCTGTACGTGCAGTCAACATAAGAATCGGTTGATGGTAGTGCGGACGAACTTCACGACAAACGGTTAAGCCATCAGCACCCGGCAACATGACATCCAAGACCACTAGATCTGGTTGTTCACTAATAATACGGCGAATTGCACGGTTACCATCAGTTTCTACACCAACTTCCAAACCGTTGCGGATTAGATATTCTTGAGTTAATCGCGCTAGGCGCTCATCATCTTCAACGATCAGAATCTTTGGTAACTTTTCTTCTTGGCTCATATCATTGCCCCTATAAATCTCATTACATGCATCTTAAAAATCTTGCAGATACATTCGTTTATCATTTGCAATATACACACGTTTACATTGTAAACAAGTAGGCGTTCACCAAACTGATACATGACAACCATGTTTTGTTGCATTTTATTAGCCTTTGAATTTTCAAGTATTTTTAAGATCTGTTTATTGTTATTAAAAGTCATAATCTATTCATATTTTCTATGTATGAATATTAAACAAATTATTTCTTCTTTGATTTTAAATTCATTCAAGTGCTTGTTTTTTGAGTTATCCACAAAGTTATCTATAAGTGTTTTTTGATAGCTTTGCTATGCTATCTCCCGACAAATCATACAGATAAAAAATTACTAAAAAGTCAAGATTGATCTAGCTTAAAAAATCCCGTATCTTGTGTTGAAAATAAACTTTAACTACTAAGTCTTGTGTTTATCCCTCAAATATCGTGGCATGTTTTTTGCTCGGTTCAAACGGTCTATAAACATAACAAAAGTGACAATGGAGCTATGCTGGCATGAGCGTAATTACTTCGACTCCCGGTCAAATTCAGGTGATTAAACGCACTGGAGATGTTGCTGCATTTGATGCAGAGAAAATTTCAGTTGCGATTGGTAAAGCTTTTCTTGCTGTGGAAGGTCAACAGAGTTCGGATTCTAGCCGTATTCATGACCGTATTACCCAGTTAACAGAAATGGTTTTAAATACTTTTACTCGCCGTTTACCATCGGGCGGTACTATTCATATTGAAGAAATTCAAGATCAAGTAGAACTTGCTTTAATGCGTACTGGGGAACAAAAAGTTGCCCGCGCTTATGTGATTTACCGTGAACAACGCGCTAACGCTCGTCAGCAAACAAACTCAAACCACCACCCTACTTTACAAGTTACCGACACAAACGGTCAGCTTCAGCCACTTGATTTAAGTGCATTGCAAGCAACTGTTTCTAAAGCAGCTGAAGGTTTGGAAGGTATTGACATTCAAGCCATTGTGGATGAAACCGTTAAAAACTTATATAACGGCGTAAAAGAAAGTGATATTGCCACAACCATGATGATGGCAACACGTACTCGTATTGAACAAGAACCAAACTACACTTACGTAACTGCACGTTTGCTTTGTAATGAATTAGTAGGCACAGGTTTAGAGTTCTTAGGTTTAGCAACAGATACACCTGAAAATAATGCACTTGAAGCATTCTTGAAAAAAGGTGTTGAGCTTGATTTGCTTTCACCTGACTTGCTTGACTTCGACTTAGAAAAATTAGCAGCAGCAATTCAGCCAGAACGTTCTAATCAGTTCACCTATTTAGGTTTACAGACTCTATTTGACCGTTACTTCATTCACTCAAACGGCGTTCGCTTCGAATTACCTCAATTATTCTTCATGCGTGTGTCGATGGGTCTTGCACTTAATGAGCAAGATAAAGAAGAGCGTGCAATCGAGTTCTATAACTTATTGTCTAGCTTCGACTACATGGCGTCTACGCCTACCCTGTTTAACTCAGGTACATTACGTCCACAGCTTTCAAGTTGTTACTTAACAACAATCGGCGATGACCTTTATGACATTTATGGTGCAATGCGTGACAACGCTATGCTCTCTAAATGGGCAGGTGGTTTAGGTAATGACTGGACACCTGTACGTGCCTTGAACTCTTATATTAAAGGTACAAACGGTAAATCTCAGGGTGTTGTTCCGTTCCTTAAAGTTGCGAACGATACAGCTGTTGCCGTAAACCAAGGTGGTAAGCGTAAAGGTGCAGTATGTGCGTACCTAGAAACTTGGCACTTAGACATCGAAGAGTTTTTAGAACTTCGTAAAAACACGGGTGATGACCGCCGCCGTACACACGACATGAACACTGCGAACTGGGTTCCAGACTTGTTTATGCAACGTGTATTTGAAGATGGTGAATGGACACTCTTTACTCCTTCTGAAACTCCAGACTTGCACGACTTAACTGGTGCTGAATTTGCTGAGCGTTATGCTTACTATGAGTCTGTAGCGAAAGAAACCAACATGCTACACAAGAAAGTACGTGCTAAAGACTTATGGCGCAAAATGCTTTCTATGTTGTTTGAAACTGGTCACCCGTGGATCACGTTCAAAGATGTATGTAACTTACGTTCACCACAGCAACACGTTGGCGTAGTTCACTCATCTAACTTATGTACTGAAATTACCTTGAACACAAATCAAGACGAAATTGCAGTATGTAACTTGGGTTCGATCAACCTTGTACAACACGTTCAAGGTGGTGTGTTAGACCGTGAAAAGTTAGCTCGCACAATTAAAACAGCAGTACGCATGCTCGATAACGTTATCGACATTAACTACTACGCTGTACCACAAGCGAAAAACTCTAACTTAAAACACCGCCCTGTGGGTATGGGTATCATGGGCTTCCAAGATGCACTATACGAAATGGGTATTGCTTATGGTTCAGACGCTGCTGTTGATTTTGCAGATGAATCAATGGAAGTGATTAGCTACTACGCAATTGAAACTTCAAGCAACTTGGCTGTTGAACGTGGTTCTTACTCAACATTTGAAGGTTCATTGTGGGATCAAGGTATCCTTCCAATCGACTCTTTAGAAATTGTTGCGAAATCTCGTCCAGAGCGCATGTTCGAAGTTGACCGTACTCAACGTTTAGACTGGGACACTTTACGTGCCAAAGTTCAAAAAGACGGTATGCGTAACTCAAATGTGATGGCGATTGCGCCTACAGCAACGATTTCTAACATTTGTGGTGTTTCTCAATCAATCGAACCTACTTTCCAAAACCTGTATGTAAAATCAAACCTTTCAGGTGAATTTACAGTCATCAACCCGTACTTAGTACGTGCGTTAAAAGATCGCGGTCTTTGGGACTCTGTGATGGTCAATGACCTTAAACATTTCGAAGGTTCTGTACAAAAAATTGCCCGTATTCCTGATGAATTAAAAGCAATTTTTGCAACAGCGTTTGAAGTGGATACACGTTGGATCGTTGATGCTGCATCACGTCGTCAAAAATGGATTGATCAAGCACAGTCATTGAACCTCTATATCTCAGGTGCAAATGGTAAAAAACTTGACATCACGTATAAGATGGCTTGGTTACGTGGTCTTAAAACAACCTATTACCTCCGTGCATTGGGTGCAACATCTGCTGAAAAATCAAC
>JAITLL010000005.1 GCA_031277915.1 Acinetobacter sp.
ATGGCTGTCGGCGACGTAACAATGCCACAAATGCATGTGGTAAAAGGTGTAAAAATTGGCTCAACAGAAGCATATGTACGTTACCAAAACCGACGAGATTTAGTCATTTTTGAGTTTGCCGAAGGTTCAAATGTTGCTGGTGTATTTACTCAAAATGCATTTTGTGCTGCGCCTGTACATGTATCAAAAGCACATCTTGCCGAAGGTAATCCTCGCTATTTAGTGATTAATACAGGTAATGCTAATGCGGGTACTGGGCCTAAAGGTTTAAAAAATGCCCAAGATGCGTGCGCGAAGTTAGCTGAGCTTGCTGGCGTAAAAAGTTTTGAAGTACTTCCGTTCTCTACAGGTGTGATTGGTGAACAGCTTCCAATGGAGCGTTTACTTGCTGGTCTTCAACCTGCATTAAATAGCGTACAAGATGCTGCTTGGAATGATGCTGCAACTGGCATTATGACCACAGATACAGTACCTAAAGGTGCATCTGAACAATTTGAACTTGATGGCATCACTTATACCATGACCGGTATTAGTAAAGGCGCAGGCATGATTCGTCCAAACATGGCAACCATGCTGAGCTTTGTGGCAACTGATGCACCAATTCGCCGTGATTTAGTCCAAAAGCTATTAAAGACTACGGTTGAGCATTCATTTAACCGTATTACCATTGATGGTGATACTTCAACAAATGACTCTTGTATTTTTGTGGCAACTGGTCAGGCAGGCGGTACTGAAATTGCATCAGACAATGATGCACGTTACGCGAAAGTCTTAGAAGTGCTTGCTCGTGTCATGAACCGTTTAGCGCAGTTAATTATACGTGATGGCGAAGGTGCTACGAAGTTTATTACTGTTGCTGTAGAGGGTGGCGGTAACATTCAGGAGTGTTGTGACATTGCGTATAGCATTGCTCATTCACCACTCGTTAAAACTGCACTTTTCGCATCTGACCCGAACTGGGGACGTATTTTAGCGGCAATTGGCTATGCTGGAGTGAAAGACTTAGATGTGTCTAAAATTCAGGTGTGGTTAGATGACGTGCAAATCTGTAAAGATGGTGGTGCAGCAGAAGACTATACCGAAGAAGCGGGCGCGCGCGTTATGGCACAAACCGAAATTACCATTCGTGTTGATTTAGGCCGCGGACAAGCCAAGGACACAGTCTACACCTGTGATTTATCTTACGACTACGTCAAGATTAATGCAGATTACCGTTCGTAAATATTCAGTTATAATCAAGCCTCGACAAAGAGGCTTTTTTATTAGCCCCAACTTTTGATATTAAATGATTCAATCTAATAAATCATTTAAGCAGTAACGTTATATGCGAGCAGGTATGCCAGCATGAAGGATAGAGAAGACGTTTTATGAGTGATGCGACTTTAATTGCCAACGATGCAAAAAACATTGTACAAGCGCATTTAGACCGTTTAGGTGAGCCAAAAGACAATCGCTTAAGTGAAGAAGCAAAACAACAAAAGTTTGCACAGATCGAAGCAGAGCTCAAAAAACGTGATGCTGTCCTTGTTGCTCACTACTATTGCGACCCTGAAGTACAAGAGCTTGCAGAAAAAACAGGTGGATGTGTTTCTGATTCTTTAGAAATGGCCCGTTTTGGACGAGATCATGCAGCCTCTACATTGGTCGTTGCTGGGGTCAAATTTATGGGAGAGACAGCTAAAATTTTGTCTCCTGAAAAAACAATTTTAATGCCGACACTGGAAGCAACCTGTTCACTCGACTTAGGTTGTCCAGTTGATGAGTTCACTGCATTTTGTGATCAACACCCTGACCATACCGTAGTGGTTTATGCCAATACATCGGCTGCTGTTAAAGCACGTGCAGATTGGGTAGTGACTTCAAGCTGTGCAGTCGAAATTGTTGAGCACTTAGATAGCTTGGGCGAAAAAATTATTTGGGCACCAGATCAACATTTAGGTCGCTATATTCAAAAGAAAACTGGTGCAGATATGTTGCTTTGGGATGGTGCATGTATTGTGCATGAAGAATTCCGTGCTCGCGGCATTGCCAGCATGAAAGCACTGTACCCAGATGCTGCTGTATTAGTACATCCAGAGTCGCCAGAGTCAGTTGTAGACATTGCAGATGCAGTAGGTAGTACCTCTCAACTCATTAAAGCTGCGCAGACTTTGCCAAATGAAAGACTTATTGTGGCAACGGACCGCGGCATTTTCTACAAAATGCAGCAAGCAGTACCCAATAAGATTTTAGTTGAAGCGCCAACAGCGGGTGAGGGGGCAACTTGTCGTTCATGTGCACATTGTCCTTGGATGGCAATGAATGAGCTCGACGGAATTTTAGAAGTTTTACAAAAAGGTGATCAAGAAATACACGTTGATCCAGCGCTGGCTGAACGTGCCAAAATGCCTTTAGATCGAATGTTAGCCTTTAGTGCATCGTTAAAGCGTTAAAAAACCTCAAAATGCTTGTTAAATATACATTTGATAAGGATTTTTAACTTTTTTTTAGAATAGGTGTTGACGTCTGAGGGCGTCGCGCCTAGAATGCACACCGTACCGCACGATGTGCGATACAGCAAAAGCTGAGATAGATCGGAGCATAGCACAGCCTGGTAGTGCACCTGGTTTGGGACCAGGGGGTCGTAGGTTCGAATCCTACTGCTCCGACCACTTAAAATAATATTTTAAGATCGGCGAAGTATCGCATGATAAGCATCATCGGTTAAGCGCCTGTAGCTCAGTTGGATAGAGCATCCGCCTTCTAAGCGGATGGTCACAGGTTCGAATCCTGTCAGGCGCGCCATTGGTAGCTTGGTACATAGAACTTATTTGATGGTGGATGTAGCTCAGTTGGTAGAGCCCTGGATTGTGATTCCAGTTGTCGCGGGTTCGAATCCCGTCATTCACCCCAATTTCGGAGCATAGCACAGCCTGGTAGTGCACCTGGTTTGGGACCAGGGGGTCGTAGGTTCGAATCCTACTGCTCCGACCATATTTAAAAGCGTTCAAGCTTTAAAAATATCCCAAATATTAAAAAGAATTTCTTCTTATCTTATCGATAGAAGGAATTTTTTTGTTTTCTGGTTCGAAATTTTAATTCAGTCGCACTCTAATATTTGAACGTGTTTATATAAGCTCTGTTCTCTGTTCTCTGTTCTCTGTTCTCTGTTCTCTGTTCTCTGTTCTCTGTTCTCTGTTCTCTGTTCTCTGTTATTGATATTTCTGTCTTAACTCATGTTTTTCTTGATCTGATAAAAATGCGATTTTTAGGCCATTTTCTTGAGCTGTATAAATTTGCTCAGGGCTTAAACCAGCCAGTGGGGCAGCAGTTAAATATTCATGTTGTATTTCAATGCCTTCTACAGCAGGGTCATCTGTATTAATGGTGGCAAGTACACCATGTTCTAAGAAAGTCTTTAATGGATGTTCTGCTAGTGAGGATACTGTATTGGTTTGAATATTTGAGGTGAGACAAGATTCAATGCCAATTTTATGTTTAGCTAAATAATCTAAAAGTTTTAAATCTTGAACTGCTTTAACACCATGCCCAATTCGTTCAGCACCTAATTCTTCAATAGCTTGCCAAATACTTTCTGGGCCGGCGGCTTCACCTGCATGTACCGTAATATGCCAACCTGCATCACGTGCTTTTTTAAAGTGATCAATAAATAATTTGCCCGGAAAACCAAGCTCATCTCCAGCAAGATCCAACGCTTTAATATCATTTTTATGGGCGAGTAGAGCATTTAATTCTTTTTCGCAGGCTTCTTGGCCAAAAGTACGACTCATAATGCCGATTAAATTCGCTTTTACCCCGTAAGCTTGACTGCCTTCTTTTACGCCCGCAATAACCGCTTCAACAACGCCTTCAAGTGGAAGTTGATGTGTCATTCCCATATAACCAGGTGAAAAACGCAGCTCTACATAATCTAGGCCTTGTTGGGCAGCATCTTGCATATTTTCAAATGCAATACGCTTACAGGCATCTAAACTCGCTAATACTTTTACGCCCCAATCGAGTTTAGATAAAAAACTTAATAAGTCAGGTTGGTTATCTATAACTTGTACGTGTGGTCGTAAAGATTCAATGTCGTAGGCAGGTAAATCTAAATTGTATTGTTGCCCCAGATCTAAAATGGTTTGAATGCGAATGTTGCCATCAAGATGGCGGTGTATATCAGTAAGGGGAAGCGTTTTTGTAATCATAAGTTTCTTCCTATTTATTCATATCAATTCATCATGCCTGTTTAGATGCACTGATAAAAGTTTGGATTTGCTATGTTTTTGTGAAAAGCATTGAGTTGAGTTTTTTGAAGTTACTATATTTGTATAAGTTTTAATTTTGATGACATTGTTCTGGCCTAAGAAGACAACGCAGTCTGTGTAAGATACAAACACCAAGATTTTTATTGTTTTTAATTTCGCTGAGCCTGTTTTTGTTGACTCTTCAATAGTCGATTGGCTGAAGAATGGTCATTGGTATTTTGCCTTTTAGTTGTAAAGATGAATAAAGGCTTGCTAAAGACCAAACTGATAAAGCGATTAATTTATCTGTAGAAATCTATTTCTAGCAAGTAAATGAAAAAGAAGAAATAGGAAGCGCTCAAATGAAGTCGGTACTTTGTCATCAAGCAACATTACAAGTGGTGGACCAACCTAAATTAACGCCTGCTAAAGGACAGGTGTTATTGGAGGTAGTGCGATGTGGGATTTGTGGCTCTGATTTGCATATGCAGCACCACTGCGACCATATGCATGATTTGGCTGCACGTGTCGGGTTTCATGGTTTAGCTAAGTCTACAGATCCGTTTGTATTGGGACATGAGTTTTGTGGCAAGATTTTAGACTACGGTCCAAAAACACGTCATAAATTCAAAACCGATACACTCGTTTGTGCAATGCCTCTTTTAAATGTAGATCAGCATGGTTATTTGTCTACAGGGCTTTCACCAAATGCATCTGGTGGTTATGCCGAGCAAGTATTGGCTCAATCAAGCTTGATGTTTGAAGTACCTAACGGTCTAGATGCGGATAGTGCTGCCATGACTGAACCTATGGCGGTTGCATTACATGCCGTTCGCCGTAGCCGTGTGAAAACTGGTGAACCTGCTATTGTGATTGGCTGCGGTCCTGTTGGGTTAGGTGTCATATTAATGCTTAAAGCGGCTGGGGTTAAAACCGTAGTTGCCAGTGACTTTTCTCCAAACCGCCGTAAGCTTGCCGAGCAATGTGGTGCTGATATTGTGGTTGACCCTAAAGAAACATCGCCGTTTGCCAACTGGAAAGAGTTTGGTTTGCTTGGCAATGTTTCTGACGCGATTAATATGGGTATGGGGCTGTTTGATAAGTTGCAAGCAACTCGCTTACCGTGGTGGCATGGATGGCGTATGATTGATAAGTTGGGTGCTTTGCCAAAACGTCCTGTTATTTTTGAGTGTGTGGGTGTACCGGGTGTTTTACAGCAAATTATTGAAGGTGCACCTTTATTTTCCCGAATTGTTGGGGTAGGTGTGTGCATGCAAAGTGACAAAATAGAACCCGCACTTGCGATTAATAAAGAGTTAGAAATTCAGTTTGTGTTGGGCTATACACCGCTTGAGTTTCGAGATGCGCTACACATGATTGCAGAGGGTAAAGTGAACTGCTCACCACTCATTACCGGTGTTGTTGGCCTAGAAGGTGTTACCAATGCATTTGAAGCATTACGTGATCCTGAACAGCATGCCAAAATCTTGATTGATCCGAAGCGTACTGGTTCTGATATTCAATTGATGATTCATTAATTCAAGGTCATTTATGCTTACCTAAAAGGTTGTGATCTGATTAATCACAATCTTTTTTTATGCATATAGATCGCACAAAGTGCCTTAGCTAATTTGTATTGCTCTTTAGTTATTCTAGTTCTTGGTAAATCCACTCAACAAATTTTTGAATGGTTGGGGTTATGTCTTGGCTCGAATGGATGAGGTAATACTTTCGGCTGCCTTTTAGTTTTTTATTAGAAACAATCACCAGTTCTTTTTTCTGTAGTTCAGATTCAATCAGCATTTGTGGAATTAGAGCCATTCCCATGTCATGACTCGCAGCAACTGCAAGCATTGAAAATAACTCATGGCGTTGTCCATCAAAAGGTTTAGGGTGTTGCATCTGATGGGTTAGAAACCATTCTTGCCAAATGCTAGGTCGAGTGGTCTGTTGCAGTAGAGGAATTTTAACTAGATCTTCTGGGCTTAAGTCATAGGTATTTTCATTGATCATCACAGCATCTGGAAAATACTTTTCAATCAGCCTTGGTGAGCAAACAGGTACAATTTCTTCATCCATTAAATAATGCGCTTGTATGCCGGGCCAGTGGTCAATTTGCTGCTGCGTACCTGCGAAAATCGCAGCGTCAAAAATATTGTCGTTAAATAAAAAAGGCTTGGTACTGGTTTCTAAGTGAACCGTAATTTCAGGGTGTTTTTGATTTAAAAGATGAAGTTTGGGTAACAGCCAGCGCGTTGCAAAGGTAGGAACGACACCTAGCTTTAATGTTCCACCTAAACCTTTATGAGAAATCACATCGGCTGTACATTTCTCTAAACCTAATAAATAGGGCTTAATACTTTTAAAATACTGTTGGCCTGCAATGGTGAGTTCAACGCCATGCCGAGTACGTATAAAAAGTTCAACGCCCAAGAAATCTTCTAACTGCTGAATTTGGCGAGAGACCGCGCTTTGGGTAATACATAACTCTTGCGCGGCATAGGTATAACTTAGATGTTTTGCTGCACTTTCAAAGCAAATCAGGCCCTGAATGGACGGGATACTTCTTCGCATAAATAAATCCTTTTATTTGTCATCATATTTCAAAACAGCATATGACCTAAATGCAGATATCAAATTTTAGTATAAAAATAAGTCATTTTTGATGAAATACAACCAATTAAATATCTAAATTTAATGTGACTAATTTTAAATATGCGTAAGTCGCATATCTGCATGAACATTTATCGTTTGATTACTGCATTTTTCACGCATAACATCGAGTTAAATAAAGAAGATCAAATCAAGCAGAGGATGCGATGAATCACATGGTGACAACAAAAAAAGCAAAAGTTCAATTTAACTGGCAAGACCCATTTTTAATTGAGCAGCAGCTTAGCCCAGATGAGCGCATGATTCGTGATGCAGCTCATGCCTATTGCCAAGAACGTTTACAACCGCGTGTACTTGAACAATTCCGTCATGAAAAAATAGATCCTTCTATTTTTCGTGAAATGGGAGAGCTTGGTTTACTGGGGCCAACCATTCCTGAGCAATACGGCGGTGCGGGTTTGAACTATGTGAGTTATGGTTTGGTTGCACGTGAAATTGAATATGTCGATTCGGGTTACCGCTCTATGGCGAGCGTGCAAAGCTCATTAGTGATGGTACCCATTCATGAGTTTGGTACTGAAGAACAAAAGCAGAAGTATTTACCTAAACTTGCCACTGGTGAATACATTGGTTGTTTTGGTTTGACTGAACCTGACCATGGCTCAGACCCAGGCAGTATGATTACGCGTGCTAAAAAAGTTGACGGTGGTTACCGTTTAAGTGGCGCCAAAATGTGGATTACCAATAGCCCAATTGCTGATGTATTTGTCGTCTGGGCAAAAGAAGTTTCTGCTGAAGGTCATGTGGGCGATATTCGAGGTTTCATTTTAGAAAAGGGTTGGGAAGGCCTATCTGCACCTGCCATACATGGTAAGGTTGGTTTGCGTGCATCGATTACGGGTGAAATTGTAATGGATAATGTTTTTGTACCTGAAGAGAATGCGTTCCCTGAAATTCGAGGTTTGAAAGGCCCATTTACCTGTCTAAATAGCGCTCGTTATGGCATTGCGTGGGGTGCGATGGGTGCTGCCGAGTTCTGCTGGCATACTGCACATCAATACACTATGGACCGTAAACAATTTGGTCGTCCGTTGGCTGCAAATCAGTTAATTCAAAAGAAACTGGCTGATATGCAAACTGAAATTGCATTAGGTCTGCAAGTGGCTTTACGTTTTGGTCGTATGAAAGATGAAGGCATTGCGTCAGTTGAAGGCACATCCCTAATTAAGCGCAATAACTGTGGGAAAGCACTTGATATTGCCCGTATGGCACGTGACATGATGGGTGGAAACGGTATTAGTGACGAGTTTGGTGTGGCACGTCATTTGGTTAACCTTGAAGTTGTGAACACTTATGAAGGTACACATGACGTTCATGCTTTGATTTTAGGTCGTGCACAAACAGGCATCGCGGCATTTAGTAACTAATTCATTTTTAAAAAATAGAGGTGTTCTTTCGGGAGCACCTTTAGGGATTTTTACGCAAAAATTTATGGATAATGACAAGATTCATCGTAAGGATACTCATGTGAAGATGTGCCTCTGTGTACTTAAATTTGAATGTAACATGATGAAAAGTATAGAAGATTAAGTCATACAGAAAACATAAGTAGGCTACCGATGACTCATTTGGGAAAATGAGGAACTAAAGATGAACAATGACGTTCAAGTAATATCGAAAGAGTTAAGAACCACATTTCCAAGCAACCTTGGAACATACGAAAGGATCGGGCCAAATACATGGAAATGGGCGTTGTTATTTGCCTATTTTGCAATGGTGGTCGATGGCATTGATATTATGCTGCTGTCTTATAGCTTGACCAGTTTAAAGGCAGAGTTTGGTTTAAGTACCTTTCAAGCGGGTGCCTTAGGCAGTGCTTCTTTAGCAGGTATGGGGATTGGCGGTATTTTAGGTGGCTGGGCATGTGACAAGTTTGGTCGTGTAAGAACCATTGCGAACTCGGTGACTTTCTTTTCTGTAGCGACCTGTTTATTGGGCTTTACGCAAAGCTTCGAGCAATTTATGGCTTTACGTTTTATTGGTGCTTTAGGAATCGGAGCACTTTATATGGCTTGTAATACCTTAATGGCTGAATATGTGCCGACCACTTACCGTACAACGGTCTTGGGTACATTACAGACGGGGCAGACTGTAGGTTATATTGCTGCGACATTATTAGCAGGGGCAATTATTCCAGATCATGGCTGGCGTGTTTTGTTTTTCCTGACTGTCGTGCCTGCTTTCGTTAATATTTTCCTACAACGATTTGTGCCAGAGCCAAAATCTTGGCAGCTCACTAAAATTGAAAGCTTGCAAGGCAACAGACAACCAAAAGAAATAGTCGTGGCTGAAAAGCCTAAAAGTGGCAGTATCTATAAGCAAATTTTTAATAATTTTAAGCACCGCAAGATGTTTTTGTTGTGGATGACTACAGCATTCTTCTTACAGTTTGGTTATTACGGCATTAACAACTGGATGCCAAGTTATTTAGAAACAGAAGTGCATATGAACTTTAAAAACTTAACCAGTTATATGGTGGGTTCATATACAGCAATGATTCTAGGCAAAATTTTAGCAGGTTATCTTGCCGACAAATTTAACCGCCGTGCTGTTTTTGTGTTTGGAACAATAGCTAGCGCCGTGTTTTTGCCCATCATTATTTTCTTCAACACCCCTGACAACATTTTGTATTTATTGATCACTTTTGGCTTTTTATATGGCATTCCATATGGTGTAAACGCGACTTATATGGCTGAAAGTTTTTCAACCGATGTACGCGGAACAGCCATTGGCGGTGCTTATAACATTGGTCGTGTCGGAGCAGCGATTGCACCAGCCACCATTGGTTTCTTGGCATCGGGCGGTACGTTTACCATGGCCTTTATTGTGATGGGTGCTGCATATTTTGTTGCGGGTGTATTGCCGGGCTTATTTATTAAAGATCGTCAGTACGATCCGCAAAAACAATCATAAACAATGACAAGAAGGTGCTTTGAGTACCTTCTAAAAAGATAAGGGTATCGTTATGGGTGCATTACAAGGAATTCGGGTTTTAGATTTAAGTCGTGTGCTTGCGGGGCCTTGGTGCGGACAGATCTTGGCAGACCTTGGCGCGGAGGTCATTAAAATTGAACGTCCTCGAGTAGGTGATGACACCCGCATGTGGGGGCCACCTTGGATGCCCGATCAAGACGGAAACATGACTCGTGAATCTGGCTATTTTCAGTGTACGAATCGCAATAAATATTCGGTTGCGGTAGACATAACCACACCTGAAGGTCAGGCCTTAATTTATGAAATTGCCAAAACGGCCGATGTGGTCATTGAAAATTATAAGACAGGGTCTTTGGCTAAATATGGTTTGGACTATGCTTCCTTAAGTGAGTTAAACCCAAATATTGTTTATTGCTCGATTACTGGGTTTGGGCAAGATGGCCCACGTGCAGAAGAACCTGGTTATGATTTTATTATTCAGGGTATGTCTGGCTTAATGAGCATTACTGGCGAGCCTGATGATGTGGCAGGCGGTGGTGCGCAAAAAGTTGGTGTAGCTGTTGTAGACATTCAAACTGGATTGTATTCCACCATCGCGATTCAGGCGGCCTTGATTGCACGTTCACACACGGGACGCGGACAATATATTGATATGTCCTTACTTGATGTGCAGGTCGCGGCACTGGCAAATCAGGGAATGAACTATTTAGCTTCGGGTAAGGCCCCACAGCGCATGGGTAATCAACACCCAAGCATTGTGCCGTATCAAACTTTTAAGGCTAAAGATAAAGAATTTATTATTGCTTGTGGTAATGATAAACAGTTTAAAGATTTGTGTATTGCGATTGGTTATGCAGAGTTACTCGAAAATGAAAAGTTTGTGCGTAATCAGGACCGCGTCAAATATCGAGATGAACTGATTCCTTTATTGTCGGAGCACTTTTTGCAGAAAACTGCCAAAGAATGGGTCGAGATAATTCATGCACTTAAAGTACCCGTAGGCGTTATCAACTCTATTGAAGATGCTTTGGCTGAACCACAAATCGTACATCGCAATTTGGTGGTGAATATTCCTCATCGTTTAAATGAAAATTTCCAAACCATTGGCTCACCAATCAAGCTATCTGATACTCCAGTTGAATATCATCATGCGCCGCCAGAGCTAGGTGAACATACCGCTCAAATCTTATCGAGATTTAAAACAGCAGAAGAGCTAGCTACTTTAAAAGAGAAGGGCATTATTGATGGGAAAATTGCTTAGGGCATTGCCGTTTTTAATGTGATTCAATTTAAATAGAAACTGTGATTTGCAATAAATCACAGTTTTTTATTAGAAAATAAGAGTTTTAATATTTAAAAATAAGCGGCAGCTCTGGTCTGAAATCATGAATCATTCCTTGAGGTTCATGATCAAAACTAATTTCCATTAAATGCTCCGATCCATCAGTCACTTCAAAATCATCCAGAGAATTGAACAGTAACGAAGTCGGATGCTGCTCTAGATTTGGAATAGAAACCTTAATCGCGGTGATTTCTGATAAATCTTTGCTATGCACAAGTGGTTGTTGTTTTTCTTTTGCAGCAAGGTCTGGTCGTGAAGCAAATGAAAGGAAGAACCACATCGGTTCAGATACAACAGAATCTTTGGCAACATTTACTTCTAAGCTCGCTGGTAAATAGCTTGGCTTGTAAACCCAATTAGGAAATTTTGCGCTATTATCATCTTTATTTTTAGGCCTAAAACAAATACCAAAAGGGGATGCGATATTATCTTGAGCACTGAGTCGCTCAAAAAGCAGAGTAGGTTTTGTGAGATCACTTGAGGCTTCTTCTGGGTTATTTAAAAAGATTAATTCAATAAAGCTATTTTTAAAGAAAAAGCGTCTGTTTTGGGTACCTTGACCTGGGTGCTTGTTGGATGAACCTTCTGTTAGACCAAATTTTTTTAAAGTTTCAGCTTCGGGAGCGCCTGATTGTACACAAATAAAAATATGGTCTACTTCCATTTTAAGTTCTCATGTTTTTGGATGAATATTGAATAATTGATTAATCGAATTTTTCATGTTTATCGCAAGTGTTTCATCGAAACCATCGACTAAAAAGCGGCTAATGAGGCCTTCAATTACCGTATAGATCAGCTCAGATAAAGCTTCACCATTCGGTATATTGCAGTTTTGCGCAATCAGTACTTTAATCCATTGTTTATGGGCTTTAGAAATAGAAATAATGTCTTGATCATCTTGGTTAGATTCAGCGACTGCTCTTACAAATAAACAGCCTTTAAAAAAATCTTGTCTAAACCAATT
>JAITLL010000019.1 GCA_031277915.1 Acinetobacter sp.
CGGTCTAATACAAATTTGTATTCAACATTTGCCTTGGTTGTCTGTTGATCAGTTACACTAGCATCTTTTAGGCCTGCATGCATTTTATGGCAAATGCCTTGTAGTTCCATAAAGTTTAAACTCACATCTTTTAATTAAGGGTTGCAGTTATGGCTGAACAAAATGTCATCACTTCTATGCTAGACGATTTATCAAACGAACAGCCTATTCATACTGCACTTTGTATTGGCCAGAAAATTGACCAGAATAACGCAATTCAATGGCACTATTTTACCGTAACTGAACTTCTAAGTCTGCCTTTTACTCAGCGTTATGATTTGGGTTTTGTATTGTTTGATACAGATGAAATGCAGAACATCAGCAATGTGCAAAAATCACAATTATTAGTAAAGCTAAGAGATTTATTAGCCAAACGAATTGTTGTAGTAAGCAAACGCAGTGATGAACAATTCTTACGTTCTTTAGGTTTTACTCAACTTATTGATAAGACATCACATGATAGTGATTTTGCTTTATGGCAATTTAATATCTTGACCTATAAGCATGTTCCAGATTGGTTTAATTCAAAGTTCTGGGCAAACCCAGAGAACTGGAATAAATTCCGCTGGTAAAAGGCTCTAAATCTCTTTCAAAATTTAACAATTTGGCTTTTGCTGTCCTAACAAAAAACCGCGTATGCTCATGTATAAACCATACATAAGAGTTATTCATGACAAATTTAAGCGATATTGTTGAAGTTTTGGCGAAGCAAGCATTAGGCGGTAATCAGCAAGCGACAGGCCAAAGTGGTTTGGGTGGAATTTTAGGTTCTGTACTTGGCCAAATGGGGGGCAGTACTTCACAAGAAACTCAAGGAGGGTTGGGTGGAGTACTTGGTTCAATATTAAGCCAAGTGACTGGGAACAATAGCGCACCTCAAGCAGGTGGCGGCGTACAAAGTTTATTAATTGCAGTTGTACCTTTGATTTTAGGTTGGGTTCAGCAGCAAGGTGGTTTACAAGCTGCGCTTGAGAAGCTAAAAGGTGCTGGTTTAGGTAACCAAGTTCAAAGTTGGGTCGATCCAAATCAAAGTAATAGTGAGGTTCCCACTCAGCAATTACAAAGTCTTTTTAATCCAGCCGATATTGAACAAGTTGCCGAGCAAACTCAGGCTCCGAAAGAGCAAGTTTACGGTGCAATTGCGACTGTTCTACCAAAAGTGATTGATTCACTTACACCACAAGGTGCAAGTACAGACCATCAAGAAGCAAATCAAGACATCCAAAATGTGATGAATCTTGTGAGTGGTTTCTTAAAATAAAATATAAATTTAAAAAGCTGATAATTTTTATATCGGCTTTTTTAGGCACAATAAAATAAAAGGGCATAAGCCCTTTTATTTTAGATATGGATCAAAGATAACTGATTAGAAGTTATATTCGATACCAGTACCAACAACAGTTTGTTTGTCGTTATCACTTAACCAGTCACGCTTTTGCTGAGCAACAAGGCCGTAGAAACGCGCTTGTTTGTTGATTTGGTAATCAAGACCTACACCGTACAAGTCAATTGTACGATCTGCTAGACCACTTACTTGTGTTTGCGCAGAAGAATATTCTGCTTTCACTTTAAGTTTAGTATTCGGGATTTTATAAGCAGCAGTGATTGAATATGCTTCTTCTTGTAAATCACGGTAAGCTTTACCAGCCTTATCAACTGATCCATCTGCTTTGTATGTTTGACCATATGCAGTTAACTGATCAGTAGGTTCAGCATGTTGCCATAAAGCGCCTATTACAAGACCTGTTTTTGCAATGTCATAAGAGCCTGTTACGCGGTAAGCATCTGTATAAATATCTTTCATACCGTAAGCTGCATATTTACCCTTAATACCAAAGTCACCTGCAGCAGCAACTGCTAAGCCAAGGTCTTTGTTTTCATAACCAAGCGCAGTTGATACAGAGTCAAACCCATTGTTTTTACTGTCTTTACCAGTTTCACCTGGTTTATTATCAGTAGTACTTTCACCAGTTTGAGCCATGATGTTGAAAGTTATACCAGCTAATAATTTAGGGTCTAATTCAAAACCAATTACGTTATCTAAACGGTTTTCACCATACATGATATTAGTAATATCTAAACGTGTATCGTCATTAAAGATATCTTGGTTGTTACCCGCAGCAGTTTTAAAGTAAGAATCGTATTTACCTACTTTTAATGTACCAACACCATCAGTTTTTAAACCGATATAACGGTTACGAGCGCTAAGGTCACTATCAGAACCCGAACCATCAGTAGCAATTGCCCACTCAGCTAAATAAACAGCAGATAGCTTGTCAGTTAATTTTTCTTCGCCTTTCACCCCAATGCGAGAAGCGTTTGAGTTAATTTCAGTAACGTCACTTTTCCCATCGAAATTTTTATTGTCAACTTGGTTAATAGAAACATTCAGTTTGCCATACAAAGTTGGCGCTGCTTGCACCGCGTTTATGCTCAAAGTTGCAACTGCGGCAGCGAGTAGCAATTTCTTCATTGAGATTTCTCCAAAAAGTATTTTAAAAATGGCATATGCCTGTTAACTAATTATTTTGTAGTTGACTTGTGTACAAAAAGTTACAGAAGCTCACCAACTTGCTAAGAAGTATCTGTAAACTTTGTGACAAAGGAGTGAAAAAGAAGTGACAGTTTTATGACAGTTAAAAATTAGAAATACTTTATTTAATTTTGTTTTTATTACATTTTTTTAATAAAAAAAGCGGAGTCTAAACTCCGCTTTTATCTCTTACAATCAAAGAGCTTCTTTAATTTTTTCAGCTAATGCTTTGATTTTATCCTGATCTCCTAATTGCGCAGCATGTTTACCAAGTTGGTGAACATTTGTAGGAATTAGGTGAAAATGAACATGCGGGACAGTTTGTCCAGCGGCGGCGCCTGATAATTGCATAAGCACAATTCCATCAAGATTTAATGCAGTTTCCATTGCTTTAGCAATTTTTTGCACGATCTGGATGGTATAGGCTGCGGCTTCAGGAGGTAAATCAAGTAAAGTTACAGCAGGAGTTTTTGGAATAACTAATGCATGACCATCGGCTTGGGGCATAATATCCATAAAAGCTAGAACTTGATCATCTTCATAGAGTTTTATCGCTGGAAGTTCTCCACGTAAAATTTTTGCGAAGATATTTTGATCATCATATGCCATGTATTATTCCTTTAAATACTATTTACACTTCAATTCTTTTTGACGTTCTTTAATTGCGTCTAGACGTTGCTGCTCTTTATCAGAGAATTTTGGCTTAGTCGTATGACAGTTTTCATTACCATATTTTTCTTTAGCATCTTGGTCTTTAAAACAAAAGCCTTTTGATGCATAAATCAAATTGTAGTCGTCTTGCAATTTTTGACATTCTTGCTCAGGTGTTGCAGCTTGAACACTGAAAGTGGCAAGGCTTACCATTCCAGTAAATACTGCAACCAATAATTTCTTCATGAGCTTTTCCTCAGTTAAAGGTATGAACCTGTACTCAATATAAGGTTTATTCCTAATATTTCAATGACTATTAATTACTCAAGCGTTATTTAAAGTCATATCTCATCTTATAATACAAAAAAGCTTTATATATCAAGATCTTTTTTAAATTTGTTTTAAATCAATTGATTGCACATATTTTTATATTAAACGATTTAAATATATATTTAATAAACATTTAAAGTCATTATTGAAAAGTTAAATAATAATGAATTAAATACGTTATATGAGTAACATCGGTTTTTGTTTATGTAATCGAATGAATTTTCTATATCTTGCGAAATAAAAATGGCTTCTCACGGCCATTGTAGCTTATGTCGTAAATAAACGAGTACTGGAGCAAATGCGGCTACTTTGGTGATAGAAAGCCAATTTAACTGGTTGGTATGCAATATTTTTTATAGAATCGAAACATGAGTGGGTCGTGTTAGGTGATGCTCATGAAAATTTTCCCATTTGCTAGTGATGAAAGAACTCCTCAAGTATTTTGAATAATCCATTTAGTTTTTTGTCTTTTAATATTTATTAAGCATTCGTTACATAAATGATGTGTGTTTGTTGTTGAATATATCTGGTGTTTATTTGAGGATAAAAATGCATAGTTTAAGAAGGATGGTTCAAATGATAGATGAAGAAAAGCCTTTAAATTTTGAAGATGATGACGAGCCTCTTGATTTTGAAGATGAAGAATTCACGGATGATAAAAAAGAGGATGAAATGTACAACTCAATTACTAAAGATGGGTCTAGTGTTGATCCTGCCGATGATGGAACACGACATATTCGTTCTGAAGATGGTGATCCAATCGAAGTTGATGAGTAAAAACATCAGTTTAAAAAACATTAGTCTTTTTAATTTTTAAGTATAAGTGTAATATCCGAACGTTGTTACAAACAGCAAAAGTCCTGAATGATCAGCGCAAAAATCAAAAGGGTAAAGCCTGCTTACAAAGCGGGCTTTTTTATTTTTATAAAACCATAGGCTCAGATAGCAAATTTAAGTTTATGCAATAAGTTTTTATTTTTAAATAAAAGGACATACATCCTAGATGAATGACAGATAAGGACTTCTATTGTTTGTAGTGAACGTTTAAAAGAAGTACGAATGTAAATAATAAAATTAAAAAAAGTAGAAAAACCATAAGTGAAAACATGTCGTTAAATTATTTAGATATTTTACACAATTTAACAATTTATGCAAATTAGTTTACATTCTTCTAAGTTTTCGCTTGCCTAGCAGCGTTGTAAAAATGTGACAATTAAAGCTCAATTTGTTAGATTGTATGCTTTTTATAACTATTGGTGAATTTAATGAAGAATTTTTTATTTATACTGATTACGGGACTTGGATTAGAAGGCTGTACAGCGTTAACACATAAAGCCGATGAAAACTATATTAGTAAGTCACCGGGTACTCCTGTTAATACAGCATTTAATAGAACTAAAATGCTTGAACATGGCATATTTACTGAACAAGATATTGTTGATATACCTGAGCATTCCAATATAAATTCGCGTTATAAAATATCATTTTAAAAGGATGCTTAATACAGAGATTGAATAGTTAAACTAAATAGTTTTATAGGCGAGCTCAAATATAAAATTAATTTAGAACGTATTTAGTGATCGCTATTCAATAGAAGGACTACCATATAGGTGGTTTTTAATATAACAAAGTGTTAAATTTTAATCGTTGAAAAAATTGGTTTTATAAATGAAAAGCATCATTATTTTAACTTCTATATTTTTACTAAGCGGGTGTGTAATTAACTCTAAGTCATTATCTTCAGTTAAAAGAAGTACTGATGATAAAATTGTTTTAGAGGCTCAAAAATATAAGCAAGAATATCAAAGAAAAATTTTACGAACTTGGGATATTCCTGCATCTTCAGTGGGAATGAGTGCAAGCGTTAAAGTTTTTTTAAGTGATAGTGGCGAGATTGAGCAAATCATTTTCTTGGATAAAGAAGACCAAAAATTTAAATCAAGTATTGAAAAAGCGATATGGCGTGCAAGCCCTTTTACTATGCCTTCTAACCCAGACTTAAGAAAACAGGTGAGAAAGTTCAACATTAAGTTTCAGGCAAAGTAACTTTGAAATAAAATTTTATTTTCAGAAACCACCAATTGGTGGTTTCTTTTTTAAAGCTGTTCAAGGATTACTTTTATTTTTAGAAAAATATATAAAATAAATTTATAACTTTATTTTATGAATTATTTAAAAACTAATCATTATTTTTTATCTACCTTTTCTTTTATGTTTAGCTTCTTGGAGAAGAGGAATAAGCAATGTTTAACCAACATGAGATAAATTTAAAACAGTATCAAAATAAATCTTTAAGTTATTTGAATAGTAAAGCTCACTCTGAGGGAGTTGAATTCGATAAATTCATTAAAGAACTGGAAAAATATTCAAATGCAGTAGTTTTAGATTTAGGCTGTGGCGGAGGGCATGTCGCCTACAACGTTGCTAACTACGCCGATCTTGTTTTTGCTTATGATTTATCCCATGAAATGCTCGACACTGTTTCAAAAGCTGCAAATGACCGAAAAATAAAGAATATCTTTGTACAGCAGGGTATTGCCGAAGATATGCCTTTTACTGATGAGCAGTTTGATGTAATTATTAGTCGGTACTCTGCTCATCATTGGCAGCATGTACCTACAGCAATGAAAGAAATAAACCGTGTTTTAAAACCGAATGGTACGGTCATTTTTGTTGATATCATTAGCTCAAGTTTTCCTATTTTAGATACATTTTTGCAGACCATAGAAGTTATTCGTGACCCCAGTCATGTAAGAAACTACAGCATTAAAGAATGGGTTTATTTTATAGAAGATGCAGGTTTTGAATTGATGGCCTTAGATAAACAAACACTTATGTTAGATTTTGATAGTTGGGTAAAACGCATGAAGACTCCTGAAGATCAAATAAAAACGCTTAAATACCTTCAAGAAAATGCATCTGATATAGTCAAAAAATACTTTAATATTCAAAAAGATGGAAGCTTTGAAAGTAAAGTCGGCTATTTTGTATTTAAGAAGATCTCCTTTTAGTCTGTTTTTAAGTTCGATGTTTTAAACATTAAAAATCTTCAAAACTGACTAAATTCATATTTATGATTTATAAAAAGTGCAAAAAGCCCTTATATGAAAGGCTTTTTCATGCTTATTATTAAATTTTTGTTGAACGTTCTGTTAGCCATGCAGCGAGTTTTGGCCAAAACTCCTGAGCACTTGCTTGGCTTGACATTAGTCCCAAATGGCCGCCAGGGATGAGAGTAAACGTAACATCTTGGCTACTGGTTAATTGACTTAATGGTTGAGCAGCATCTGCTGTGACTAATTGATCGCTACGACCTGCACCGACTAAAAGAGAACAATCAATATTTTTTAATTCAATTTTCTTATCTTTCAATTGAATAGAGCCTTGATTCAACGGATTTTGTAGCCATACGTTGAATAACATATCTTGATTAATCCCACCTGGATAATCGATCATATTATTTAAAAAACTACTTAATGTGGCATGTTCTTGTACGAATTGAAGATCATCTAAATTTTTAAGTAATTGGATGTGCCCATCAAGCCAGCCTTTAGGATCAAGAATTTTAAAGCCTAGAGAATTTAAAATACCAGGCGTATGAATCAAATGTTTAGGTAAACCTGAATAAATACGTTCCTGAAGTTTCTTATTACGACCAATAAAGTGATTTATAGTACGATAAAGCTTTCCGATCTGACCAGAAGCATAGCTATCGATTGGGCTACCTAACACCATCAGATTTTTAACATAATTTGGATGATTATGTGCAGTATATAAGGTTACGAATATGCCAGACATACTCCATCCATGTAGAGAAATTTGCTCGCTACCTGAATGTGTGCGAACAAGTTCTATTGCTTTAGGAATGAAATCTTCAATAAACGATAAAAAGTTAAGATGTCTGTCTTTAAAACCTAAATGTCCCCAATCAACAAGATATACATCAAAACCTGAGTTTTGAAAATATTTAATCAGTGAACGATATGGATATAAATCATAAATAGCCATATTAATTGCCAAAGGCGCGACAAATACTAATGGCTCTTTAAAACTTTTTTGAGTAGCCCCGTAATAACGAACACGAGTTTGATTAAATTGACCAATGACTTCGTAGGGGGTGCTTTGTGATAACACCAATGTTTTAGGATGAAATAGTCGGGTAGAGAGGTGCTTGATTTGACTTTGGTCTGGGACGAGGGACTTTAAGCGATTCATCTTATTTTACCAACTATTTACTAAAGATTGAATAAAGTCTAAGCGATAATTTTAAGGTTTACCTTGACCTTAAATACCTTAGACACTCAAAATGATGATAGTTTTTAGTACATGACCAGTAAAGGCGAACATTTAATGAACCAGTCTGATGATTTAGAATACCAACTTGATACCTTAGCCATTCGTACCGGACATACACGTAGTTTTGAGGGTGAACATGGCGAACCGATTTTTTTGACTTCATCTTTTGTATATGAAAATGCGGCTGAAGCTGCAGCAAAATTTTCTGGTCAGGTTCAAGGAAATATCTATTCTCGTTTTACCAATCCGACTGTATCGATGTTCGAAAAACGCTTAGCAGCTTTAGACGGCGCTGAGCGAGCTGTTGCGACAAGCTCTGGAATGGGCGCGATTTTGTCAGTTACTATGGCATATCTCAAAGCGGGTGATCATGTTATTTGCTCAAGAGCAGTTTTTGGTTCAGTTGTTGCCTTGTTTGAAAAATATATTGCCAAGTTTGGTGTAGACATTACATTTGTTGATTTATGTGATTTGGATGCATGGAAAAATGCAGTACGTCCAGAAACTAAACTTTTATTTGTTGAGTCACCGTCTAATCCACTAGCCGAGATCGCAGATATTCAAGCGCTTGCAGATATTGCCCATGCGCATGGCGCATTACTGGCGGTTGATAACAGTTTCTGTACACCTGTTTTACAGCAACCATTAAAGTTTGGGGCAGACCTCGTCATTTACTCTGCGACTAAATATTTAGATGGACAAGGACGCGCATTAGGCGGTGCTGTAGTCGGTAATGCTAAGTTATTAGAAGAAGTCTTTGGAGTTGTCCGTACACTTGGACCATCAATGAGTCCATTTAATGCATGGGTTTTCTTAAAAGGTTTAGAAACTTTGCGCTTACGTATGAAAGCACACTGTGAAAGTGCTCAGATTCTTGCAGAATGGTTAACTACCCATGAAAAAGTAGAAAAAGTTTACTATGCTGGTTTACCAACTCAAGAAGGCCATGAACTTGCGGCAAAACAACAAAATGGTTTTGGCGGGATTGTTTCTTTCGTTGTTAAAGGCGAACGTGAAGGTGCTTGGAAGGTTATTGATAATACTAAGTTTATTTCTATTACCGGTAACCTAGGTGATGTGAAGTCAACAATTACCCATCCTGCAACGACTACACATGGTAAACTTTCTGCTGAAGCAAAAGCTGCGGCAGGCATTCAAGAAGGTTTAATCCGTGTATCTGTGGGCTTAGAAGATATTAATGACATTATTCGTGATATTTCTCGTGGATTAGATTTAATTTAAATAATTTATATATTTAAGAAAAGCCATGCTTATTTCAGTGTGGCTTTTCTTTAAATGGAATGTTACTTACAAGCAACAATCGCAATAAAAAGACTACATTTTTTTATAAATGAGTCTAAAATCATAACGTATAAAAGTTCTAAATTTAATAAAAATAACAAAGTGAGTGTTAACCATGCTTAAGCCTATAATTATTTTAGTCACTATAGGGGCAATTGGTTTGGTTGGATACAGCGTATTTGCCCAAAAGGATGAACCGACACAGATCAGCGAAACTGTATTATTAATTAATGATGCGAACAAATCAGTTGAAGATGCCGATCTTTCAATAGAAAAAGCGAATTCATCTTTTCAAAAAATGCCTTTAAATGGGTATAAACCTGACAATAGAAACCTACAGGCCTCGCAGTAACTTAATTTAAACGCTAGTACTTGCCGATCCATTTAAGCTTGTCTATTAAAAACTTTAAATAGATGAGCAATTGAAAATAGTTTCATAGATACCAATAGAAAACATTAATTTATTGTGTCAGAATTGCGGATTGATTTTGATTTAAACGTACTGACCTCAATGATCTTAACGATCGATAGGGGTACCAAAAGAGTTTAAGTTCTCAAGTGTTATGTGACTATCAAGAATATTTGATAGAGATACGGAGTTAGGTTTATGAATATCAATATGCTTATGCAGCAAGCGCAGCGCATGCAAAAAGATATGGAATCAAATATAAAAAAGGCCAAAGAAGAGCTTGCCCAAACTGAAGTACAGGCGGAAGCGGGCGGTGGTTTAGTTAAAGTAACAATGACTGGCCGTTATATCGTAAAACGTATCGAAATTAATCCAGAATTACTTCAAGATGAACCAGATATGATTGAAGATTTAATTGCTGCTGCGGTTAATGATGCTGTGCGTCAAGCAGAAGTAATTTCTGAAGAAAAAATGCAAAAAGCTAACTCAGGTATGGGTTTACCACCTGGTTTAGCAGGCATGTTCTAAGGAAATTCAGTGTTTAGCGATAGATTTGAACAACTCGTTCAAGCTTTACGTATTTTACCTAGCGTTGGACCAAAGTCGGCCCAACGTATGGCTTTACATCTTTTGATGAAGAACCGTGAAGGAGCATTTGCATTAGCACATGCTCTACATGAGGCATCAAGTTATATTCACGAATGTAGTGTTTGCCACTCTTTAACTGAGCACGAAATTTGTGATATTTGTGCTTCAACAGAAAGAGATGATCAATTACTTTGTGTGGTTGAATCACCAGCAGATGTGATGGCGATTGAGCAAAGCGGTAGCTTTCGTGGTAAATATCATGTATTGGGTGGACATCTTTCTCCTTTGGATGGTATTGGTCCTGAAGAAATTGGTATTCCTTATCTGATCCAGCGCTTAAGCCAAGGTAAGATAGAAGAAGTCATCTTGGCTACTAATGCCACGGTTGAAGGCCAGGCGACAGCGCATTATTTAGTTGAAGCGATTAAGCATTTACCTATTCAAATGACACGTATTGCTCAAGGTGTACCTCAAGGTGGTGAGCTTGAATATGTTGATAGCCATACATTAAGTCAGGCTGTTCATAATCGTATGCGGATGAAATAAGTACCTAGGTGCTTATTTCAAATTTTTTAATAAATAAGTATTATTATTAAAAAAATCTTTTTAAAAGACATCAACATATTAGTTTTTGAATATCTAAATTAAAAAGATTTTGTAAAAATATAATTTTTATAAGCACCTAAAACTGTAAATATAAAAATAAATGATCAAAAAAGTATCTCTTTTAATGAAAATTGTTCAAAAATAGATTATTCATCAAGGATTCAGTAGCATTTTTCTATTCCTATGTTATATATACCAGAGTTTAAAGCACTCTTTGCATTTTGAGAAAGCATGTTTCAGTTTATCCAACAGCAAACCGAATTGGTTGATGTTCTTCAACAAATGGATCAATGTTCGATTTATGGACTTGATACAGAATTTATTAAGGTTGATACCCTTTGGCCTAAACTTGGAGTATGTCAAGTCAATGTCAACGGAAATGTATATTTGTTGGATGGAGTCTCATTAGATTTAAGTCAGTTTTGGAAAAAAATCTATCTTGCTCAACAAAATATTTTTCATGCATGTGGTGAGGATATCGATTTAATTTACCACTATGCCGACGAACAAAACCTATTAAATGTTTTTGATACTCAAGTTGGATTGTCTTTTTTGGGGCATGGTCTACAAGTGAGTTATCAAGGTGCTTTGAAGCTTTGTTTAGAGATTGATATCGAAAAAGACCAAACTCGGTCTGACTGGTTAGCAAGACCTTTGTCTCCTCAGCAATTATGTTATGCCGCAAACGATGTTTTATATCTCATGCAATTGGCGAATCATATTAAAGATGAGCTTAAGCAAAAAGGGCTCTATGATTACGTTCTTGAAGATTGCAGAAGTTTAACTAAAGAAATTATTAGTGAAACTCCAACACCGTTGTTATATACCAATGTTGGTAATTATCGTCATTCACGCCGTCAGTTAATGCAATTACAGAAATTAAGTGAATGGCGTGAATATGTGGTTAAAGCGACAAATCAGCCACGTAGTTTTATTCTTAGAAATTCGGCAATGATTGATTTAGTTGAAAAGAATCCACGTAATAATTTCCAATTATCTCAAGTAAAAGATATACGTCCAAATGTTGTTCGTGAATATGGAAGAACTATTCTTGATCTTATAAAAGATTTGCCAGTAGAAGGACAATGGCCAGCTAAAATTGCAAAGCCTTTTAAAATTACGTCAAGAGAAACCTTAGAAAAAATGGATGTGTTAATCGCAAATGCTATAGAGCAGACTTCTATCCCTAAAGAAGTTTTGCTTCGTAAGAAATGGTTAAATGCGATTCATCTACATGTGATTTCTAAAGGTGATGAGCAGGATTTACCTGACTATTTATTAGGTTGGCGCTACGAGTTATTAACTAAACCGCTTATACAGTTATTTAAAGAAGAGAAAGCAAGCTTTTTATCTTAAATTTATTAAGATGTTTTCTTTAAAATTAACTTTTAGTATTTAAAAACTGCGATTGTTTATTTTTTAAGTAATTGGTGGTGATTAATTTTACTTCAGAATAAAACCTTTTTATAAGGCTGGCTTTATAAATAAAACTTTTTATTTAGTTTAAATTTATAATTGTATAGGTTTATAAAGTATATGATTATAAAGATAGATAAGTTTTAGTTTTTGTATGGTAATGCTGAATTAAATTAACGGGATTGGTGAGAAAAATTCAATTGCGTATATATACAGGTCTGTATATTCTTGGCAGCAAGAAAAACAATTTTTAAATAAACAATATATAACTATAAGTTTATTTCAGTGCAGAAATATAGAGGCTTACTCGGGGAGAGTAAGCCTCTAATTTTATATCTATAGCCTTAAAAAAATTTTAAAATCAATAATAAGTTAATGTTAAGATTACTTTTTATGCTATACATAAAAGTAAGTAATAATTAGAGAGATAAATATGACCAATAATTTTAATGCTGAACAAGCTAAAAAAAATGCTAAAGATGTAAAAATAGATCAATCAAAACTGTTGGAAAAAATTTTATCTGGAACTGAGGTAATCTCAAAAGAAGGGAAACGCAGAGCAGTCTTCCAATTTCCAATAGATGCTTTGCATCCTGAACACATTACTTTGGTAGAGGAAGAGTTAAAAGCACGAGGTTTTAATGTTTCGACCCATATTGAACAATCTGGTACAACAGTCAATATTGAGGTGAGTTTTTAAGTTTTTTATTCAATAAAACGCCCATATTTTAGGGCGTTTCTTATATTTTTTTACAATTTGAATTCATATAAAACAATATATTGTTTGACAGTTAAATCCCCGTTCTGTAGCTTTGTTTTTTGAGTGGAATATGGATATGAACTTCCAAGCAATACTTTCATCTTTCAAAAATCAATCTACTGGTACAGATGCATTTAAAAACTTAAAAAGTGCCTGTGAGCAGTATCTCAAACAATCTTCAGATCTAAACGAAAAAGCAGCAACTTATCTTATTTATGGGTTTGCTCGCAGCTATGTAATCTTATATGAAGATGAAGCGGTAACTACTGAGTTTGCACAAACTTCAAAAGAAACTCTAATCAACTATATCAATTGTCTAAATGAAGCCTTACTTACTCAAGATGATAGCGTAATCTTAGATGCTTTAAATCAAGTAAGTCGCGACTATATGCAGGGCTCAAGAGTCTTTTAAGACTTAGATTAGCTTATTATTAAGATACTTCTTTAGTCCTCAAGTTAACTAAAGAAGTATCTAGTACTAGTTTTATTTTAATGTGATTTTTTCTTACCACCGCCATCTTGTTTATTGACGGTAGACCATGCGATACGTTCAGCTTCTTCTTGAGAGTGGCCTCTATCTAATTCACTCTCAACAATATGCTTAGCTTGACGTTTTTGTTTTGCTGTATAAGATGATTTGTCGCCACGAGACATAGTATAGATCCCTATAATTTTAAGATCTTTTATTATTGAAACATATCCAAATCTAAATTCGGTTAAATAATGTCTTATCATGTATGTATAAGTTGAACCTTACTTGGGTTCTATTAACTTTTTTAGTTAGCTTAAATTTATGAATTTCAATAAATTAAATTTAGTTATGTCTGTTTAAACTTAAGCTTTATTGTTTTGAAAATGTAATTTTTCTATTTTATAAAAGTAGTTTTAAAGATTTGTTGTGTAAAATTAAAGGCTTAATAAGGGTTGAAGATTTAAAACTTTGGAAAAATAAAAGTTATTTATCGACCTTAGTGATTGTTGTAGGTTAATATTTCGTAAGAAAAGAAAAAACGACTGACGCGTAAACAAACCTGCATGTGTCTGTCATTTTTTTTCATGTATGCTGTCCTTAGTTCAAGAGTTGATTTGAAATGCACTGTGATATTTATAGATCGAGCAAAAAAGATGAAATGTACATTTATATTGCTCGACCAAACTATCCTGATGAAACGGAGCAAGCTGATCCGTTTGAAAAAGTTCCAGAAGCTGTTTTACAAGCATTTGGTCGTGCAACGTTTGTCATGCATTTAGAGTTGGCTCCAACACGTAAATTAGCGCGTGTAAATGTTTTACATGTTCTAGACTCATTACAAACAAAAGGTTTCTTTATTCAGATGCCGCCGGAAGGGTTAATTAACCCAAATGCAGTTGAACCAGAGGGCTTACGTGGTGCGTGAAGATCAAGCTGGAATTTTAAATCAATTACTTTCTTCTCTCGATGCAATTCCTGAAGAGATTATTGCTTTATCAGCTTATGGCGTTGGCGCTATTATTGCCTTGTGGTGTTGGTGGCGTTTAATGCGCCGCTTACCTACTACTTTTGGTGCAATAAGCTGGTTAGTTGTTTTTGCTGTTTTACTGACACCGACTGTTTCTGAAGGGCCTAATGCATCTGTAGCACCAGCTATTTTTGGATTACTTTTTGGTGTTTTAACGAAAGATAGTCCTCTAATCTGGTCAAATTTATCCTTAATTCTGTTTGTAGTTGGTCTAGGTCTGGTTATTGGCTATTGTTGGTCAAAATATATAACAAACAAAAGCATGCGTTCCATCTAACCATTGAAATAGAAAAATAAGGTCTCTACATGTCTGCTGATATCCAACATTTTACCGGTACAGATCAATATATCGCGACTGACAGTCTTAAACTTGCTGTAAAAGCAGCCCGTGCTTTGCAAAAGCCATTATTGGTTAAAGGTGAGCCGGGTACAGGTAAAACTTTACTTGCTGAGCAAGTGGCAGAAAGTCTTGGTTTAAAACTCATTACTTGGCATATCAAGTCAACCACTAAAGCACAGCAAGGTTTATATGAATATGATGCTGTGTCGCGCTTGCGTGATAGTCAACTGGGTGATGATCGTGTTTACGATATTAAGAACTATATTAAGCCCGGTAAACTGTGGGAAGCTTTCACCAGTGAAGAGCGTTGTGTCCTGTTAATTGATGAAATTGATAAAGCAGATATTGAGTTCCCAAATGACTTGTTGCATGAACTTGATAAAATGTCTTTTTATGTTTATGAAACAGGTGAAACGATTACCGCGACTCAACGTCCAATCGTCATTATTACTTCAAATAATGAAAAAGAATTACCAGATGCATTCCTGCGTCGTTGTTTCTTTCACTACATTGAGTTTCCAGATGAAGCAACTATGCGTGAAATTATCTCGGTACACTTTCCAAACATCTCTGCATCATTAGTAAATGAAGCGCTTCAAGTGTTCTTCAAATTACGTGAAATTCCTAACTTGAAGAAACCACCATCTACTTCCGAACTAATTGATTGGTTGAGTCTGCTTATGGCAGATGATATGCCTGAAGATGTACTACGTAATCGAGATACATCAAAAGCGATTCCACCTTTGTATGGCGCCCTCATTAAAAACGAGCAAGATGTGCAACTGCTTGAACGTTTGGCTTTCATGTCACGACGTTAAAGGAGGGAATAACCCATGTTTGTGCGGTTATTTTACACCTTACGAAAATACGGTGTTCCAGTTACAACTCGTGAACTCATTGACTTAAATCGTGCTGTGAGTGAAGGCTTAGTTTTTGCTGATCAAGAAGAGTTCTATGAACTTGCTAAAACCATTTTAGTTAAAGATGAGCGCTTTTTTGATAAGTTCGATCGTGCCATGAAAGATTACTTTGATGGCATTGAAACCTTTGATCTGGATGAGTTACTCAAGCAAGTTCATAAATTGCCAAAAGACTGGTTTGATTTAGAACTTCTAGAAAAGCATTTAACTCCTGAACAACGAGCAGAACTCCAAAAAGCAGGTTCCTTAGAAGAACTGATGAAAATGCTGGAAGAGCGGTTACGCGAACAGCATAAAAAACATCAGGGTGGTAACCGTATGGTGGGCACTGGCGGAACTTCACCTTTTGGGGCTTTTGGTGACCATCCAGAAGGCGTCAGAATTGGTGGGCCAGGCCGTAAACGTTCGGCGGTTAAAGTTTGGGAACAGCGTAAATACCAAAACTTAGATGATGATCAAGTTCTTGGTACTCGCCAAATGCAAATTGCATTACGACGTTTACGTAAATTTGCTCGCCAAGGTGCGGCCGAAGAGTTAGATGTTCACGGTACAATTCGTGAAACAGCCAAACAAGGTATTCTTGATGTTCAAATGGTGCCAGAGCGCCGTAATCGAATAAAAGTACTCATGTTGTTTGATGTGGGTGGTTCGATGGATGCTCATATTGCCCAATGCGAAAAGTTATTTAGTGCAGCCAAAACTGAATTTAAAACGCTTGAGTACTTTTATTTTCATAACTGTCTTTATGACTATGTATGGAAAGATAACTACCGACGAACAGCGACTCGCATGAATACATGGGATCTATTTCATACTTACGGACGCGACTATCGAGTAATTGTAGTGGGTGATGCCAGTATGGCACCTTATGAGCTGAAATCGGTGGGTGGTTCTGTTGAATATATGAATGATGAAGCTGGTGATGTCTGGTTACGTCGTCTACGTCAGCATTTTGATAAAACAGCATGGTTAAACCCTGAAACAGAAGGGTATTGGCATTACACCCAGACTATTGGTTGGATTAAAGAGATTTTTGAAAACCACATGTATCCAATGACTTTAAAAGGTATTGAGGACTTAACGCGTTACCTTTCTCGATAAACTTGATAATTTTAATAATTTAAAAAGAGGGATGATATGCAGCATCAAATTAATGGTATTGCTTTGCCGAATGAACAAGGATTTTTTGGGGAGTATGGAGGGCAATTTATTCCTCCACATTTAAAAGAAGCAATGGATGAAATTAATATTACCTATGAAGAAATTCGCCATACGTTTGAATTTCAAAATGAATTATCAGATCTTTTTGCAAATTATGTAGGTCGTCCAAGTCCTTTATTTCATGCAAAACGTCTTTCAGAACAGTTAGGTGGTGCACAAATTTATTTAAAGCGTGAAGACTTAAATCATACGGGTGCCCACAAAATTAACCACTGTTTAGGTGAGGCTTTACTTGCTAAATATATGGGAAAAAAGAAAGTAATTGCCGAGACTGGTGCTGGTCAACATGGGGTGGCTTTAGCAACCGCTTGTGCTTTAGTGGGGATTCCATGTGAAATCCACATGGGTCAAGTCGATATTGAAAAAGAACATCCAAATGTAGTCAAAATGAAAATTTTGGGCGCTCATTTGGTATCGGTAACTCGTGGTACAGCAACTTTAAAAGATGCTGTAGATAGTGCATTTGAAGAGTATTTAAAAGACCCCAAAAACTTTATTTATGCGATTGGCTCTGTGGTTGGGCCACATCCATTTCCTAAAATGGTTCGAGATTTCCAATCAATTATTGGTAATGAAATTAAAGAACAGACGCATCAGCGCTTTGGTAAAAACCCAGATTATATTGTGGCATGTGTCGGTGGTGGCTCAAATGCAATTGGTGCCTTTACTGCTTTTTTAAATGAGCCAGATGTAAAATTAGTTGGGGTTGAACCAGCTGGACACGGTTTAGACACCAATATGCACTCGGCAACCTTAACTTTAGGCAAACCAAGCCAAATTCACGGTATGGCGTGTTATGTACTTGAAAATGAAGCTGGTGAACCTTTACCTGTGCATTCTATTGCTTCCGGTTTAGACTATCCGGGTGTTGGGCCACAACATAGTTTCTTAAAAGATTTAGGCCGTGTGGAATATAGCACTGCAACTGACCAAGAATGTTTAGATGCTTTTATGACATTATCCCGTGTAGAAGGAATTGTTCCTGCACTAGAAAGTTCACATGCTGTGGCTTGGGCAATTCGTGAAGCGCCAAAGCTGCCGAAAGAAACCATGATCGTGGTAAATCTTTCTGGACGTGGAGATAAAGACTCCGATTATGTTGCAGAAAAGCTTAAGCTTTAAGCCAACTAGAGTTGATAAGCGGTCAGTATTTAAAGGCCGCTTTTTTGTTTCAGAGACTACATATTGCGCTACTTATAAAGTTCATTATTTCTTAATTAAAACAAAGTATTCTAATTTTAAGCTGTGATTTCTATAGATTGAGATGTAAAACACTGGTTCACAAGGCAAAGCGTTGCGTTGCTTTGTCTCACTCAGTAGAATAGTCACTTTGCAAAATTTGCCTTTGGAGACGCCTAAGTGGAGCGACCGACGATTAGCCCTGAACATTTACAGGAAGCTGCTGAAAATTTATCAACAATTCGAGATTTTATTCGTTTTGGGGTATCAGCGTTACGTCAACATGATGCACATTTAGGACAAGGTACTGAAGATTATTTTGCAGAAAGCTCTGCATTAGTTTTACAAACCTTATCTCTTGAATGGTCAGCAGACGCAGAAATTCTAGATGCTAAATTATTACCAAGCGAAAAAGCAGAATTTTTAAGCTTATTGGAACGTCGTATTAATGACCGTATTCCAACATCTTATTTATTAAATCTTGCTTATTTCTTCAATAAGCCATTTTATGTCGATGAACGCGTACTTATTCCACGTTCACCAATTGCAGAGTTAATTGAGCAACGTTTTGCACCATATTGTTTAGATGAAAATGGTCAAATGCGTGAAGCGCTCAACAACTTACCAGAAAATACCAAACCTAAGACTCCGCAACGTATTTTAGACATGTGTACAGGTTCTGGTTGTATTGCAGTGGCTTTAGCTTATGCTTATCCAGATGCTGAAGTGGATGCAACAGACATTTCTAAAGAAGCTTTAGAAGTAGCCTCAATTAATGTTGAACACCATAATAAACAATATCAAGTTGCGTTACTTGAATCTGATTTATTTGCCAAGATTCCAGTTGAAAATCAGTATGATTTAATCGTAAGTAACCCGCCATATGTTGATGCTGAAGATATGGCTGACTTACCAGAAGAGTTTTTACATGAGCCTGAACTTGCATTGGCAGCGGGTCAAGATGGTTTAGACTTAGTTCGTAAAATGCTTGCTCAAGCAGCAGATTATTTGACAGAAGATGGTTTAATTGTCATTGAAGTGGGTAACTCTGAATGGGCAATGCGTCAGAACTTCAATACAATTGACTTCAACTGGCTTACTTTCCAAAAAGGCGGTTCAGGTATTTTTGCTTTGACTGCTGAACAATGTCGTCGTTATAGAAAATTATTTGCAGAACAATCTTAAGGAGTTGTACGTATGGCAGGGAACACTATTGGACAACTCTTTCGTGTAACTACATGTGGTGAATCACATGGTGTTGGCTTAATGGCAATTGTTGATGGCGTGCCACCGGGCCTTGCATTAACTGAAGAAGATCTGCAAATAGATTTGGATCGCCGTAAGCCTGGTACATCGAAATTTGCAACTCAACGCAAAGAACCCGATCAGGTTGAAATTATTTCAGGTGTATTTGAAGGGAAAACCACAGGTACTCCAATTGGTTTACTCATTCGTAATACTGACCAAAAATCGAAAGATTATGGAAATATTGCGCAAACCTTTAGACCGGGTCACGCAGATTATACTTATACACAAAAGTATGGTTTCCGTGATTATCGTGGTGGTGGTCGTTCAAGTGCTCGTGAAACTGCTATGCGTGTTGCAGCAGGTGCTATTGCAAAGAAATATTTAGCAGAAAAGTTTGGTGTATTGATTCGTGGTCATGTCACTCAAATTGGTAATGAAGTTACCGAAAAATTAGATTGGAATGAAGTTCCAAATAATCCGTTTTTCTGTGGTGATGTAGATGCTGTTTCTCGCTTTGAAGCATTGGTTACTTCTTTACGTGAACAAGGTACAAGCTGTGGTGCTAAGCTAGAAATTTTAGCTGAAAAAGTTCCTGTAGGTTGGGGCGAGCCTGTTTTTGACCGTTTAGATGCTGACATTGCACATGCAATGATGAGTATTAATGCGGTGAAAGGTGTAGAAATTGGTGATGGTTTTGCAGTAGCTGGTCAGTTTGGTCATGAAACACGTGACGAATTGACGAGTCATGGCTTCTTAGCAAATCATGCTGGTGGAATTTTGGGTGGTATTTCAAGTGGTCAAACCATTCGTGTAGCGATTGCCTTAAAACCAACAGCAAGTATCACAACTCTGGGGAAAACGATTAATTTAAATCGTGAAGATACAGATGTATTGACTAAAGGCCGCCATGATCCATGCGTTGGGGTTCGAGCAACTCCAATTGCAGAAGCTATGCTGGCTATTGTTTTAATGGACCATTTCTTACGCCATCGTGCTCAAAATGCCGATGTTGTTCCACCATTTGCTCCAATTGAACCATAAGTTATAGCTTTAGTTCTCGTATTGAAAAAGCCACATAATCTTGATTATGTGGCTTTTTTATGCTTATTAAGATCAAATTATTTAAAACATTAAGCATAAACCTATAGATGAATATTTAAATAATCTACTAATTAATCATTAAGTTAAATCTACAATTTGTTCTTGATTTACAGCAATTTGATACTGATTACGGCCATTTGTTTTTGCTTGATAGAGTGCATGGTCAGCACGGCTAATAAAAGCAGAAATTGAATCATTTAAACGTGGAATAGTCGTTGCTACACCCACACTAATGGTTACGTATGGTGAAACACTGCTACATGGATGAACAATTGCAATTTTTTTAATTGCGTTCATTAATCTTTCAACTTGAATTTGAGCCTGTTGTGGGTTTGTCATAGGGAAAAGAAGTAAAAACTCTTCACCACCATAACGAGCAACTAAATCTCCACTACGAGCAGCAATAGATGAAATTGCAGTGGCAATATCTCTTAAGCACTGATCACCCTTAAGATGGCCCAAGGTGTCGTTATATGACTTAAAAAAGTCGATATCGACCATCATAATGGTAAGTGATGTTTCATGTCGTAGTGCACGTCGCCATTCATTATCAAGTGTTTCATCAAGATAGCGTCGGTTAGCAAGCCCAGTTAAAGCATCTTGTTGTGAAAGCAAAGATAGCTGCTGCGCTTGTTGCATGAGTTCAATACGGTTGAGCTCAATCATACAGTTTTGTAAATAGTTTTCTCGGTGTTGACGGTCTGTCGCGTAAGCAAGTGTCATTCCTAAGAAACTACTAAACGTATATGTACGGTTCAAAAAGGTCCAGTCAATGTCACCTTTTACATAGGTACTGACTAAAATACCGACAAAACCACCGACCCATCCGGCAATAATTGCAGTATAAAAGCGCATACCTACCGCACCGTAGATAATCACTATTGCATACATCATCGCTGCATGAAAAAGAACATTATCTTGGCCATTTTCTAAAACGTTAATTAAAATAAAGGTGATAGCAACGGCGGAAGCAGAGCCAATTCCGACATAATAATCAAACCACTGATTTAATTTTTTAATAAATGATAAAATCCATGCAATTAAAACTATTATACCTACCCAAGAATAATAGTTTAACCAGGATAAAACCTGTTCAGTCGGTAAAACTTGGTATATACCAAAGCTTAAAAATAAATATAATATTAAAATAATAGGTGCTCTATAGCGAAACTCGTAGGCCGCACCTTCTTGATATTGAAAACGATAAACCGTTTCAAGTTGCTTTGGAAACCAGAGGAAATTTAATCCGCGTGTGGTTAATAAATCTATTTGTTCCTGTCCCAATATATTGGAACCTTGCAACTTCATAATTAATGCTCTCTATATTGGAAGTTGGCATAAAATGAGACTTGGTTTATTAAAGTTCCATCTAAAAGTATTGGTTATATAATGTGTGGATTATTTAAAAATAATAATACAGATTTTTTAAAAAAGTAATGGTTTTTATAGGCCCTTACTGTGATAAAAATCACGACATTTCAATGATTAGCGTCATAATTATCTAAAGGCCCCAAACCTTTGAGAAAAAATGACAAATGGTCGATTAAAGATTGTATCTTTATCATTTTCGGATAGACTTATAACCGTGAAGTACAGATGATTGCTGTCATATAAATAGGAAAATTAGCAATGACTGCTTTAAATCAATATGGAATGAATTTAGAAATTACAGCGCATAATGAATGGTCTCAGCGATTTTGGGATGATCTTTTACCAGTTAAGGAGCGAGTCAGTAAACATCCGTTTTTTACTGAAATGGCCAATGGGGGATTGAGCCTAGAGAGTTTCCGTTATGCATTACTTAATTTCTATCCATTAGTAGCGCACTTTCCATCATATATGGCTGGTGCATTAGCTAAAGCGACTGCTTTTGCTGAACCGGGTGTAACAGAAGCACGAGACTGGTTAATTCAAAATATTAAAGTCGAAGAACGCCATTTACAGTGGTACCGTGATTGGGCGAAAGGTTTTGGATTAACTATAGAACATCTCGATAGCGTGAGGCCACCTGCTGCCATGAATGCGGTGAACCATTTTCTGTGGAATATGAGTCATCGTGGTAATTTAGCTGAATGTTTAGCTGCTACTAATTTAGCAATTGAATGGGCGACAGGCGACTGGTCTATTCAAGTCTATAAAGGTATTCATGCTTATACAGACCATCCTGAAGTCACAATTGATAAGCGCTCTTTAGCTTGGTTACGTGCCCATGCTCATTATGATGACTTACATCCTTATGAAGCCATGGAGTTGATTAAACGTTTGTCGAATGACCGACCCGACTGGCAGCAAAAAGCATTTCATGCTGCCGAAGAAGGATTGCGTTATTACGAGCTGGCTTTAGATGATTGCTATAAGATACAGCTTAAAGCTTCTGCTTAAGCTGATCTTGAAAAGGGAGAATATTTATACAATATTCTCCCTTTTATTTTATTCAAGAAATTTTAAAAGCTTTACTCTATAAGGCGTATCTTCAGGTAATAACTCAAGTAAGCGCTCAACTGCATCAACGCGATCAGGCACACGACTGACTACACGTAACAGTTGATCTATATCCTCAATTTGATAAATCACATGGCTCAATCGAGCATCAAAACAGTCTCTCCAAGCACATAAGAACGGGCTTTCTGACTTTGTTAAAAAACTACCTCTGTAGAGTGTTAAAGTGGTTGCAGTAAACCCTAGGTTTAATGCCTGCTCAGCCATAAGAAAGTCACATTGAATTTCACAGTTGAGTCTATATGGCCTTGACTCGATAACATCTGGAATTAAGTTTCGTAGTTGAGAGAGTTCTGCTTTTAGAGTAGTTGTGCTCACTGGGCGGTCGCCATATAAGGCGTAGTGCAGTTCTTCTAGGTTTATACCTTCTGGACACAAGGCAAGAATACATAAAATTTCGATTTGACGTTGTGTAAGTGTTAAACCGTTTTGATTATATTGAACTTTAGGTGTACCTAGGGCTTTAATATATAAAATGTTTTTTTGGTGAAGCTGAATAGCCTGTTTTACAATATCGGCACAGCGTTCAACAGCTAAAATTCCAAGTGAGTTATGCTTTTGATATTTAGTCGATAAATTCATAATCCCATAAAATTGGCCAGTGTGTGAATCGGTGATTGGCGCTGCATAGCAGACCCAGTCTCTAACGCTATTCATTTGGTTTTCATGTGAGTAAACACAACTTGCAGAATGTGTATTGAGTGCAAGACCAATTGCATTTTGACCAACCGCTTGAGTGGACCATTGTCCACCTTCAACAAAGTGAACTTGTTCAGCAGATGAACGCATAGGTGTACTACTCCATGTCCAGAGTAAAGTACCGTGAGGGTCCGTCACGCCAATTGCCATATCGGCATCTTCAGCAATGTGCATCAAATTTCTATGGCATTCTTGAATTGAACGACCAAATAAGGAATGTTGCCATTCCTGATCAAGATCAAATATAGGGGCTGCATCTAAATCTAGTGATGGCTTTTTCCCTAAATAGGCTGTTTCAGAAGTTGATTCCGATCTAAAGAAAGACGGAAGGTTATCTGTAGAAGGCAATAATAGTTGTTTTGACATATCCATATCGAAATTCCTTTATCATTGAAATGGCGTATCCGTAGCCGCTCAACAGGTTTAGCTTTATTATTGTGACGATTTCCTCTTATTGCATTTACCTTAAATAATTTTAATGGCTTTGACCATTAGCCAATTGGGTAAGTTTTGTTATTTTGCTTCATTCTATGACAAAACATCTTCTCTTGAAAATGGCTTCGGTGCAGGTTCCCCGAAATATTGCCGATCGGCAAAATAGCTAGAACGTACCATTGGTGCACTCCAGATATTTTTAAATCCCAAACGCTTTCCATGCTGAGTGTATCTTTCAAATTCTTTTAAATGAACAAAACGATGAATAGGAGCATGTGACTTTGAGGGCTGCAGGTATTGCCCAATAGTAACTAAATCTACATCATGGTCTTTTAAATCGTTGAGTAGAGCAAGCACTTCAGCCTCAATTTCTCCTAATCCAACCATTAAACCAGACTTGGTTTTGATATCAGGACAATATGCTTTAAAGCGTTTTAGTAACTCTAGTGAGTGTTGATAGTCTGAGCCTGGGCGCATCGCTTTATATAAACGAGGAACCGTCTCAATATTGTGATTAAAAACATCAGGTGGAGATAAGCTCAAAGTTGAAAGAGCTGTTTCTAAACGACCACGAAAATCTGGTACTAAAATCTCAATCAGTGTTTCTGGGCAGCGTTTTCTGATTTCTTCAATACACTTTACAAAATGTGCAGCACCACCATCGTGTAGATCATCACGGTCTACAGAGGTAATCACGACATATTTTAATTTTAGGTTTGCGACTGTTTCTGCCAGATGCTTAGGTTCATCTTCGTCTAGCGGTTTTGGGCGACCATGAGCGACATCACAAAAAGGGCAACGTCTAGTACAGATATCTCCCATAATCATAAATGTTGCCGTACCTCCACCAAAACATTCGGGTAGATTGAGGCATGCTGCCTCTTCACAAACACTATGTAGCTTTTGTTGGCGTAATAAATTTTTGATACGTTTAATTTCTTCAAAATCTGTAATTTTGGCTCTAATCCAATCAGGCTTAGTGGGTAACTCTTCTGTTGGTAAAACCTTAATTGGAATACGGGCGACTTTATCCGCTCCCCGTAATTTAATACCAGTTTCTATTTGCCTTTTTAAGTCCATATATAAAATTCCATTTTATATTAAATTTATTTAAAATTAGATTGTGTATAATAAAATATTAATTTATATAAATAGTAATTAATGAATTTATTAATACACATAGTGCACAGCAAATATTATAAATTAACAAAGGTTGGTTAAAGGTTTGTTTTATAAGTTAATGAAATGAATTAAAATTTTTTAATTTTATTTTTGCATTGCAAGTTTATGAAAAATAAAAACTAATAGTTAAAAAACTTATTTAAAACTTTTTAGTCTAATAGAATATTAAATTAAATTAAGCTTTATTATTTATAGCGAAATATATAACTATCGCTGTAACTTGGTTGATTTTTAATAATCAAGATAATAAAGGAAAAGGATATGCAATTAACGGAAGAGCAATTACTCGCAGCATACAAACGCATGCGTGATATTCGTGAATTTGAGGATCGACTTCACGAAGAAAATACCAATGGTGATATTCCCGGTTTTATTCACTTATATAGCGGAGAAGAAGCTGTCGCAGTCGGTATTTGTGAAAACCTAACTGACAAAGACTATATCACTTCAACACACCGTGGGCATGGTCACTGTATTGCAAAAGGTTGCGATATTCACGCCATGATGCTGGAAATTTTCGGTAAAGATGACGGGCTGTGCCGCGGAAAAGGTGGTTCTATGCATATTGCCGATTTAGATAAAGGCATGCTTGGTGCCAACGGGATTGTGGGTGGTGGGCCTCCTTTAGCAATTGGTGCGGCACTAACAGCGAAAACCTTAAAAACTGGCGGTGTCGGGCTGTCTTTTACAGGTGATGGTGGTTCAAACCAAGGTCTTACTTTCGAAGCAATGAACATGGCGGTTGTGCTTAAACTCCCAGTCATTTTCGTTTTCGAAAATAACGGTTTTGGCGAAGGTACTGGCCATGATTACGCAGTTGGAAGTAAAGACATTGCTGGCCGTGCAGCAGGTTTTGGTTTACCAGCCGTTAAAGTTGACGGTACCGATTTCTTTGCAGTTTATGAAGCGGCTCAAACAGCCATTGAACGTGCACGCCGTGGTGAAGGTCCAAGTGTTATTGAAACCATTACAAATCGTTTTTATGGACATTTTGAAGGTGACCCGGGCCTCATTCGCTCAAAAGAGGAAGTCGATTTCGTTAAAGAAAATAAAGACCCTTTGAAAATTTTCCGCGAAAAAGTTAAAGGCAAAATTGACGAAGCCAAATTAGACGAGATTGATGCAGCATCTAAGGCAAATGTTGATGATGCCGTTGCTAAAGCTCGCGCTGCGGCATACCCACAACCAGAACAACTCCTTACCGACGTCTATGTCTCTTACTAAAGGAATAGTAAAGATGCCAAATAAAAGTTTTCGTAATGCAATTAAAGAAGCTATTGAATCAGAAATGCGCCGTGACCCAACAGTTTTTGTTGTAGGTGAAGATGTTCGCGGTGGACATGGTGGTAAAAATACCGAAGATAACGAGCTAGAAGGCTTTGGTGGTGTACTTGGTGTAACTAAAGGCTTATGGACTGAATTTGGTTCAGAACGTGTTATTGATACGCCAATTACCGAGTCTGCAATTATTGGTATGGCCGCTGGTGCTGCTGCAACAGGTTTACGTCCTGTTGCTGACTTAATGTTTATGGATTTCTACGGTGTGTGTCATGACATGCTCTATAACCAAGCCGCTAAATTCCGTTATATGTTCGGTGGAAAAGCAAAAGCGCCAATGGTTGTACGTGGCATGATTGGTGCAGGTTTTTCTGCGGCAGCTCAGCATTCTCAGTCACCATATAACGTATTTGCAGCTGTTCCGGGCTTAAAAGTTGTGGTTCCTTCTAGCCCATATGACGTGAAAGGGCTTTTAATTCAGGCTATTCGAGATGACGACCCTGTGGTGTTCTGTGAGCACAAAATGCTCTATGACATTAAAGGCGAAGTTCCAGATGATGCGTATACCATTCCTTTTGGTGTAGCAAATTACACTCGTGAAGGGACAGACGTGACCATTATTGCTTTAGGCCTAATGGTACACCGTGCCAATGAAGTGGCAGACAAACTGGCAAAAGATGGTATTTCGGTTGAAGTGGTAGACCCTCGTACAATTTCGCCTCTTGATGAAGAAGGAATTTTAGAGTCTGTTGCGTCGACTGGCCGTGTGGTTATTGTGGACGAATCAGCGGCACGTTGTGGTTTTGGTCATGATGTTGCTGCACTGGTCGCACAAAAAGGTTTCCACTATTTAAAAGCACCTGTTGAACTCGTAACGCCACCACATACGCCTGTTCCATTCTCTCCAGTTTTAGAAAAAGAATGGATTCCAAGTGTAGAGCGTATTGAGCAAGCTGTGCGAAAAACATTGGA
>JAITLL010000046.1 GCA_031277915.1 Acinetobacter sp.
TGCGAACGCTCAGCCGCTGCAACCCATGCTTTACGTTTAACGTTAAAGCGAGCAGTATTCATTTCACTTTCAGCAAGCTCTTGACCAATAAACTTCATACGCTGTGCTGCATCGACAGAGTATTGGCTACTTGGGAAGCGGCGAATCAGATCAACGAAGTTCTGGTAAGCAAGTTTCAAATAACTGATGTCACGATGAGATTGTTGCAAAGAGGTGTAACGCAATAAGCTGTCGTAGTTCAGCTCCATGTTAGATACGCCGCGTACATAGTACGCATAATCTAAATTTGGATGCTGAGGATTTAAACGAATAAAGCGTTCTGCTAGAGCGATTGCTCCTTCATAATCTTTTTGCTTAAATTTTGAATAGAGAAGTTCAAGTTGTGCTTGTTGTGCGTATTGTCCAGTTGGATAATAAGTATCAATCGCTTCTAATGACTTAGTGGCATCAAGATATTGACCACGATCAAGAGATTTTTGGGCCTTTTCAAAATACGCTTGTTCACTAGATTGAGGGCCAGTATCGACCACTTCTTTTTTACTTGGATTGCTGCTACAGCCCACAAATGCAGACGCTACACCTAGAGATAAGGCAAGCATCGTAATTTTATAACGTGGTAGCGACATAAAAACTCCTCTGTTATGTTGGGCAATGAGCTACAATTGCGCTATTAAACCACTTTTATCTCAATGATCAAATGACTTCAGCACAATCTTCAAACACAAACTTCTCTGAAACTGACTTCAATTTACTTGAAGATTCTGAGGATGCAGATAACCATACTTCTGATACAACTGCAACACGTTTATCGTTGCAAGTTCAGCTAGATGAAAGCTACTTAGGGCAACGTATCGACCAAGTTGCAGCTATGGTGTGGAGTGAATTCTCCCGAGAAAAACTTAAACAATGGATGAAGGAAGGCCATCTGTTGGTAAATGGTAACATTGTAAAGCCTAAATATCGTTGTGAGGGCATTGAAACCCTTACATTAAATGTTGAGCTAGAAGCACAGACCACCAGTCAGCCAGAAAACATTCCACTTGATATTGTTTATGAAGATGAAGATATTTTGGTCATTAATAAGCCAGTCGGTATGGTAGTGCATCCTGGGGCGGGTAACACCTCAGGTACTTTAGTGAATGCTTTGCTTTATCATTCTCCAAAATTGGCTGAACTCTCTCGTGCCGGTTTAGTACATCGTATTGATAAAGATACCAGTGGTTTATTGGTTGTTGCTAAAACATTAGAAGCTCAATTTTCTTTAAGTAAACAGCTGGCAAATAAATCGGTTTACCGTTTATATGACTTGGTTGTGTATGGAAATATTATTGCTGGCGGTACGATTGATGAACCGATCAAACGTCATCCAGTTGACCGTGTGAAAATGGCGATTTTACCGGGCGGACGCGATGCAGTGACCCATTACAATGTAAAAGAGCGCTTTAAAGATTTTACCCGTGTGCAAGCTCGCCTTGAAACAGGTCGAACTCATCAGATTCGTGTGCACTTTAGTTACATTGGTTATGGCTTGATAGGTGATCAGGTTTATATGAACCGCGTACGTGTACCTGCTGGTGCTTCTGAATTGCTCATTGACACTTTACGCGGTTTTAAACGTCAAGCGTTGCATGCAGCTAAGTTGGGTTTAAAGCATCCACGTACTGGTGAAGAAATGTTATTTGAGGCGCCATGGCCTGAAGATTTTAATCAGTTGATTAATGTGTTACGTTCAGAAAACGCTGCATATTAAGGACATACATATGGAATTTGTTCAAGGTTTACCTCAAGGCGTATTTGTAGGGCAGACACGTATTCAACATCCTTTGGCATTACCAACGGATCAAAGTGAGCTAACTGGTTTCAATCTTGCTTTACATGTAAGAGATGATGCTGGACGTGTTCAGCAACATCGCATGATATTGCTAGATGAGTTTGCTCAGTTCGGTGTTAAAAAAATGACATGGATGACTCAAACTCATAGTACGATTTGCCATACAGTAAATGAACAAATTCCTTTTAAGGCTTTAATTGGTGATGGTTTGGTCACTCAAACCAAAGGTCATGCTTTAATGATGATGACCGCTGATTGCTTACCTATTGTGTTAGGAAATGCTGAAGGTACCGAAGTCGCAAACTTGCACGCAGGATGGCGTGGTTTGGCGGGCGGTATTATTGAAAATACAGTTGCTGCTATGCAGAGCCCACCAACATGGGCATGGCTAGGAGCTGCGATTAGTCAACCCTGCTTTGAAATCGGAACTGAAGTAAAAACTGCATTTTGTAGTAAATATCCTGAACTGGAAACAGCATTTATTGCTGGGAAAGCTCCAGATAAATTTTATGCAGATTTGTATGCGATTGCTCGTTTTATCTTACAAAAACTCGGTGTTAAACAAGTCTTAGGGGGCGATCAGTGCTCATATCAGCAGCAAGATGAGTACTTTTCTTATCGCCGTGATGCTAAAACGGGTCGTATGGCAACTTTTGTTTTTATGTAATTTATAAAACATTTTAGAGGTACGATTGTTGTCATATTAGTCGCTTATGTTATTTATATTTTACAATAACATAAACGACTTTTTTATTTTTGGATTTTTAATATTGACTCAAATAAGCTTTTAGAACGCTGGTCTTTGATAGTCATAGATCATGGTTTAGCAAGATTGAATAAAATGATAAAATACAAAAAATCGCTCAAAATATTAAGCTTATGTCTTTGCCTGAAAAACATCTCTCTATTGTCTATCATAGTCCCTATGGTCACACTGCAAAAGTAGCGTCTGCTATTGCGGCTGGTGCAGAGGTGATGGGTGTTAAAGTATATGTGATGAATATTGAGCATATTGACTGGGATGTTTTAGATGCTTCGCAGGGCATTATTTTCGGTTCACCAACTTATATGGGGAGCGTAACTGCCGATTTTAAAAAGTTTATGGATAGTACATCCAAACGTTGGAAAAATCGTTTATGGCAAGGCAAGTTAGCAGCGGGTTTTGCAAATTCGGGTGGTTTGAGTGGCGATAAACTGGCAGTTCTACAGCAGCTTAATATTTTTGCAATGCAACACGGCATGCTATGGTCTGGTTTACCTTTAATGGCAACAGGCTACACTGAAACTGATTTAAACCGATTATCAAGTTGTTTGGGTTTAATGACTCAGTCGGATAATGCACCTGTTGAGATTACGCCACCGCAAGGTGATTTAGATACTGCTAAATGGTTTGGTGAATATATTGCTGGACTTTTATATAGATTAAATTAAATAAATCGTACGAAATAAAAAAGCCTCTAAAAAGAGGCTTTTTTATTCAATTATTTATGAAATATACGAGCTTTATCACGCTGCCAGTCACGGTCTTTTTCAGTTGCGCGTTTGTCATGAAGTTGTTTACCTTTCACAAGCGCAATTTCTAGTTTAACCAAGTGTCCTTTCCAGTAACATGCTAATGGAACGCACGAGTAACCTTTTTGGTTAACTGCACCCATTAAGTGTTCAAGCTGACGTCGGGAGAGTAATAGCTTACGAGTACGTGTTGCTTCAGGCACAACATGAGTCGAAGCCGATAATAAAGGCTGAATTTGTGAGCCAAGTAAAAATGCTTCGCCATTTTTAAAAATGACATAACTTTCTGTCAAAGTCATGCGGCCAGCACGTAAGGATTTTACTTCCCAACCTTGAAGTGACATACCTGCTTCAAATTTTTCTTCGATAAAATAATCATGACGGGCACGTTTGTTTTGTGCGATGGTTCCGCCATTATGTTTCTTTACTACTGTTGCTTTCGCCATAATTCAAACTTCCACAATTGCCTCTATTGTGCCGTAAAGTGATGCTAAGGTGAAGTTTTTTCCCACATATCAATATTTCGTCTCTCGTATAACTTTTGCTAAAATAGGCGCACAATACAATTAGAGTACTAGCGGATGTCTAAAACGCGTGTAATTTATCCTGGAACATTTGACCCTATCACAAATGGGCACGTTGATTTAGTTACTAGAGCATCAAGAATGTTTGATGAGGTCGTAGTAGCTATTGCAATTGGACATCATAAAAATCCTTTGTTCAGTCTAGAGGAAAGAGTTGCACTGGCACAATCATCATTAGGTCACCTCTCAAATGTTGAATTTGTAGGTTTTGATGGTTTACTGGTTAATTTTTTCAAAGAGCAAAAGGCTACCGCAGTACTTCGTGGTTTAAGAGCAGTCTCTGATTTTGAATATGAGTTTCAATTGGCTAATATGAATCGCCAGTTGGACCCACATTTCGAAGCAGTGTTCTTAACACCTTCTGAACAGTATTCTTTTATTTCTTCGACGTTGATTCGAGAAATTGCACGCTTAAAAGGGGATGTAACCAAGTTTGTTCCGCAAGCTGTGGTTGAAGCTTTTGAACGTAAACATCAACAAGGTTGGTAAAGTGTCGTTATATATCACCGATGAGTGCATAAACTGTGATGTTTGTGAACCAGTTTGCCCAAATGAAGCTATTTTTATGGGTGAAGTGATTTATGAAATTCATCCAGATTTATGTACAGAGTGCGTTGGTCACCATGACCAGCCACAGTGTCAATTATTTTGTCCAGTAGACTGTATTCCTAAAGATCCACAGCATGAGGAGACGGAAGAACAGCTATTAGACAAATATAAAAAACTAATTGCTCAAAAAAGCACAAGCAATTAGTGAATAAATTTGTTAATATGCGCCCCTGAAGTGAGCTGGATGGTCGCTGCTGTGGAGGTCTCCGTGACTGAAGCAGGAGAGGAAAGTCCGGGCTTCATAGGGCAGGGTGCCAGGTAACGCCTGGGCGGTGAAAGCCGACGGAAAGTGCAGCAGAGAGTAGACCGCCTCATTCGTGAGGTAAGGGTGAAAGGGTGCGGTAAGAGCGCACCGCGTGTCTGGTAACAGTTCACGGCATGGCAAACCCCACCAGAAGCAAGACCAAATAGGAATCCTAGGTGCGGCCCGTACTGGATTCGGGTAGGTCGCTTGAGCGTATGAGTGATTGTACGCCTAGAGGAATGACCATCCTCGACAGAACCCGGCTTATAGGCTCACTTCACCTCATTTTATTTAAAATTTTTCTTGACGCGCGGTAAAGAAGCTAAGATAATGCGCGCACAGTTTACGGCTATGTAGCTCAGTTGGTTAGAGCACCGCACTCATAATGCGGGGGTCACAAGTTCAAGTCTCGTCATAGCCACCATTTTACAGACCACGCTCCTGCGTGGTCTTTTTTTATGCTTTTTTTGATTAAACACAGTTTGTAAAGACCGACTTCATAGTTCTGGCATTGTTTGTCTAGGGCAATTTCTTCATGTTCTTATATCACTTAACAAGGATGTTGAAGACATGAAAAGGTCATTATTACTTTTAGGAATTTTAAGTTTAACTGCTGGAGCACAGGCTTCTGCTGCTGATTTGAGCTGGGGAGATCCCACTTTAGATTCAGGTCAATTTAAAGTGTCTGGTGCGGTACGTTCCCGTTATTTACATAAGGACTATGTGGTTGGGGCGAATGAAGGTTCTCAAAATGATGATTGGCGACTGTCTGATATAAAATTAGTTTTAGGTTATGAAAATCCAGACTGGATTGCAGGTTTAGATGCCCGTTGTTATCAATATAATCGCTTGTGTGATGCAATTTTTCTAAAAAAAGCATGGGCAGGTTATAAGCTATCTGACCAGCAAAGAATTACGGTAGGTTTACAGCCTGTTGATTTTGGTTTTGGAGAGTTTTGGGGAAGTAGTTATTACGAAACACTTTTAAATACGGTTGGTTTAGAAGATATAGATAATTTAGGAATAAAATATAAATTTGCTAATGATCAATATAATTTAACCTTAGGTTTTTATCCAACGGATGGGGGAAATTATAAGGGGACTTCAAAGGACTCAAGTCGATATAGCGGAAATTTTGTTGAAGCTGATGATTTGGCTACTGGGACTAATATTAAAGAAAAGAATATGTGGATTGGCCGAGCTTCTAGAAAATTTGAAATTGATAAGTCTCAAAAATTTTCGACAGAGTTGGGTGCTTCTGCTTGGTATTCTGATTTAGAAAATAAAAGAACAAATGTAGATGGACATCGTAAAACATGGAACGTCTTTGCTCAAACGCAATATCAAGCATGGCAATGGATGTTCTTAGCGGGTAAGCAAGATGTCACGAATGGTGATGATTTATTTCCAAATAGTTCAACCATTGGTGCATTTGATTATCCATATCAAGTTGCTAACAAGGGTAAATATTTAGTAAATGAAATTAATTACACCTTTGCTCAACCATTCCATCAACTTACAAATATTAAGCCTTACATCTCTCATAGTCGTTTTTTTAAAGATGAGGATGGTTATAAAGACTCTGAACGTTTAATTGCCGGAGTTTATTTTAATTACAAAGCTATTGGTATTCAGGGCGAATATATTATGAGTAAAAATGACCCAATGGTAGGCGGTGGAGCGAATGGCCTTGCACAAGGTAGTAGTAATGATTGGGATAAATTGTTTTATCTTTCAATTGGATATTATTTCTAAAACTTAAAAGTATTTTGTTGCCCTAAGCGAATAGGCCTCACTTAGGGCTTTTTTTATAGAAATACTTTTTCAGGTGGAGGTTCCCGTCTAACTGCCGGAGAAACAAGTTGCCCACGGTTTAGATTTTGGACATGCTGTAAACGATTAAGTAATTCGTTTTGAATAAACAAAATGCAAGTTTGCAATTTAGATGAGCTTTTGAGTCGTGATGGATAAACGGCCCAAATATCTGCATCTTGCCAATATTCAGGCAAAATATGCTGAAGTTGTCCTGTAATTAATTCATCTGCAACATCCCAAATTGAGCGGAAAATAATACCATGGCCCTCTATGGCAAGCTGATGAATAATCTCGCCGTTATTTGAAACAAAGCGGGGTTTGATATGCACTGAGACGTCTTCAGAAGCATGCCTAAATTTCCATAGGACAGATGATTGATCACGCTCACTAATAGTCAAGCAATCATGTGATTGTAAGTCCTCAATGCTATCTGGTACGCCGTGTTTAAGTAAATAACTCGGCGCCGCGCATAAAATCCGAAAGTTAGAGGCTAACTTCTTCGCAATCATATTCGGCGCAATTTCATTACCAATTCTAATATCCAAATCAATACTGTGTTGAATCAAGTCTTTTGTATTGTCGATGGTGTCAAAATGGATCTGAAGCTTTGGATAAAGCATCATTAATTTAGACAGAATTGGTGCGATATGCTTTCTGCCAAAACCAAAGCTACTAATAATATCCATACGACCCGTAGGGGTACTCAGTGGGTTATTGACCAGTTCACAGACTTCATCAAATTCTTCAAGAATATTTGAAACCCTCTCAAGGATGAGTTTCCCATCTTCTGTCAGGCTAACATGACGTGTACTGCGATGAAAAAGTTTGCAGCTTAGAGTATTTTCTAAAATATTAATTCGCTTGCTAATAAAAGCTGGCGATGTCCCGAGTTCCTCAGCAGATTCGACAAAACTTTTCAGCTTTGCGACTGTGCAAAAAACTTTAAGATCCGATAAGTTAGGTAGATTGTTCACGATCCGTGTCCATTGGAGTGATAGTTCCGTTGTTGATCATTTTCGCTTAAAACATCATGTTAAAGCTATACAAGGATATTAGTCGAAGGTGTAAAGGAAGCTTATGGCAAAAAGATATAAAGTTGCCACGATTGCAGGCGATGGCATTGGTTTAGAAGTTCTACCAGAAGGCATTAAGGTTGTAAAGGCAGCAGCAGAGAAGTATGGCATTGAGCTTCAACTCGATGCATTCGACTGGGCAAGCTGCGATTATTATCTTGAACATGGCAAAATGATGCCAGATGACTGGTTTGAAACATTGCAAGGCTACGATGCAATCTATTTTGGTGCTGTAGGCTGGCCTGAGAAAGTTCCTGATCATATCTCGCTTTGGGGGTCTTTACTTCAGTTCCGTCGTCGTTTTGATCAATATGTGAATTTACGCCCAGTGCGTTTAATGCCAGGTGTAAAGTGCCCGTTAGTGGGTAAAGAACCAGGTGACATTGACTTTTATGTGGTCCGTGAAAACAGTGAAGGTGAATATTCAGCTATTGGTGGTAAGGCGTTTGAAGGTACAGATCGAGAGTTTGTGCTTCAAGAAGCTGTATTTACTCGTCACGGTGTTGATCGTATTTTGCGTTACGCATTTGAGTTTGCAAATCAGCGTGAAGCGAAAAAAATTACAGCAGCAACCAAATCAAATGGTATTGCTGTCAGCATGCCGTATTGGGATGAGCGTGTTGATGCGATGGCAAAGCAATATCCACAAATTCAGGCGGATAAACAGCATGTTGATATCTTAGCAGCTCGTTTTGTTCTACAACCTGAGCGTTTTGATGTGGTTGTGGCATCGAATTTATTTGGCGACATCCTTTCTGATTTAGGTCCAGCTTGTACTGGAACCATTGGTTTGGCTGCTTCAGCCAATTTAAACCCTGAAAGAAAATTTCCATCGTTGTTTGAACCTGTACATGGTTCAGCACCAGATATTTATGGTAAGCAAATTGCCAACCCAATCGCTGCAATTTGGTCGGGTGCCATGATGTTTGAATTCTTTGGTGAAGAAGACGAACGTTGCATTCAAGCTGGTCAAGACATTATGCAAGCTATTGAAAATGTATTGATCAATGGACCAAAAACAGCCGATATCGGCGGTCAGGCAAAAACTTATGAGGTAGGAGATGCAATTGCATCATGTGTAGCCCAAATTAAAATGGACGTGTTCGCTATGGAATAACGCCATCCAAAAATGGATGTATGGATATGGATAACCAAAACTCAAAAATTTATACGGATAAGGTGCTTGCCGTAACCAGCTTGCTGTTTGTATTTGTCTCAGTTGCTGGCTTGGCGATTTATTCGCAAGAGTCGATAAAGATCGCTGCAATATGGATGCAGTGGACGACATCGATGTTTACAACACCCGTATTACTGTTTGCTTTTTTAGCTATTATTTTTACTTTTGGCCTAGCCTTTAGTAAATACGGCAAAATCAAACTGGGTGAGGGAAAGCCTCAATACAGCACGATGTCATGGATTTTTATGTTCATTTTGTCGGGTATTGGCTCATCAACACTCTATTGGGGTTTCCTTGATTGGGCGTATTACTACCAGACTCCGGGTCTAGGTTTGTCACCAGAATCAGCTGATGCCTTGAAATACAGTGTGGCTTACTCTTTTTTCCACTCAGGTTTAAGTGCATGGGCAATTTATGCTTTGGCATCAATTTCTTTATGCTATAGCTACCATGTGAGAAAAAACAAAGGCTTAAGTCTGGCTTCTGTGATTGAGGCAGTGACGGGGTTTAAATCAACAGGTGTGGTCGGACGTTTAGTCGACCTTATGTTCCTGCTTTGTATGTTCGGTGCCTTGACTATTTCGTTGGTACTTACCGCTGTGACATTTACCAATATTTTGTCTCAGCTTACAGGCATCCCAAATACCTTTATGACCAAAGTTATCATTATTTTGGGGGTTTCAGTTCTGTTTGCACTAAGTTCTTACGTAGGTATGGACAAAGGCATGCAGCGTTTAAGCCATATGGTGTGTTTAGGTGTGGTGTTGTTCGCCATTTATGTACTGTGCTTTGGTCCAACCCAATTCATTTTGAATAACTCATTAATGAGTTTTGGGTTAATGGCAACCAACTTTGTAGATATGAGCCTATTTACTGACCCAATGGGTGACGGAAAATTTACCCGTGAATGGACTGTATTTTACTGGTTATGGTGGATTTCATATGCACCAGGTGTAGCACTGTTCGTAACACGTGTTTCTAAAGGTCGTACCATTAAAGAAGTCATCTTTGCTATGGTGATTGGTGGCAGTGTTGGTCTTTGGTTCATCTTTGGTGTATTTGAAAACTACAGTGTATATAGCTTTATTCATGGGGCTGTAAATGTGCCACAAATTTTAAGCCAACAAGGTGGTGAGGTTGCGATTGGTCAATTGCTCAGTCTGTTACCTGCCGGAAAGCTAATGATGTGGATTTTCCTTGCAATTATGGTGGTGTTCTTGGCAGCACACATGGATGCAGTAGGGTATGCGGTTTCAGCAACATGTACACGTGGTTTAAGTGAAGGACAAGATCCATCGCCAAATGCACGTCTGTTCTGGTGTGTAATGCTGACTTTAGTTCCAATTGCCATGATCTTTAGTAAAGCGCCTTTGGACACAATGAAAACAGCGACTATTGTAACGGCTTTACCATTCATTGTGATTATTCTGATTCAAACCTATGGTTTGGTGAAATGGCTGATTCAGGATTATGCCAAAGTCCCATCGCATTTAATTGAGCAACAAGGTTATGATGATCAGGAAATTGGTTTAAACCAGTCTCAAGATGAACATGCAAAAAGGATGCAGCTTGATCTTGCAAGCTCAATCAAACTGGACAGAAAAACCAGCTAGAGGGAACGGTAATGACTACACGCGAACAAACCACTTATGTCTTAAGTGAAGAAATGCAAAGCCTAGTGTACTGGAGCAGCATTTATTCACCAGCAGATGCAGATATTGACTCAATTCGTGCAGCATATGACGCGATGTGCCGACACTACACTTTGCCACGTGATGGCAAGATCGAAGTAGAAGACCGAGTTATTGTAAATGCTGAACATGAAGTTCCTGTTCGCGTGTATTTACCAAAAACAAATCGACCTGAGTCAGGTTGGCCATGTGTGTTGTATTTACATGGTGGTGGCTGGATGGTCGGTGGGCTAGATTCACATGAGTTTATTACAAGTTATCTCTGCCAAGATTTGAATGCAGTTGTCATTAGCGTGGATTATCGCATGGCACCAGAGCATTGTTTTCCAGCAGCTTTTGAAGACTGTTTAACAGTTTATCAATGGCTTAAAAAGCATGGTTCTGATTGGCAGATCGACAGCGAACGTATTGTTTTGGCAGGGGACAGTGCAGGCGGTAATTTGGCAGCAGCCCTTGCAGTGCATCTACAGCATAGTGGTTTGCAAGCTCAAGGTCTGGCTTTGGTTTATCCGTGTTTAACTACAGCGCTTGATACACCAGCCGCACAAAAGCATGTCCATGCACCGTTATTAACAACCGAAGATATGCATTTTTATTTAAATGAATATGCACCACACTCACAAGATTGGCAGGATGTTCGTCTAGCACCTTTATTGGCAACTGATTTTTCAGATATGCCTATGAGTTTCGTAGCAGTAGCTGAATATGATCCTTTAAGTGATGACGGTTATCTCTTTACCCAAAAATTGAAACAAGCAGGTATTCCGACCGAGTTCCATTTAGGTAAAGGTTTATTACATGGCAGTTTGCGCTTGATGCGTGATTGCCCCGAAGTTCAACAGTTATATCAAAACATGCTGAGTGCGATACGTCGCATGTTTGGCAGTGTCGAAAAGACATCAATTTAATATCGAGTCATTTGGACGAAAAGAATTTAATGGAGTAATAACATGAGTGCAGTTGAAAAATTACCTGAGGATTTTTGTGCAAACCCAGATGTTGCATGGACTTTCCCTAAAGTTTTCTATACGTCATCGCAAGTTTTTGAGCATGAGAAAGAAGAAATCTTTGCTAAAAGCTGGATTTGTGTTGCACATGGCAGTGAGTTGGCACAGCCTAACGACTATATTACCCGTAAAGTAATTGGTGAAAATATTGTCATCATTCGTGGTAAAGATAGTGTTTTACGAGCTTTTTATAATGTATGTCCACACCGTGGTCACGAACTTTTAAGTGGCAGTGGTAAAGCAAAAAATGTAATTACCTGCCCATACCATGCTTGGACTTTCAAGCTAGATGGTAGTTTGGCTTTAGCACGTAACTGTGACCATGTTGAATCTTTCGATAAAGAAAACTCCAGTATGGTTCCTTTAAAAGTTGAGGAATATGCAGGCTTTGTATTCATTAATATGGATGAAAATGCGACTTGCGTAGAAGATCAGCTTACAGGCTTTGCTGAACGTTTAAATCAAGCATGTAGTGTAATTAAAGATTTAAAATTGGCTGCACGCTTTGTGACAGAAACTCCGGCAAACTGGAAAGTAATTGTCGATAACTACATGGAATGCTACCACTGCGGACCTGCACATCCGGGCTTTGCTGACTCAGTGCAAGTTGATAAATATTGGCATACAACACATCAAAACTGGACTTTACAGTATGGTTTTGCGCGTTCATCAGAAAAGTCATTCAAGCTTGATCCATCGATAACTGATCCTGAGTTTCATGGTTTCTGGACTTGGCCTTGTACTATGTTCAACGTACCACCAGGCAGCAATTTCATGACTGTCATCTACGAGTTTCCAGTAGATGCAGAAACGACCTTGCAACATTACGATATTTACTTCACCAACGAAGAACTCACTCAAGATCAGAAAGATTTGATTGAATGGTATCGCAATGTATTCCGTCCTGAAGATTTGAACTTGGTAGAAAGTGTGCAACGTGGTTTGAAGTCACGTGGTTATCGTGGACAAGGCCGTATCATGACCGACAAGCAACGCTCTGGCATCAGTGAGCATGGTATCGCTTACTTCCAAAATTTAGTGGCGCAGCATCACAAATAAAACAAATGGATTTATTCAGGTGTAAAGATGCTTACACCTGATTCTTCAATTAGGAAGATGATATGTCGAGTTTACAAAGCACTGAATTATTTCAGCAACAAGCCTATATTAATGGGCAATGGCTAGCTGCACAGTCGAATGCAACGGTTCCAGTGACTAACCCTGCAACAGGTGAAGAAATTGGCACAATTCCAAATATGGGAGTGGTTGAAGCTACACAAGCAGTCGAAGCGGCATATACGGCTTTGCAAAGTTGGAAAGCTTTAACTGCTCAAAATCGTGCAGATATTTTATTGGCTTGGTACAAACTAGTTCTAGATCATGCTGATGAACTTGCTCTCATTATGACCATTGAGCAAGGCAAACCTTTGGCAGAAGCGAAAGGTGAGGTGCGTTATGCTGCATCATTTATTCAATGGTTTGCCGAAGAAGGCAAGCGTATTTATGGTGATGTGATTCCAACCGTAAATAATCAACAGCGTTTTATTATTAGCAAAGAACCTGTGGGGGTGGTGGCTGCTATTACGCCGTGGAATTTCCCAATCGCCATGATTACCCGTAAAGCAGCTCCAGCTTTAGCAGCAGGGTGTACGGTTGTCATTAAGCCTGCGAATGAAACACCTTACTGTGCATTAGCGATTGCAAAGCTTGCAGAAAAAGCAGGTATTCCAGCGGGTGTGATTAATGTTGTTACAGGTAAATCACAAGAAATTGGTTCGGTATTCACCTCACATGAAAAAGTGAAGAAGTTGACCTTTACTGGTTCAACTCCAGTGGGGCGCCTATTGATGCAGCAGTGCTCAAGTACCATTAAAAAATTAGCGCTTGAGCTAGGCGGTAATGCACCTCTGATTGTGTTTGATGATGCTGATTTGGATAAAGCTGTACAAGGTGCGATTTTTGCTAAGTTCCGTAATGCAGGCCAAACCTGTGTTTGTGCTAACCGCATTTATGTACATGACAATATTTATCAAGCTTTTGCTGAGAAGTTTGTACAAGAAGTACAAAAGTTTAAAGTGGGTAACGGATTGGAAGATGGCGTGCAAATTGGCCCATTAATTAATGAAAAAGCAGTTTTAAAAGCACAGCAGTTGATTGATGATGCGGTAAGTAAAGGAGCTAAAGTAGCTTGTGGTGGTAAACAACATGCTTTAGGACAAACTTTTTATGAACCATCTGTTTTAACTAACGTTGATCGTACAATGGAAATTGTACAAGAAGAAATTTTTGGTCCAGTTGCGCCACTTATTCGCTTTACAGATGAAGCAGATGTCGTTGCTCAGGCAAATGACACCATTTTTGGTTTGGCTGCTTACGTTTACAGTGAAAATATTTCACGTTTATGGCGAGTGTCAGAACAGCTTGAATATGGAATGGTCGGTATGAATGCCACAGCCATTTCCAATGAAGTTGTACCATTTGGTGGTGTAAAACAATCAGGCGTCGGGCGTGAAGGCTCAAAGTATGGTCTTGAAGAGTTCATGACTATTAAATACATGTGTTTAGGGCTTTAAGGATAAGCCCTAGCAACAAGAAAATGCGGTAAAAGAAGGATTCTAATATGGCTAGTCATTATGAAATGTTCCCAGCGGTTGTTACTCATGTGGAACAGCTAACCCCTTTAATCAAACGGTTTACGTTCAAACGTCAAGATGGGCAGAACTTTCCTCGATTTAGTGGGGGAAGCCATATTATTGTCAAAATGAATGAACAACTTTCCAATGCGTATTCATTGATGAGTTGTACGCAAGACCTATCGACTTACCAAGTTTGCGTTCGTAAGGATGCTGAAGGTAAGGGCGGTTCGGTTTTCATGCATGATCAGTGTAATGAAGGCTGTGAAATCCAGATTTCAGAACCAAAAAATTTATTCCCGTTAGCTGAAACAGGTAATAAACATATCTTAATTGCAGGCGGTATTGGTATCACACCATTCTTGCCGCAAATGGATGAGCTTGCAGCACGTGGTGCAGATTTTGAGCTACATTATGCTTATCGCTCACCTGAACATGCGGCTTTGTTAGATGAGTTAAAGCAGAAACATGCCGATCATGTGTTTAGTTATGTTGACTCAGAAGGTTGCGCATTAAATCTGGATGAACTGATTTCATCACAACCCAAAGGTACACATGTTTATGTATGTGGGCCGAAACCGATGATTGATGCTGTGATTGATTGTTGTAACAAGCACCGTTATCGCGATGAATACATTCACTGGGAACAATTTGCTTCAACAGTTCCAGAAGATGGAGAAGCGTTTACAGTGGTACTTGCTAAGTCTAATCAGGAAATAGAAGTACAAAGTAATCAGACCATTTTACAAGCCATCGAAACACTAAATATTGATGTGGAATGCCTATGTCGTGAAGGTGTATGTGGTACGTGTGAAACTGCTATTTTAGAAGGTGAGGCAGAGCACTTCGATCAATACTTGAGTGATGCCGAAAAGACTTCACAAAAGAGTATGATGATTTGTGTATCAAGGGCAAAAGGTAAAAAACTAGTATTAGATCTTTAATATATTTCTGTGGCCGATCAATTGCTTAAATTGTAAGTTTGCTAAAAAATGAACAAATAATGGTGATCTGAATCTTATTTGTTCATTTGGTGGGCATTAAGAGTTTTGAAGTATTGACCTGCTATACAGAACTATAGATAATGCGCACACAGTTTACGGCTATGTAGCTCAGTTGGTTAGAGCACCGCACTCATAATGCGGGGGTCACAAGTTCAAGTCTCGTCATAGCCACCATTTTAAAAACCACGCTCCTGCGTGGTTTCTTTTTATCTATTTTTTACTCATTAAAATGTTTTTCAATCATATCGAGTGTTTTTGAGCTTTGATAAAAAGGAGCTAAGAGCGCTTGTAGTAACGGTTCCAAAATACCGTGCTCATTGAAGGCATCCATAACTTTCGGGTAAAAACGTAGAGCTTCTGTTTGTAAATCACTTTCGGTTAAACCAATCTCGCTTAAAACTTCAAATAAACTTTGGTCTTTATAAAAATCATAAAAAACTTCGACGCCATACAAAATAAGATCCTGCATAAATTGCGACTGGCGTAATTCTTTCCAGTATTCATAAATTAAAACAAAGAACTCTTCAACATCGAGAGGAGTGAGCTGTTTCATAAACTCATACATTTTTTTATGTCTTAGATCTTCCCAAACATGACGTATTAAGCTTTCCAAATCTTCAGCCGATAAAAGGCTTAATTCTGTAAGCTGTTCATGAATAAAACTGGCAATCCAGGTTTCAAGTTTATGTTCGATACGTTGCTGCTGCAAAAAAGAGAATTTTTTGAGTTTATGTTGCCATTCAAAGTGATAGTCATTTACTGTCGAGGCAGTTAAAAATTTTGGTAATTTTTGTTCTAGAGTTGAGGTTGCAATATATTGGCAAAGTTGTTGAACAGAAGGGCTAGTTCTTAAAAACTCATTTAAATAATGAGGAATATGTTCCATTTCTAAAAATTTGGAGAGCCACATTTCAAACTGGTGATCTGATACCAAGTCTTGTAGCTGAATTGGAGATTTCATGGCAGACAAATAAATACGCTGCGCAATTTCTCCAATAAACTCAAGTAAGCCAGCACCAAGCTGCATTTCAAAAGCATAGCGTTTCACAACGGCTTGCAATTGTTCTAAATCCACCACTTCATGAAGCTTAATTTCATCAGCATGTTGCATAAACAGTTGAATGAACTGCTGGAAATAAATAGGTGAATTTTCTATTGATAATTGTTTTTTGAAAAATTCCACCTGCTCAAGCAAAAGTGCTTGAGCAAGTATTGTAGTTTTTGATGAGTTTTTCTGCTCAGTCATTCGCTGTCCAACCGTTGACAATCGGATAACGTCGTTCGCGACTAAATGCACGAGAAGTGATTCTCGGGCCAATCGCACCTTGACGACGTTTGTATTCATTACGATCAACTAAACGGATGACTTTTTCAACAACTTCTTTATCAAAACCTTTGGCAATAATGTCTGCCTGACCTAAATC
>JAITLL010000048.1 GCA_031277915.1 Acinetobacter sp.
TTAATACGTTTTACACGTTCGACAGCCATCTCTAAGAACTGATCAGCAATACTTTCTTGTACTAAAGCACGAGAAGGGCAAGTACATACTTCACCTTGGTTTAAGGCAAACATGGCAAAACCTTCAAGCGTTTTTTCTAAGAAGTCATCATCTTTATCCATGATATCTTCAAAGAAAAGGTTCGGTGACTTGCCACCAAGTTCTAATGTCACTGGAATAATATTTTCAGTCGCATATTGCATTACCATTTGTCCAGTTTGAGTTGAACCTGTGAAAGCAATTTTGGCAATACGTGGATTTGTTGCTAACGGGCGGCCGACTTCTGCTCCAAAACCATTCACAATATTAAGCACGCCTGGCGGTAAGATATCTTGAATAAGTTCAGCAACCAGCAAAATACCCACTGGTGTTTGCTCTGCCGGTTTAATTACAACACAGTTACCAGCTGCTAAAGCAGGGGCAAGCTTCCATGCCGCCATCAAAATCGGGAAGTTCCATGGAATGATTTGACCAACTACACCAAGTGGCTCATGGAAATGATAAGCAATAGTATCTTCATCAATTTCAGAAATACCACCTTCTTGAGCACGAATACATCCAGCGAAGTAACGGAAATGATCAATCGCAAGTGGAAGATCAGCTGCTAAAGTTTCACGAACTGCTTTACCGTTATCCCAAGTTTCTGCAACAGCAAGCATTTCAAGATTTGCTTCTAAACGATCAGCAATTTTTAAAAGTATATTAGAGCGTACTGTTGGCGAGGCCTTATTCCATGTTGCTTTGGCTTTATGCGCGGCATCTAGAGCAAGTTCGATGTCTTCGGCACTAGAGCGCGGAATGCGTGTGAAAGCTTTTCCGTCAACAGGAGATACGTTGTCAAAATATGCACCCTTTATAGGTGCAACCCATTCACCACCAATAAAATTTTCATATTGTGATTTGAATTGAACTTTTGAGCCTGGTTGATTTGGATCGATATAGCGCATATAAATATTCCTTTGCTTTTATTAGGACTAAAGACTAACAAGAACCCTGTCAGTAGGTACTTTCGTACTTCGTGTAATTAAGATATAAAGAAGAAGGTTGGAGAAAGGTTGGAATAGAAATGTGGATATACAAGGAATTTACAAATGTTCACAAAAAAGGATTTATTGCAGCAGCGGGCGTTGATTGATCAACTGCGGACGCAAAATAGTCTCTCTCCCCAAAACGCTGCCAAACTTGGCCAAAGTATTGCAAGTTCATGGGAACGATCAGCTTCTGCTGAGATTCCAAAAGAACGTTTTGCAGCTCCTTTACTTGAAAAAAAATCCGCTTCACAAAATGCTTTAGATTTAGCGCTCAGCCAGTGCGCCGATGACTTACGGCATATTGCAGAACAGTCCTCTATGGTCATTGCGGTGGGTGATATTGGCAGTACCATTATTTGGACTGCACCAAGTGCTCAAATGCAAAGTGCTGCTGAACGTGTACATTTTGTGCAGGGTGGTCAGTGGCGTGAAGAGTTTGTAGGCACAAATGCCTTGGCTTTATCTTTAAAAACTCAACAATCAAGCTGTGTTTTTTCAAATGAGCATTACATGGAATCGATCCACGAGTGGGTGTGTTATGCCGCACCGATTATCGATCCATATTCAAAACAAACTCTAGGAGTTGTTGATTTATCAACCACTTGGAAGAACCATAATAGTTTAGGAATATTGGCTGCTGAACGTTGTGCATCCATTATTCAATCTGCTTTGCTCGAGCAGCAGCGCCAGCAATTACATATTCGTGCTTTTTCGACACCGCAAGTTAAATTTAATGGCAAAAGTTTATTATTAACACCGCGTCAAATTGAAATTTTAACTATATTGGCGCTATGTCCACATGGTTTAACTTTAGAGCATCTTTATCAGGCACTTTATGGCGAACGTAAAGTCAGTATGGGTACGCTTAAAGCTGAAATGTCTCAACTACGAGATATCTTGGGTGGTTTACTTGGTTCACGCCCATATCGTTTGCTGGTGCATGTTGAAGCTGATTTTTTACAAGCTGAACAAGCACTCGATGCAGGATATGCAGCCTCGGCTTTGCAGCTTTACACAGGTGTGTTTCTGGCAAAAACGGAAAGTCCATTTTTATGCGCATGGCGTGACTGTCTTGAATCACGTTTAAGCGATGCAATTTTTAAAACACAAGAAACAGATTTATTACTTAAACATTTAGCTCATTTCCCTGAAGCAATTGATGCGGTAGAACGTCTTATGGAGTTAGTACCCAGTGAACATCCTGCGCATCAACTGCTGGTGAAATACCTTGACTCGCCGAAGCTTAGTTAAGTGATTTTTTGATCCAGCCATTGGAATAATTGTTGATAGACTTGTTCCCGTACTGGCTGGGCCGAAAGGACTAAATCATGTAAACCATTATGAATAGAGACAACTGAGACATCGCCTTTGATTTTCTTACCAAATCTCGCAATGTCTTTAACGTCTAAAATCACATCACTTTGAGTTGCATCTGCCCCCCATTTGCGTGGGTTTTTAGTTTGGTGCGAATGCATAATCAGCGCGGGAATATTTAGTTTAACGCCGTGGTGCATCTCTTTTTGTGCTGTATGAATCGCATGTAGAAAGCTGAGCTGAACTGTAGGGGCAGAGGTAGGTTTCCAGTTGAGGTTGAAGTCCCATTCACCCTTGAGTTGTTTGTGAAGACTCGTGGTGTACCATTTGTTAAGTTTGCTTGGGAATTTAACTTTTGGCAGATATTTTCCTACTTGACTGAGCACTGGAATGCCAAATTTCTTTTCAATCAAGCTTAAATTAAAGTCATAAAATGGACTATTCGCCCATAGCGCTTTAATAAGAGGATGGTTTGGGTGGTGGGCAGCATAGAGAGTTGCGGTCAAACCACCAGTGGAATGTCCTGCAAGCAAGACTTGAGTATGCTTTTCTTCGCCAATGATTTCTAATGCTTGCGTAATTTCAGCATTGTATTCATTTAAATCAAGCACATTATAGAAAATTTGATGGGGAAGCTTTGAACGGCCATATTTTCTTAAATCCAAGGCATAGAAGTCATAACCATGCGCATTGAATTGTTCGGCCATTTCGGTTTGAAAGAAATAATCTAAAAAACCATGAATATAAAGCACAGCTTTTTGAGTCGGTTGAGCGGCCTTTTTACGAACCAGTGTTGCTACAACTTTACCTTCGTAGTCATCAGGAAAGTTGAGTGTGAGCTGTTCGTAGCCACTACCTAAAATATCTGGAACATAAGTTTGGTTAGCTAAAGATGTATTCATTTTTATCGAGCTATTATAATTAAGACATGTTGAGTATCCTTCAATGAAATGGGCGAATTGTCAATCAGGTTTAGAGAAGGTTGGAATATAGGTTCTAAAAAAAAGGAATACCGCTGGAGCTAAGTATTCCCTAAAAAAGTAAGTCAACGGTCGGAGGGATTTGACTTACTACAGGAACATACCATCAGACATGTATTAAAGTGCTGCTTTGAAAATCTCCACAACTTGTGCATGGTTTGCTTTACGAGGGTTGGTTAGCATGCACGCATCTTTTTGAGCGTTATCAGCCATGACTGCAAGGTCTTCGGTTCTTACACCAAGCTCTGTTAAGCCCGATGGAATACCAATTGATGAAGATAGTTTACGAATGGCATCAATTGCGGCATATGCAGCTTCCATTACCGTCAGTCCATGAATTTTTATACCCATTAACTCCGCGATTTTTGCATAACGATCTGGGCAAGCAATTAAGTTAAATTCACACACATGAGGTAATAAGATTGCGTTACATACACCGTGCGGTAGGTTGTAAAAACCGCCCAACTGGTGAGCCATTGCATGAACATAGCCTAAAGATGCGTTGTTAAATGCCATACCAGCCAAGTACTGTGCATAACTCATTGCATCACGGGCTTCGATGTTTTCACCATTTGCGACAGCAGGTTGTAACCACTGACTAATCATGGTGATGGCTTTTTCTGCACAAGCATCGGTAATTGGGTTTGCCGCAGTAGAAACGTATGCCTCAACTGCATGGGTTAAAGCATCCATACCCGTTGCGGCTGTTAGACCAGCCGGTTTAGCGATCATGAGTTTCGGGTCATCAATGGCAATGAGTGGAGTACAACGCCAGTCTACAATTGCCATTTTTACGTGAGTGTCTGTATTGGTAATAATACAGAAACGAGTCATTTCAGATGCAGTACCAGCCGTTGTGTTGATTGCAATCAGCGGCGTCATTGGAACTTTACTTTTATCGATACCTTCATAGTCACGAATATGACCACCGCCAGCAGTAACTAGACCAATACCTTTCGCGCAGTCATGAGACGAACCACCGCCTAATGACACAATAAAATCACAGCCATTTTCGTTATAGGCATTAACGCCATTATGAACATTAATATCGGTTGGGTTTGGTTCAGCACCCGGGAAAATATGGCTAGCAACGCCTGCTTCAGTTAAATAGTTTGCGATAAGATCTGCGACACCAAATTTAAATAAGCCTGCATCGGTCACAATTAATGCTTTTTTTGCGCCGAGGTTTTGTGCCTTTGTACCAATTTCTTTGGCACATCCTGGTCCAAAGAGTGATACACAGGGAATATAAAAACCGTTTGTTTGATCTGCAATATTTTTAAAAGCCATGGAGTGATTCCTTCTTCCATAAATCCATTGTTTGTTATTACAGGTGAGCCTCACCATGGCCTTAGTATTGTGATGTGAAGATTATTTTCCTACCTACCAAAAACCTACCAAATATTAATTGGGTTTTAATTGTTGATTTTTAATGAATTAATATAAAATTTGGCGCATTCATTTAAATTTTTCGGGAAAATCGTTAAGCTATGGGCTGTTGAAGATGTACATATGAGATTATGAAACAGGAAACTGCGCTTAAACTGCTCAAAGCAGGTGAAAATGTCTTTTTAACCGGTTCGGCTGGTGCAGGGAAAACCTATACACTTAATCAGTACATCCAATACCTAAAAGCACGTAAAGTGCCTGTGGCAATTACGGCATCTACAGGTATTGCTGCAACCCATATGAACGGTATGACCATTCATACATGGGCGGGCATTGGGATTAAAGATCAGTTAACTGACGATGATCTAAAACGCATGAAAGAGCGTAAATATCTCAAGGAACACCTTGAAAATGCGCAAGTTCTCGTGATTGATGAAATCTCGATGCTCCATGCAAAGCAGCTCAATCTGGTCAATCAGGTTCTAAAATATTTTAAAGAAAGTGATGAAGCTTTTGGTGGCATTCAAGTCATTGTGGCTGGAGATTTCTTTCAGTTGCCACCCGTTGGGCGTAATAGTGAAGCCAACCGTGACAAGTTCTGTTTTATGTCAGATGCATGGGTCGAAGCCAAATTTCGCGTATGTTATTTAACAGAACAACACCGCCAAGATGATGAAATTCTTAATCAGATTTTAAATGCTATTCGTGCGCAAAATATTCAATCAGATCATTTGCACGCACTGCGTCAATCGCGTTCGCATGATATTGGTGAGACTTTTACTCGTCTTTATACGCACAATATGGATGTCGACAATATCAATTATCAGCACTTAAATGAAATTGATAATGAAGGGCATCAATTTAATGCAGTTTTAGATGGGAATGAAAAACTGGTAGAAACTTTAAAATCTTCGGTACGTGCACCAGAAGAACTCACCTTGAAAAAGCATGCAAAAGTCATGTTTGTCAAAAACAACTTTGATATGGGTTATATCAATGGAAGTTTAGGTGAAGTCATCGGTTTTGAAGAAGATGATGAAAACGGGTTACTGCCTAAGGTAAAACTCACTGATGGCACCACTTTACTAGTTGCGCCTGAAACATGGTCAGTTGAAAATGAAGCAGGTAAAGTGATTGCAAGTTTTCAGCAAATTCCACTTCGTTTGGCATGGGCAATTACCATTCATAAAAGCCAAGGAATGACTTTAGAAGCTGCTGAAATTAACCTCATGAATACCTTTGAGAAAGGGCAAGGTTACGTTGCACTCTCGCGTTTAAAATCTTTAACGGGTTTGAAATTAATAGGTATTAATGAGCAAGCTTTAGAGTTAGACAGTTTAGCTGTCAAAGCTGATCGCCGTTTTCAGGAACTTTCTAAAGAAGCTGAAGATAACTTTGCAGATGTAGATTTAACAGCCCAGCACAAAGCCTTTATTCGACATTGTGGCGGCACTTTAAATGAAACTGAGATTTCTCGTAATGAGAAGAAACTCGCAAAAGGTGGCAAGCAAAATTACGCTACGGCAACGCTAGATGAGACACGTGCCTTGTTTGAAGAAGGTTACGAAATTGAAGATATTGCACATGAGCGTGGTTTGACACCAGCAACGATTATTAATCATTTGGCTCGACTTCATAAAGAACAAAAGCTAGATATTTCGGTTGCTCATCCTGGTGAGGAAGTAGTCGAAGAAGTCCGTAAAATTTATAAAAAGCTCAAAAAACGTCAAAATCCAGATCATTTTTCTGATGATGGTTCGATCAAACTAAGACCAATTGTTGAAGCAACCAGTCCTCGAATGGGATATGATCAGGTTCGATTAGCTTTATTATTTATTGAATAAAGTATAATTAACTTAATTACTTATTACATAAATTGAGGTGGCTATGCCGCACGTAGTAGTCGATTATTCAGAAAACTTAACTGGATTGAACGCAAAACAATTACTTGAAGAAATTAATAGCACGCTCATTGAAACAGAGCTATTTAGTCCAGAAGACATCAAAAGCCGTGCGCGTAAAGATGATGTTTTTCTGATAGGCTTAGGGGCTGATCAAGCCTATATTCATGTAAAGGCGTATATTTTGTCTGGAAGAACAGCTGAACAAAAACAGCTCGTAGGTGAGCAGTTATTAGCGGCGCTCAGCAATAAAAAATATCTACAACAAGGGTTTAATAAAGAGATTCAATTGTGTGTTGAGCTCATTGACATGCCAAGAGAAGATTATTTCAAGCAAGTTGTATAATCATAAAAAGCGCAATTTCGATCAAGAATAGCGATTAGCACTATGCAAAAGTAGTGCTATCGAATGAACAGACATAAATGTATGGCTGTATATATACAAAAGCTGCAACTGGTTTGCGATTATATTCAAAGACATTTAGATGAAGATTTAGATGTTGACCAATTAAGCCAGATTGCGGCCTTATCTAAGTTTCATTTTCATCGTATTTTTGCCATTCATATTGGTTTAAATGTGATGAAGTTTATTCAACTTTCTCGTTTGAAGCGGGCCTCTTTTCAATTGGCTTTTGAACCTGATCTCAAAATTATTGAGATTGCATTGCAAGCAGGGTTTGATAGTCCAGAGGCATTTACTCGTGCATTTAAGCGTTCATTTGATCAAACTCCTCGGGCTTTTAGAGATAAACCGGATTGGGAATCTTGGCATCAGAAGTTTGTTTTTACAATTCCAAAAAGTGAGCTAAAAATGAATGTAAATATTGTTGAGCGGCCTGCTGAAAAGATCGCGTATCTATCGCATTTAGGAAGTGCCGATAAAGTCTTGGAAACGGCTGTGCGTTTTATTGCTTGGCGCAAAGAAACAGGTTTATCGCCTGTGACAAAGTCGAGAACTTATGGTATTCCGTTTTCGGACCCTGAACAGACCCCATCTAACGAGTTTCGGTTTGATATCGCGGGTTCAATTGAAAAGGCTGTACCTGAAAATAGTTATGGCGTACGGACAGGTGAAATTCCTGCTGGCCGTTATGCAACCGTAAGACATTTGGGTAGCCACGACCAGCTTAAAGAGAGCATCTATTACATCTTTAGAAACTGGTTGCCTGAGCAACCCGAAGAAGCAGGGGCTTATCCAATTTTCTTTCACTATCATAACTTTGTGCATGATGTGAAAGAGTGTGACTTAGTTACTGACATTTACTTACTTTTAAAGTGAGTCGAGTTTGAGACAGGTATAACTTAGGTTATGCCTGTCTGTTTAAAAGTTTGATATCTGCATATTGTTCAATCAGGTTGCCATCTAACATATGGATATAATCCATAAAGATACTACTAAAGCTTCCCATGGTTTGCGCCTGATTTGCTGCGAGTTTACCTGCGATTGCAAAGTGAACATGGGCAGAAAGTGCTGCAATGGTCGGTGTCGTTACCGCACTATATGCTGCAATTAATGCACCTAAAGCACAGCCTGTTGCAGTAATTTTTGGTTGTAATGGACTTCCGCCATTCACTTGAATTACAGCATCTAATTCATTAGACAAGATATAGTCTGACTCACCTGAAATAGCGATACAGTTTGCATGTGTTAGCAGCGAAAAAGCTTGTCGATAGGCTTGGTCGCTACTTAAAGTGCTGTCTACACCTTTTGATTGAACCTGATTACCTGCAAGGGTACTAATCTCTGAAGCGTTACCACGGATAATGTCTGGCTTGAACTGTAAAAGTTCGTTTGCCATTTGACTGCGCCAAGCTAAAATTGGCCCATAACCAACTGGGTCGAGTACCCAAGGAACTTCATTGAGTTGTGCAGTTTTGGCAGAGATTTGCATGGCCTGCATTTGCTCTGAAGTAGGTGTACCCAAATTAATGCTTAAAGCTGATGAAATTTTGGTAAAGCTTTCTGCTTCATAAGGATTATCAATCATGGCCGGTGAAGCACCAGCAGCCAGTAATACATTGGCTGTATAGTTGGCTGCAACACTGTTTGTAATGCATTGCACAAGAGGCGTTTTTGCCTGCATGTTTTGCCAAGCTTCAATCACCTGTTCAATGAGGTTGGATGTTGAAGTCATCTGATCATCCTTATTAAGCCAGAAATAACAAATTTAACGGGTAAAGTAGTGATCTTGATGCTTACATCTTTCGCAAATTAATGAGACATAATCTGAGGCATCATAATCCACGCTTAAATCATTTGAACCACAATGCATACAACGTTTAACTGAGTAAAAGTTTAAACGTGGTTCAATTTTTCGCCATGCTTTCCAAATGGGCTGTACAAAAATTTGTTCGTCATAACCCAAAAAGCGATTAAACAAAATGTGGCTCATTTTACTGTAGGGAATATTGTAAGGGCGTGGCAACATAGAAGTTTCCCACTTTTCAGCTAAAGCTCTTTCCCGATATTGTTCTAAAGTTTTCTTTAATAAATTGGTATTAATGAACTTTTCATTGCGTGGCTGTAGTGCTTTTTGTTTATAAAGATACTCAAGTGCGGTTTGAATTAAATAATAAATCTGACCAATTGCCAATGAGTCCATTAATCGGTAGCAAAAAGTTTGAAAGTTAGAGCTACCAGCAATTTGAATACCCCATGTTCGGCAGTAGAACTGCATGAACTGAATAATTTCTTGATAGAGGACTTGAAAAAGAACGTCTTTTACTTCGTCAGCACTACGAAACGGAATACCAAGACTTAAGTTTTCATAAAACCAGTGGCGTAGTTGCTGGGTTACACTAAATAAGCTCGGGTCACTATAACCATCTAGGCGAATATTTAAATAAAAGCACTGTGGTTCGTCAGATTGATCCTGTGCATTTAAAATCCCATCTTTATGAAGTTGTTTTATCAGATGGTTTTGGAACATCCAGTTGGGGGTAATAGGTTGATATTTTATTTGGTCCCAATGAATATATTCATCGTGGGAGACATCGTCACGTGCATAGTCATCAAGTAGACTCAATAAAAAAAGCTTATTTAAAAAACTTAGTTGTTCCAGACTTCGCTGTGGTTGATCTTTTGCTTTAAATTGACGTTGTTCTTGTAAACGGGTCTGTTGTAACAGTTTTTTTCGTTGTTTAGTGCATTGATCACAATGGCAGGTCATTTTTGTGTCTTTAAATACACGGTGCTGACAATGACTGCATTCATGAAATTGAATGTCTTGTTCAAATTGTTCGGCATCTACCCAATACATTGAAGCTTGGCAGAGTGGGCAATGGCTACTTTCATCTAGCTGTTTTTGTAGAATTTGTAAGGCCATTTCGCTCCGAACGTTTAATCAATCAAGGGAAACCTATTATACACAGCCGCATTGCCGATAGCTGAGATTGTCTTTTTGTTTGGTGCAAAAATAGAAAACCTAAAATCAAAATAAAGATTTTAGGTTTTCATAAGAGACTAAAAGTTAAGATTAAACAGGGCACGGCAAGCTCTCATCATGTTGTCCAAGTTTTTTAGCATTGATAAGCGCCTGTACTTTTTTACTTGGTAATTTCACTTTACCTAATGCGTCATAAGTATTAACGATAGTTGTTACCTCCTGAGCAGTCATTGAAATACCTTCAGCAGTTAAAAACACGGCAATCACATGATGGTCGAGTCCTGCTGCATCTAGATCATGAATAGCTTTAATATTTTCTAAACGATGTAAATAAGTTTTTAATTCCATAGTAGCTACCTCTTGTTCTAATCGAAATACTTATACTGGTATATTCAATAATGCAAGAACCATGCCTAAAATGTAAGCAGCTCCTCAAAAATGTTAAAAGCGAAAGGAGTTTTATTTTTATTGTATAGATTGATTATATAAACAACGATTATCGTAATTTTGGTCTAATCTGTGCTAATAAAACCAGATTCTAATTTGAAATGTATAAATGAAGTCCCATTAATTTTATAAAGGTAAGTAAACACTGTATGTATAAGTCGTTATGATCACATTCATAACACGTTTTACTACGGTTTTAGATGAATATATAAGGAATAAAGATGAATATTGCGGCGCAGCCTCCTGTTCAGGCAGATCAAACAGTTTATTTAAAAGATTATCAAAAACCTGCATTTTTGGTTGAATCCATTAATCTTGATATTCAAGTCTATGATGATAAAACAATTGTTGATTCAACATTGGTGATGAAACGTCAAACTGCTGGAGATCTGGTGCTGTTAGGCCGAGACCTTGAGTTGCAATCTGTTGAGTTAAATGGTCAAAAGCTTACTCCTGCACAATATTCACTCGATAGTGAGCAACTGGTGATCACTGATGCACCAGATGAAGTCATTTTACAAACTCAAGTGATTATTCATCCTGAAACCAATACTCAACTTGAAGGCTTATATAAAGCTGGAGATTTGTTTGTTACGCAAAACGAGCCTGAAGGCTTCCGCAAAATTACCTTCTATCCAGACCGCCCAGACGTACTTTCAGTGTTTACGACACGTGTAGAAGCAGACAAAAAATATCCAGTATTACTTGCCAATGGTAACTTGCTTGAAACAGGTGAGGTGGGTGAAAACCGTCACTTTGCAATCTGGCAAGACCCGACTAAAAAGCCGAGCTATTTGTTTGCTTGTGTTATTGGTGATTTAGCTGTTCTTAAAGATCGTTATACAACTTCTGAAGGACGTGATGTTGCTTTAGAAATCTATGCCATTGAGAAAGATATTCCAAAATGCCATATTGCGATGGAAGCATTAAAGCACTCTATGCGTTGGGATGAAGAACACTATGGCCGTGCTTATGATCTCGACAACTATATGATTGTTGCGGTGAGCCAGTTCAACATGGGTGCAATGGAAAATAAAGGTTTAAATATCTTTAATACTTCATGCGTACTTGCCGATGAAGAGTACACAACTGACGCAGCGATTATGCGTGTACAGTCTGTGATTGCCCATGAGTATTTCCATAACTGGACAGGTAACCGTATTACTTGCCGTGACTGGTTCCAACTGTGCTTAAAAGAAGGCTTAACGGTCTTCCGTGATCAATCTTTCTCAGAAGATTTACAATCTGCTGCGGTTCAACGTATTGATGACGTTGCTGTACTTAAGTCACATCAGTTCCCTGAGGATGCTGGTCCATTGTCGCATCCACCACGCCCAGATCACTTTGTAGAAATTAATAACTTTTATACAGCAACAGTCTATGAAAAAGGTGCGGAGATTAACCGCATGATGTCGACCTTACTTGGTAAAGAAAAATACCGTCAGGGGACAGATGAATACTTCCGCCGTCATGATGGACAAGCTGTGACTGTAGAAGACTGGGTTGCTGCTTTAACTGCGGGTTCAGGTGTCGACTTATCTGCATTCTTAACTTGGTATAACCAGCCGGGTACGCCAAAGCTTGAAGCAAAAGGTGAGTACGATGCAGCAGCACAAACTTACCGTTTAAGCTTTAAGCAAAGTTTAAAAGCGCATCCTAAATACCCAAATTTAAAAGCTGTTCCAATTCCTGTGGCTTTAGCATTATTTAATGCTAAATCAGGCGAGCAATATACATTGCACAGTAACAGCCTATTCGTAAACGATGTTAAAGATAGTGTGTACTTGTTTGACCAAGATGAGGCAACCATTGAGTTTACAGGTGTGACTGAACAGCCAGTGGTATCACTACTGCGTAATTTCTCTGCGCCTGTAAATCTTGCATTTGACTATACCGATGCAGAGTTAGCTTTCTTAATTCAGCACGAAACCAATGGTTTTAACCAGTGGCAAGCAACCCAAACATTGCTTGAACGTATTTTGTTAGAAGACCATTCAGCAGATGCGTACATTCAAGCTATTCAGAGTACTTTGCCTGAATTGGTTGGCCGAGACCCACTTTTAGCATCGCGTTTGTTTGATGTACCAAGTGAAGGTTATTTAGGCAGCCGCATAGATCAGAACTATGCACCAGCCGATGTTCATGTAAAACGTGAAGCCTTGCTGAATCGTTTAGCACAAGAGTTGGGTTCATTCTGGAAAGATACCTACCTTACCCTTGACCCAGACCTGCAAAAAGAATTTTCTTTAGCGATGGGGGTACGTGCATTGAAAAATATCATGCTGATGATGATGGCTCGTCAGGGCGATCAAAGTGCATTTGAACTGGCTTATGAGCAATATAAGAACACAGGCAATATGTCTGAACGCTTAGGTGCATTACGTGTATTAGTTTGGCAAAATGCGCCTCAAGCGAAGCAAGCCCTTACTGATTTTTATAACCGCTTTAAAGACGAAGCATTGTCTTTAGATCAATGGTTTATGATTCAGGCAGCTAATCCAAATGCGACAGCAGAAACAATCGAGTATTTAACTCAACATTCAGATTATGACCTAACGACACCAAACCGTATTCGTGCTGTAAGTGGTGGCTTGTCAAATAACCCTGAAAATACTTGGGGCTTTGGTGTTGCACACTTTATTAATCTTGCACAATATCTTGATGAGAAAAACCCGATTTTAGGTTCACGTTTATTACAAGTATTGTCACGTTGGTATACGCTTGCAGAGCCTCAACGCACTCAAGTGCAACAAGCTTTACAGGCATTACAGCCTAAAGTGAAATCTAAAAACGTTTCTGAAACTTTAAATAGTATGTTAAGCGTTTAATTATTTACAAATACTTAATAAAGGTCTCGTGTGAGGCCTTTATTTTGGCCATTATTTTATATTTTTTAACTTATGAGGTTTATTAATTTTTATTAAATGTATTTTTTAAATATATTAAAAAATAAAATTATTTAACTTTAAGTGAATTATTTGTTTAAAAGAATGATTTATGTGACATATTTCAATAAAAGTGGAAATTGAAATATTTAGTTGTATTTTATGAATAAATCTTATTTTGTTTGAATTAAATTAATATAAATCAATTTCTTAAATTAAAATAATGTTAATTCTTATCACTGGAACTTAAGTTTTAGTAAAGATATTTTTTCAATTGGAAATTAAAACAATAACAAACCCATGCATTTTAATTATTTTTATGTATGATATTTAAAAATAGGAATAAAAAATAAGCTTTAAAAGAGCAGTCAAATAAAAATGATTGTAAGGATAAGAGTTAATTTTTTTATATCTATTAATTCGACAATTTCATTCAAAAGGTTTTGACCATGAAAAAGACTTTTTTTTATTTATCGGCAATTGCTGTAGGATTATTTTCTCTTAATGCAGCAAATGCCGCTACAGCAACGGGGACATTAACTGTTAAGGCGACAGTAACAAATAGTTGTGTCCTTAATACCTCTGCAACAGGTACTACAACAAATGCAGTTTTGGACTTTGGTACTTTGAGTTCTCTCACTAGCAATGTAGATGCAGATACCACGACAACAGGCGGTACTGCAATTAAAGTCCTTTGTAATAATACTGTGCCATGGACTTTGTCATTTGATGGTGGTCAAAATGTTTTATCAACTCAACGACGTATGATTGGTGGGACAACAAGTAACGAATATATCCCTTATAACTTGTATTCAGATACAGGCCGTGGTACCGCAATTGGAATTGCTACAACAGCTTATAGCGGAACTGGTAGTGGTGCAGTACAAACAGTGAATGTATATGGTCGTCTTCCTGCTGGTTCAGCCTTGCCAAGCGCTGGTAGCTATGTTGATACAGTAACAGTAACTGTGACTTATTAATTTTAAATAAGTTCTGTTCATTGTTATCGCTAGCTCTTTTTTAAGAGCTAGCTCTAGCTTAATTTGAGAAAAGTAATTCTGGGCAAGTTATGAAAAAAAATATGTTTGTTGCTACGAGTTTATTGTTATTTTTGCCTAGTGTGTTAAATGCTGCCTCAATACGTCTTTCTCCAGTGAATGTTGAAATATTGAGTGATCAATCTGCATCCTCAATTAGTTTATATAACCAGTCAAATGAAAGTGCTGACTTACAGATACGTATATTTGAATGGACTCAAAATGCTGGACAAGATCAATTAATTCCAACAGATGATATTGCAATTAGTCCACCTTTTTTAAAATTAAAACCTAATGATTCTTATAATTTACGTGTAGTTCGAATTAAGCCAGAACCTATTTCTGGTGAAAAAACCTATCGTATTATTATTGATGAATTACCAAAACCGATCGATAGCCGTAAAGCTTCTCAAGGTGTAAATGTATTACTTCGCTCATCATTACCTGTATTTGTAGTGAATAAAGATGCGATGACTCAACTGACTTGGTCAATACAGCAAGAACAAAACAGTGCTTATCTTACAATTAGTAATGTTGGCAATCGCCATGCGCTTTTAAATGACTTAAGCTTTATAGATAACACAGAGAACAAGAGTTATCCGATTAAAGTAAATACAGTAAATGGTTATATTCTTTCCGGAAAATCAAAAAATTATTCAATTAATAATTTTATATATCAGCCAAATCACAAATACAGCATTTCTCTGACAGTTAATGGTAAGAAAACCACACTTTAAGAGGCTTATATGAAATATATTATAGGTGTCTTATGTGTTGCATCTTTTCCAACGCATTCATTTGCTGAACAACTTCTAGATCATACGAACACTGCAGTTCCCAGTGTTCCTAAGTCTATAGGTAGCAATAATAAATATATGCATGAAAAGACGGATGGACAAGAGCAAAAACATAATTTTACTCAGCTATTTCTAAATATTTCTATTAATTCAAATACCTCTGAAGACTTGTTTTCTGTAAAACAATCTAAGGATGAAAAACTATATATTCGCTCTGGTGACTTAAAAACGCTAAGAATAAAAATTGATGAACATGTTCCTGATAGCCAATGGATATGTATTAATGAACTTAAAGGAATCCAGTTTAAGTATCTGGAAAATGAGCAGTCTCTAAACTTACAAGTTCCTGCGAGCATGTTGACGGACTACTCAGTTGATTTAACTGGTCAACAGACGACTAGCTCCAGTTTACTCAAGATGGAACCCTTAAATGCTGCAATTCTGAACTACAGCCTGTACCATACCATCACCAATGATGAGAGTGTTTTTTCGGGTTCGGCTGAAGGGATTTTTAACAGTGCGCTTGGTAATTTTTCATCAGGTGTTTTATATAACGGTAGTAATGAAAACAGTTATAACCATGAGAAGTGGGTGCGTCTGGAAAGTAAGTGGCAATATGTAGACCCTGAAAAAGTCAGGATCTATACCCTAGGCGACTTTATTTCCAATAGTTCTGACTGGGGCAATAGCGTGCGTCTGGCAGGTTTGCAGTGGTCGAGTGCTTATACTCAGCGTGGCGATATTGTCACCTCGGCACTGCCACAATTTTCTGGTTCAGCGGCGCTGCCTTCAACACTAGACTTATACGTTAACCAGCAAAAGATTTATTCGGGTCTTGTACCATCTGG
>JAITLL010000013.1 GCA_031277915.1 Acinetobacter sp.
TGTCATATTGCTGAAAAATGAATAATATTCTCAGCACTTCAGGTGTATAGCTCAGTTGGTTAGAGCGCTACGTTGACATCGTAGAGGTCTCCAGTTCGAGTCTGGATATACCTACCAAAATTCGCTGTTAAATCAGCAATTTAAAAAACCGCCTTAAATGGCGGTTTTTTCTTTTCGGGGTATTAATTCACGCCTTAATGTGGATAAGTACGAAAATTAGTCAAGTTTAGAATTCAAATACTATGAGAGTAGACTAATTTTTGTGTTTATAGTCCACCTTATTATAGGAAGTAATATCTTATTGATTATTAATACTCTTGATTTTTATATTTTGATCAATGATAGTGGGTTATAGGTGTTAGTACTTTTTAAATAAGAATAATAATTTCATATCAAGGAGATATGGATGAGTTCACATGAGATTGGACGTCAAAAAATGTCTGCAATGACATTGGGTGCTTTAGGGGTGGTTTTTGGTGATATCGGTACTAGCCCACTTTACGCTTTTACCCAATGTTTTCATACATCACATAATGTTCCTATAAATGAAGCGAATGTTCTAGGCATTTTATCATTGATTTTTTGGGCACTGATGATCGTGGTGTCTTTGAAATTTAGTATGTTAATTATGCGTGCTGATAATCATGGTGAGGGTGGGATTTTAGCATTATTAGCTCTTAACATGCACAATAAGCAAATTGGGCCTAAAGTGCGCTTTGGGTTAATTACAATTGGTTTATTTGGTGCTTCGCTATTTTTCGGTGATGGCATTATTACCCCAGCTATTTCAGTATTGTCAGCAGTAGAGGGATTGTCAGTAGCAACCCCTATTTTTACACCGTATGTGATACCAATTACGATTGTGATTCTAATTGGATTATTTATGATTCAGAAAAAGGGAACTGGATCAGTAGGCCGTTTTTTTGGACCTATCATGCTACTGTGGTTTTTCTCAATAGGTTTTATTGGCCTATCTCACATTATCAAGAACCCTTTTATCTTGAATATGCTTAATCCGTACTGGGCTCTTCCTTTCATTGAAAATAACCCCGTGACTGCATTTGTAGTTATGGGAGCAGTTGTTTTGACGATTACAGGTGGAGAGGCGTTATATGCGGATATGGGCCATTTTGGTCGTAAGCCAATTCAATTGGCTTGGTTTTTGGTTGCATTACCATGCTTGGTATTAAACTATGCAGGACAAGGTGCATTAATTCTGCAAAACCCGCAGGCCATCGATAATACTTTTTTCATGATGGTACCTAAAATAGCATTATATCCTATGATTGCTTTAGCAACTGCTGCGACAGTGATTGCCTCTCAGGCAGTTATTTCAGGTGTGTTTTCTATGGCACGTCAAGCTATTCAATTAGGTTATTTACCACGTTTTGCTATTGACCATACCTCTGAATCTGAAATTGGTCAGATTTATATACCAGCATTGAACTGGATGTTGCTTGGTATGATTATTGGTTTAGTGCTTATGTTTCAATCTAGTGCTAGTCTTGGTTCGGCTTATGGAATTGCAGTAACTTTGACTATGTTTTGCGATACGATTTTAGTTGCTTTCATCATGTATCACTTATGGAAATGGCCTTCGTGGGTTATGTTGTTAATTGCGATACCTTTGCTAATTCCAGATCTCCTCTTTATTGCTTCAACTTCACTAAAAATTGTAGATGGTGGCTGGTTCCCATTAATGATGGGGGCAATCACTTTTATAATTATGACAACATGGCGCCGTGGACGTGAATTACTACTGAGCAAGTTGCAAAATGACACTATGCCATTAGATTTATTTATTAAGAGCTTGGAATCTAGTGCTTACATGGTGAGTGGAACAGCTGTATTTATGACAAGTAGTACAAAAGTTGTTCCTCATGCTTTATTACATAATTTAAAACATAATAAAATACTTCATGAACGTAATATTTTGATCACCATAAATACTCGTGACATTCCATATGTAGATGAATCAGAACGTATTGATGTCGAAGTATTAGATAAGCACTTTTTACGTGTCAGTGCTTATTATGGATTTAAACAGCAGCCAAATGTACCTCAAGCATTAGAACAAGCTTTAACTCAGTTGAATCAACCATATAACATTATGGACACGAGTTTTTTTGTATCACGTGAACGTGTAATTCATACCGTAGGTGATGGTATTGTTTCATGGCGTGAAAAACTGTTCATTTCTATGCAACTTAATACGAGTCCTGCTAGTGATTTCTTCCAGATACCAGCTAACCGAGTGGTGGAAATGGGGAGCCAAGTAGAGATTTAGGGGTGCCTTGATTGATTTTATATGCACGGAAATAAGAGGCTTTTTAAAGGCTTAAATTTAGAAGATTTAAGCCTTTTGTTTTCATGATTCGAGAACTATGTCGGGCAACCTATAGTGATATAGGGTGTAGCCAAATTATTAGTCCTTGTTATTTTCATAAATTAGACGAATGATAATAAAGAAAAATATACAGATTTGTCTATTTTTATATAAACTTGAATAGCTTTACATGACTAAAAAAGCCCTAAATTATAATGATTTAGGGCTTTTTTTTATTGGTTTTTGGCTTAATTTAACTTTTTATAAAATTGTATAATTAGAATAAACAAGATTAGATGAAGATTATTCTTCTACTAAGATATTTAAATTTATACTTTTGTATTTCAAAATTAGGCGACATTTTACGTCGTCTGAATCTAGAAATGGGCTAGAAAATGTAATCTTATATAATAATATAGCTTGAGATATATTTGTGTTTTAAAGTTTTTGTGAGTCTTCTTATTGAGAAGAATATAGCAGCAAACTTTGATACTTATTTTAATAACAATTTAGAATATTGTTCGCAAGGATAAAGTGCCTATGAAAATGAAAAAAATGAAACGGACGATAGTTATGAATTGTCCTGTTTGTGCTGATACTTTACTTAAACATAATGAATTAACAGATTTATTCATTTGTAATTCTTGTTCTGCAGAATTTGGTAGAGAAGAACTACTAGAAGCTAATTCTGAAAGTATTGACGCACATACTAATGAAATAGCAAATAAAGCTATTAAAGAAGCAAAGCAACATCTTCAAAAAGAAATTAAGAATATTTTTAAAAATAGTAAAGTTTTTAAGGTGAAATAATGGTAGTAGGATTAGCCGATGTTATAGCATTTTTAGCCTTATTAGTTTCTATATATGCTCTTTATCAAAATCATAAGACTAATCAGCGTCAAGCTAGATTAATGGAGATGGAGATAAAGTTGAATCAATTCTTAATTCAAAAAGAGGAAGATGATTTTATTTCTAAACAAACAGCGGATATTAAAGCCCGTTACTTTAAAATTGGCAGTAATAATTATCGCTTAAGAATATGGAATGATGGATTAGGTGAGGCAAGAAATGTATCACTTTCATTTGCGAATACTTATTTGGTCCCGTTACTACAAGATGATGTTGATAGTAAATTTCCCTTAAATCTTGATTCTAAGCAATCAGTTACTCTCTTAGCTTCAGTATCATTTGATACACCTACTAAACATTCGATTCAGGTTAGTTGGGATGATGATGTTAAGAATGGAAACTCTAAAGAATTAACGTTAACTCTATAATTATTTAAATTTAATGACTTATGAATACAATCACTATAAATGATATTGCGAATTGGACAATTATTTTTGGTTACTCTTCTATCACAATAATTGCTTTTATTATGACTTTTGTAGGCAAAGGAGAGAGTAAAAAGAAGAGAGCTTTTTTTAAAGAAAGTATTTTAAATAAGCACAAAAACAACATTAATATTGATGCTGATGAATTTATGAGAATGATTGAGTCTTCTAAGATAGGTAAATTGACAGCTGAACAAGTCCTATCAGAGCTATTATTAGAAGCCTCTACACCAGAAGACCATAATTATTATTCACAACTGGTACGGAAACTTGAAAAGATTGAACCATTTGGAACTCTATCTAAAGATATGCGCACTATTTTAGAGCGCCTGTACCTAATAACTGAAAATTCAAGCTCAGAGTCAGATAAGCATTTATTAATTCCTATTCGAAATGCTCTTGAAAAAGCTGATCAAATAGAAACCGAACAGAAAAGAACTAAAAAGATTAATTTCATGTTAACTGTAGTAGGACTAGTAAGCTTTGCTTTGAGTATTGGAGGCTTATATGTTTCATTAAAAAGTCCTTCTAAAGAAGATATAGCTTCTATAATGAAAAATGAACTTCAAAATATTAAAAAAGTGCAATGAAATTTTTAATAATATTAATAAAACTTTATTTACTTAAAAAGTCCTAAACTATAATGGTTTAGGGCTTTTTTATTGATGTTATAAATTCTTTCCTAAAGCAAAATAAAGAGGTGTATTTCTGATTCTTACAATTTGCTATACAGCCAATTTTTAGAAAATAGATTTTAGAGCAAATAATGTAATGAGTGAGGTATTTTGAAGGTCTTTCTTTAATACCGAACGCGTCTTAGATAGCGATAAGTTCTTTATTAATGTGGATTAATAATTAAAATTAGCGAAGTACCTCTTATTTGAGGTACTTCTAGGAACTATATTTATGCAAAAAAAACTTTCAATACCAGATAACTTACCGAATCATTTAACGGACATTTTTTACCACATCAATATAAATTTGCCTAAAGGTGATTTAAAAGAAACTGTAGAGCTTGATGAAGCATTAAATCAAGTTAACGCAAGTGATGTATATGCTTTACAGGATTATCCTCTACATAATTTATCAGCCTATTCAGGATGGGCTATTAACTCAGAATCAACTCAATCTGCAAATAAAGAAAGCCCTTTATTAATTACTCATTGGTACTATTGGGGGCAACAACTTTATAGATCTATTAATCCATATAAATTAGACCTAAAAGCTCCGAGCTTGTTAGAAATTCCTGCCTATACAAAATTGCCAGACTCTTTAGATTCAGTCGTTAACGAACAAGATGAAAGATTAGATCTTTCTGATACCGAGGCTAAAAAAATTACTGGCTCCATTCCAACCATGCATGGTGTCATTTCTAAAGGCAGTATATTTAAACAAGGCGATGTGATTCTAAAAAAAGATGAGAAACTGACTCCTGAAAAATTAATTGTTTTAAGACGAGCGGGAATCAAAGAATTATCTATATATAAAAATCCCAGAATTCTCGTTGTAAGTATGCATTCCTTCGATAAAAATGAAATGAGTGAGGAAAGTCTGTATGTTAAAGATGCCTTGAAAACATGGGGCTATGAGCAGGTAGAAATCAAATCACTTAAACCTGAACGTTTTGATGCTGCATTTAATAATCTTAAAAAAGATAATGACCCAGCTTTAGATGACTCATTAACGACGAGCAGGGACGATTATATAAACTTCTTTGAAGAACAAACCTCAAACTTTGATTTCATTCTTTGCTGCACATATCAAAATAATCTTTCTTCTTTATTCCAGCTTGAAAAACTTCCAATCTTTGATCAAAGCAGCATGTCATCGGCCTTGAATACACGTTGTATACCAGCTCATGAAATTAAAATTCTTAAAGGTAAAGATAGGACTCCACCTAGTCGTGAGACAGTGCAAATTTATGATGAAAGCGGTAATCATAAAGGTATGAGAGTAGTCGTTACAGAAGACAAAGCGACTATTATTAACTTACTGGGTGATATCCAAGATATTGCGATTCTGATGCATGCTTTCGTGAAATATATTTTGAATAAGCATATCTCAGACTTTTTTGATCATGCTTACTTTAAGGGTAAAGTTGATATAGAGATTGTTCCTGATATGACAAACAGAAAGTTGTTATGGGGGCATTATAAGGCTCAAGAAAATGGGGAATATATATTAGAAATTATCGACCAACAGCAGCCATATCAAATAGAATCTTTTGTTAAAGCGAATTGTATTGTGATGGTTCCTTTTCAAGAACAAACAATTGCAAAAGGCACTGATTTATATTTTATGAAAATAGATGAAGTCTAATTTCTATCTATAACTTAATTGGGTGTGTAACCTTCTCACCTTTAAGAAAGGTTACGCCCTCAAAAGCTTACTCTTTTAAAGTTTAATTCCCTAAAACCCCCCTTTATAAACCCCACTTTAACAATCACTTAACCATTATTTATTCTTTCTTTTTAATGATCTAATTTAAAACAAATGTCATTTTGTGTGCTTGACTACATGCGAGTTGGCTACTATTCTTTGCCTGCTGGCCACATTGCCAGTCGGCTTTGACAGGCTGAATATTATCTCCCGCATCAGAGCTTTTCCTTCTGAGGAATAGTTTTGTGTGGTGTGCCACTCGTTCCCTCCCGTAGCGGTAGGACGGGAGAGGGACACCTTCGGGTGTGCTAGTTTGAGATAATACTAGTCTGTCAACCTTCTTCCGTTCTGCCACCATAATTCTATAAATGTCTGGCAGAACTCCCAATAAAAAGGAGTTGGCTTTGCACATCCATTATTTCTTGGCTCTCGATGCCAAAAGCTATAACGACACAACTTAAAAATTTAAAGCAGCTTGATGACCTTTAAGGTTTTCAGGCTTTAAGTCATTACGGCTCAAAAAACTTGCATCAGCAACAAAACTTGAGATGTGCCATGCACAGTCTCTACGGCTTTGCTGTGCTTTTTTTTCTCCCAGAAAAGGCACAGTTTTTTTATCTCATTTAGAAACAACAAGAATTTATAACGGTAAAACGATGTCAAATTTAGAACTCTCTTCAAAAAAACTACATTTTATTCAAACAGCTACACGCTTGTTTGCCACCTATGGATTTCACACAGCGGGGGTAGACCTTATTGCCAAGGAAGCCCAAATACCGAAAGCTACGCTTTACAACTACTTTCGCTCGAAAGAGCGGTTTATTGACATTTGTCTAGTTGTGCAAAAAGAACGGCTCCAAGACCAAGTCATTGAAATGTTCGAATATGACCATGCCACAAGCGCGTTAGATAAACTTAAGAAACTGTATTATCTACATAGTGATATAGAAGGGCCGTATTACCTATTATTTAAAGCCATTTTTGAAACTAAGAATCACTACCCAAACGCGTACCTAACCGCCATTAGGTACAGAACATGGCTCACCAATGAAATTTATAGCCAGCTTAGATTAGTAAAAAACGATGTTTCATTTACCGATGCCAAACTCTTTTTATATATGATTGAAGGTGGAATTATTCAACTTTTAGGTTCGGATGTGGCGATTGAGAGGGAAAAGATGTTGGATTATTTTCTAGTTTCACTCTACTAAGTTTTATACAGAAAAGATCAAAATAAAATACACTATTGTAATTATTTATTCACTATAGTAAATTTATTGGTGGATAGTTATCTATTTTGAAGAATTCTTCATCGAAATTTTAATTTTATGATGCGAGATACAATATGTTAAACATTCGAATGTCACGTCCAGATGAAGGTAACCAAGTGGTTGCCATCTGGAAAAGCTCGGTTGACGCTACACATGATTTTCTTACAGCAGATGATCGTAAAGAAATTGAAAAAGAAGTCGTCGGCTTTTTCTCAGAAACACCTGTGTGGGTTGCTGTTAATGCTGATGACCAAGCTTTAGGTTTTATGTTTTTACATGATGGGCATATGGAAGCATTATTTATTGATGCTGCTGCTAGAGGACTAGGCGTTGGGAAGGCACTTCTATTACATGCGTTAAGTATATATCCAAACTTAACGATTGATGTGAATGAACAAAATCAGCAAGCAGTTGGTTTTTATCAACATATGGGATTTCAGGTCATTGGTCATTCACCACTCGATGGTCAAGGTAGAGCCTATCCATTGTTGCATTTAAGCATAGCCTCTTCAACTTAAGCGGTTTTACACTTCTAGTAGAAATGTTGCAGCATACAGGTCACTGGAATTTTAGTTCTAAGACTTCTTTTGACTAAATGCAACGACATAAACACAAGGTAAGTTATGATCAGGATTATGTAGTTTGCAGTCTGCTGGGCTCGTAAGTGCAATACTATCTCCTGTCTCTAAATGAAATAACTGAGAGTCTATTTGAATATCAAGCTGTCCACTTAAAACCCATATCGTTTGTCCATTTAGATTTTCATATGCACTTGCTGGCATAAAAAACTGACTTGATGCAGGAATTTCAATTTTAATTAATTCTGGATTTGCTCCAGCAGGAGAGATAGACCAGCGTGTAATACCTAGTTGGTTGTCTGTCCAATGTTGTTGCTGTTGTTTCTTAGAAAGAAGAATGTTGGTATTTTGGTTCATTTCAGCTTCAGCAAAAAGTTTAGATAATGTAATACCTAACGCATTTACTAAACGACCAAGTATTGCCGCACTTGGACTAGAAGCACCTCGTTCAACTTTACTGATCATAGCTTGGCTCACACCTGAGTATTCTGCTAATTCCGCTACAGTCCAACCTTTGCTCTTTCTCTGCTTGAGTAATAGACGAGCAATTTCAGCATCAAGTACTTGCGTATCAGGTTGTTCAGCCATTATAGGAATCTTCCAATTTTAAACATTGATATTATGCGATAGAAATTAAATATTGTTGTATAAAATCAGCATTGTATTTTTTATTCAATATGATCAATTTAGCTCAATCACTTTTGTACCACTCTAAAATTGAGTAGTTTATTAAATTACCGTAGATAAAATGAGAAGATCGGTATAGATGTGCTGGCCAAACTCAAATAGTACCAAGACATATAAACTCGAATAGCGTTAGATGACTAAAAAAGCCCTAAATTAAAGAACCTCAGTGAGAGTTTGAAAATGTTGCTTTAACGAGTCTAAAAAAAGCTGAACCTTTTTTGGATTTTTTGATCCATAAGATGTACTTGCATAAAAATGAAGTTTTGATGAAAAGATATCTTCTGAGTAATTAATAATAACACCATCATCGACATATTTTTTTGCTAAAAAATCAGGTATAAATAAAATACTTTGATTTTTTTGGCAAAAATCTAAAAGAATTTCTATATTGTTGCAGATGAGTTGAGGAGTCGAACTAATTATTTTATTTTTTAAATTTGATCTTGAGTAAAATAATATATTATGTTTTCTTAATTCTTCTATATTTTTAGGTTTTCCATGTTTATTTAAAAAAGAAACTGTTGCATAAAAATTCATCTTATACGTTTCTAAAATAAAAATATTTTTCTCATTAATTTCTTCTTCCGCTTTTAAAACAATATCAAATTTACGCTCATCAGTATCTATTGAGTTTTCTGAAAATAGAAGATCAATTTTTATATTAGGATATTGAATGAGAAAGTTTGAAACTATATCCGATAGGCATGTCTGAATAAAAGCATGGGGAGCGCTAATTTTTAATGTACCTTCAGGGTACTTTTGGTCATAGATAAAGTCATTTGCAGCCAATTCTAGCTCTTTAACGATGAATTTACAGCGTTGATAAAACTTTTCACCTGATCGAGTTAAATCCATTTTTCTGGTATTTCGTATAAATAATGATGTATTAAACAGACTTTCTAAATGAAAAATTCTTTTAGAAACTTGGTCTCTTGTAATGCCTAAATTGCGAGCAGCATTACTAAAGTTTCCACTTTCTACAACACTTATGAAAGTATTAATACAATCTAATTTATCCATTAAATTTTGGAAGAACAATTTGAAGGATTGCTAAAATATATTATGAAATTGTACTTATCAATCATTGTATCTTTTAAGAATACAGTGTGTATTTAAATGAATATCTAGTAGTTTACATGGATTTTTGATTTTATATACCGTGAGTTATTTGGTTTTTTAAAGGTTAATAAGATATTTAAATTATATTAATTTTATAGCTTAAATAATGGATATTGCAGATTTTATAAACTTTTATTAATGCATGAAGCTTATATTTTTTAAATATTAAAAATATGAAATTTCAAAAGGTAAATAGATGAGTGACTTAATTAATAATAACCCAGTGTGGGTAAAAAAGATCTTATCAATTCATGGATTGCTTCCACTACTTCGAGTTGCACTCGTTTCCGCCTATTTAGTGGGGGGAATTAATAAATTCATCGGATTTCATGCGGCTATTGAAGAGCAGGCGAGTTTTGGTCTACAACCCGCTTGGCTTTGGGCAGCTACCGCTATTTTTATTGAGATTGTTGGTTCACTTCTGGTTATTTTTAATCGTTTTGTCTGGTTAGGAGCAGGGGCTTTAGGCTGTCTAACCGCAGTCGCAATGCTCGTTGCAAACGACTTTTGGAATCATACAGGCCCAGCATTTTTTAGTACGTTTAATAGTTTCTTCGAACATCTTGGGCTTATCGCTGCGTTGGTGATGGTCACCATTCTTTCAAATCAATCTCCGAAATCACAATAAGTTTAAGCATCTCATTTAAACAGGAGCATTTCATGCGTAAATCATTATCAGCATTGCTTTTAAGCACCATGCTAGTGGGCACAAATGTTGCCCTAGTTCCTCAAGTTTTTGCCAAAACAACAACAAGTATAAAAAGTGAGGCGCCTGGTGTCGCCCCCCAATACGATACAACGCATGTTTATGTAAATCCTGAAGACTTTGACAAATTTACCGATAGCTTAGTCGCAACATTCGGTGGCACCAAGTCGAAACAAGGTGTTTTCCAAGTCACACCAACACCGAGCCAAACCATGTCTCAGCTTGTATTGACCCCAGTTGGCACAGTGTCTGTATTTGGTTTTAAAACTCCAATTCCATATCCATTTGGTTTGGAAAGAACTGGCTATTTAGTCAAAGACATGGATGCGGCAGTACAGGCTGCCAAAGCCAATGGGGCAGATGTCATTGTGGATGCATTTCCTGACCCAATTGGACGTGATGCAGTGATCCAATGGCCGGGTGGTGTAAATATGCAGCTCTACTGGCACACGACTAAGCCTAACTATAACCAGTTAGAGACTGTTCCAGAAAATCGTATTTATGTTTCAAAACAAAGCGCTGACTCGTTTGTTAAGAAGTTCGTGAGTTTCTCGCACGGTAAAGTCGTTTCAGACAACCTTAAAGCCGCAGGTATAGAAATTGGACGACCAAATGAAACGTATAGACGTATTCGCGTTGAATCTGATTTTGGCAAAATGACAGTGTTCGTCACAGATGGTCATCTTCCTTATCCGTATGGCCACGACATGACGGGCTATGAAGTTAAAAACTTATCTGAGACTTTAGATAAAGCAACAAAAGCAGGTGCCTCTGTTTTGGTGAATGCTTATAAGTCGGATGGTCGTGAGTCAGCAATGGTGCAGTTCCCGGGCGGTTATATCGCTGAAATTCATGCTTCTATCAAATAATTTATAGCCTAAATGATGGATTGAAATTTGCACTCGTGTTGCCTAAGAGCAATGTGAGTGCAAAACACCAAGTCTCTGCAACGACCTATTTATTACCATGGATAACACTTGATGGCCTCGCATGTTTTTAAAGATAGAACATATCGAACTAAGCACTCAGAGACTTACCTTAAAATAATAAAAATGAGTCTATTGCTAACCAGCAGTTTATTTTTCTACGAATCTGCTTATGCAGAAAATGAAGTCTCAAATATAAATGCATGTCCAACTCGTCCAAAAATCTCAACGAATCGTTGGCAAGAAAATTGGGATGTTTTAAAAAATCCGTGTGTGCCAAAGAAAATAGGAGATGATTTCAAATATATACCTTTTGGCGAAAATAATTATTTATCACTAGGAGCAAATATTCGTGAACGTTTTGAAATTAATAATAATGCAAAATTTGGTACTGGAAATAATCAAGCCGATCAGTATTTAATTCAAAGATTACAAGCGCATGCAGATGTACGTATTGGTGATCATTTACAATTATTTACTCAGTTGAGCGATGCCCGTGCCTTTGATAAAAACAATATTACCAGTACCGATCAAAATAGACTCGATATAGAACAAGCCTTTATTGCTTGGGTGAGTCCTTTAAATAATGGAACGTTTAAATTTAGAGTAGGCCGTCAAGAGATGGCTTTTGACTTGCAGCGCTTTATTTCTAATCGTGAGGGGCCAAACGTTCGACAAGCTTTTGATGGGGTATGGTCAGGATATGAATATGGCGATTGGAGAGTTTTAGGTTATCTCACCAGACCTGTTCAGATAGAAAAAGATTCAACGTTTAATGACCGCTCGAAAAGCAATTTCAGTTTTAGCGGCTTTCGTATAGATAAACAAAATGTATGGGATGGCGAGTTATCTGGTTATTACTCGCGTTATAAACGGGATAACGCTTCTTTTCCAAGTATCACGGGTAATGAGGTGCGAGACTTATATGATTTTCGTCATATGGGTAAGAAAAATAATATCGATTGGGATGTTGAAGGCATGCTTCAACATGGAAAAATCGGGGGCCAAACAATCCAAGCTTGGGCACTGAGTAGTATTGCGGGATACACTTTTGCTGACCAATCGTGGTCGCCGCGTTTAGGTGTTCAGTTTGATATTGCTACAGGCGACAAAAGTGCCAACGATAATCAACTTAATACCTTTAACCAGCTTTTTGCTAATGGCTCATATTTTACTTTGGCAGGTTATAGTGGCTATAGCAATATTATTCACCTTAAACCGTCTCTGACACTTAAGCCTTCAGAGAAACTTACACTGTTAAGTGCTTTAGGTTTCCAGTGGCGTGAAACCACCCACGATGCCATTTACTTCCAAGGCAATAACAGCATGGCAAATACGGCAGGGCAAGGTTCAAGTTGGACTGGTGCATATCTTCAACTCAGAGCAGATCGGAAAATTAATTCTAATCTGTCTGTGGCTGCCGAAGGGGTTCACTTTGAGGTGGGAGATACCATTAAGAAAGCAGGTGGTAAAGATGCAAACTATTTAGGTCTTGAACTTAAATATGGCTGGTAAAACTAAAAGAGTAAAAATATGAGCACAGAATTAAAGCAAACTAAAATTGGGCGTTACCAAAATTTAAACATTGAACTCGTGACTTGGGACTGTACCACGGCCGAGGTTGAGCTTTCCTGTGCTTGTATTTTTGAACATGAAATGGATAACCGTTCTTTTTCTGGTGGTTTGGCACATTTAGATGAAGCTCTAGACGGCAAACTATATGAAATACGGAAAAATAACTGGTTTAGTGCAAAACTCAATGACACTCTTTTAATAAATCAAACTCCTTCAACCATACAAGCACCCAAAGTTTTGCTTATAGGCATGGGAGCGCCAGAAGATTTCACGATAGCGCGAATCGAGACTGCGATAAAAACTGTTGTAAAAATAGCGCATCAACTGGAACTCAAAAGTGTGGCATTTGCACCGAGTATTTTAGATACAGGCCTGAATCCTCCTAGTGGTTTAAATGAACACATGCTAAGAAGTTTAAAAGAAGAATTAGACCGACATCATCAGCTTTATTTGCAAAATTTAGTCAAAAAATCTGAAATTGAAAGATGGGTTTTTGATGCAGGTTTTCAAAATTATGATGTTAAGGCTGAGCAATATATCGCGTCTTTTGCCAAAGTTTTTACTCAAGATGAATTCTGATTTTAAAGAGAGAATTCGGTAAAGCAGCATAAAATAAATACTTTTTAATTTAACTGCATCCACCTGAATGATGCAGTTAAATGTAAAGATTAAGAAATTTCTAAAATTTTTTGACCGATATATAAGTCTTGTATAGATAATCCTGAACTATCATAAATAGTGATTTGTTCCTGAGACTGCCTTCCTTGAGTATTTGCTAAAAGCACATCACCTATATTGATTAAAGTTGCAGACTCAGGTGCATGTTGAAATTCACCAATGAGTTTAGACTGAACATTAAGATCGCAAAATAAACCACTATGTGAAAATAACTCTGGTGGAAGCTCTTGCTTGCCATGTTTGTCTGAACCCATAGATGAAATATGAGTGCCAGCTTTGACCCATTCAGCTTTAAAAAGAGGAGTGTGCGAAGAAGTTGCGGTCACAATAATATCGGCTTGTTCACAGGCTTCTTTTGCATCCGTAATGTTAAGCTGAATACCTAATGGTTTGAGGTCTTTTGCCATTTTTTCAGCTTTATTTGAGTCGCGTCCAACTATCAAAATCTGCTCGAAATTTCTAATTCTTGCTAAAGCCTCACATTCATATTTGGCCTGATTTCCTGTACCAAATATCGCCAATACTTTTGAATCCTTTCTTGCAAGTACATGGGTTGCAACAGCATTAGATGCCGCTGTTCGAAACGCGTTGACTTTGCCTGCTTCGATGGCTGCCGCCATTTTTCCATTGGCTTGATTAAATAATAAAATGAGTGCGTTATGGCGAGGTAAACCATTTTTAGGGTTATCTTCCCAAAAAGAACCAACTTTAAGGCCAGCCAAGTGCTCGGTCGCCGATGACTTAACACTAAAGATATTTTTGCTATCGGACCCTTGACCATGAACCACAGCAAAACTTTTAGTGTCGGGTTGAGTTGCAGCAATTAAAGCTTGATAAATGGCGTCATAAGCCAGTTCATGATTGATGAGAGCAGAAGATTCAGACTCAGAAATAAATCTCATCACCATCTCCAAAAGTGAATATTTAAATTAAGCGGCGAACAAGTAAATAGGTCGGGGTATATTGAATGACAACCCAAACTTATTGGATTCATAAAATTTATATAAAATGATAATTTTACGTACAAAGCATTTAGCTTGTTAGTTCGCGATCTGCTGCAAAGTTTTTAGGGTTTGAATGTTTATCCAAATGGTGAATGGGGTGTCCTAACCCACTTTGCATGAGGCGCTTTTAATGCCTATCTATGAATTTTTTAAAGAAATCATAGCTAGGCATCGACATTTATTTAGCTGATAAAAACTCTACATATTTAGAAATATCGACATTCCCACCACTAATGATGATGCCTATACGTTTGCCTTTTAACTCATGTTTTAAATTACGTGCAGCAGCAAATCCTAGACACCCTGTCGGTTCAACAACCATCTTCATTCTTTCAGCAAAGAACTTCATACAGCTGATAAGTTCTTCATCTGTGACTGTCAAAATGTCATCAACTTTTTGTTGAATAATAGGAAAGGTTAATTTGCCTAAATATTGAGTTTGAGCACCATCGGCAATCGTTTTTGGTATATCAATCTGAACAATTTCTCCTTTTCTAAAGGACATTTGTCCATCATTCCCTTGGGCTGGTTCAACACCATATATTTTACAGTTCGGAGAAAGCTGACGAGCAGATAAGGACGAACCAGCCAATAAACCACCACCACCTAAACCTACAAACAAGTAATCTAAGCCACCCACTTCTTCAAATAGCTCTTTTGCAGCCGTTCCTTGACCTGCAATAATATGCGGATGATCATAAGATGGAATGAGTGTCAGGCCATTTTTTTCGGCAATCTCTTTTCCAATTTGTTCCCGACTTTCTGTATAACGGTCATATTCGACAATATTACCGCCGTATTCTCGCGTCGCTGCCATTTTTGCAGCCGGAGCATCTTTAGGCATGATAATGGTTGCTGGAATACCAAGAATTTTTGATGACAGCGCAATAGATTGCGCATGATTTCCCGAAGAGAAAGCAACCACACCAGCTTTTTTTTGAGCTTCATTGAATTGCAAAAGAGCATTCATTGCACCACGAAATTTGAAAGCACCAATACGCTGAAAATTCTCACATTTAAAGAATACTTCTGCTTCAAACTCATTGTTTACAGTACGTGAAGTTAAAACTGGGGTTTTATTTGCAAAACCTTTTATACGTTCAGCAGCGGCTGCGACATCTTCATAAGTGGGAAGGGTTAAATTTTTCATAATTAAACCTGATTCTATTCAATGTTTTTGGATGCAAGATTTCGTATTGCTCAAGCAACGCACAATATATTGACCTTGTTTAGATAAAATATATATATTTAGATAAAATGTCTAATTTTATTTTCTAATTTGATAACAATGAGATATAAGATTTTGATTTACATTAAGTTTAAAATTAGATAAAAAGTCTAAATTACTATTTACATACTTTACGCTAGGGTTTGAAATAGCAAGTAAGTCATTAGGAGAAAATAAATTGGGAAATCGTGATAAACATTTACTCACTCAACTAGATACAATCGCGAAGGGATTAAGTGAAACTCTATCTCCATTTTGTGAAGTTGTTGTCCATGACTTAACGAACCCTGAGCATGCCATACTCTCAATACACAATAACTTATCTGGTCGAAAAATTGGAGATCCAGCAACTGAGTTAGGGTTGGCCAGAATCATGTCTCCAGAATTTCCAAATCTTATTTCAAACTATGCAAATCAGTTCGCAGATGGTCGTCCTGCAAAAAGTACTTCTATTGGTATTAAAGATGAAGAGGGCCAGTATGTAGCCGCTTTATGTATGAATATTGATTTAACACTCTTTAGAGGTATGCAAAGCGCTTTAGAGCATTTTACTAAAATTGAAACTGATAACATTATTGAAAATTTGGAACCCAATGGTGCAGAAGCAATTCGTAAATATATCGATCAATTTGCCTCAAAACACGCCACTACACCGCGTATGTTAAAACTCAATGAGAGAAAGCAATTAATACATGAGTTAAAGAATAATGGCTTATTAGAAATTAAAAAGGCTGTCGAGACAGTTGCACAACATTTAGGTATATCAAGAGCGAGTGCTTATTTGTATGTAAAGGAAACTTAAAACGACTCATATACTTAGAGTTGTTTATTTTAATCTATGTTGAGCTTGGTATTGCATAACCTTTGCATTTTTGAAAGGTTACTCTTCCAATTTTTTGTGCTGAAATTTTATCTTGTTTATCAAAAAATAACTTGTTTATTCAACTTGACTCATTTAAAAAAAGAAGTAGGCAATACAATAATCATTTCGGTAACTTTATTTAGGAGGTTGTTATTTGAAGGTTTTTATTATTATATTTATTAGTATTTTTTTTAGTATTGGACTGTTTTGTTTAATTGTTTTTCTTAATAATCGAAGAAATTCTTCATCCTCTGGTGAGCATGATTATTTATCCTCATCAAACCATCACTTTAATGACAATAGCCATCACCATAGCTCTAGTTATTCAAATGACTGTTCATCATCTTCGGACTCAGGTAGCTGTGATAGCGGCGGTGGTAGTGACTAAAAAGCCCTTTCATTTAAAAGGGCTTTTTAGCAATTTAAGGTAAATCGAACCAGATGAATTGACTATCTTCAAGTGCATGAATTACTGAGTTATCTTCAAATACTAAAGCATCACCTGCTTTAACTTCTTGATCACCAATAGTAATTACACCTGAAATGACATGAACGTAATTTACGCGTTTTGATGTTTCAACTGGCAGTTCACGACCTTTTTCCAATACAGCAGATTTTACTTCTGCATTTTGACGAATATGCATAGGCGCGTTTGCGTCAGGGCCTGCAATTAAATGCCATTCGTTTGGTTGTTTACGTGGGTTTAAACTAATTTGTTGGTAATTTGGCTCGGCTTCTTTTACATCTGGAATAATCCAGATTTGTAATAGGTGGACGGGCGTATCAGTGTTGTTAATTTCACTATGGGCCACACCTGTACCAGCACTCATGAGCTGCCATTCACCTGCTTTAATCTGGCCTTCATTTCCCATCGTATCACGGTGTGAAATTGCACCATCGAGCACACAGGTCAAAATTTCCATATTGTCATGAGAATGAGTGCCGAAACCGTTATGGGCATCAATTCTATCGTCATTAATCACGCGTAATGCACTAACGCCCATATATTTAGGGTTATACCAGTTACCAAATGAAAAGCTATGGTAAGACTCTAGCCAACCTGCTTTAACATGACCACGATCTTCACTACGATGCAAAAAAGTATTCATGATTCCATCTCCCAAATTATTATTGATCTCTTGAGGACTATGTTAAACCTGTAGGTAAATGCTAAAAATAGAGTAGATGCAACATATTGTTGCGTTTTTAATATGATCGATATATCGATAAATATTCGTTTTAAATTTTAGGTATAAAAAAAGCCTGCATAAAGCAGGCTTTCTTTTTTTAAGGATCATTCTAAGAATTTAACAGTTACACCTGCATGTACTTTATTACCTAAATCGTTAGCATCCCAGTTCGTTAAACGGATACAACCGTGTGATGCAGTTTTAGAAATTGCAGATGGGTTCGGTGTACCGTGAATACCAAATGATTTTTTACTTAAACCAATCCAGATATTACCTACAGGAGCGTTAGGGCCCGGTGGTAAAGAAAGTGGTTTTAAGTTTTTACCTTGTACAAAGTTCGAAGGTGAATAGCTATACCAAGGGTTACGCGCAACACCAACTACCTTATAAGTACCGGTCGGAGATGGCGTATCAGAACTGCCAATTGTTGCAGGAAAGGAGCCTACCATTTGATTACGACTGTTGAATAAATACAACTGTCTCGCGCCTTTATGCGCAATAATCAGATGAATGTCTTCTGGTAAGTCATTACGTACGTTTGGAACGATGACTTTTTCACCAACTTTTTTGAAGGTCGCTTTCGGGTTTAATTTCTTTAAGAAACCTTCATCAATATGGAACTTTTCACCCAACATTTCAGTCACACGTGTGTAGTACAAACCTTTCATTTTGGCCTGTAATGCGTAGTCAGCAGGAATAGACTCTGCATATGGACCTTTTAGGTCTGCATCAGTAATGGTGTATTCAATAAATGCAGGTTTTGTTTGTTTTGCAACAAGCGCATCCCATGTCTCTTTTGTTAAATCACCTGTAGGTGATAAACCATTCATTTGCTGGAATGATGCAATTGCTTTTAGTGTGTTTTTACCACTCATACCATCGATAGCGCCCGGTGAAGCATGTGCATTGTTCAACATAACGTGAGCACGTGCATAAACAGGGAGTTGGCCTTTACCAATATTTTCATACCAGTCAGCATTGTTTAAGCTATCTAATGTCCATGAAACAGCAGGAGCAGAAGTCTTCGCGGCAGTCGTTGTTTTAGCTACTGCCGGAGTTGCAGGAGCAGCGATGCCTGAATCAGCATTTGGGTCTTCAGTTTTTTGTAAATTTTGTAATGTACTAGATGCCCGATTTAAATCATTTTGTTCTTGAGTAGTAATCTGTGTCTGAGCTTGCGCTTTTGCAGTTGAGGCAGCATCTACAGCTAGTGGATCAATCGGATCTTCTACAGGAGCAGATACTTTTTTAGGAGTAATTGGTTGCTCAGTTGTTGACGCAGCCAAAGCAACATTAGCAATAATACAACTTAAACTCATAGCGAGTAATGAGCGAACAAACATGTAATTCAACCTTAAGAATTTTCATATAAGCAATAGGCTAATAAGACTCATCCTCAAGTTTATAAAATCACCAATAAGCGTATTTAATATTGGTTAATTTAATAATTAAAGGAAGGTCATTAAACCCAATGTAACATGTTGCAAGTATTGCAGAAAACTCCGCCTCTTGCAGTAGACTTTTGTGTAAATATGCATTTTTTAGCAGTTTGACAAGCTTTTTGTATGAAATTGAAATGATAAAAACATCCATGTTTTGATATGATGCTGGCACATGAAAAAGATAGAGATCGGCAATGACGACACTTAAAAATGATCGTTTCTTACGTGCTTTATTACGTGAGCCTGTAGACACCACCCCAATATGGATGATGCGCCAAGCAGGACGTTATTTACCTGAGTATCGCGAAACGCGCTCAAAAGCAGGCGACTTTCTATCTTTATGCAAAAATACAGAGTTTGCTTGTGAAGTCACTTTACAGCCTTTACGTCGCTATGATTTAGACGCAGCAATTTTATTTTCAGATATTTTAACGATTCCGGACGCATTAGGTTTAGGTCTTTATTTTGAAACAGGCGAAGGCCCTAAGTTTCATAAAACGATCCGTACTGAACAAGACGTAGCGAATTTACCTAAGTTAAATGCTAAATCTGATCTTGATTATGTTATGAATGCAGTAAGCACAATTCGCTCTGCTTTAGGTGGTCAGGTTCCACTGATTGGTTTTTCGGGGAGTCCTTGGACACTGGCGACTTATATGGTCGAAGGTGGTTCAAGTAAAGAGTTTCGTTTTACTAAACAAATGATGTATGCCCAACCAGAAGTTTTGCATGCGTTGCTTGACCATTTGGCAGACTCAGTAATTGATTATTTAAATGCTCAAATTGATGCAGGTGCTCAGGCCATTCAAATTTTTGATAGTTGGGGTGGGGCTTTAGCACACCGTGAATATATAGAATTTTCACGCAACTATATGAAGAAGATTATTGCAGGTCTTCAACGTGAAAAAGATGGTCGCCGTATTCCAGTGATTGTGTTTACCAAGGGCGGTGGGCAGTGGTTAGAACCAATGATCACAACTGGTGCCGATGCATTAGGACTTGACTGGACAACGCCATTAAATACAGCTCGCACCACTGTAGCTGGTCGTGTTGCCTTACAAGGAAATCTTGACCCGGCGGTTTTGTATGGTTCAGCTGCTTCAATTGAAAAAGCAGTCAAAGCAATGCTGGATGATGCTTACGCAGATGGTGAAAAGACTGGTTATGTCGCAAACTTGGGTCATGGTATTACCCAATGGGTAGACCCGGCACAGCCAAAAATCTTCGTAGATACAGTACATGAGTATAGTGCAAAGTATTTAGGATAATTTTTTGTGCAACATCTAGTTTTCGCTCTTCAATTTATTGGCAAGGCTGTTTCGGCAGCCTTGTTTGGTATTTTGCTTTTAATTGCTTTTGCCCTAACAGCACCGATGGGAAGCCATGAATATATGGGTTTTTATCGTTATGATTATTTACTCATTTATGCACTGATTATTCAAATTTGCTTGTTGTATTTAAAGCTTGAATCATGGCAAGAAGCCAAAGTTATTGCTTTGTTTCATATCATGGCAATGGTCATGGAAATCTTTTTGACACACCCTGGAATTGCTTCGTGGCAATATCCACAGCCTGCTGTTTTTAAAATCATCACAGTGCCTTTATTTGCAGGTTTTATGTATTCTGCTGTAGGTAGTTTCTTTGCCCGTTCAATACGTCTATTTCAAGTTTCCTTTGCAAAGCTTCCAAGTTTTGGAAGCATGCTTGTTCTTGCATTTTTTTCCTATATCAATTTTATGAGTAAATTTTTTATTCCCGATATTCGTTATATTTTATTTGCTTTTAGTGTTTATATTTTCTGGAAAACTACGCTTTATTTTCAATTAAATGAGCGGAAATTTAAAATCCCGATGTTACCTGTGTTGTTGACACTCGCCTTTCTGATCTGGATTGCTGAAAATATTAGTACATTTTATAAAATCTGGGTTTATCCAAGTCAGATCGATGCTTGGCATATGGTGGGGTGGGGAAAACTTGGATCATGGTATTTATTATTGCTTCTAAGTTTAGTGCTCGTACTTAAAATATTAGGAACACGAGATAACCAAGGTAATTGGAATTTAAGGTAAAATTTCTTTTTCACTTTTTATCATATTATTTATTTTTTAATTGCTAATTGACCTTCTTCTCGCTATCTTTAATGGGTGTAATAAGAATTACACATAACAATACATAAGAAACGCTCAATAATGATTTTTGGAGATATACATCTATGTTAAAAAAATTAGCTTTAGCTGCTTTATTAGCAGCTGGTTCAAGTGTTGCTATGGCTGATAGTGATGTAGGTTGTGGTGTGGGTACGCAAGTATGGGCTGGCCAAAAAGGAGTGGTGCCTAAAATTCTTGCTGCAACAACAAATGGTATTTTTACTAACCAATTATTAGGTATTACTTTCGGTACATTAGGCTGCCGTCAAGGTGGGACAGTAACAGCTCAAGTTGTTACATTCACAAATGAAAATGCAGAATCTTTAGCGCGTGACATGGCAGTAGGTCAAGGTGAAAGCCTGAATGTACTTGCTGAGTTAATGCAAATTAAACCACAAGATAAAGATCGTTTCTTCAAAATTTCAAAAGCAAACTTTGGTGAAATCTATTCAGCAAACAACCAAAACACACTTCAAGTATTAGCATCATTACAAAACGTGATGGCTAAAGATGAAGTTTTAAAAGCTTACGTATAAGTTTGAACTTGAAAACCCTGTCATCTGGCAGGGTTTTTCTTATATCTAATGATTAAAATTGATGAGCTTAATGAAGTCAGTTGTTTTAGTTTTTGCCTCTTTGGCAGTTAATATTGCGTATTCAGCAGAAATAAATCCATCTATTCAAAACTATTGGTCAATTGCGGAACAAAAAAAATTAGACCAAGACATTACATGGCAACGGCTCATGTATGTAAATAAAAACCATAAGAGTGAAGTGAGTTATTCTGGTTACTTTGTGGTAGCAAACGGAAAAAATAATTTAAAAGAAGAATTGAAAGCCGATATTGCCGAGTTATTTACATCTGCTCCAGATAATCAGTCCTTTCGCTGTAAATTTCCGGCACGCAGTCATTGGCTCATAAACCAATTAGCCATTCAAGAAAATGAATTGCCGCAAGTAAAATGTCCAGAGTTTGAAAACTGGATTGGCCAAATTAAGCCTTACAAAGCGACATTAATTTATGCAACCGATTTTATGGGTAATCCAAGCTCGATGTTTGGTCATACCTTATTGCGACTAGACCCTAAAGATCAACAGCAGTTAAACCTCGTTTCTTACGCCGTTAACTATGCGGCAACTGTGGCAGGTAACGACAATTGGTCATATGCATGGAAAGGGTTAACAGGGCAGTATCCGGGCGAATATTCACTTATGCCTTACTACCGTAAGGTAAAAGAATACGGTGACTTTGAAAGCCGTGATTTATGGGAATATGAGTTAAATCTAAACCCAGAAGAAACGCGATTTTTAGTATCTCATATTTGGGAAATGCAACATGTAAGTTTCCCTTATTACTTTGTGAGTGATAATTGTGCATATCGCTTATTGGGATTAGTTGATTTAGTTAAGCCTGAGTCTCATTTGCAGGAAAAGTTTAATTACGCTTCTATTCCAATGGAAACCATTAAAGCGATGCAGCAACAAGGGTTGACGAAAGCTCCTGTATATCGACCAGCTTTAGAAACTCAACTATTGGCCCAAGCTCATCAGCATGGCGCGTCTTTAGCAAAAGTTGCTCATAAAGTAGCAATGATGCCAACTAAACAGTCTTCGGAAATGCTTAAGTCATTTAGTCCGTTAGATCAGGCCAAAATCCTTGAGATGGCTTATGATGATTTATATCTCCAATTTATTAGCCGTAAAGTTGAAGAAAGTTTTGCTCAACCACAGCTAAGGCAGCTTTTGGCTTTAAGAAGTCAAATTGATTTGGACAAACAGCGTCAAGAACCTAAACGGCCATCTACCGAGCCAACCCAAGGCCATAATGCACGCAATCTTTCACTAAAACTAGGTGAAGTTCAAGGTGATAAGTTTGTCGAGATAGGGCATAGGTCGGCTTATCATGATTTGATTGATCCTCAAGGTGGATATCGTGCTGGTACCCAATTGCTCTTTTTAAATGGTAGCGCTCAATGGCGTAATGACCATTTAAAACTAGAACATCTTGATTTGTTAGAAGTAAATTCTTATAACCCGATTCAACCTTTTAAAACACCGCTGAGTTGGGGATTTAATTTGGGTTGGCGTCAGGAAGCGATTCATGATGGTGCTTTTAGTGAAGAAAAACAGCATGGTGTTGCGAGTTTTAATACCCAAGTGGGATATAGCGTTGCTGACTATGATCGTAAGCATTTGTGCTATGGACAAGTTCAGGCTTATGTTCAAGCTGGTTCAAATCTAGATAAAGGTTGGCGCATTGGTATGGGACCAACACTAGGTTGTATGAATCAGTGGTTTGAAAAATTTAATTCATTGATACAAGTTGAGCTACCGTACTGGGAAGATCAAGACCAATGGAACTTACGGCTAAATACACAGTGGCAATATGTCATTAATAACAATAATGCTATTCGACTGAATTGGGATTATGAAAAACAGAAGCATCAAGACTGGATGAAATCAAGTTTGGGATATGTCTGGTTCTTTTAAATAATAAGCTGATAAAAAGAGAGAAATAAACTCTATTTATTTCTCTCTTTGTTTTAAGGAAAAATTATTTATTTATCGCATTTAGAACTGCATAAGCAGCTTTAATGCGTTCTTCTTTTGGAATGCGTTTATTAGTTAACATGACTAAACCAATATTTTCTTTAGGGATAAAGACCACATAAGTTCCAAAACCGTTAGTTGAACCTGTTTTATGGTACATCTTAACAGAGGGTTCTTTTGAAATGGCGGTCACTTTATTAGGTTTCATCACGATTTGTTCAGAGTTACTGTCTAATAGAGTTTGTAATGTTGCCGGATAAGAAAACTCTTCCCAGCCAAGCGCCTGATACATCGTACCTACTTGATAGAAACCTTTGTGTGTTTCATTAAGTGCACGTTGAATATCAGTTGGATATTTCTGTGGATTTAGGTTGGCATGAATGAAACCCAACATGTCTGGAAGTGTAGATTTAACGCCATATGCTGGACCATCTAAGGGGCCAGAGGTAACTCGAATCGGCTGATTTTGTTGGTTATAGCCAAATGCATAGTTTCGCATTTGAGTTTTAGGAACATTGACATAACTATGTTTTAAGCCAAGTTCTGGAAAAATGGTTTTTTCTAAGACCTGACTAAAAGGTTGATTCATCGATAAGCCTACAATTTTTCCAAATAGGCCAATACTTGGATTTGAGTATTGTCTATATTCACCGATTGGGTTTTTAGGCTTCCAGTCTTTGAAAAAGGTTAAAACTTGTTGGTCCGTTTGGACTTCATCTGGAAACTGCAAGCCAAGGTTACCACTGGTATAAGTGGCTAGTTGAAGTAGATTAACCTGATCAATCGGGGTGTTTTTTAGCTCTTTCCAGTATTTGCTTGGTTTATCTTCAAAGGAGATTTTTCCTTTATTTTTGGCATAAGCACCTGCTGTAGCGGTAAATAGTTTACTGACTGAACCTAGCTCAAAAATAGTATTACTATCCACAGACTGGTTATCTTGAACAGATCTTAAACCATAATACATTTCATACTTTTTATTATTCTGGATAACACCAATGGCCATGCCGGGAACATTATATTTTTCTAATAGTGGTTTAAAGTTTTGATCTACAAGTTTTTTAATTCTTTGGTCTTTAGAGGTATTTTCTGCATAAACTGAGGTATTAAAAATAAAAAGTGAAGGCAAAAGTAAGCAAGAAATTTTTTTTAATCGCATGATTCACTCATAAATTATTTCAAATTAAAGATGCGTATTTTTATAACAAAAATCATCTAATTTAATTGTTATGTTTTATAGAATTGGTTTCGACTTTCTATCTCACCTATAAAAAAAGCCCAACAGGGTCGGGCTTTATTTTACAGTAAAACTGAATTAGTAGCTTTCCGGTACAGCACTTAAGAATTCACGGCGCGCTTCTTTATCGGTTTTAAAATCTCCGACAAATGAAACTGTACGCGTGGTCGATTCTTGTTTACCTACACCACGCATCATCATACACATATGTGCTGAATCAATAACAACCGCGACACCGCGAGCACCAGTCACTTCTGCTACAGCTTCTGCAATTTGCTGAGTTAGGTTTTCCTGAATTTGCAAACGGCGGGCAAACATCTCGGTAATGCGTGCGAATTTAGATAAGCCAAGAACTTTGCCTTCTGGTAAATAGGCAACATGAACACGGCCATAGAATGGGAGGAGATGGTGTTCGCAGAGCGAATAAAATTCAATATTCTTTACCAATACCATTTCATGGTTATCTGATGGGAAAACAGCATTATTGGTGACTTCTTCTAAAGTTTTACTATAGCCAGAAGTTAAATATGAAAAAGCTTTAGCCGCACGCATAGGCGTATCTTTAAGGCCGGGACGATCAAGATCTTCACCGACGGCAGTCAGAATGTTTGCGTACGATTGCTGCATAGACATAAGAATGTTCACTTACACTGGTTGAACAAAACGGCATTCTATCAGAAAACTATAAAAAGTCTGAATTCTGTAGAAAAAGCCGATTATTGTTGGTACTTGGGATTTTTCTCTGCTCGTTTAAGCAGAACGAGAACGGCGCCAGTGCCACCCTGATTTTCAGGTGCACTTACAAATGCCAAAACATCACGATGTTGACGTAGCCATCCGTTTACATAGGTTTTTAAGACCGCTTCAGGGCCTTTACCATGCACAATTTTGATGACATTTTGATTTTCATCTTTTGCCATCTGAATAATCTGTAGAACAGCATCACGTGCTTGCTCAACGGTACAGCCATGTAAATCCACTGCTTCAAACCAGCGCATTTTACCAGCTTTTAAGTCTTCAAAAACTTTATGTTGAAGGGTCGCAATGCGATAACTTAAGTTTGCTTGGCTTGCTACCGGATTTAAAGCGGCTTGAGTATCGGATAACTCTGCATGTTCGGTATCACGTCCGCCTTCGGCTGCTGCTCGCTTTGCTAGCGTTTGTGCATCAACTTTTCTAGCGCGAGGGGTTTTTACATCAGCCACATTACTATTGTTGATGCGTTTAACACCTGTAACAGCTTGTTGAAACAGATTTGCATTTTCCAATTCTTCAGACTCAGCCTGAGATTTTTTAGTCTCAGGCTGATTTGCGATTTTGCTTGAATGAGGATTGGAGATTTGCTTTTTAAATTGCTTCAATAACTTTTGTTGCTCTTTAGAAAGCGATGAATCTTTATTACTCATATATCTTCATTAAACCGTTTGAGGTTGTCCAAAAAGCGCAGTAAAAGCTTGATCTGGACGTGGTTGTTTCATAAAACTTTCGCCGACCAAGAAGCTGTGAATATCATGCTCTTGCATCATACGCACATCATCAGGTGTCGCAATACCACTTTCAGTGATTAATAAACGTGAGGTCGGAAGCAATTTTTTCAAACGGATCGATGTATTTAAATCTACATCAAACGTTTTTAAATTACGGTTATTCACACCTAATAAACATTGTTCAGAAAGCTTTAATGCGCGTTCCATTTCTTCTTCGTCATGAACTTCAACTAATACATCCAGTTGATGTTCAAACGCAGTTTTTGACATTTCTTCAAGTTGCTGGTCAGACAAACAAGCAACAATTAATAAAATACAGTCAGCATGCAAAGCACGTGCTTCAACTACATTGTATGGGTCAACCAAAAAGTCTTTACGCAAAGCAGGTAGGGCACAATGATTGCGAGCAATCGCAATATTTTCGTCTGCACCCTGAAAGAAATCAACATCAGTAAGTACAGATAAACATGCTGCTCCAGCTTGTTCGTATTGTGCGGCAATTTCGGCAGGATTAAAATCTGCACGAATAATACCTTTCGATGGAGATGCCTTCTTAATTTCAGCAATCACGGCAGGGCGTTTGTGCTGTAAAGCATTTGCGAACCCACGTACAGGAGTCGCAGCTTTAGCAAGTTCTTCAACATCTTGCAAATTACGTTGTTTTAAACGTGCAGAAAGTTCCTCATGTTTACGGTCAACAATTTTACCTAAAATGGTATTTTGAATATTAATCATGAGAAATCCTTAATCTGCCTGACATTGTTTTAATGTTTTAGTAAATTCAGCCAAAACACTCATTTTTTCTAAAGCTTGTCCGCCGTAGATAATATCTTGAGCGAATGTAACAGCTTGAGCATAAGTTTTGGTAATACCCGCCACATAAATTCCTGCGCCAGCATTAAGCGCAATCATATTTGCTGCTTTTTCACCAATATCAGTTTTATTTTTACCTAATGCATCTTTAATCAGTTTTAAGCTGGCTGCGGCATCTGCAACAACTAAACCATTTAAAGTTTGTGATTCAATTCCGACATCTTCCGGATTAAGTGTCCATTCGGTAATTTCACCGTCTTTCAGTTCCGCAACAGCAGTAGGAGCAGCAAGGCTGATTTCATCGAGTCCATCTCTTGAATGAACAACCATCACATGTTCAGCGCCGAGTTGTTTCATCACTTCGGCAATTGGACGACATAATTCATCTGAAAACACACCAATGACAAAGCGTTTTACACCAGCCGGATTCGTAAGCGGGCCAAGTAAATTGAAAATGCTGCGAACACCAAGCTCACGACGTGGGCCTACAGCATATTTCATAGCTTTATGATGATTTGGAGCAAATAAAAAACCTACACCCATCTCACGGATGCAGCGTTCAGTTTGTTGCATGTCTAAGTCAAGGTTAATACCTGCCTGCTCAAGTAGGTCAGATGAACCTGATTTGCTTGAAACGCCTCGGTTGCCATGTTTTGCAATGGTCGCACCTGCTGCTGCAATGACAAAGCTTGAAGCAGTAGAGACATTAAATAAGTTTTGACCATCTCCACCAGTGCCCACAATATCAACTAAATAATTGATATCACTGACATCAATTTTGATGGCGAATTCACGCATGACACGTGCAGCAGCAGTAATTTCGTCAATACTTTCACCTTTCATGCGAAGGCCCATCATCAAAGCACCAATTTGTGCTTCGGTTGCCTCACCTTGCATGATGCTACGCATAATGTCTTCCATTTGCGGCTGAGTCAGATGAATATTTTTTGTAATATGGTTAAGTGCTTGTTGAATATTCATAGGGATCACTTATGCATAAATATCTAAAAAGTTTTTAAAGATTTGATGGCCATGTTGACTCAAGATCGACTCAGGATGGAACTGCACACCTTCAACAGGCAATGTCTTATGTTTAACGCCCATGATTTCTTCCATTGAGCCATCTGCTTCATTGGTCCAACACGTTACTTCAAGGCAATCAGGCAGTGTTTGCTGATCAATCACCAAAGAGTGATAACGAGTTGCCGAGAATGGGCTAGGAAGATTACTGAAAATACCTTTATTGCTATGGTACATATCAGATAAACGTCCGTGCATCACTGTTTTGGCTCTTACAATATTTCCGCCAAAAGCTTGCCCAATACTTTGATGCCCTAAACACACGCCAAGCAAAGGAATTTTTCCGGCAAAGTGGTTAATTGCAGGAATAGAAATACCAGCTTCACTTGGAGAACAAGGGCCAGGACCAATAACCAGATATTTAGGTTGCCATCGTTCAATATCCTCTAATGTGACTTGATCATTGCGAACAACTTTTACTTCCTGATCCAACTCGCCAAAATACTGGACGATGTTGTAGGTAAAAGAGTCGTAATTGTCGATCATTAGAAGCATTTTAGATTCAACTCACTAATAAATAAAAGGATTTTATTTTGATGTGGTTTTGGTACTCAATTTAATACTCAAGATTGAAAAAGTACCTATATATTTGGATAAAATAAAGCCACCTCAATAGGTGGCTAATATAACAAAAAATGAGGTGACCAGTTTAACTATTTCATTCGTTAGAACTTTGCTGAAAAATAATCAGCTTTGATACATCTTAGCCTGTTTGAAAATAGAGATAACGACAACTCAGGCAAAATAAGCTTTTCATTAGAAATAGAAAATGATTCTGCCTGAGTTAAAAAAGAAGATTAAATCGCTCTAGTGTTGTAAATCAGCCAATCTAAAACATCGCCAGACAAGTGTTCAGCTAGTCTTTCTTGAACAGTTTGATGGTAACGATTTAACCAGCCTTTCTCTTCATTATTAAGCATATCGACAACGATACAATCTAAATGAATCGGGCAAAGTGTGAGTGTTTCAAATTCCAAGAATTCACCATAAGTTTTTTCAAATCCAGAGTGAAGTTTATTTGCAACTAGATTTTCAATGCGGATACCGTATTGCCCCTCATGGTATAAGCCCGGCTCGTTAGAAATAATCATTCCTTCACGCAATTTGCTATAGGCGTGTATAGGCGCGTAATAAGAAAGAACTTGCGGACCTTCATGAACGTTCAGTGCAAAGCCTACGCCGTGTCCTGTTCCATGTCGGTAATCTAAACCATGTTGCCATAAAGTATTACGACAAATTGAATCTAGTAGAGGAGCAGCTAAACCTTCTGGATAAATCGTTTTTGCCAAAGCAATGTGACATTTTAAAACCAAGGTGTAGTCACGTTTTTGTTGCCCTGTTGGCGTGCCTACAGGAACAACACGAGTAATATCCGTTGTTCCATTTACATATTGCCCACCTGAGTCAATGAGCAATAAGCCATCGCCTGAAATGAATGAGTAGTGCTCTTCAGTTGCACGGTAGTGGGGTAAAGCACCATTAGCATTAAAGCCAGCAATCGTTGAAAAACTTGGCCCTATAAATCCATCTTGCTGCGCACGGAAAGCTGTAATCTTTTCATCAATAGTAAGTTCTGAAATGTTTTCACCATGATGAAGCGCTTTTTCTAACCAGTGGAAAAAGTGGCAAAGCGCGACTCCATCTTTGAGCATTGCGTGGCGGATATGAGCTATTTCACTTTCATGTTTACGTGATTTAAAAAGCGTACTCGGGTTGATGTCGTAGACAACCCGAATATCGTTCGCGATGGCTTGCTCATGAAAAATCGATACTTTGGCTGGATCTAAAAGTACCGACGCATCAGAGATATTCGCTAAAAACTGAGCTGTATCTTGGTAGCTACGTATTTCAATGCCATCAGCTTTGAAAGCCTGTTGAGTAGTTGAATCAACTTTGGTGCTATCAATAAATAAAATAGTCTGTTGGGTACTGATATATAAATGCGAAAGGAATACAGGATTGTATTCTACATCTTGTCCACGTGCATTTAAGACCCATGCAATATCATCTAAAGATGAAATGAAATGACCTTCAACTGCCTTGGTTTTTAACGTTTCGCGAATTGCCTGTATTTTCTCTTTACGAGATAGGGCATTTAACCCTTCAGGCATTAAATGAATTTGTTTTAAAGGAAGTTCAGGGCGGTTTGACCAGATCGAACCAATTAAATCTTGCTGTGTTGCAAGTTTAAAGTCGTGTTGTTTTGCCGTATTTTCTAACGCTTTAAATTGCTGGATTGAAAGGGTTTGACCATTTACCGAAATGACCGAACCAGTTGGTAAATTTTTCTCAATCCAAGCGAGATGTGTCGAAGACTCATCACTGGTCAGTTTTTGTAATTGAAAGCCAGTTCCAACAAGTTGTTGTTCAGCTTGTACCCAATATCGGCCATCCGCCCAGAGTCCTGCAAAGTTTTGGGTCACGACTAAGGTGCCAACAGAGCCACTAAAACCGCTTAACCACTGCCTCGCTTTCCAATAGTCTGGTAAATACTCTGACATATGTGGATCTGCACTCATGACAACCAAAGCATCAACGTGTTGATTGGTCATGAGTTCGCGCAGTTTTTCAAGTTTTTCTGGAACAGTTAAGTCGGTCATATCGTTTCCAAGTCAGGTTGAACTTTGCTAGTACTTTTGTTCATTAATGTATTAATAGGTTTCTTTAATAAAAATAACACGATTGCGCCGATTACTAATGCCAATACACAGCGCATAAATAAGCTAGGTAAATGATTAATACCATCTGCCGATACATGTCCGCCAATGAGTCCTGCTATGAGGTTGCCTAAAGCGGTACCTGTAAACCATAGACCCATAATTTGACTGCGTATGACATCAGGTGCAAGTTTAGTCATGGTTGATAAGCCAATCGGACTTAAGCAAAGTTCACCTATAGTAAGAAGAAATAAAGTACCGACTAACCAAAATGGTGAAACTGCTCCACCATGAATAGCAAAGTGACTCGCTAGAGACATGAGTAAAAAGCCACCTGCAGCGAATAACAACGCAATAATAAATTTGCTGATATAGCTTGGGTCTTTATTTACTTTACCTAGTTTCGCCCATAGCCAAGCTGCAACCGGAGCAAAGAGAATAATAAAAAGAGCATTGATTGATTCAAACCATACAGTTGGGATCTCAAATCCGAAAACAATACGGTCTGTATAATCTTGCGCAAATAAAGTAAAAGTTGTGGGCTTTTGTTCAAAAGCCGACCAGAATAGGGCAGATGCTGCTAATAAAACGAAGCAAATAATTATTTTAAATTTTTCATGTTGCTCTAAATTCAGGAAAAGCAGTAAATATGCAAAATAAGCAATAATCCCAATGCAAATTACAACTGTTAGATAAGTGGCTACCGCGACCGGATTAATATGGATTACGCCAAAGAAAGTTAATGCAATAACCGCTGCAACAGCGAATAAAAAGCTAAATACAATTTTAGGCGCATTTTTATTTTCTACGACAGGTTTGCTACAGCTGTTGGTTTCTTGTCGCAATTCATTAAAAGTTTGAAGCTGCGGGACAGCCAAAAAGCGGAAAATTAATAAAGCAATTAGCATCCCAATGCCACCAATCCCAAAGCCTAAGTGCCAGCCATAATCGCGAGCTAATAGACCTGTAATGAGCGGGGCAATAAACGAGCCCATATTAATTCCCATATAAAAAATGGAGAAGCCGGCATCTCGTCTACTGTCTTGTGCTTTGTATAAAGTTCCTACAATAACTGAAATACAAGTTTTAAATAAACCTGATCCAAGAACAATAAGAACTAGACCGAAATAAAAAAAGAATTGATCAAAAATGGTAGTGAGGGCAATAGATAAATGACCTAGTGCAATAATAATTGAACCGTACCATACAGATCGTGCTTGACCTAACCAGTTATCAGCAATCCATCCCCCTAAAACAGTCATTAAATACATTGAACCTGCAAATAATCCAACAATTGCTGCTGCGGTTGGTCGGTCAAGGCCTAAACCTCCATCATTAACCATCGCAACCATATAAAGAACAAGTAAGGGCCGAATGCCATAATAAGAAAATCTTTCCCAAAGTTCTGTAAAAAATAAAGTTTTTAGTGGTTTTGGATGTCCAAAAAATGCTTTGTCGGACTGCTCCAGTTCATATTTCATTATTCAAATCCTTGAAAGACCTTATGCTGTTATAAACATAACTTTTGGTTTTCTTATTTATAAAAAAAATTTATATATACATTTTTTAGTTATTTTTAATAATAAAAGCAAGTTTGTCCTGTATAAAAAAAGTGAATGAAAAAGAACATGAATAGTGAAGTTTATTGTTGGATGGGTAACGGAGAGGAACCTTTTATTTGAAGGATCAAAAAACTACCGAGTAATGAGATAATCTAAAAGAATTCATAAAAATGAAAACTATTTGGTAGATTGTAAATAAGTAATAATGCGATTTATTGATTGATGACTTAACTAGTTAGCTTAAATTGTTGAAGCCGTCCAAAGAAAGTGAGTGGAAAGAGTGCTTCTAACTGGAATGATTATTTTCATGCAATCTGATAAGAATCTCAGCATTATATATAAGAAAGCATTATGATCATAAATGACTGTTAGAGTTTGATGCAGTGAGTTATTCGGCGCAACATTTTTGCACCAAATTAGGGCGATAATGAGCTGTTTAAATGTGCCATAATTTGAAAATGTGTGAATATGGTGCATTTACACATGCAAACAGTATAATGGGTTCAAGACAAGGGGCCTAAATCATGAATACTTATAAGTAATTCAATGTTTTGGGTAAGTCTTATAAAGTTGGTATGAGAATTGCTTTATAAATACCAGCAACTAACACGCACTCAACAAGTGCAACAAAATTTCATTGGAGCAAAATGAGCATGGCGAACAAGGTCCTTCAACTCATACAAGAAAGTGGCGCAAAATGGGTCGATTTTCGCTTTACTGATACTAAGGGTAAAGAGCAGCATGTAACTTACCCAGCTGATTCTATTGATGAAGATACTTTTGAAGACGGTAAAATGTTTGATGGTTCTTCAATCGCTGGTTGGAAAGGCATTGAAGCATCTGACATGATTTTACGTCCAGATGCAGAAACTGGTTTTATCGACCCGTTCTTTGCTGAAGCAACAGTAGTTGTGACTTGTGATGTTATTGAACCTTCAACTGGTCAAGGTTATGAGCGTGACCCACGTTCGATTGCTCGCCGTGCAGAAGAATACTTAAAATCTACAGGTATTGGTGATACTGCATTCTTTGGTCCTGAACCAGAATTCTTTGTATTTGACGAAGTGAAATGGGACATTGATATGTCTGGTGCTCGTCATACATTAATCGCTGAAGAAGCTGCTTGGTCTACTGGTAACAGTTATGAGTCTGGTAACTCAGGCCACCGTCCACGTGTTAAAGGCGGTTACTTTCCAGTTCCTCCAGTTGATTCTTCACAAGATATGCGTGCAGAAATGTGTGCAAAAATCGAAGACATCATGGGCCCTGGTCGTGTAGAAGTACATCACCACGAAGTTGCATCTTGTCAGTTAGAAATTGGTGTGAGCTTCAATACACTTGTACGTAAAGCTGACGAAGTTCAACAGTTCAAATATGCTGTTTGGAACGTTGCACATCAATATGCAAAAACGGCTACGTTTATGCCTAAACCAATGGTAGGTGATAACGGTTCTGGTATGCACGTTCATATGTCTATCTCTAAAGATGGCAAGAACTTGTTTGCTGGTGATGAATATGCAGGCCTTTCAGAAATGGCGTTGTACTTCATCGGTGGTATCATCAAGCACGCTCGTGCATTGAATGCAATCACAAACCCATCTACCAACTCATACAAGCGTTTGGTTCCTCACTTCGAAGCACCAATTATGCTTGCTTACTCAGCGCGTAACCGCTCTGCATCTATCCGTATTCCATACGTTTCTAGCCCTAAAGGTAAGCGTATTGAAGCTCGTTTCCCAGACCCAATGATGAACCCGTACTTAGGTTTTGCTGCATTGTTAATGGCTGGTATCGACGGTATTCAAAACAAGACTCATCCGGGTGAAGCTGCTGACAAAAACTTGTATGATCTTCCTCCAGAAGAAGAAGCAAAAATCCCAACAGTTGCTCATAGTTTAGATATGGCTCTTGAAGCACTTCAAGCGGATCACGAGTTCTTGTTAAAAGGTGGCGTGTTCACTAAAGAAATGCTTGATGCATACATTGAACTTAAAACTGAAGAAGTACGTCGCCTGAACACGACTACTCACCCAGTTGAATTTGATATGTACTACAGCCTGTAATACATATTTCGTAAAAAAGCCTGCTTATGCAGGCTTTTTTATTATTCAAAATCTTGATTGAATTCTCTACGTTTTTTATCAAAAATTTGGGGTAAACTAGGTGCGAGTTTTCATGTGAGCAGATTATGCGTAAACGGCAACCAGTACTTAAACAGGAACAAGCGTTAAATCCTGCATTGAAAACATGGTTGTATGCGTCCGGTTCGCTGACCCAACAATTGACTGAACTTGGCGGTGGACAGTTCAGTGTAAAACCTTTTAAAGAACACTTTCAACGTTTAACTTTTACAGACAGTCAATGGATGAGTATGTCTCATACCCACACTTCATGGGTGAGGGAAACATATCTATATGGTTGTGAAGTAGAGCCGTGGGTTAAAGCAAAAAGTATTTTTCCAATTCAAAGTTTACAAAAAAAAGCCCGTATATTTCAGCATATTGGTTCTAAACCGATAGGCCTTTTTCTATTTCAAAGAACAACTCCACTGTGTGACCGCCGTGTTATTCGCTTACCAGAAGGCTGGACGCGACAAAGTTGCTATACTTGGCATGGATGTAAATTTATTGTTCAGGAAACATTCTTACCAGCTTTTGAAGCTTTTTTATATCAGCAGCACGACAAGGAATTACTATGACGACTGCAACAGGTACAACATGGCGTCAGCGTTTAGAGGCTTATTATTATTTATGCCGCTTTGATAAGCCAGTTGGAACCGAACTGGTGTTTTGGCCAACCATGTGGGCACTTTGGGTTGCAGCAGAGGGAATACCACCTTTACATATCCTTTTGGCAATGGTGTTAGGTACAATTTTTATGCGTGCTGCTGGCTGTGCCATTAATGACTTTGCTGATCGAAAAGTTGATGGTCATGTAGAGCGTACAAAAACACGGCCTTTAGCAACTGGTGTAATTCGTCCAAGAGAAGCGGTGTATGTATTTTTAGCTTTAGTGTTTGCAAGTGCCTGTACGCTGTTCTTTTTACCTATTGCAACTTTCTACTGTGCACTAGGTGGCTTAGCTTTAGCATTTGTATATCCTTTCATGAAAAGATATACACATTTACCGCAAGTCGTTTTAGGTATGGCATTTTCTTGGGGTATTCCAATGTCTTTTACTGCAATGGATAAGCCGTTAGGTATGACTTGCTGGTTACTCTATTTTGGTAATTTAGCTTGGACAGTGGCTTATGATACTCAATATGCAATTACAGACCGTGAATATGATTTAAAGATTGGTGTGAAATCTACCGCTATTCTTTTTGGTCGATATGACATCCAAATTATTGCGCTTTTACAGGCAACTAGTCTTGTTTTGATTGGGGCTGCACTATATTTAGAAAATATTTTATTTCCATGGGCAACTATTGCTTTAGTCGTAGTGGCATTCGATTTTATATATCAAACAATTAAAACCAAAGACCGCAACCCTCAGGTTTGTTTCTGGGCATTCCGTCACAATCGCTGGGTTGGATTAATCATTTTTCTAGGAATATTTTTAAATTTCATATAGTAAAAATGACCGTAAGGTTGAAAAGTGTTCTATGCAGAGCACTTTTTTTATGTCTTAATATTTGTGCATAAAAATTATGCGGAATAAATAACACATAAAAAGGATATTTTATGAAACGGTCAAAAATTGCTTTAGCTATAACATTATCAGTTTCAGCATTATTTCTTACAGCATGTAATGATAACAATGACGATTACACTGGGATAGATTCAAATAAAACCTTTTTGTCTGAAAGTAATTACGCAATTGATCAAGTTGATAATGCTTCATCAATTAAAGTAATGACTTATAACATGACAAATGTTCAGGGAAAAACAGCCAATGCTACTGCTATGGTTTTGTTCCCAAAAGCACCACAACCAAAAGATGGTTATCGAGTGGTTGTGTGGGAACATGGCACTGTTGGAGTGGGGGATGGTTGTGCGCCAAGTAAAAATGCAATTAATCCGCGATTTAAAATTCTAGCTGAAAATTTATTGGCAGCGGGTTATGTCATTATTGCACCAGATTATGAGGGCTTAGGTACACCAGGGGTGCATCCATACTTAAACTTATCGAGTGAAGCAAAATCTGCACTAGCCGCAATCAAAGCAGCAAAAGACCATTATGGTACCCAGTTGAAAGGTGATTGGATGTCGATTGGGCAGTCACAAGGTGGACATGCATCATTAGGTACTGCTGAATTTGCCAATACGGATGTAAGTTATAAAGGTGCAGTAGCGGGAGCACCGGCATCAAGCTTAGGTACCATTATTCAAATTTATATTGATCCTGCGATGAATCAAGACAGTGGCTATAAGCTTAGTAAATTAGACCAAGCAATTGCAGCACGTAGACAGATTGATGCAGCGATAGCAGCTGGGCAAATGTCTCCAAATGATCCACTGGCGCTTGCTGTACCAACAATTGATAAAACTGCAGATGGTTATGCTGAATTGTTAGCATATGCTGCTTTTGCAAGTGCAGGAATTAAAGCACAGCAACCAAATTATGATATGAAGTCAATCTTTACATCAGGAGCGGCTGACATTGCTGAATTAGCTTATGGTCGTACAGGAGATGATGGTGCATGTCTAAGTTATCCAGCACCTGATACTGCAAATGGCCTACAAGAGAAATTTAAAGCGGGAATTTTGGCTTTCTTGGCTGACCCTACACACCAAATTGCACAATACGGTATTGACCTGAATAAATTCAAGACAGATCAAGTGGTTCAGAGCTTTTTGGCTGCGACCCAACCTGCAACAAATGCCACAGCCGAAAAAGTTATTAAAGCGCCTGTATTTATTATTCAAGGTGAAAAAGATCAGGCTGTATTACCGGTAGTAACACAAGCCCTATTCGCAAATATGAAAGCGAATGCTTTGAAATTTTTCCCTCAAGCAGGCTACGATAAGGGATATAACTTAACAATTGTACCAAATGCGACTCATACACAAGCAATTGTATGTCAAAACGCAAATGCTGTAGATTTTATTCAAACCAATATGTCAGCAGGTACAGGTATTGTTCTAACTGATGCACAGAAAGATGCGAGCCAAAGCCCTCACTGTACAGGTAAATTCTGAATTTTATTTACTTAACTAGAAATTAGCTTAAGAAAAGAGCCTCTTTATAGTGGCTCTTTTTTGTTATATTGTTACATATCTTAAAATTGATGATGTTAGAGTTTAAATCACTTATGAGCCAGCAATCTGTTGAAAAAAAATCTGTTCCTTGGTTATTAATGGGATTGGGTTTGCTTATTCCTTTTTTGATTATTGGAATACTTTTCTTTGCTACAAAAAGTGACGCTAAGAATAAAAAGCAATATGAGCAGCAACGTTTAGAAATGGAAAAAAGAATAGCTGAAAAAGAAGCAACAAATTCTGACAAGAAATAGTATTCGCTTCTTTTAATGAAGATCTCTTTGTAATTGGCGTACGCTAGGGATGCTTGTATAACGTTTTACGATATAACCTGCTTCTATTAGCATTTGATCACGAATACGGTCTTCTTCTACTTTCTCAAGATGAGAGGGGTCATCTAATTCAATAATTGCGATGACTTCCATTTTTTCGTTCAGTAAAACAAAGTCGGTAACTTTACGGTTGAACTGACTACGAATTTTATAGTCATTACTGGTAATTAATGCGCTAAAAGCCACTTGAGCTAAAACATGGTAACTTGGAAAACTCTGTTTTAAACGTACAAACATTTGAGTTTCAAAATTGGTAATAACAGGACGAGCAAAGAATTTCTGTTTTGGAAATAAATAGGGACGTAAACAAACAACAAGAAAAATGCAGGTGCTTAAGCAGCCTAAAATAATAAAAAATAAGTGACTCGATTCGAACATGTGACAACATCATACAAACAAAAACCCACTCGTAGTGAGTGGGTTTTTAAGAATCTTGGCTCTCCCACCTGGGCTCGAACCAGGGACCTGCGGATTAACAGTCCGTCGCTCTACCGACTGAGCTATGGGAGAATCTGGAAAAGGATTTTAGGCAGGAAAGGGAGCTAGGTCAAGCGTTAATAAGAGAATATCTAATCGTTTGGTTTAAAAACACACGAAACATTGATTTTATTCAAAATAATAGAAAAGTATGAAATAACTAAAAAAGAAAAAGCCCGCAATAAATGCGGGCTTTTAGAATCTTGGCTCTCCCACCTGGGCTCGAACCAGGGACCTGCGGATTAACAGTCCGTCGCTCTACCGACTGAGCTATGGAAGATTAGTAGATGGCTCTCCAACCTGGGCTCGAACCAGGGACCTGCGGATTAACAGTCCGTCGCTCTACCGACTGAGCTATTGGAGAATCTGATGCGCATTTTATGGATGAAATCTAAATGCGTCAATAAGAATATTAAAGAAAATGAATCGTTTGCTTGATTAATATGCTTTTGTTGTACTAAAAATAAAAAAACCACCCTAAATAGGGTGGTTTTTATAAAGAAATAAAATTATTTCTCTACACCAGCTGGTTGACCTGCAAGTTTTGCATTTGCATAGTCCCAGTTCACAAGGCTTTCTAAGAAAGTTGCGATGTATTTAGGACGTAAGTTACGGAAATCGATGTAGTAAGCATGTTCCCATACGTCGATTGTTAATACAGCAATTTGACCATGTGCAAGTGGAGTGTCTGCATTAGAAGTTTTAGTAATAGAAAGTTTACCATTTACTTCATCAGCAACTAACCAAGCCCAACCTGAACCGAATTGAGTTGTTGCAGCAGCAGCAAATTCTTCTGCAAATTTTTCGTAGCTACCAAAAGCTTCTTCAATTTTAGCAGCGATTGCGCCAGTAGGCTTACCACCACCATTTGGCTTCATGCTGTTCCAGTAGAAAGTATGGTTCCAAACTTGAGCAGCGTTGTTGAAAATACCAGCTTTAGATGCATCACCAGCAGTTGCTTTGATGATTTCTTCTAAAGTTTTACCTTCAAGGTCAGTGCCTTTGATTAAGTTGTTTAAGTTAACAACATAGGTGTTGTGGTGTTTGTCGTGATGGTATTCTAAAGTTTCTTTACTGATATGTGGCGCTAAATCATCATAGCCATATGGAAGTGCAGGTAAAGTAATGGTTGTCATGTTCCTATTCCTTGCATTTGCTGGGTTATACAATATTAAGTGGCTCTATTGTAAATGATTCTGTTCACAATAGGGCATCGTTTTAAAGAACTATACACAATAAAGATCTAATTAATACGCATAACACAGATTGAAAAAAAGACTTAATTAAATCGGATTATTCAATTCAAAATATTCGCTTTCAATTGCAAACCGCTGTGAAATTGCTTGAGCCAATCGCTGAACGCCGTAACGTTCAGTTGCATGATGACCACATGCAAAATAATGAATGCCTAATTCTTTTGCTTCATAGAAAGTTCGTTCACTGACTTCACCTGAAATATAAGCATCGCAATTATGCAAAGCAGCTTTAGCAATAAAATCTTGAGCACCACCCGTACAGAAGCCTACTTTTTGAATGCTTTGTTTTTCAGCCGGTAAATGAATCACGTTAAAGTCAAAACTAGCTTGTAATTTTGCTTTAAATTCATCTACAGATATTGCTTGCTCTAAATAGCCAATATTACCAATAGGGTGTTTTTCAGTTAAATCGAGTGGTTCTAAATTTTGTAAGTTAAGTTTTTCTGCAATCGCGATATTATTGCCCAAACTTGGGTGGGCATCTAAAGGTAGATGATAAGCGACCAATGAAATATTATGCTGAATGAGTTTTTTAATTCGGTTACCTCGCATTCCTGTAATTGGATAGGGTTCACCTTTCCAAAAATAACCATGATGTACGAGTAATAGATCGGCTTTGTGAGCTATAGCTGCATCAATTGCATCTTCAGAAGCTGTAACAGCACAGAGAATACGTTTTACTTCAGTTGAACCTTCAATTTGCAGACCATTCGGTGCGTAATCTTTAAACTCTGCTGCTTTTAAGGTTTGGTCACACCACTGAATAATTTCATGCAAATTCGCCATGATATTTCCTGAATTGAGTAGTAAATAATTGCTAAAGCTATAGAAACATATTTTGTTGTGTAACTAAAGCTAGACAAATCTTTT
>JAITLL010000044.1 GCA_031277915.1 Acinetobacter sp.
ATGTCGCATGGATGTATTCGAATGCGTAATGAAGAAATCATTGAATTGTTTGATTTAGTCCCCGAAGATGCCCTTGTTTATTTGTTTGAACAATCTTTAACCTAATTGGTGGTATTCGATAATCTTATTTAATGAGGGGAGTGACTGAAATATTAAAATAAGTGCTTAAATAAAATACAAAAAATTGTTTTTTACTTAATAATGACTTATTTTTAATCATTCATTCGCATTTTTTTGAAAAGTTGTCGAAAAGCGTTTGACACCTGTTAAAGATTCTCTATAATGCACCTCACAAACGATGAAGACGTTAAGGGCGCTTAGCTCAGTTGGTAGAGCGTCTGCCTTACAAGCAGAATGTCGGCGGTTCGATCCCGTCAGCGCCCACCATAATTTTTCAAATTTAAAAATTATATACACTAATTTATTTGGTGTTTTTTTCGTTTGTATTTTTTAATTTTTTATTTCCCTACTTTATCTTTTTATTTTTAATCAAATTTCTCTTTTCTAAGCTCACAGGCTTTATTACTGTTAAATCAATCGTATCTTTAATTTGCTTGAAGCTACTATATCTTAAAGAAATAGCAGCTTTTTTTTCAATATTAATATTCGTTTAGAATCCAACCACTCGCATACGCAAAGTATTCACGTAACCAAGCGTTATAGCGAGTAACTAAAGGGGTTTCAGCAGCAGCCATATAAATATGGGTATAGCCTTGTTTCTTTGCAATTGCCGCTGCTCTTGGAGTGTGGAAGTCACTCGTAACAATTGCAATCGGCTGATCAATACTAATATGACTTTGTTCAAGTAATGGTTTGCTATTTTTAAGATTAAGTTCAGTACTTGTGCTTTTGTCTTCAAGAATCATTCGGTCTTTTGTTATGTGAAAACGTTGTTCCAAGTAACGAGACATGACTAATGCTTCAGGCCCTTTCTCTGAAAAATCTAAGCCACCTGTCAAAACAACTTTTGCTTGAGGTTGGGAAAGGGCAAGTGGGGCTGCTGTATCAAGACGTTTTGCAAGAATGGTAGAAGGCTGTCCATTTTCGACACCACTTCCTAAAACAATAATTGCTTTCACAGCGGGAATATTATGGCCTGCGTCTTTATTTTCTTTAATAAAATTAAAGAAATAGCCTAAGCTAATTAACCAGATCCAGAAACATAACCATCCAAAACGCCAAATTGAATGTAGACGATAGTGATAAAAGAAAAATCGTTCCAAATGATAATAAAATAATGCATAGAGACAAAAGAATGCCCCTAAGACTAAAGGAACAATTGTGCCTACATGAATTTTATTTAGAAAAGCTAGAAATAAGCCGTCCAAAAATAAAATTGAACCGATGATGGCTAAAGAAATCCGAATCCACTTACTGACTTGCATTGAGTTTACAGTTGCAATTTAAATTGCAGACAGTGTATGCAAAATTGTTCCAAATTCAATGCTGATGATAATAAAAAGCCGAGTAAAGCATTTTAGCAATTACTCGGCTTTATCATTTATTGAGGTTTAATAAACATCACGGCGATAACGACCTTGTTGTCTTAGCTCATCGACTTGTTCTTCACCTAGAATATCAATAAGTGCTTGATCGACTCCGCTCGCCATTCCTTCAATGCTACCGCAAACATAAAGAACAGCACCACGCTCAATCCAGTTGACCAATTCCGCTGCATTTTCTCTTATTAAATCTTGAACATATACACGCTGTTGTTGATCTCGTGAAAATGCAAGGTCAACACGTTTTAACATACCCATGGTTTGCCATGCTTCAATAGTTGATGCATAGAAAAAATCATGCGCGCGTTGGCGTTCACCAAAAATAAGCCAGTTTTCAGTATAGTTATAACGAGTTCTTGTATGAAGCAAACTCATTAAGCCAGCGATTCCCGTTCCATTACCAATATAGATAATTGGACGATTGTCACCAATCAAATGAAAAGACTCATTGGTACGAATACGCAGTGCAATGTTTTGACTTATTTCGGTGTGTTGAGTTAGCCAGCCAGATCCTAAACCTAAATGACCGGATTTATCGGATTGCTGGCGAACAACTAAGCGAAGAACTTGTTGGGATGGAATGCTCGCAATTGAATACTCACGTGTTGGTAGGGTAGGGAGTTGTTCTAATAAATGGTCAAGATTGGCAAATGGTTCAATCTCTTCCGTTAAATCTTTGTTCCAAAGTGCTTTTTCAATAGAGATTTGTAGTGAATCTACAAATGCATTTTTAAGTATATGATGCTTCTGTAAGAACGTATTAATACGTTCAGGGCTATTACCTGGTTGTATTTCAGCAATATCTCCTGCTTGCCATACAGCTTCATGATGTGCTGTAAGTTCAATGTTATAAGCAGGCTGTCCTACACTATTTGGGTTAAGCAAGTCACGTTGTTGTAATGTCCAACTATCAAATACTTTTTCGATATTAACGGCATGCAAATCTAATTTAGTCGTTTTTACGAGCGCTTCATTCCAGTTTTGAATATGTATTGGATTCGCATTATCTACTTCGATAGTCTCAAAATAGGCTTTTGCTCCATTATTTTTAAGCCATGTATCTACAGTGTGGCCAAAACTACAATAAGTATCTGGGTATTCTTTGGAACCTAAAGCTAAAACTGCATATTTGATATGTTGAAGCTGTAACTTAGCTTTTAATAAATTTTTAACAAAACCAGAAGCTAAATCAGGAGCCTCCCCAGTACCATAAGTACTAATCACAAAAAGAATTTGATCATGTTGCTCTAAATCGGTTTCAGTTAAATGTTGTATAGATTTAACCTGAACTGGTTGATGGGCTTCTTGTAAACTCGTTGCAGTATTCCAAGCTAGTTGTTCAGCAACTCCCGTTTGAGTGGCATAGGTAATTAGCCAAGGTTTAGCATTTGGGTCAATATAGTGACCCGCTAAAGACTGACGAGCTGTTTGAGTTAGTTTTTTCTGCTTACGACGTTTAAGATAAAGCATCCATCCGGTAATAAAGAACAAAGGCATTGCTAAAGATGCAAGCATTGCCACAAATTGATAAACCGGACCAAAGAAGCTACCACGGTGTACGGGTAACATACTGCTCATGATTTTCTGATTAAGCTTTTTATCTTCATAAAGCTCCATCTTTTCAATATTGGCAGTTTTATAATTATAGGTGGCTTGATTGCGTGCACGTTCATGCTGTGGTGTTGCATCAACAAAACTTAATTCTACTTTTCCATCATCTTTTTTTGGTAAATTCACTGTTAAAGTTGAATAGTCACGTCCGATTTTATTATTAAAACCGCTCCATGTTTGATTGAGAGCAGTCATCAGTTGAGTGCTATCTAATTGAGACTCAGAAGATGATTTATCTTTATTACGCCCAGATCCGCCATGGCCTTGCATTTTAGGCTGTTCTACACCTAACACTTTGAACATACCGCTACGCCACCAGTCATATGACCAATAGAGACCTGTACAAGCAAAAAGAAGATAAAAAACAATAACCCATGTGCCAACAACAGCGTGTAAATCCCAAATAAAATTTCGGCCTTTTAACTTAGGCTTAACAGCAAGCCATTGACGTGCCGAGTGTTTCTTTGGCCAACGTAAATATAATCCGCTCAAGACAAAATAAATGAGCATTAAGGCACAAGCACCGGTAATTTGTTTACCGAACTCGCCAGCAGTTAAGTTACGGTGAATTTGTTGTATTAATAAAAGTAACTCACGGCCTTTAACATCTGGCAATACCTGTGCGGTGTAAGGGTTGACCATCATATTGTAGCCACGACGTTCGCCTTCTTTTTCAATGTTTACAACAGAGGAGGCGGTAGGGTCTTTGGCAATTGTAATGCTATTAATTTTAATTTCAGGCTGGGTGGTTGTGAAATGTTGATAAAGCTGGGCAGGAGTAAGCTTGGGTGAGCTTTCTGCTTGAACTACATAACTATCTGTATTTACCCATTTTAAAATTTGTTGATCATAGGAAAAAATTGCACCTGTAACACCCATAATTGATAAGATGAGGCCAGCACTAATACCCAGAAACCAATGAATTTGAAATAGAAACTTTTTAAACATGGTCGAAAAATGTGAATATGATGGAGATCTTGTAACTAAGTATAGCCGAAGATTACGCAGATAATATGGATTTTGGAGATAATATTAATTTTCATTATCATTTGTTTTTAGGGTAATAAAAAACCTCCTGTAAAGGAGGCTTTTGGGTATGGTGAACTTATAAAGTTTTTGGTTCACCCACAGTTTCTTTCAAGTGCTTGCGAATTGTATTGAAAGAAAAGTTTTTAGAGTCCATACGCTTAGGTAAGATATATGCGCCTTGCTGTTCTTGGCCTTTAGGATCTTTTACTTTAAAGTTAACTAAAATAAAATCAGGAGTGTTGTACCACTCATAGATATTTTTCCATCCAATTGTTCCAACGCCTTCTTGTAAGCCCATTTGCTGGCGCATTACGATACCGTGCGGTTGTACACCTAAGCGAATGCCTTTGATTTCCTGTACAGGAAACTCATTCATCTTACGTTTAACGTACCATTCCAAGCCATATTTACGGCCAAGGTAATAAAGTACTACACCAACAATGGCAACCCAGCAAATCACAGTAGAGTAGTTCTTAATAAAAATAAGACCTAAAATCGCAAGGGCTAAAATTACGCCCATAATTGCCCAGATTTTTGTGCTGATTTTATTGGTGCTGCGCCAGATAAGAAGCTGTGCATTACGTTGTTCAGCTTCTGTTACCTCGTAAGGAACAGGCTGAAGCGTATAAGCATATAAAGTTTTCGCGGTCATAGTGCAAATAACAAATTGTAAACTGTTTTAAGTTTAGCATTAATTGGCATAAGTCAGGAAAGGATATTATGCCAATTTCATACTAAATTCCGAGTCAATCTTATAATGATGCAAGTTCACTGGCATCATTATCTTGATCATGACTTAGCCGTTGTTTCAACATACTAAATCGATTTAAAACACTGAGCATCAGTGATAACTGCTGTAAAATAATGAGTGATTTCTGGTCATTTTCATCATTTTGGCTTAAACGCTGACGTATTGTTTTAAGCATATTTTGCGCTGTCAAATCAGGCATTTCATCTCTTAATAACGCACCTTGTATGTCATCTAGCGCTTGATCTAAAACGTTAAGAACCGCTTGATCCTGAATTTTTTCCCGATGTGCTCCAAGCGCTGCGATATAACTCAAAAATGTATGATTAAGGCATAGAAATTCAAATATATCGGATTTGCGGGTAGGGTCAAAATCTGGCTCAGTCGCTAATGTTGAAATCAGTGATGCGACTTCGGCATCGGTGTTATGGGCGGCACGGCGAACAATACGATAATTGAGCGCATGGTTGTGTCCTTCGTGATACTGCTTAACCACTTCTGCTAAATAATTACATTGCGCTTGTAAGGAGCGTCGAATGCTGCGCGGTAGGCGGCGGAATTTCCAGTCAGGCCAAATAAAGGTGACACCAAACCATGCTAAAGCACATCCAATCAATGTATCTACAAATCTAGGAATAGCTGCAGCGACTGCAGAGCCATCTAGGTTGAAGTTAATTAGTGCCAAAATTGTGATGAAAGCAGTTGCTTGAGCATATTGTTTACTGCGTAATTCGAAAAATAGTACACCACTCAAGACCAGCATGACTAATTGTCCTTCTACAGAAGGTACGAGGAATACCACACTTAGGCCGACAATAATTCCGACTAATGTTCCAACTATACGTAAACGTAAGCGACGTTTGGTCGCATTAAAGTTAGGTTGGCTAACAAATAGGGCAGTTAGCATAATCCAGTAGCCATATTCGATTCGAGTGGTTTGAATAAATACGTATCCAATGAAAAGAACAATCGATACTCGAATGGCATGACGAAACAGTACAGATTCGGGTGTTAGATTTTGTTTTATTCGAATAATAATATCATTCCAACCTTTTAAATCATCATCTTTAAGTTGGTTTTCAGCCTGTTTTACTTTGTCAGACTGAATATGCTGTTCCGTTTCTAAGTTAAGTAATTGTGAGTCAATAGACTTTAAATTTTGATATAAGGCAAAAAGAGCATTTACCCATAACAGATCATATTGTTGATCATTTCTTAGTTTTACTAAAGATAAGCGCAAGTTTTCAAAACTCTGCTTAAAGCGTTTGTTATGGGTATAGGGTTTACGCTGTAAAATACATTCATTTAATTCTTGGCAAGCTTTACCTTGAATTGACAGGATACGTTGAAATCTAAACAAAATATCACTGTGCTGGAAAATCTTTGCTAACTTTTGATAGTCGATATGGGCAGAGTCAGCACGTTCATGAATATCTTGTGCGACAAAGTAATAGTGTAGACTACGGCGGGTGTCTTTTTGTCCACGGTCACCTTTTAAACGAGTTAAAAGTGCTGTTTTAAGATCGTTAAATATCGTGATCAATTTACCATTTTCTAGTGAAAGATCAATCATGCTCTGCTGATAACTCGCAGGCGTCATATCAACATCAAACAAATTGGACTTGGCAAATAGAAAGTCGCCTAATGAACCATAAGAGGCGGCCAGTTTGTCTTGAAGCTGGCGAACCGGAAATAATAAAAAGCTAATTGTTGCAATGAGCCCGTACCATGCTGCACCTACAACTAAAAGAGCAGGTTGGATATACCACTGTTCAAATAAATGAACTCCAAGCATGGTATAGACGGAAACAACCAGACATCCATAAGAGATTGTTGCGTAACGACGACCTAATGAACCTAATAAAATCCAGCCAATACAAGAAGCAATGAGCCCTAATGCAAAAAGCATTGGATAAGGGAAAAGTAATTGTACTGAAGCTGCAGTTACAAAGAACCCGATATAAGTGTAAATCAAATTCATGATTCGTACTGAAAAGCGGTCATCAATATCACTTAAACCTGCTGCCACCACCCCTAAAGTCAGAGGTATAGTTGCTAATTGATGGCCTAAAAAATAAGGTACGAAAGCAGTCCCTGAAAAGGCGATCAGCATCCGCACGTTATACATAAATGATGTGTTATAAGTCGCTCTTTTTAGGCGTTTAAACCAAGATTTCAAATGAAGTCCTTGCTGATCAACCTGAGTGATAAATGATTTGCGTATTTCTACACCAATGTTGCACAAATCATACGATAGACAGTGTAAGCTTGTCTGTATGCAAATGATTGAAAAATGAAATATCGTTATGTCTGAACAAACAGTCCAGCGTCAATATTCTATTGGCTGGATTATGCTGCTCGCTTTACTCACGGCTTTAGGGCCACTATCTATTGATATGTATTTACCTGCGTTGCCTCAAATGGCTCAAGATTTTGGGGTAAGTACGCAAATGGTCGCAAATACACTTCCAGCTTATTTTTTTGGTTTAGCCATTGGACAACTGGTGTATGGACCTTTAAGTGATCGGATCGGTAGAAAGAAACCGCTTTATTTCGGACTTGCACTTTATGCAGTTGCAAGTTTATTTTGTGTGCTCGCTACGAATGAATGGAGCCTAATAGCAGCTCGTATTTTACAGGCTTTAGGTGGCTGTGTTGGGGTAGTGATGGCTCGTGCTGCTATCCGTGATAGATTAGATGTTCAAGGCTCGGCACAAGCTTTTTCTAGCATGATGATTGTAATGGGCTTGGCACCTATTTTGGCACCTATGATTGGAGCTTGGATTCTAATCTGGTTTCCGTGGCAAGCGATTTTCGTTACGCTTTCAATTGTGGGCACAATATGTTGGTTGTGCGTACACTTCCTTTTTAAAGAAACTTTGGCAACTGATAAAAGACTCAAGCTTTCCTTGTATCAAGTGGCTACTTTATATGGCGCAATTTTCAAAGATGTGAGTTTCCGCTTGCCTATGCTTGCAGGATGTTTAACTGGCGCAGCATTATTTTGTTATATCAGTTCAGCTCCAGCCGTTTTTATGGACCAATATGGCCTAAATCAACAAGAGTTCGCTTATGTATTTGGACTGAATGCTTTTGGCATTATGCTGATGTCATCTTTAAATAAACATTTAACAACACGTGTTGAAATCACTAAACGGCTAAAAGCGGGTTCCTGTGTACAAGTGATAGGCGCAAGCATTGTATTACTTGCAGGTTTAATTCCGGCAGCACCTTTATGGCTTGTGATGTTAGGGTTGCTTTTAGCCATCTCAGGTATTGGTTTAACGGGACCAAATGCAATGGCACTAGCAATGTCTAAACAAGGTGCTCGAGCAGGAACAGCAAGTGCAATTATGGGGAGTATGCAATTTGCCTGTGGTTTACTCGGTGGTGTTTTACTTAACTTTCTGGTTTGGTCTGCATCATTCAATATGGGGGTGATGATGGTGTTATTTACGCTGAGTGGATTCATTGTTGCTTTAAAAGCGACGAAACAGGTAAACAGCTAACCACTCTCATAATTGAAAAAAGAGTGGTTAGTTTTGCTATTTAGTCCAGAAAAACTGTGAAACTTTCAACAGGTTCTCTAGGTGTAATAAAGGTATTTATAATGTGGTTAGGGTCCGCATGGCCCAAAGCAATTGCACACACCAACTCTTCATCATCAACTGCACCTAAAATATTTAAAACAATTGGATGAAAATGGTTCCAAGCCGCTTGTGGGCAGGTATCTAAACCACGAGCTTTAGCTGCGACCATGACATTTTGGATCATCATGGCGATATCCATTTTAGAACCAATTCCCATTGCTTTATTTACTGTAAAGAAAAGTCCGACAGGCGCATCAAATAGTTTGAAATTACGTAATTGTTGGGCAGCCATTTTTTCTCTTTCACCCTTTTTAATGTCCAATAGACCGTAGAGTCCCCAGCCATTTTCGCGGCGACGGTCAATAAAAGGGGAAACCCACTTTTCAGGGTAGTATGCAAAAGTTTCTTTATATTGTTCTACAAGGTCAGGCTTTTTGAAAACTTCAATCTGTGCTGCACAAACACGCTCTACTATTTCATCACGTTTTTGTCCTGTTACTACATAGACTTTCCATGGTTGAGTATTGGTTCCAGAAGGAGCACGACTTGAAACTTGTAAAATATCTTTAATAACTTGATGTGGCACTGGAGTGTTTAAAAAGGCACGGACAGAATGTCGAGAGGTAATAGCTTCGTCAACAAGACGGACTTGTTCCAAATTCATGAGTACTCCTGATCTTTTTCTCCAATACTTAATACTTTATTAAAGCTTAATTTTATGCTTTGAAGCTGATGCATTTATAAGCAAAAAATATTAGAAAAGAGATATTCTTGCATGTATGATGATTCGATTCGTTTAGACATAGTGTCTGATCAATTATAATTCGAATATGCCACTTTAGATTTAAATAGAGTGAATTTGTCAGTTAGAAAGATAAAAAGAATAACAATGGGTGAGTGAAAAATACTCAACTAGAAAAAAGGTATAATATGTTTAAAAACAGTACAAAACGGATGACTTTATATAAAAAATAACCAATTTTCATATAAAGTTTTAATGAAAAACATACACAAAAGTTTAAATTTCTGCATAATACCGACTTTTT
>JAITLL010000001.1 GCA_031277915.1 Acinetobacter sp.
AAAGATAACCAGATTACTTCTGAGCCACAAAACTATTTAAACTACAGCGCACTGGCAGACGAGATTTTTAGGGCAGGGATTAACTATAACTTTTATGCGGGCTATGGTATTTATGTCGGTTATAACCAGATCAAATACAGTGATAACTCGTATAAGCTACTGTCTGCCAACTTAAGCGGAAGTTTAAACAAAAACTGGGGATTTTATAGTTCAGCTTATAAAGATTATGAAAACCATAAGGACTATGGTATTTACTTTGCGCTGCGTTACACACCATCCACCAGAGTTAATGCGATTTCTAGCGTATCCAGTGATAGTGGTAGGCTGAGTTATCGTCAAGAAGTATTTGTTTTATCAGAACCACAAATCGGCTCGTTTGGATGGGGTGGTTATGTTGAGCGCAATCAGGATACGCATGATAATAATGCATCGGTCTATGGATCTTACCGAGCACGAGCTGCGTACCTGACAGGCCGCTATAACCGAATTGGAGATAATGACCAAGTTGCACTTTCAGCGACAGGATCGTTAGTTGCAGCAGCAGGACGTATATTTGCGGCCAATGAAATAGGTGATGGTTATGCTGTTGTCACTAATGCTGGACCACAAAGCCAAATTCTAAATGGCGGGATAAATCTAGGAACAACGGACAAGTCTGGAAGGTTTCTTATTCCAAGCCTTATGCCATTTAGAGAGAACCATATTTATTTAGACCCATCATATCTGCCTTTAAATTGGAATGTTAAATCTACAGATCAAAAAACGGTAGTTGGCTATCGTCAAGGGACTTTAGTTGACTTTGGTGCACATCAGGTTATTTCAGGTTTAGTGAGAGTAGTTGATAAAAATAACTCACCATTATTACCGGGTTATAGTGTTCGAATTAATGGGCAACAAGATGCCGTAGTGGGCTACGACGGTGAAGTATTTATTCCAAACCTATTACAACAAAACAAACTTGAAGTAGACCTTCTTGATCATGGTTCATGCCAAGTTGAATTTACGTATAACAGTAATCAGTACTCAACTAAAAAATTGGGACCTTATATATGTCATTAAATCTTATGAATAAGGCTCAAATAGAGAGCTATAAAAAAATTTCCTTATCTTTAAAATACTTTATCGGTATTTGCTTATTTTATCTCGTTTATGCGTTTTTTAGTCCGGCACATGCAGCCTGTACGGTAGCTGGAACCACAAATAATACGTTTATTTACACGGCAGCAAATATTAATAGTGATGCAACTGTAAACTTTTCAGGAACAATTAGTTGCACGAATGGAGGACTACTACCTCAAATTTCTCCGTTTATGTGTATGAAGACAGTATTTACAGGAGCAACCACTACAAATAATAGCGTATCGTTACCATATACAGTCACTGCAACTGTAGGTGGAGCAGGTTCTTCTACCACCAATCAAACTTCCAATGTTTGGTATGGTCCAGTGGTAACAATCGCTTCAAATAATATTCTTAGTTACTCGGTAAATGTGAAGGTACCCGCCCAAACGGGATCGCTCATTGCATATCCTCAAGGAACCTATACAACTACGGTTCAACTATTTTGGGATATGGATCTTCTAGCGGTGTTATGTTTAGGGGATGTAATCAGCTGGAGTTCTGGAAATGTAACTTTAACAGCAAACTTTGTAGTGCCGACGCTTTGCCAATTAAACTCAACTTCAACTGTTGATTTTGGAAATATTAATGATATTGGTATTACTAAACGTGACTACACGACTCAAGGTGCTGTAAATACGACCTGTAACTATGGAACACCATATACGATTTATTTAGGGGATGGCAATAACCGTATAAGCGGAGGGTTCAGGCGTATGGCCAATAGTAATAATGAGTTTATTCCCTATCAGCTATATAAAGATGTTGCTTATAGTTCGGTGTGGGATGCTACAGGTGGAGTATCTAGTATTGGTGGAGCAGGTGGAGTGTCTGGCACTGGATCAGGTAATGCTCAAACTACAACCGTTTATGGAAAAATTCCGCAAGGTACTACGATTGCAAGTAGGCCAGGTGCTTATTCCGATAATGTTGTTGTTACAGTGACTTATTAATTTTCAAATCTATATAGGAGGCTCTTTATGGCAGAGTTTCCTATAATTCAAATTGTATTGTTTGGAAACTGTTTAAATAATAAAAATCAAATCATTCTTAGATTTAAAAACTTGAACGTCATCAAAAAGGGTTTGACTCAAAAAGGCATTTTGTATATTTATTGATTAGTTCTAAAAAGGAACTAGTAAGTAAAACAGGCAATTAAAATAAAGGTGAACTAATGTCAGATATTATTTTGCACCAGTGGGAAATTTCTCCATTTTGTCAAAAAGTTGCAAGAGCTTTGAAATTTAAGGGTATCTCTTTTGATACAGTAAACTATAACGGTATTCTTGGAGCGAAAGTTCCTTTGCTCAGTAAAGTAGGTAAAGTACCTGTTATTGATGATAAAGGGCAACGTATACAAGACAGTACCCTTATTTCTCGTTATTTAGATGAAACCTATCCAGATACACCGCGACTTTATCCTGAAGATCCAAATCAGAAAGCACTTGCTGAGCTGTGGGAAGACTGGGCAGATGAATCTCTTTACTTTTATGAGGTGTATTTAAGGGTAAATGACCCGGAAGCTCTACAAGAAGCCATCCGTATTAGTAGCATTGGTCGACCAGCGTATGAAAAGCCAATGGTAAAAGCTTTTATTTTAGCCGAATTAAAAACACAACTTTTCTTTCAGGGGTTAGGTCGAATGAAAGCTGAAAACGTTGAAGCAGAGTTCATAAAACACTTAGATCGTATTGAGCAGGTTTTATCGCAAAATGAATGGTTGGTTGGTGAGAATCAGAGCATTGCAGACATTGCTGTGGTTGCCCAACTCGGTGAAGTTGTTCGTACAAGTAAAAAGTTTAGTAAAGAAATTTTGAATCGTCCGTTTATTGCTTTATGGTATAAAAAACAAACAGGGTGAAACGACTATGTCATTAGTAACACCGAATAAAACACGAGATTGTGCAGTTGTTATTGGTGTCGGGGCTTCACAGGGGATTGGTGCAGCCGTATGTCATCGCTTTGCTAAAGAGGGCTTAAAAGTTTATGTGGCTGGACGAACTTTTCAGAAAATTGAAGCAGTCGCTGCCGAAATCCATGCAAAGGGTGGTGAGGCTACTGCATTTCGTTTAGATGCCGAAGATATACATCAAGTACAAGCTCTATTTGACACCATTACTAGTCAAAACGAACGCATTACTGCTGTTATTCATAATGTTGGGGGAAATATTCCCTCAATTTTTTTACGTAGCCCACTCTCGTTTTTTTATCAAATGTGGCAATCCACATTTTTATCGGCTTATTTGGTTTCTCAAAGCAGTCTAAGAATTTTTAAAGAACAAAAATACGGTACGCTTATTTTTACGGGGGCGAGTGCTTCTTTGCGTGGAAAACCTTTTTTCGCAGCGTTTACTATGGGTAAATCTGCTTTACGGGCTTATGCACTAAATTTAGCTCAAACTTATAAATCACAAGGCGTTCATATTGCTCATGTCATTATTGATGGTATGGTCGATGGCGATAGAGTGAATAAAGCTTTATTGGGTCTAGGTCGTTTAGCGCGTCTTACGCGTGGGACAGGTGGGCTTAACATTGAAGCAATAGCAGAGAATTATTGGATGCTTTACCTGCAAAGCCCCGAGCTCTGGACACATGAGTTAGATCTGCGCCCATACCAAGAAAAATTTTGAGAGACTCATATGCTAAAAAATATATTTCAGAAGCTTCAAAAAAAGCAGGGCTGTGTTGTGCTTGCAGGTCATGATGAAGAGCTACTGGGCCATGACTTTGTAATTTTAGATAAAAACAGTCAATCGCCGTTACAGGTTTATCAAGTCGTACATGATTCTACAGTTAAGAATATACAAGTAAATCGTGTAAATGATGGCATAACGACTGTCCGTTTAGATCTGGTAAGTCCCAAGCATTTAAAAAAACTACTGAACTATATAACAGAGCATGGCCATATTATTGAACTATGCGTATTTCAGCCAAACTTTTCATCTGCACCAAATATTGAAGCTTTATCTTTAGAAGAAGTTGAGTACAGTTGGCAGACCACAGGTTTAAGTGCGGTAAGTGTGTCGCAAGCTGTGATTAAACCTATGCTTAAGCAGAAGCGTGGTACAGTTATCTTTCTTGGCGCACCCTCTAGTAACTCAACTTACTACGATGTATTAAGCCAAAGCATGTTTGCAAGTATTCGTGCTTTGTCGCAGTCGTTAGCCAGAGAATTTCAACCCAAAGGGATTCATATTTCTTATTGTATGGTTGAAAAATGGGAGGGACAAAACCAGCGCTTTATTTCATCTGTTAAAGATGTCTGCCAACATCTCTATCAACAGCCTAGTTCTGCATGGAGCCAAGAGCTCAGCTTATCTTGAGATTTTACTTTCGAGTATTCTTAAAATAGGGTACTGCTTTGAATGTCGTCACAACAATAATTTTGATAGGTACTCAAATGGTAAATACTAAGAATGTTCAACAAGCTGTTAAATTGGTGTCTTTAGCGACTTTCATGTGCGTTTCTTCACTGGCACAAGCATATGAATATGATCAAGTGGCTCATTTAATGAATGAACGCTTGTCTTATATGAAAGATGTCGCAGGCTATAAAGCAGAGCAGCATTTACCGATTGAAGATTTAGTACAAGAGAAGAAAGTGCTTGATCAATCACTTGCTGAGGCCGAATCTTTTGGTCTTAGCAGTGAAACTGTAAAGCCATTTATCGTGACGCAAATGAATGTAGCTAAAGCAATTCAGTACCGATATCGTGCAGACTAGTTGTCCAGCCCTGAAACTAATTGGAAGCCTCAGGACTTAAGCGTAGTACGTTTAAAAATTGGTTCTCTAAACACTGAACTTCTAAAAAATATTGCCTATGAACTCAAGAAAAACAATAACAAAGCACCATATGGTTGTAACTATATGTGGCCAGTTCAGCACCCTCAACTTAAAGAAGCCGACAAGAAAGCTTTATGTGTAACACTGAATAAAATCAAATTAAAACAATGAAACACCTAAAGCGATTTATATAAGTAAATTATTCAATCAACATTAAGTCGGCAGTATTGGCAGATTTAAGTGGTCGTAGGGCAAAGGTTGAACGTGTGTGCCGAATCCCTTTAATCGAATACAGCTTTTTACGTAAAAAACGTTCGTAATGCTCGGCATCTTTTACGGCCACTTTCACCAAGTAGTCATAGTCACCAGTAACCAAATGTGCCTCTACAACTTCGGGTATATCTGCCAAAGCTTCACTAAAGTTTCCTAGCATTTCATCGTCGTGGCGTTCTAGCGTAATTTCAATAAAGAATAACTCGTGAATGCCAATCGCTTTTGGATTTACATTTACGGTATAGCCTTCAATAATTTTTAGACTTTCTAAACGTTTGAGCCGAGTCCAGCAAGGTGAGGATGAAAGCCCAACTTCTTCGGCGAGTTGTGCAACCGTTAAGCGTCCATTTCCACGGAGAGCAGATAATATTTTCCGATCTATGCGATCTAGTGTGTATTCTGTGCTGTTCAAAATATAAACCAAAGAAGATTCTTCTGTTAATTCTTAATATACGTGATTTTTATGCTGAGATCATTTAAAAAAACTGAAAATTCAGGAAACATTTTGAGCCTTACAGCCATACACTATTTCTATGCATCGGGCTCTACTGGATAGGAGTTGTGATGGAGCAAAGAGCACTGTTTTAGTAAGGGTGACTAAGCAGTGCTCTTTGCGGATCTAAAAGAACTCATACTCTGACTAAAATTAAACAGTTACTTGATTCATCTGGCAATACTATTTCTAGACACTTACTCTCTAAAGTTTTCTTTCTTTTTATTCAATACCAACGACAGTTGTTATGTAGCCCGTTGTTAAAAGTATGGCTATACCTAATGACATTTCAAATAAAATGGCGTAACCCAACTGGTTTGCAAATTTTGGATACTCTAAACGAGGTGTGAAATACCATTTATTAAAGGCGGCTAGTAATAAAATACATACAACAAAGAGCAGTTTTATAACGAATCCATGCCCATAAGGAGTACTAACGAGTGTACTGAAATCTTTAATCAGTAACAAAGCAATACTAGTTCCGCAGACCACTAAAATTCCAACAAGAACGCCTGCAATTCTTCCAAATAAGTGCATATTTTCTTTTAGCGGGAGGCCGTTTATTATTCTGCTTGTTTTCCATAAGGGATAGAGTGAACCCATCCATAAAGACATTGCGAATACATGTATTGAAAGTAAAACTTGAGCAAATAAGGATAAATTTGTGACATGACCTAATTGAGAGAAACTAAAAACAACTGGGATGAGTAATAGAGCGAAAATTGTTCCTTCAATTTTAGAAATTTGGTGAGTACGACTGCTTAATTTTACTAGCATAAAGATGAATAAAAGCAGAAAACTAAGTGATCGAATGATATGAGCATGCCCAATAGGGGTATTTATGAGTATGTTGATATAGTTACTATCCCACATACCAGCTAGACCCGTATTAGCAAAACTTCCTATAAGAATGAAGAAACCTAAAACACTAGAGACAAGCCCTAAACTTGTACCAATCGCGATATATTTAATAATAATGCGTTTCAGTTCCGCATAGTGACTAAGCAATACATAACAAAAGGTACCTCCAATAACAAATGAAACACCTAGATATAAAAAGACCTTAATTAACCAAGTAGCATATATCCAAGTTTCAGAAATCATATTGCGCTCCTTCACTCTATCAACATGCTATTGAGCTAATAGCATGTTGATTCTTAATTTTTATTTTTTGACTTATTTAATAGTGAAAGTATATTCGCCACTCATGTTGTGACCATCAGAACCCATTGTGCTCCAAGCTACTGTATATTTTCCTTTCTTAAGTTGAGGTACGGCGAATTTAAATGATTTTTTTAAATCATGGCTAACTTGGTAATTTAAAGGGATGTCTATACGTTGAGCATCAAGCAACTTAACGTTCATTAACATCACTTCACCAGCAAAGTTGAGTGTTATATTTTTAGGTTGGTTGATTATAGAAGCATTAATACCAGGTGTTGCACTTTCTAGTTTCACATGTGCAAATACATTCGATGCAGAAACAAGCATAGTTGCTCCTACTAAAACATTGCGTAGAGCAGTCATTTTGTTATAAACAAGCTTCATGTTTTCATCCTCTTAAAACTAATATTTGACTAGGTCATGACCGAATTAAAATAAAGGTCGTGCTTTATTGGTCACACTCTTGGTGTGTCTATTATTCAAGATAGAAAGAAACGCGTTGATGACTTCAAAATTACATTTTTGTCATTTTAAAAATTGATAATTTATTATGAACAAAGACTTTTTTAGCTTGGATTATCTTGTTGAATTGGAGGGTTTGAATAAATACCAAAAGTAAAAATCCACTTAATTTTTAAAGATAATTTTAAAAATAATATGTCCGTCGTCATAGTTCGCTTGGATGGTGGCTCCATGTACATCAAGAATAGATTTGGTAATTGCTAAACCTAAACCTGTGCCTTCTTCGACTCGCTGTCTTGATGCATCTGTACGATAAAAACGATCAAATAATCGAGTGAGTTGCTCTTGTGATAGGGGGGAACTTTCATTTTCAATTGTGAGTTCAATTCTGTCATTATTTTGTTGGCATTTAATTTTGATGACTGAATCTGATTTACCATATTTGATTGCATTTGATAAAAGATTGCTAAACGCACGACGTAACATTGAAGGATCACCTTTAACATAACCTTGACCTGTTTGTTCTAGTGATATTCCCTTTTCAGTAGCAATCGCATCATAAAAATCAAATAATGCCGAGATTTCTTTAAATAGATTTACTTCCTGTAAGTTTGCAATATGTAAGCCATGTTCAGCTTTGGCAAGAAATAGCATATCGGAAACCATTCGGGCTAAACGTTCAAACTCTTCCAAATTTGAAAATAGAATTTCCTGATAGGTGGTGATATCTCGATTACGTGATAAACAAACTTGAGTTTGAGTCATCAAGTTATTAATCGGTGTTCTAATTTCATGCGCAAGGTCAGATGAAAAATCCGATAGATTTCCGACTGCGGTTTCTAGTCGATCTAACATATCGTTAAATGCGATAGTCAGCGATTTTAATTCAGTTGGTGTTTTATTGACGTCTAATCTTTCAGAAAGATGTTGAGCCGAAATACCTTCTGCAACCTTGGCCATATTTTGAACTGGGCGCAATCCTCGCCAAGCAGCAAACCAACCTAACAGCATTAAACAAATTGTACCGATTACACCAATCGATAAAAGTTGACGTCTAAAATCATTCAAGAAATGTATATGTTCAGATGTATCAATACCCACAATAATTTGAGCCGATGGAATAGCGCTATTTTGATCGAAAGATTTTTTATAAACTAAGCCATGATAGATTTTATTTTGGACTTTCCACTCAAGCCACTGTCCATGTTTAGATTTGATTAGTGTTTTACTTTTAATCACGGTAGGCGATGAGCTAAAAATAATTTGGCCCGTGGGGCGCTCAATTTGTACGATTAAATCATGATGTCCTACTAAGGCATCTTTTAAATATACATTTAGTTCAGATGAGTTGTGATAATTTTGCTCAAGTAAGTTTTCTACAAGTTGGATTTTGCCTTCCAATTGAGTTCTATCTTGCGTTTCGAAGTGATGCATGACGAGTTGATGAATCACTAATCCCATAATCATTAAGATAATAATTGTAGAAAAAGAAAAAAGAATCGCAATACGAAAACTGATCGCATTAAACAGTTTGTTAGGCATCTTCAACCTCTAAAACATAACCCATTCCACGTATGTTCTGGATTAGCTTTGGACTGAAATTACTATCAATTTTATTTCTTAAGCGTTTAATCGCGACTTCGACCACATTGGTATCACTATCAAAATTCATATCCCATATTTGAGATGCAATAAGAGCACGAGGTAAGATTTCACCACGTCTACGCATAAATAATTCCATTAATGCAAACTCTTTCGCTGTTAGGTCAATACGTTGACCAGCTCGAGTGACGCGGCGCTTGCGTAAATCAAGTTCAAGATCAGCAATAGCAATAATATTGCTGTCTTCTTTTTGCTGGCCCCGACGGAGTAGGCTTTTTACGCGGGCAAGTAGCTCCGCAAAAGCAAAAGGTTTTACTAAATAGTCATCGGCACCTAATTCTAGACCTTTCACTCGGTCTTCAATTTGATCACGAGCTGAAAGAAAAAGAATCGGCATGGTTTTACCGCTTTTTCGGATGTCGTTAATAATGTTCCAGCCGTCTAACTTCGGTAACATCACATCCAAAATAATTAACTCATATTCTTCTGAAAGAGCTTGGTGTTTTCCTGTGATCCCATCAGTGACCCAGTCAGTAATATAGCCAGCTTCAGATAAACCTTGTTTCAGGTAATCGCCTGTTTTTATTTCATCTTCAACCAATAAGATTCTCATTCATAAAAATCTCATATTATTCATTTAGAACATAATAACGTTATAAACACCTGATTCGGCGTAGATTACAAAAATGTCATTTTCAGGTCACCTAGATGTCCATTTGAAGCATATAGGGTGTTTATATAAAGCTAATCTTTGGAGCAAAAAATGAAAAATCTATTTCGCCGTAGTTTAACAGCGTTTATGTGTGTTGGTGCTTTAATGGCTGGAGCTCAGTCTTGGGCAGGGGATGCTAAGCCAACAACGGCTACCAATGCGGAAATGAAGATAAATTCGAAAGCGCAAGAAAAATGCTCAAAACCTTGCAGCATAAAAAGCGGTAAAAAAATGAAACAAGACCATATGCAGCATGAGCATGGCAATATGGCAGATATGTCTCAAATGGGTCATTCTAAAATGAGTGAAATGGACCATTCACAGATGATGAATATGGATCATTCTAAAATGATGAATATGGATCATTCTAAAATGGGTGATATGGATCATTCCAAAATGATGAATATGTCGGATAAATAAAAAATAGACAGATGAGAAAAAGAGCACTGTTTGCGGAGTGCTCTTTTCGGATCTAATACAATGACAAATCGAACATTTACTTATTGAACAATCAATAAGACAGCTAGAATAAAAAATATACAACCACTGATTTTATTTAGTCGGGCAAAGTTATTTCCAGACAGCATTTTTTCTTTAAAGATTGAGGAAAAATTAGCATAGACCAAATGAATTAAGAAACCAATAAGGCAAAAGGTTAAAGATAATATTAAAAATTGATTTATAATTTTTTCTTTTATATCAATAAATTGTGGGAAAAGAGCAATAAAGAAAACAATAGTTTTAGGGTTTAGAAGAGAAGCGAATAAACCTTGATAAAATAATTTGGATTTTCTAACCGTTTTTTCACTTGTTTCGGTATCTAATAAGTCTTGAGAAGGGGACGTTTTTACAAAGTTCTTATAGCCTAGATACATTAAATAGAATGCACCTATAAATTTTAAAACAGTAAAAATAGTGGGGTTACTCGTAATAATTAAACCAACGCCACTAGCAGAAATGACTGCAATGACAAACATACCAATAATTAAGCCAATAATGCCAAATAATGCGGTACGAACACCGTAATTTATTGAGTTAGTAACTGTAAATAAGACACCAGGGCCTGGGCTTGATAATGTCAAAAAGGCAATTGTTATGAAAACTAGTAAACCACTCACTTAATATATCCTTTTAAAAATGAATTATTTATATTTAAAAAGCCTTCTGATGCTTTCAGAAGGCTTTTAATTTTATGCGCTTGCCAATTCTTTAACTGAATCTAAAGTACTTTTATCTCTCACCTCAAAGGCAACAAGGCCTTTCCAGTTATTTCGATTAATAGTCTCGATAAAATCAGAATAATTTACAGTACCACGACCAATACTAAAGTGTTGATCTTGCTCACCATTGTTATTGCTAAAAGAAATACCTTTAATTTTTTTATGGTATTTTTCAACAACAGCAATAGGGTCGCCTTCTCCTACATTTGCATGTCCTGCATCTAAAAAGAAATAGACATTTTTATGATCGATTTTGTTGAAAACATAATCGTATTCTTCCATATGAGTAAATACATAGTGGAACGGGCGATAGTGTTTATAGTTAGATAAGTTCTCTAAATAAATATCAACCGACTTTTCAGCAGCATATTCAGCTAATTCTTTAATAGACAAAATATAGTTATCTAGAGCTTTTTGTTTAGCCAAGACAATTTTTTTAGGCTCAACAATACCACCACCATGAATAACTAAAGGTGCCCCAATCTTTGCGGAAATATCAATCTCTTTTTTTACATATGCCACAGCAGCTTCACGTAAATAATCTACATCGCTACCTAATGGCGCCTTAAAGTTACCGTGGAAAATTGGTTGGACATTATATTTTGCTATTAAGTTATTGAGGTTTTCAATTCGTTCAGAAGACCAATCTGGAACCATTTCCCCATGTAAACTTCCGTCTACATACCAGTGTGTACAACCATCATTAAGTGCCTTAATAATCCCTTCTTCGGCTGGTAAATACTGCTGATGTGCAATTCCAGAAGCAAAGTTAAGATAATTATTCATTAAAGGCGAAGTCATTGTTATGTTCCTGATTTATTAAAGATATTATGGGTATAATTATTTATTCATTACTTACCCAGTCGCCATATTATTTTTATTCTCTTATAAAAACATCAGACTAAAGTTGCATACTTATAGAAAAATTATATGTGTATATAGACAGTTCTGTATGTTGTTAAATATATCATATATTTTATACTTATATTTGCTTCCATTTTAGCTTAAAATTATAAATAATTTATTATTTTTAATAATTTATGTCTAAACTTTTCTTTTTTTTAATTTGAAAATAAAATTTATTATTGGCATTTTATTACAATTATTTTTTGTGTGTTTAATGACCGAATAGAGTTTTGATGCGTTTGTTAGATTAAATTGTACTCATCCAATGAGTATTATTTTTATCTATTAAAGTTGAATTATTAAAATCCAGTTTGAAGTTTAACCATAAGTTACTATGCATTTCTATTTTAGGGGGCAATATCAGAGCTATTTTTTGTACAATCTTAGTTTTATTACAGATTATATTTTTAACTCAAGCTGAGGCGCGGGGAGGTCGTGGTGGAGGAACTTATTGTATTACATCAGGTGGGAATAAAAGATATCGATAATTATGAAAACATTATCTTAGATAAAAAATACAACCTTTTTATATTAATAAGTAATCATAGAGTAGAAGGAGGAAGCAGTTAGCCTATGCTCCTTCAAATTTCTTTTCTAGTCATCTTTATGTAGATTTCTAATTTCATTTATTGAAAATTATAAAAGAACATTTTTTAACCAGAAATCAAAATTTTAATTTAATAATGAAAAAATAAGTAAAAACTAATACCATTCATTTATTAAAACTTAATCCCACATTTTTATTAAGGTGATTAAGTATTCAAAAGATAATAGGATTTATCCTATTTTTTTATTATTAATAGACACTTGTAGATAATTATTATTTAATACGCCCGCAAAATTATCACTAATACTTTTAATAATTCTCTCGGGGAAATAATGCGTAATATTTTAGTAACAGTTTTCACTTTATTAGTAGGAACATCAGTTTATGCTAATCAGGAATCTAAAAATCTTTTAGAGGAAACAAAATGTGAGAAAATCCTTGAACTACATGGCTTTTTAAGTCGTGCTCAACTTGATTGTAATTATCACTATTATTCAGAAGAGTTAAAGCATGAGGCTGCAAAATGCACTAAAAATGATCTAGGTGATAAATACGGTAGAGAACTCATGAAATTCGGTATGAATCATTTTGAAGAGCTTAAGAAAGAAAATACCCAAGGTCAATTCTGTAGTAAGGTTTTAAAAGACTTTCCAAGCTATATTAAAAAATAAGATGGAATCTTAAACACCTTTTGCAAGTAAGCCGATAAAATGGATTTAATTATTCATTTTATCGGTGTGTCACTGCGTATAACTGTCAATTAAATCAAAAAATAATTATTAAGAATCTAATCAATATTACATTGACACTTAAAATCTCTCTTATTATTCTCTGCGGTAGAATGGAGGTGGGACGCTTCATGCGTGCCAATTCTAGATGATTGGTCTGTCAACCTGCCTTCATTCACTCATATGTTCATATAAAAGAGTAGCTGAGATAGTATTCATATTTATGAGTAATGTGAGTTAAGCAAATATAATATATTCTATTCAATAGATTAACGAATCTAATCCAATGAAAAATAATATTTATTTAATTGTTTTCTAGCCAATATCACATTGACACCCCAAATCTCTCCGATTATCCTTTGCCTGCTGGCCTACATTGCCAGTCGGTTTTAGCAGACCGTTTTCATCTAGGACATCAAAAAAGCAATTTTTTGGTGTCGAACCCGTTCGCCCCTCCTTCGTAGCGGTAGGACGGAGGAGGGACGCCCTTGGGCGTGCCGGTTCCTAGATGACTGGTCTGCTAACCCTCTTTCGTTCTGCCACCATAATCATTTAGCAGTGATTGGGCAGAATTTCTATTTCATCTAGGAGTTCGCTCATGCGTACTATTTCTGCTCATTTATTGGCCCACACCAAAGCCTCTCTATTTATACCGTTTAAATACTCTATAAATCGGTTTAATCGACTCTAGGTTTCTATGCCTTAAGAATACGACTCAAAAATCATAGCAACAATAAACCCGAGATAGGCGAGCACACCTTTGTTGTGCCGCTTTTGCATGCCTGTTTTTAGCGCTCAATTTAAGAGTGACGGCACTTCTATCTCTTTTAGATACAACAAAAAATTATTTTAAACGGTAAAAATATGCCACCTTTAGTACTTTCTACACGTGCTTTAAAAGTTGTGAATAAAGCAATTGATTTATTTCACCACCACGGTTTTCACTTAGTAGGTGTCGATAGAATTATTAAAGAGTCTGAAATCACAAAAATGACTTTTTATCATTATTTTCAGTCCAAAGCGCGGTTTATCGAAATCTGTCTACTCGTGCAAAAAGAGCGGCTACAAGACGAAGTCACTGCAATGGTCGAGTACGACTACAGCTCAAGCATAACGGATAAACTCAAAACACTTTATGACTTACATACTGACTTAGAAGGGCTGTACTACTTATTATTTAAAGCCATTTTTGAAACAAAACTGAGCTACCCAAACGCCTATCAAACCGCACTGAGGTATAGAATGTGGCTCACCAATGAAATTTATAGCCAACTAAGAATGCTTAAAGCTGATGCTTCCTTTCATGATGCCAAATTACTTCTACATGTAATTGAAGGAACCATTATTCAAAGGCTCAGTGATACCCATATAGAGGAAAGAGACAAAAAATTTGAATATTTTATAGCGATGTTTTCGTAGAAATACTCAAAAAGTAAAAACCCCGAAGTTGGGGCTTTTACTGTATTAAGTTTTAACTCAAGTTTTACCACTTATGGCTATAAGTCACTTTAAGCGTTATACCATTTGCAACTAAATGGCTGGTGTTATTACCAGATCTTAATAATTGGCTATAAAGCGGGTAGTACTTGCGGTTAAACATGTTTTCTAGGCCAATGGTCATGGTGTCTTTCTTGTTAAGCGCAAAACTACTGATCAAATCTGCTGTGGTATACGATTTTACATCGTAGCGACCGAAACTGTTTACACCATTTAAGCGGTAATCTTCTGAACCAAAGTAAGTAGCTTGTAATCGGTTCGTCCAAGTTTCAGTTGGACTATAAGAGATATAACCCGTGAGTTTTAATGGCGGAATACGGAAGCCTGTCATATCTTGCTCAGTACCGTTTTGAGGTTTTTCACGACCTTTCATCCACGTTACGCTACCACCAGTTCCCCAAACGTTTGCATCGTCAAGATAATCAAGTGTTGCTTCAACCCCAGTAACTTTTTCTTTGGTTCTAGTCATATCCAAACTATTACTAACTGGTTGTACAGCGCCTAAGTTAGACGTTGAACGGAATACCGCTAAACTTGAAGAGATGTTATTAAAGTTTCCTTTCCAACCGAGCTCATAGTTATCAACCTTTACAGGTTCTAAGAATGATGACCCAAGGTTAAAACCTGTATCTGCATTACGAATGACGACACCTACATCAGGTAATTGAAAACCTTGGTTAAACGATGCATAAATTGAGTGCTGGTCGTTTGGTGAGAAAGTCACATTGGCATTGTATAACCATGCACTCGCTTTTACTTTTCCACCCGGAACCGTGTAAGGGTTGGTCTTGCCTAATTGTGATAATGGAACAAAGCTATCAATTTGTGCATAGCTATCTTCATAGCGTGTGCCAGCTTCTGCTGACCATTGGTCATTAAAGCGGTGTTTTAACTGTACAAAACCACCCACACTTTGCGTGGTGAGTTCAGGTAAATAAATGAGTTTGCCGATTTTTACAAACTCTAAACCACCAGATTGATCATAAATTTTTTGATCAAAAATATCTAAAGGCATTTCGCTTTTTTCACGGCTAAAGTCGCCACCCCAAACTAATGAGGTATCACCTAAAAACTCAAGGGGAGTGGTCACGGTTAAGCGGCTACCGAGTACGTTATTTTCTTGATAGACCTGATCTACTTGTCCACCGCGTGGACTAACTTTACCTGGAGCAACACGGGCATCAAATGGTGAAAAGCGAGTAAAGAAGTCGCGGTAATAAATTTGAGCATCGACCTTATTACCAAATAGGTCTTTATGGTTATAGGTCAAATTGTATATTTGGTTTTCATTTTTAGTCTGATCTTTGAGTTTTAAGCCTTTAATGGCTTTGGCTGGTACAGTTCCAGCAGGGGTATTCTTAACACTTGGGTCAGATGCATAATCTGAGTCTTGTTCGGCATTATAGTAGTTTGCAGCAAACTGGAGGTATTGGTTGTCATCAATGTGGTAACCCAGCTTACCGCCGATGCTATAGCCATTTGAGTCATAAAGGTCGCCTTGGCTTGGTTCGGGTGCAACACGGTCGCCACTTGCATCGTACGGGCTACCAATACGTTGATAACCAAAGTCGAGCGCATAGTCAAAGGCGTTAAAACTACCTGTGAAATATTGGTGAATATCACCACTTAAAGCATTAGAACGCAGATTTGTAAGTGGTGTTTGAAGTCCAACAACTGTTTTAGCCGTAGGTTCACCGCCCGCAGCTTTTGTAGTAATTGAAATAATACCACCCGCTGCACCACCACCATAAATTGCGTTACTACCACGAATGACTTCAATGTTAGCAATACTTTCAGGGTCAATGGCTGAAAGTCCTCTCGCTGTGTCGCGTGTGAGGTTCATTGGCACGCCATCGACTAAGATAAGCGCATTACGGCCACGTAAAGTTTGACCATAATCGGTAATGGTTCGGCTTGAGTCAGACAGGCCCGGTACGGCTTTGGCTAAAACAGTCGCAATGTTTCCAGACGATCCATTTTTTAAAAGTTCAATTTGTTTTTCATCGAGCTTGGTGACTTGTTTGGCAGAGGTTGAAAGTTCATCTGCACGTGAAGCGGTAATGGTAATAGTAGGAAGGGCTTCAGGTTTCTTTTCTGTTTCTGTAGTGTCAGAAGTTGAAGCTGCAAATGCCGAGTTTGAAAGAATAATAGCTCCACCAAGTGAAAGAAGTGGAATGATATTTTTAACTTCAGACTTTCTTGTAAAAAGTTTAATACTTTTCTTATTTGCCATTGTCTCGCCCTGAGAGTGATTTTAAATTGAACGAATTATAAATGAGAATCATTGTAATTAACAATATTATTAATTGCTTTAAAATAATATATTTGAAATTTATTCAATGAATTAGGGGAATAGGCTTTTATTCCCCTAAAAAGATTTGAACAGTTATGAGTTGCCCTTAAAGGCATTTAGATGGTTTTGATGGGCACGGCGAATAATACTTCGGTCATCACCGAGTACAAAAAGCTGAACAGATTGTTGTTTCCAAGCAGCGATATCTTCAGGTTGTCGGGGAATGGCACAGAAATGCTTTTGACTATTTTTAGTCTTTACATATATCTCTTGAACTTTTTCTTTGACCCGTGGATGGCTAGTTTGCCATGGCATGCCCATCGATTGAGAAAGGTCGGCAGCGCCTTCAAGAATAATATCAATGCCTTCGACTTTTAAGATTTCATCTAGCTGTTCTAGTCCTTTTAAGCTTTCAATCATGGCAATGACAACCGTTTCATTTGCCGCTTGTTCAACAAAACTAGCTAAATCATCCATGCCGTATCGATTTAACCTTGTTGAATTCAATCCTCTTTGACCAAGCGGCATATAGTGACAATAGTTCACGGCTTCTTGTGCCTGCTTAGCATTTTCAATCCGTGGAAAAACAAGACCTGTTACCCCTGCATCGAGCAGAGGTAGTACTAGGTGGTTAGCATTTAAAGGCACTCTCACAAACACATCAAGACTCATGGCTTTAGCGGCTAAAATCATGGTCTCGACTTGAGACGTACTAAATAAAGTATGCTCCAAGTCGATAATAATAAAGTCGTAGCCCGCAAGTGCCATTTGTTCGACATTAATCGGAGAAGCTACGGAACAAAATATTCCGTAGAGCGTCTCGCCATTTGCTATTCGTTTCTTAAAAGAAATCGAATGCTTATTCATACTCGATTTCCTTAATGAGGCTGAGCGGGTTCGGCGTGGTTTGTACTCTTAAGCGAATTTCTGGAAGGAAACGGCGGCTTGCGAGCTGTTCAATATCAATAGTGTCATCGGTAAAGTTAAACAATTCATATCGCTCGGCAAACTCTGGGTGAGCTTCTTTGTGTTGATTGATGATGCTTCTTAACATGGTCCAGAATTTGATTTCATCGAAGTCATAATGTTCATTTAAGAAAATTGCTAACTCTGCCAGATTTACAAACCAGAGTGCATCTTGGGTAAAGTCTCTGAGCTCATTTGGAGAGTGGGTTTCCAAGAACGAGTTCGGGTTAATTTTGGCATGCTCTTTTGGTGCATCTTGCAAGTTAGGTAAAAGGTTCGGCTCGCGTAAAAGATGACGACTAAAACGAATGCCATCGTGGAAATCTTTCAAGGCCGCTTTAACGGGTAAGCCATTTTTATGAATCAGTACCATGTTTTGTGCATGTGACTCTAAAGCGAGGCCGTGGCACCATAAAATATGCATGATAGGTAAATAAGCATTGGTGAGTAATTTTTCTAACCAGAACTCAATACCGTATTCTTGAATCCACTCATCAATGAGAGGTTTCTGGTCAATATCGAGTTGCATTAAACCCGTGACTGGAGTGGCCGATTCACCTTCTTTTAAGTAGCTGTAAATACTTTCGCGCCAAATGCAGGCAAGTGCGCCGTATTGAACAGGCAAAGCAATTGGCTGGTTCACTGAAAGACCGCCAATCTCTCTTAAAATAACAGGCTTGCGCTGTTTTTCTAAAATATAGTCTTGCTCAACAATGTTATACAGCCAGTCACTCATTTTTGCCGCATTTTGAACAGTATGCGGTGCCAATACACGAGAAGTCGAGGTATTGACCAAGTTCATTGCCAACTTAAGAGAAAGCGCCGAGATGTCACTAATATTTGATAAGGTTCGAATCGACTGTTGTGGTAAATAGGTTGGGCCTTCAATATCTAACGGAATGATCAGTTGGTTGCTGATTGCATCTTGATAATATAATTCAATAATTTTATCCCACTGCCACGGGTGAATCGGGGTGAGGATATAACCTTTAAAATCTACATTTTGCTCTTTCAATTGATCATTAATGGCTTGTAGATCTTTTTCTGAAAAATGCTGTTGATAAAGCTGCTCTAGGTTAATGGTTTCACTTAAAACCAGTTTGCATAAGCTGTTATGAGTCGCGACCCATTGAACTGTAAAACCTTCAGAAAGCTCTGGTGCATATTTCTGGTTTTCTTTTAAATCGAAACCGATACGAGACTTAAAACTCGGGTGATATAAATGCGCGTTGGTAATCCGTGCTTCTTGCTCTAAGTAAGGCAAGGTTCTTAAAGGTTGAGCAGGTGCTTGGCTCAAAGTCTGTGCATGTTTAACGTAAGTTAAATTGAGTTCATCGTTAAAGTTTTGCCATTTAACTGGGTCAGCTTCAATAATATTTTTTAGGTCGGTAAGTAGCATTTTTAAGTTAGGGCGAGTTTCAGCGTCTAATGTAATATCAGAACGGACTAAGCTCGAAGGATTTAACTTAATTCGTTTAAAACTAAAATGTTGTTTAGCCGCAGAGGTATAAAAAATGGTATCGGAAATATAGAACTTGATCTGACCTTTAGAAAATTCGTATTTAAAGGTATTTTCAAAAATGAGTGCTTCTAGTAATTGACCCATTACGCGATTTTCCGCAAGGGTCTTATAATTTGCTTGCTGTGTCGGTTGAAGAGGGCAAAGCGCTTCTGCACCGCGATATTTATAAATAGGGTTTTCAACTTCAATCCAGATTGGATTGCCACCACTGTGGTAGAGCGTATTTAACATATTTGCCTTGATTGGTAATGTGAGTGAATTAATTAATAAATCGCGGTACTGCTGGCCTTTGGCAGTAAAGTTTTCTTGTGTGAGTGTAAGACGGGTGGCTTGCCAAAGTTCAGATTCTTCAATTGCCGTAACTCGTGCAATTGCACTAATGAGATGAGCAATGTGATTGATCACGAGGTAATATTTTAAAAACGTCCATGCATCTTTTTGAGAGAACCAAACAGTACTATCTTCAGAAATAGATGAGTCGTCTTCTATCATTTCTGGAACTATACTAATGCCTTCCATATCTCGAAGAATAAGGCGATGTGGATAGCCGTTTTTGAATTCCATTAAACTGTTTTGCATGTGTGCTTCTACGCTAATGCCTTTGTTTGCAAACAATTCAATTAATGGAATGAGTGAAACTTTAACGTACTGTTTCCACCAAAAAGTAATGAAGTCTTTGGCATCTTTCGATTGTAGATTTTGGTTGGGTGCTGCTTGTTGAATAAAACTGAAGAGGGGAATTTCATGGTTTTCGTTTTCTTCAACCAAGCCGCCCAGCATTCGGGTATTTTCTAATACATCAGGAGTTAGCCCAGCTCTATAAATAATGCCAAATGAACTTTCAAGCTCAGGAATTTTGACTGTTTTTGCCTCTAATTCCGGCAGAATCACAAGGTCAGGATATTGTTCATTAATCTTGTGATTGATAATGATTTTGCTCGCATCAATCGCGCGTTCCATTTCATCCATTGGATTATTGCGAATGAAACTGGTAATTCGCACATCAATAGAGAGTTTTAAGAAAAGGTTCGATTGAGGTAACCATACCGTGCGAACGGATGAGGTTGGCCATACTGTTTGACCTAATGCACCTAGATAGATCACATCTTGGCTGTCTAAATGTTTCTTTAAAGATGGATGTTGAAGTAAGAAATTAGCTTGCCAAGGGTGGGTTGGCATGAGCTCATAGTTTGTGAAGTTCTCTTGCAAATGCTCTTTTGCCGTTTCTAAAACTTCATTTTCAATACGGTGAGAAGGTTCGGTCTCGCTGACCAGCTTTTCGATTAAAGAAGAATGAACCGCGAAGTAGTGGAGTTGGAAACTTGCGCCTAGCTCAGGGCTATACTTTTTCATGTCTTCTTTAGAAAAACCTAAATTGGCTTTAGAGGTCACATGAAAAGGGTGTCCATATAACATCCCTTGTTCGGTTGCCTGAAAACCACTCAATGCTTTAGATCCTGTTTGAGAGGGTCTATTTTCTATAAAGAATTTTGTGTTCTCGATACTATTGGCAATATCGGAATACAGATTCTTATTTTGGTTTTTGTCTTTAAAAAGACTATTCAACTCATCTGTAATGAGCTTCACTAACTGTTTAGAGTCTGTTAGTGAGTCAAATGTATGGTCGCTTAAGTTTTGCAGAACAAAACCACGCTGATATCTGTGATAACCAGTGGTGGATAAGTGTTGAACTGCACCATAAACAACCATGTTAGATGCATTAAACGTATAAGCAAAATACAGGGTGTTTGGTTGCTCCGCATATAGGGTGGATAAAGGAGAGTCTTGAGCTGGGATAATACGTTCTTCAAGATTCACTTGGAGTTCACGAAAGAAAGTATTCAGGTATTGTTCGAAAAGTTTATAAGACCATGCATCTGTTGTAATAATTGAGTTCATTCTTGTGCCTCTTTTAAAATTGTATCCATTAAGAATCTGTTCAAAATCACCACTAATCCCGCACCGATAAAAAATAGTGAGGTGCAGATTAATGCCGCGGTAATATTGAAAAATGAGTAAGTGAGCGTGATGGTGATTGGGCCAATAAGTTGTCCTAAGACAAAGGCACTGTTAGAAATGCCAATCACTTTTCCTTGGCTTTGAGTGCCAGCTTTTAGAGAAATTGTGTGTAAGATCGAAGGAATAAGGGCTGCAAAGCAAAAACCTTGTATGAGTCTTAATACAAGAATCAGCCAGAGATTAGATACCCAGATCAATGCGAAAATCGTGATACCGCAAATTAAAGATGCATAAACGAAGTTATTAAATGAATCTCCTTTATCATCATTTCGCTTCCCCCAATAGGTTGCCGCAATAAAAGCAGCTCCCCATGAAAGCGCATGAATTGTTCCGGTTAAGCTTGCAGTAGATAATGATGAATGAATACTTTGGCTTATTTCACTAATGTATAAAACGAAGCAAGACACTAAACCAAAGCCGCCAGCTTGAACCAAAATGCCAGCGCTTAGCCATGAAAAAATCGTTTTATCAAAGAAAGTTGGAAGCTTAGAGTTTTCTTTGGTTTTTGAAACTTCGTTTTTAACGGGATTGGTTAATACAATTGACGCAATCACAATGAGTGTTATCACAACAAATGCTGTCGCGTTGAGTAATACTTCAACCTGCCATTGATCCATAAATATTCCGCCAAGCACGGGACCACATAGGCAAGCGAGCGCGACACTACTTTGCAGTTGCCCAAAAGCAGCACCTCGTTGTTGTTCATTGGAAAGATATGAAACATAAGCATTTAAAATGACTGAAAGACCGCAAAAACCGAGTAAAATTCGAGCAAAAATAAATAGGTATAAATGCTGGGCACTGGCCATAAGCAGTATTGAAATACAGAATCCCGCCAGTGACAGTAACAAGGCTTTTTTATGGCCGAATGTGTCGGATAGGTGACCCACAATCGGTGCAGTAAATAAACTACCAATGGCGGGAGCCGCGAGTGCCAAACCTGCCCAGATAGTGGGAGCACTCATATGCGCCGTCAGTTTTTCCATATAAAGCGGCATGATCGGAATAAGCACCATGAGCCCAAAAGTGGAAAAAAACTGACAGAGCAAAATAATGAAATGATCTAGGCGAGATGAGCGCATGATTTAGATATCCATGGTCTCATAGCTAGAAACAGATAAGCTGTGATAAGGGTTTGGCGTAGTTCCAATTTTACTTGGCATGCCTGTTGAGTCGCTTTCTTGTGCAAGTAAAGGCGTAAGTAGCTGTTTGAATGGCCAAGTTTTATTGTCAAAAAGATAGGTTTGGATTTGCGATTTTGTTTGCTTTGAAATGGGTTGGGTTTCTATAAAATCTTGAATAATGTCTTGAACCATTTCCCAAAAATCGCTTTCTGTACGATCTGTATATTTCAGAGTAGCTAAAGCAATCGGGTAGAGGTTAATTTGAATTCCTAAGGTAATGAAGTAATTAAATAAGTCTTCATTTTTAGTAAAAATAAGATTGTTTGGTGTGCTGGTATCAATGGTATAAATCGGAGGCGTAAAACCACTTTCTTCAATGGCTGTGGTGCATATTCTTAAGGTATCGTGGTCACGTAAAACAAAACATTTAAACTTATTGTTTTCATAACACACCATGGTGTTTTGCCCGTGGCATTCAGGCATGATGCCTTTTGACCAAAGGGTTAAGAATGTTTGAATAAAATGAACACTTAAGTCTTTTAATAATGACCATTTGTCACCTTCAACACCTAAAGTTTCCCAAGGGTCAACATACGTACAGCTTAAAGCTGACATGGTGATTGGTGTAACGTTTTGATCTTGGCAAAAAACAGGTAAATGTCTGACTTGGCAGCCGATTACACCTAAATTTTTTACAATAGGCTCTTGTTTACCCAGCACCCACCAATGCGTTTCATTACTCAAAAAGAGGCGATTTTTTAATAAAGAAGTTTCATTAATGACTTCATTTAAAAAATCATAAGCCGTATGACCATTCATTAAATAACGGCCTGGCATAGAGCGGATTGCACCTAATGTTTTGGCATTGGTCGAGAGTTTTAAATGCAGAGTAGGGTTTACATTGTGAATAAGCGTTCTTAATGAAGAAGTCGGTAAACCAATTGTGGTGACATGGTTTAGGTCAATACCGCCGTACTTATTTTCATCAAACTTTAAATAGCGATGTTGAGTCTCTAGTAAAGGTAGGGCTAAGTAGTCATCTGAAAGCTCAGCCATTTTTTTGGTAATATGCTTGTCCTCAACTTCTGATAACAGAAGCTCTTTATGAGGAATCGAATCCATATTATTGATCACGTCATCTTTCTTAAATGCCCACCAATACACCTCAATTTCTTTTTGAGTTGTGAGTGGTGCAAGTTCACCTTTTGAGTGAGCAAACGGATGAAATGGGCGGTCAGCTACCAGCGATAGCAATTCACTGGCCATTAAAGGTGAAGAAAATGAAAGTGCTGACTGTAAAATTTGAGGAATTTTTTCAGCCGTTACTAAGTTGTCTAGCCAATAATCAATCGCTTTTTGGTGGTGTGGTGAAGGCCACCAAGACGCTTGGGTTAAATAGTTAAAAACTTCAGAAATAGAAATTTTAGATGTCGTGTTGCTCAACAGGTTATGAAGCAAAACTTCGGGTTGGGTAACATAGAAAGGATTTACACCATCTACTTTTAAACAGTTGAAATAGAGTTCCAACTCATCATTGAGAGTTATTGCCAAATAAGGCTTTTTATAGGAAATATGATCTCTAAAATCTCCATAATTCTCCATGTAGAGTGCATCTATCGTTTTTTGTAGTTGTGTGGTGTAAATCCGATCTAGCATTTTAGTTATTCCTATTCTTATAAAAGTGGTAGAACCGTACCAACGTTTTGTTCTTGTGCGGCATTGAAGAACCACTTAGCACAGACAATGTCATCAATCGCCATGCCCATTGGGTTGAGCAAAATGATTTCATCTTCGTGTTCGCGGCCGTTTTTATGACCAATGATGATGTCACCAAGTTCAGCATGTAGTTTTTCACGGCTGAATAAGCCATCTTCAACCAACACATTGATGACTTTCTTTTCTCGGTTTGATTGGTCCCAGTCATCCACAATGACTTTGTCTACTTTTAAGAAGACTTCAGGCTCAATATCCATAATTGAAATGTTTGAAACAAAGCAACCTTTTTTAAGCCACTCAAACGGAATGTAAGGCTTATCTGAAACTGTGCAGGTAATGAGGACATCTGCTTGCTGAATTGCAGACTTAGCACTGCCATGAATTTCAATTTCTAGATGTGGATATTCGGAAAGGAACAATGCTTTGAGTTTTTCAGCCGCCTCAGGGTTCACATCAAATAAATGTATTTTTTTCACTTGAGCATATTGTTCAAGTACAGTCTTAATCTGCATTTGAGCAATTGGTCCGCAGCCAATTACGGTAATGTCAGAAAAGTCTTTTTTTGCTAAATACTTAATAGAAACGCCAGTAATTGCAGCAGTTCGCATTGCACTGATTAGGCTGCCTTCCATCACTGCGACTGGATAATTTGTTTCTGAGTCATTTAAAACAATCAGTGCGCTGGCACGTGGGATATTGAATTTTTTAGGGTTATGTTGTCTTGAGCCAATCCATTTGATGCCAGCAATTGGGTCGTTGCCACCTAAATAGCAAGGCATAGCAATGATACGGTCAGCAATATGGTCAGCACCTTGCCAGCGAAGGTATGGTTTTAAGGGTTGTACAAACTGTTTATTTGCATGCAGGGTTAAACCTTCAGTAATCGCTTCAATAAATGAATTACTATGATTTGCGCCAAGATTTAATAAATCTGATTGACTTAAGTAGCGAAGGGTAGCCAAATTGCTCATGAATATTTCCTAAAGGGAAGGTTAAACAACATTTTGTAAAGTAAGGTTTTCTTGGCGTCGTACATTTCGATTAAAGTGACGCTTCTTGATCATTTCGAACCATTCATCTTCATAAACCAGATCGAGATAACGGTCACCGCGATCGGGTAGCAGCGTTAAGACGCATGAACCTTCGGGAATGGTTGGAATCAGTTTTTTTATAGCTGAAATAGATGAGCCGCTCGAACCACCTGCAAAGATTCCTTCATGTTCAAGAAGTTCTCTGCAACCCAGTGCCGACTCGTAGTCATCTACATAAATGACATCATCAATTTCATCGGGGGAGAGAAGCGGTGGAACAGTACTTGCCCCAATACCGGGAATTTCGCGTGGACCAGATGTGCCACCGAACAACACGGAGCCAACGATATCGACAGCGATGACTTTTAATTCTGGGAAATTTTCTTTGAGTCGACGAGATACACCCATAATCGTGCCAGAAGTACTTGCTCCAATTACGAGGTAATCAATCTTGCGATCAATTTGATTTAGGATTTCTTCTGCTTCACCAAAGTAGTGACTTTTCCAGTTGTTTGGATTTGCATACTGATTAATCCAAACAGCATTTGGCAGTTGTTGGCAAAGACGTTTTACAGTGTCAATTCGGGTTTTTAAATAACCGCCGTTTTGGTCTTTTTCAGAGACCATTTCGATATTGGCTTTATAAAGCTTCAACATTTGTAAATTTGCAGAGGCAATTTTGGGGTCAATAACGGCAGTAAATTTTAATCCATATATTTTGCAGGCCATTGCAAGTGCAATCGCTAAGTTCCCTGACGAACTTTCAACGATATGACTATCTTTATTAATCACTCCCGATTTTAAGCCTTCCTGTAGCATGAATAACGCTGGGCGGTCTTTAATACTTCCTCCTGGGTTTAACAATTCCATTTTCGCAATCACTGAGACTGATTGATGCGTGAATAGCCTTGATAGTTGTAATAGTGGCGTTTTACCTATGCATTCGAGAATATTTTCATGGATCATGGCAGATCTTCTCAGGTTTTTATGTGTTGTAAATGATAATTATTATTAATTAAATTATTATTACTATTTATTTCAATATTGTTGCAGTTTGTAAAGAAAAAGCAGAGGAAGTTATAGGAATTTTCACTAATTTTTTTGTTCTAATTCTTTGAATAATAAAATCTATATTTTGCAAAAGGCCAAATTAATTAAGTTTTTAAATATAAGCAGATAGGCAGGAACTTACTATTTTATAAAAATTGATCACACTAACAAAAAGGAATTTTTTGGCAAAAATGAGAGATATAGTTTGTGAGTAAAGCTTTTTATATAAAAAGCCCCTATAAAGGGACGTTGATTAAAAAATAAGATAAAAGATACTTGAGCAGTTAGCTTAAAGTTGGAGTTGTAGCAGAATGTCGCGTCATCTGTTCAAAGTATTGAACGGCAGGTGAGCGGGCCATATACGCTAAAGCTTGTTCAGTGTCACCTTCATGGATCGGATTAAATTTTGGAGAAACCCATCTTAATGTCGCTTTCCATAAATATTTGATTGTTGGTAAGTTATCTGATTGAGTAGCAGTTTTTTCAAACTCACGAATAATATTAATGTAACCCCGACGCATCAATTTTTTAATATCTTGGTGCTCCAAATCTTGGCGTCCAAGACTACGTGCGAAATCGGCAAGAAAATAAATAAATAATGGGAAAACTGCCATCATGATGGCTTGTCGAGAAATATAAAAACCAAATTTATTTGTTAATAAGTGCTCAAATAAGTCATAGGCAACACAGCGATGCTCGACTTCTTCTGCAAGATGCCAGCGGAATAAATCTGCCATGGCAGGATCGGCTTTATCCCACGATTTACTATCGAGAGTCCATTGGCCAATCGTTCCAGTAAAGTGCTCAATTGCAGCAATTACACCTACTCGAAATAGTAACCAATATTCCTCAACTTTCTCACCTTTTAAAAAAGGAATACCAAGAGGTTTGTCACCTAATAAAATATTAAAAACCAGATGAGCACGATTGAGAGGGTCTTGAATGTCGTAGCCATGCTCCCTTAAAAAGTCTTGCGCTTTTTCATGGGCACGAGCATGAGCTGCTTCTTGACGCACAAAACCAATGACCTCTTGTTTTAATTTTTCATCGTTAATGTAGGGTAGAGTTTTATTGAACACTCGACAGAACCAAAACTCACCCGCAGGTAGAAGCATATTTATGCCATTAGCAACATGTGAACACAGAGGGTCATTTGGCATCCAACATACAGATGACTCTGAAAAGTCGAAATATACTTTTCTTGCTTTAAGTTGATGATTCCCTGTGATCATAGATATCACTCCATTCATAATTTTTCGTTTAATGTGAATGGCTAATTTTTAGCATTAGGTAAATTTATTCACCATGTGCTTAAAGGACAAAAATCTGATTTAGATGGTCTACAAAGATAAAATCACCTTTGAGTTATAGACTATTTAAAAACTTTCTAAAAATTTAAGCTTATTGCTTGCATGAATCATATTTCCATAAATTAATCTAATTTAGCGATTAAGTATTATAGACGTGTTGTATTTATGACGACATATGTAAACAAGTCTTAATCTATACAACATGAACACTTTAAAATTATTGAAAATAAAGTTTTAAGGTGTAGAGGTTTGGATTTTTTTAATTATTATCGTGATCTTCAAGCTGAGTTAAGCAACTATCCGTGGTTAGAAATGATAGTTTCACTCACAATTTTGATTTTATTTGCTGCATTGGCAAACTTTATTGCTAAGCGAATTATTGTTCGGGGAATTCGTCATTTAGTGACTAAAATCAAGTCACTTAATCAGTCTATTTTTGCTCAACACAGTGTTATTAAGCGATTTGCCAATATTGTGCCCGCTATTGTCATTATGAATGGTATTACCACCGTTCCACACTTATCTGAAAAAGCAATTGTTTTAGTGCAGATGGGCGCACAAGCATTTATTTTCCTGACCATTGCACTCACTATTAGTGAATTATTAAATATATTTAATTTAATCTATCAGCGTAACCCAAAATCTAGAAACAAGCCGATTAAAGGTTATTTGCAACTCGTTAAACTCATCATTTTTGTGGTTTGTGGATTAATGATTTTGGGTACATTCCTTAAAAAGGATGTGTTTACCTTACTAGCTGGCTTCGGTGCAATGGCTGCCGTATTAATGTTGGTTTTCCAAAATACGATTTTGTCATTGGTAGCGAGTGTGCAAATTGCATCTTATGACATGGTGCGTATTGGGGACTGGATTGAAATGCCATCACTGAATGCCGATGGTGATGTGATTGATATTTCATTACATACGGTGACAGTTCAGAACTTTGATAAAACTTATACCACTATTCCTACAAATAAACTTGTTACAGACACTTTTAAAAACTGGCGTGGTATGAGCAATGCTGGATGCCGACGTATGAAGCGCTGTCTTTATATTGATCAAGCTAGCGTGCACTTCATGACTGAAGAGGAACAGCAAAAACTCAAAGAGTTTTTATTACTAGATCAGTACCTCGATGCGAAACAATCTGAAATTGAAGAGTTCAATAAACATTTAGGCAACCAGTCACGTTATAACAAAAGACGTTTAACCAATATCGGAACATTTAGAGCATATGTTGAGTTTTACTTGCGCCAGCATAAGGGCATTGCTCATAATCAAACAATTATTGTTCGTCAGTTACAACCAACGAGTGAAGGTCTACCGTTAGAAGTCTATGCCTTTACAAATACCATCGCATGGGTTTCTTATGAGGCAATTCAGTCAGATATCTTCGATCACCTTATTGCGATTTTGCCTGAGTTTGGCTTGAGAGTGTATCAGGCACCTTCAGGTCATGATTTTCAAAAACTTACAGTAGAGTAAGTAATACATGAGTGCTATCTTCTTTGAATTTTCAAGTAGATAGCATTTTTTTAATATTTTTATACATTAATTTATAATTATTTTTGGAAAATTATTATTAAATAGCGGTATAAATTGACTATAGAAGTTATGCGCGTTTCATAACTTAGAAAAGACTGACTTTTGAGCAAACTCGATCCAAAATTTTTCAGGAGTATGGCTTAAGTAACGAATTTGACACTTTAAACAAAGAAAATATTAAATGTTTAAGAATAACAAACAATAAAGTTGCTTTACCAAAATTTGTTAGGTGAGTTGGAGTGTTTGAATGGCTACAGTAATAGAAAACAGAGCTAGACAACTTAAAAACGCAAAACGTGGAGGATATGCGCCAACCATTGCCAAAGACGTAAACAAACACAAAGTACAAAAACTAAGGAGAGCTCTAGACGAAGCCCGGCGATATGTGAGTGAACTCAATGACGAAACGATTATTTTCGACGATCAAGACGCAAGGCAAAAGGCTGAAGGAGCCAAAGCAATAATAGAAATGTTTGAAGCAGCTTTAAGCGGTGCATGATTAGCATCAAGCTGAAACATAAATTATAAAAGACCTTGCTGAAGACACGGTTAACTTTTCAGTCCCTTGACTAAAAAACTCGTTATTCAGCAAGGCAGTAAATAAAAAAAATCAAAAATTTCTATATTCTATTTTAGATAAGACAACACAGAAAATATAAGTCAAATGTATTGCTGATGAGCTTGGTGTCCAAATATAAAAGTATGGATGAATATATTATGTGGTTAGCGAGCTTGTAATCATAAAGAGTTACTTAAAAATGGATACCGATTCTTTAAAAGAAGAAATCAACAATCCTTATGAAAAATGTAAATAACAATAAGCACTGGTAAGGGTGCTTTTTTGATATTAAACGTCTTATTAGACTTAAATGAAAGTGAATTGTGCTCTTTTCAATATCATATACATACTTAAACAATTCCATCATAAAAAAATCCACCATTTATTTGTGTAGCATGTTAAGTTTTTCTACACATCTATAAAAATTGTGGAAGGGCTTAAATATGAAATGTTCATATCAAGATTTAGATGGCAATAGAGTTAATGTTACTTGTGAAGATTTATACAATACTGTCAGGTGTAGGTAGAAGCAAAATAGCAGTAGATAATAGCTCAGAGGACTTAATCCATATCAATGAAGATTTTAGTTTTTAAAAAAACAGAAGCAGATTCCATTCTATCGATTCGCTATTGATAGTAAAAATAATGTTTTTAATAGTGATGACCGACTTGCTTTGGCGCAAATTGGAACTCACGGGGAAATTCTAGATCAATAATTTTTTGATTTGATATATCAGTTGTTTAGCTAATTTTTCAATATTTTGTAAAATTTATCAAATAGTAAATATTTAACTAAACTTAATACAGGTATTATAGGCAACTCAGTTAAATATAGTCTAAATATTAATAGGCAGTTTTAGGCTAAATATCGAATACACAGAGAGAAATAACATGAAGCGTCTTATAGCATTATTTCTATTACCCTATGCGACTACGGGTACATTCGCTCAAGAACCGTTCGAAGTGACTAAAAGTTGTTTTATCGTGAATGGGAGAAATAGTACTGAGACTTGCCTGCTTTCTACTACAAATAACTCAACTTCTAATTTTGAAAGATTAACTTTTACAAATAGTAAAGTATTTATCAAAGAATCAATGATTTGTGCAAATGAAGATTCATGTGTTTCTGTAGGTAATAACTTATATACCTTAAAAGATGCGACGGTATATTATCGTGATTCAAAAACGAAAAAAATTACTGAAACACCTGAAAAGGATTCATGGACATGTTTTAAGCAACAGCATGATAAATTAGATTTTTGTGTTTCTTACAATTAATGAAAAAAGAATAGCATTAGTTTTATTCTATGAATCTTAAAAACCGAGAGAATAGGGCATGCTTAAATGGAGTTAGTAACAGGTTCTCTCTTTGGATGAGTTGATTTTCATATGCAATGTATTGATCAATTCGTTAGATTTATGGAATGTGAGCTTAATGTAGTAAAGACATGTATAGAAAATTAATTTTGCTTTTATAATGATAGCTTTAATAAATTATTCTCTTTATACAATTAAGAAATTAAATAATAAATATTTGTAGAGCTCATGCTTTCTTCAATTTGATAGTAGTTTTGACTTGAGATTCTAGGAAATTGTATTTTCATCAATAGATTAATCAAAAAATTACGATATATTTTTGTTCTAACAGTACAAAAAAGCCTATAAACCTATGCCGATCGTAATATGGATAGCCAGTATTTATAAGTTAGTCAACGGAAACGATATGAGCTAAGATCTATAGTTTCCTTAGGTTTAGCAGCAGTTGTTTCAATCTCAGTTGAGGCTTGTGATGGTGAGAACGATGATACCAAGCAACAAGATAAAACGACGATACCACATTCATTAGATAAAGACTCATAAAGCAAAGACGCCCATCGCATGATGGGCTTTTGTCTAATAAGTTTTGATATTTTAGTGGCTTTATTTAGAAAAGTGGGTTAGTCATAAATACAAGACCGACTGAGAAAAATGAGTCATCTTTAGTCTGATTTAATCGATTACCATAACTTGCATTGAACTGAATATTTTCTTTGTACAACATGTATTTAATACCAGTTTGATAAAATGAATCATGACGATCATTTCCATAAACTTCAGCAGTAATCGTTAAAGGTTTGGTAATCAATGTTTCTGTACCCACACCCCACGTGGTTTGCTCGCGGTGAGTGGTATGTTCTCTTAGCCAACCTACATTCGTATGTAACAAGAAACGGTCATCTAACATAGAAATACTTAAGGGAACATTAACAGTCCAGTCTTTTTCAGAAGTGTGATTGTTATTAATTTGAGTAGCAAATGAAACACCAATTCCCCAATTGTTGGTTTCAAGCGGTTTTAAAAGAGTTTTCCCTTGAACTGTTGTATAAGTAACATTCCCCGTTTCATCCGAAAAATGACGCCCTATACCTACACCAAATTCAAAATTTCCACCTATATTACAAGACGGAATGACCCAATACTCTTTATTGTTCGGGTTGTTTTGCATCCATGAGTCAAGTTGGCAAGAGTGGGGAGAGACTAAAGTGGCATCATCAACCACCATTGGTCGTCCAGCATAGCCTGAAACAAATACTAAGTAAGCACCTAAAAAGACGACTGATTTTTTAAAATTAAGAAATAGCATTGATCTGACCCCAATACATCAAGGAGCACATGCAAGTATCTGCTAATCTATAAAAGAAATGATTAATAAGAAACAAAACTAGGAGGCGACTCTCTTAAATCCACAAGAGAGCCAGGGAGCTTTAGTGGATACTTAGATATAAGTCGATGATTTAATCTTATCAATCGAGCAAGTACTCACAATGAAGCTCCTAAAAATTCGTTGGGCGGATTCTAAGGTGGTTTTATTGAACTGGCAAGTTAAAGTTTAATGACATTTACTTTTGCCTAGTGATGAGGTGGTTTACAAAACCAAACGCTATTCATCAAATCTATACATAAAGTAAAACTTAATAAAAAGTATATTTTTATAATTATTTAAAAAGAATTTTGAGGATGAAAAATGAAAAAAATCATTAAAATTTTACTCTTAACAGGATTAATTTCGACTTTACCATTATCGGTTACTGCTAAAAATGTTGAAACTAAAGTAAGCTTTTTAAAAGGTTCTGATCAAATAAGTCTAACAGGGAAATTTCAGGGGTATGATGATGTAAGATACCAAGTTTTTGCAAAAAGTGGACAGGTTTTAAAATTTAATATTAATAGTTATAACAATTTAGCTTATATTAATATTTTTGCTCCAGGTGAAAAACCAGGCAAAGATAAGGCATTATGGATAGGTTCGACTATGGGGGCTTCAGGAGAATTGATACTACCAGCCCATGGTGATTATATTATTCAAGTTTACCAAATGCGAAATAGTGCACGAAAAAATAGAACTGCATCTTTTAATCTAGATCTTCAAATATTAGACAATAAAAATATAAAATCATAATTAGAGGATTGATATAAAAGCTCTGATGATCAGAGCTTTTATATAGGGTCAAAATAAAATAATATTAAGTTAAATAGATTGAATGATCGATACCGCATTTTTCAACAAAAGCTAAATCATGCGACACCAGTAGCACTGCACCTTCATAACTAGAAATAGCATTTGAAAATAGTTCTCTCGATTCAATGTCTAGATGGTTTTCTGGTTCATCAAGCAATAATAGTTCAGGTCTAGGCTGAGCATGGCTTAAACCTAATAAAGCTACTTTTAATTTCTCGCCGCCACTGAGTTGAGCTAAAGGGTAGGCACCTTTATCACCACGAATTCTAAGCTGGCCTAATAGGTTCCTCCACTCTAACTCAGAAATATTCGGGTTAATATTTCTTAAGTTTTCAACAGCAGTCATATTCTCTAATAAAAAGCTAAAGTTCTGGTCTAGGTAAAAGCAATTTACAAACAACTTAATTGCATCTGTAGGAGTTGCGACAGATTGATTAATTTGTTTAAGCAAAGTTGATTTCCCAATACCATTGCGGCCAGCCAAATGAATCTTTTGTGATGCTTTTAAAGCTAAATTGATTGGCTGCTGTGTCCCATAGTTTAGTTTTAAGTCCTGAATTCTAAGAATTTCTCCTGATCGTTTTTGAAATGAGGGAAATATAAACTGTTGAGACTTAACAGTTTCAAGGAGTAATTTTTTATTTTTTAGGTCTTGCTGGCTATGCTCAATTTGACGTTGATGTTGAGACTGAATCGAACCGATGCTTTGTTCTGCCTGTTCTTTTTTGAAATCGAGCAAAATTTTAGCTTGTGAATTTGAGTCACGAAGTTTATTTCCAGCACGCTCACGTTTTTGTGCTTTCATTAAGACTTCATGCTGCTTTTGTTTCATGTGTTTAACTTCGCGTTGATGTTGCTGTACTGACTGCTCTAAAGCTTCAATTTGAAACTGATATTCCTCATAAAATTTTTCATAATTTCCTGTTGTGTGGTGTAAGCCATGCTCATTTAAGTAATAAATATGATCTACTTCATTTAATAAGGTGAGCTCGTGGCTAATAATAAGCGCACCTGCCGGATGCTGCTTTAAATGAGTAATCAACCATTCTCTAGCCTCTTGATCGAGATGGTTACTTGGTTCATCAAGTAGTAGATAGTGATCGGTTTTTAAAAATAATGTAACTAATCCTAACTTGGTTTTTTGTCCTTCACTTAACTGCGTAACAGGAAAATCTAATTCGGTTGGTAAATGGGCAGATCGCAATAAAGCCTGCCAAACATTTGGTAGTTCCCAGTTACCATCTAACAAATCATAATCATCAAACTCAGCTTCACCTTGTTCTACTCTTAGGAAAGCTTGATATAGATGGTTGATCTCTAACGCTTCTGCAATTGTGGTGCAGTGAAGACGGTTTAATTGAGATAAATAAGCATGCTTGGTATGCCAAGTTATTTGGCCATTTATATGTATTTCTCCAGTTGGTGCAATCTCTTGAAGCAATTGCATCAAGAGGGATTTACCTTGACCATTACGGCCAATTAAAGCAGATACTTGGTGGCAATCAAGTGAAAAATTTAGCTCTTTAAACATCACTTTCGAGGGGAACTCTAAAGTGAGTTGTGATATTACACATGCCTGCTGAGTCATAAAAAACCTCATAAATACAGGATGTACAAAATAGGAATGTTAAGCTTTAAAGAAAGACGTTAAGTCACTAAAAATAGTCTATTTTGCACATCAAAAAAATAAAAATTGATGAGAAAAGAGACTTACTTCATTGGCGTGACTCACAAAAACAGAAGAATTGACGACACTATTTTATAACGATTTTTAGTCTATGTAAAACTTATGCTTTTTATGAAGAAAAGCCTAATCATTTGATTAGGCTTTTACTTAAAATGAAAAATTTACTCTTTTACGACTAGCACCTGAATTTTGGTATTGTTTAGAACATCTTGTGCAAAGCTACCTAAAATAAGTTTTTGGAAACCTTTACGGCCATGCGAGCCAATAACAATCAGATCTGATCCTAACTCTTCAACGGCTTTGAGAATACCGTCGGATGAAATTTCACCTTGAATAATTTGTGTATCTGCATCGACTCCTTCTCCTGCACATAAGGCTTTTACCTTAGCCAGTGTTTTTTCTGCATTAGCGCGAGCTTCCACAAAATAATCTTTTACAACAGGAGAGATATAATAAAAATCGACACCACTAAAAGGATCTACTGCAACCAGACTAATTGCTGTAAGTTTACTGCCAAAAGCTTTAGCAAGGTGTGCAGCTTGTTTTGCTGCTGCCAATGAAATTTCTGAACCATCTACCGGTACAATAATGTGTTGGTAATTCATAAAGTTATTCCTCTTATTTACAGTTGTTATATATATGAAGCTTTTCTTACTTAAAGAGTATCATATTTGCTTGAAGGTAGAAATCAATTCGATTAAGTTCAATTGAAATTAAACTCAAAATAATTAAGTATTTTATTTTTAAGTGTTTTTTATTAAAAAAATATCAAATATGTTTAAAATTAAAAAAAGCTTTATTTAAAGATAAAATTTACAAAAAATTACCTTTCATATTTTTGTCATACAGAAAACGTATAACAAAATCATATATTGAGGGGAATGAATAAAATGGCAGATTTAACAACAAAGAAAGTAAGTAAGCTTATTGACGAATTTCGCCAAACAGGTAAAGAACCAGAAAAGTTGGTGATCGGATATAAGACTTATGCAAGACTGATGGCGGATGACAAATTTGCTGAAAAAGTCGTACCTTCACTTGAGAATTCAAAAGACCGCTTATATAAAAATCTAAAAATAAAACTTATTACTGAAAAGCATTATTTTGAAGTCAAATAAAGAATAAATGTGATTAATATCACATTTATTCTTTATTGTTAACATTTAGCAAGATTAATTAACATATTGTTTTTGAGTTAATACAAATAAGGTGTGTACTCAACATTTGAGAACAGACTTTATGTATAAAAAGGCTAGAATGAGTTGATTTTATCGTAAATGGTTGAATAAACTAAATGTTTAAGTTGATTATAGTTTTATTTTATCTCATCGCTATTCTAGGTTTTTTATCTATACTTGGTGGTATATTAACTTTAAGCATCTTTTTAATTATTATTGGCTTAGGGTTAATCTGTGCTGCATTACTCTTGAAAAAAGAATTTAAGATTGATGTTATATTTTGGAATAAGTAGCTAAAGATAATTAAATCACCTCATGACAAGTGAGGTATATATAGAATATTTAAAAACTAAATATATTATTTTAATTTAAACTGCTGTTTATAAGCCATATCAACCCTTATTTCAATTCTAAATAAAACAAAAAATTAAAAGCTAGTTTAAATATTTAAAAATAAAAAGATTTCCTTTACGATGAAAGTAAATTAATTGATCTCTTTGGGATTATACAAACAAGAACAAAAGTGAGGTGTGTACATGACTTATAAATACGAGTATGCAGGGTTTTGGCTCAGATTTGGTGCAATGATTATTGATAGCCTTATTCTTTTTTTAGCTATTATTCCAGCCGCATGGATTTTTTACCGTGGCGATTACGATCTGATATTTTCTACAGGCCTGAGTACTAAACCTCAAAATTATGGGTTTGACCTTATCATAAATTATGCTTTTCCATTTTTGTATACTGTTTTATGTTGGGTCTATCTAGCAGGTACGCCAGGAAAACGCTTAATGCGTTTAAAAGTTCTAGATGAGAAAACAGGAAATAAGTTAACTTTTATGCAATCTCTTATACGGTATATTGGATATATCCCATCTACTTTAGTGTTTTGTTTAGGGCTTTTTTGGGTGGCTTTTGATGCAAAAAAGCAAGGATGGCATGATAAAATGGCGAAAACAGTAGTCGTTAGAGAGTTATAGGTTATAGTTAATTTTTTAGTAATAAAAAATTACAAAAAAAGTCTTGTGTGTTGCAAGGTAAGACCTATACTTGCCGCGAGTTTATTTAATGGAGATCCTAAATGGGTAGTTGTTCGAGGTTCGAGTTTAATTATCAATTAAACCAAAGCCACTGCTGAGCAAGATAACCTTTAGGAGGAGCTATCTTGCAATGAGATAGCTTTGTAAAAATTAGATTAAACCCATACAAATTACTTTATTTGTAATCATGTACTTCTAGCACTTATCTGTTTAGTTTCTCACTAGAAATGGGGAGAAGCCAATGTTTTTATATGCTTCCAAATACTGTTATGACCAAGATGTTTCAGTTCTGGTAAAAAAGCCAGCTCCTGCTATTCAAAGTATTCGAACAATGTGCAATCGCGTGCCATTTCGTCAGCGTTGGTTCGGCTTTGGACTAATTTTCTCTTCTTCATCGTAAGTTTACGAAAACCAATTCCTTTCTCAGTTTAAAAACTAAAAAAGACTTTATTTTTTAATAAGGTCGAGAGCCTTATACGCCTAAAAATGGAGGATTTCGTGATGAAATTCTGGCAACGACTCTTCACAGCATTTTTACAAAGATTTCATTTGATGCGCTTTTTCGGTCGTAATCGATCCTTTAAAGAGCTGCATCAGTCTAGCTATGCTCAAGAAATTAGCAAAAATTTATCTATGCGTTTGCTTGATGCATCAAGAGCCCAAACAAGTGATTTATTAAATCAATTTGATACTCATTTTACTGGACTTACAGAAGAGCAAGCGCATACACTGCAAATGCAGGTGGGTCTCAACGAGATTACACATGAAAAACCATTAACTTGGTGGCAACATCTTTGGTATTGCTATCGCAATCCATTTAATATTTTGCTTAGCCTTTTGGCACTAATTGCTTTCTTTACCGATGATTTAACCGGTTCAACCATTATTAGTGTCATGGTAATTCTTTCAACACTTCTTCGTTATTGGCAAGAGGCCAAATCGAATCAAGCTGCTGACGCTTTAAAGGCAATGGTAAGTAATACTGCTACGGTATTACGCCATCAGCTAAGTGCTGAAGATTTAGAACTTATGCATCAGCGCTATGGTATTGATATTAAAAATCAAACGAATAGCCAGTTTGAAATGCCAATTCAATATTTGGTCCCTGGAGATGTGATTTTATTATCAGCAGGTGACATGATTCCTGCCGATTGCAGAATTTTAAATGCTAAAGATTTATTTGTATCTCAAGCTGCAATGACTGGCGAATCAATGCCGGTTGAAAAGTTTCCTTTACAGAAAAATCCTGAAGAAACTAGCGCTTTAGAACTAGATAATATTGTATTTATGGGAACCAATATTGTTTCTGGTTCAGCTCAGGCAGTTGTGTTAAGTACAGGTATCCAAACATATTTTGGTGCTCTTGCTCATCGGGTTACAGCTACTGATCGAAGCACAACAGCGTTTCAAATGGGTGTTAACAAAGTAAGTTGGTTACTCATTCGCTTCATGTTGGTTATGGCACCTGTTGTACTTTTCATTAATGGTTTTACCAAAGGTGATTGGACAGAGGCATTTTTATTCGCACTATCAGTTGCTGTTGGTCTCACACCTGAAATGTTACCGATGATTGTGACTTCAACGTTGGCAAAGGGTGCGGTTTTCTTATCTAAAAAGAAAGTGATTGTTAAACGTCTAGATGCTATTCAAAACTTTGGTGCAATGGATGTTTTATGTACGGATAAAACTGGAACATTAACTCAAGATAAAATCTTTTTATCTCAACATATTGACGTTAATGGTGAAAAGTCAGATTTCGTACTCATGCAGGCATTTTTAAACAGTTATTATCAAACAGGTTTGAAAAACTTGCTTGATGTGGCTGTATTAGAAGCTGTTGATGACCAGATCAAAACTCAAAAGTTGCGCTATAAAAAACTAGATGAGGTTCCTTTTGATTTTGATCGCCGTCGTATGTCAGTAGTGGTACAAACGCCTCAAGAAAAAGTGCGTATGATTACCAAAGGCGCAGTTGAGGAAATGTTAAAGGTTTGCCGTTATGTTGAGGTAAATGGCAAAGTAGAACCTTTAACAAAACAACGTGAAGTGGCAATTGAGGCATTGACTCAACGTTATAACCGAGATGGCTTACGTGTTGTGGCTGTGGCTTATCGTGAGTTTGATAATAACCAAGAGAATTATTCAGTTGTTGATGAAAGTGATTTAATTTTAATTGGTTATGTTGCGTTTCTTGATCCACCTAAAGAGTCAGCAAGAGAAGCTGTACAAAGTTTGCATGCTCATGGCGTAACTGTAAAAGTGCTTACAGGTGATAATGAGTTTGTAACTCAAAAAGTATGCCGAGAAATTGGTCTCAATTTTGATCAGGTTTTATTGGGCGGTGTAATTGAAACATTAAGTGATGAGCAGCTCAAAAGAGCAGTAGAGCAATACAATATTTTTGCAAAGTTAAGTCCGGTGCACAAAGAGCGTATTGTTGAACAGTTAAAAGCAAATGGTCATGTAGTCGGTTTCTTAGGTGATGGTATTAATGATGCTGCGGCAATACGTACTGCTGATATTGGTATTTCAGTAGATACAGCAGTAGATATTGCTAAAGAGTCAGCAGATTTAATCTTGCTTGAGAAAAGCTTGATGGTGCTTGAAAATGGTGTGATTGAAGGCCGTAGAACTTTTGCCAATATGCTTAAATATATCAAAATGACGGCCAGTTCAAATTTCGGTAACGTTTTTTCGGTATTAATAGCGAGTGCTTTTATTCCATTTTTACCAATGTTACCTATTCACTTACTTATTCAAAACTTACTTTATGATGTTTCACAAATTGTGATTCCATTTGATAACGTTGATGAAGAGTTAATTGCAAAACCACAGCGTTGGCAACCTGAAGAAGTGGGTCGTTTTATGGTGGTGTTTGGGCCGATCAGCTCAATTTTCGATATTATTACTTTTTTGCTCATGTGGTTTGTATTTTCTGCAAATACTCCTGAGCACCAAACTTTATTTCAATCAGGCTGGTTTGTTGTGGGTTTACTCACTCAAACGTTGATTGTTCATATGATCCGTACTGCTAAAATTCCATTTATTCAAAGTCGTGCTGCAACGCCTTTATTGGTGATGACTGTCGTGATTATGTGTATTGGTATTTTCTTACCAATGGGACCTTTAGCAAGTTATTTAAAACTACAAGCTTTACCATTAAGTTATTTCTTATATTTGCCATTCATTTTAATTGCTTATATGTGTATTACTCAATGGGTGAAAAAAATCTATATTCGCCGTTACGGCTGGCAATAAAAACATAGGTGCAAGATGAAGTTGCAATTTCTACAACATACCGACTTATCTAATATTGTTGATACTTTAATTAGTCTCTCTGTTGCTTTTGTTTTGGGAGCATTAATTGGGTTTGAGCGTCAGTATAGGCAGCGTACTGCAGGACTTCGGACCAATGTTCTGGTCGCTGTAGGCGCAGCAATTTTTGTAGATGTTGCAACGAATCTTACTGGAGCAGATGGAGCTGTTCGAGTCATTGCTTATGTGGTTTCAGGTATTGGTTTCTTGGGGGCAGGTGTCATTATGCGCCAAGAAGGCAATATTCATGGCTTAAATACGGCTGCTACTTTGTGGTGTTCAGCGGCTGTGGGGGCTGCTGCCGGTTCCGATTTAATTATTGAGGCAATATTGGCAACAGCATTTATTTTATCTGCCAATACACTATTAAGACCGATTGTACATATTATTGACCGTCGTCCGTTAGACGACGACACAGAGGTTTTGCATGTTATTTACATTATATGTGACCGAAGTCAGAGCAAAGTGGTTATGGATGAGCTAAACCTAACGTTGAAGCACCATAATTATCCTCCGAAAGATATTGATGTCACACCTTTTGGGGAAAAAGAAGTCGAAATAGAAGTGACACTCATTGCAACTTCAATTGAAGCAGAAGAAGCGCAGCATATCATTAACCACCTAAATGCTATGCCGCAAATTCGACAAGCTTTTTGGGATAAAAACGCAATTAATTAATTTTATAAGACTTTGTACTTAACTGTTTATAAGATTTTTTAAATGGTTAAGCGCAAAGTCTTTATTTTTGAGTTTTATTTTTTGGCTTTAAATCTAAGTATAACAAATACAGTAATACCTACGACAAGTCCCCAAAATGCTGAACCAATACCGAAAAATTGAATACCCGAAGCACTGCATAAAAAAGTAAATAATGCAGCTTCACGGTCTTCAATAGGGCCAAAAGCAAGCGCAATGTTGTGGCTGATCGTACCCAGTAATGCAATACCTGCTAAAGCAACAATAAAAATATGAGGAAAAGACATCAGCAAACTTGTCAGTGTCGCTGCAAATAATCCCATCAATGCATAGAAAAAACCAGAGCTTATACCAGCAATATAGCGTTTACTTGGGTCAGGATGAGCTTGATCGTCAAGGCATACAGCTGCACTAATCGCAGCAATATTTACACTGTAACAACCAAAAGGCGCAAGCAAAACTTGAGTTAAACCGGTCCAGCCAATCAGTTGGTTAACATGTGGTTTATAGCCATAACTTTTAATCATGGCAATACCGGGTAAATACTGCGAAGCCATACTAATGACAAATAGTGGGAGCGTTAAGCCCAAAAGTGCGGACCAACTAAAGACAGGACTAATCCAGACTGGTCTAGCTAAAGACCACTGAAGTGTAGGCATATGAAATTCTAAAAAGACAGGGCTTAGCACAATACCTGCAAGTGCTGTGAATACGATGCTATAACGCGGCCATAATCTTTTTGTAATCACATAAATGACAAGTAAAGATAGAACAAATCCCCAGTCATTTTGCAAACTTACGAAAAGTGACATACCGAACTTAAGTAAAACTCCGGCAAGCATGGCACTGGTTAAGCTTTGCGGTATATATGAAAGAGCTTTTTGAAATATACCTGAAAAGCCTAAAATAGCAGTAAGTATGCCACCACCTAAAAAGGCACCAATCGCTTCATTTATACTATAGCCACCGCCTGTAGCCATAATTAAAGCAAGACCTGCGGTTGACCATGCAGTTGCTACAGGATATTTAAATTTCCATGAAAGAATAAGTCCTGATAGACCAATCCCCAAACCTAATGCCCAAAACCAAGATGTGATTTGTTCAGGCGAAGCACCTAAAGCTTGAGCAGCCTGAATCACTAAAATGGCTGAAACACTAATACCAATAAGGAAGGTAATAAAACCAGCAAATACGGCTGGAATAGAAAAATCTTGAAGAATCTTTTGCATGGCTAAATATTCTAAATCCCTGAAAAATGAATATGTTTCTGCCTTTGTTTTCAGCTAGATCAATCTAACAATTTTTTTTAAGAAGGTGCTTTCTATTTTTTAAATAAAAACGGAACAATATTTTTTAAATAACCAATAATGCTATAATTTGTTTCATAAAAATTAATGAAACCAGGATATTGTTTTTATGGATGAGCAAGCAGAAAATTTATCACCCCTTGAACTTAAAATTATGCGTTGTTTACAAGAGAACGGGCGTTTAAGTAATACTGAACTGGCTAAACTTGTGGGTATTAGTACCTCGTCTTGTTGGAATCACACTCAACGCCTTTTTAAAATTGGGGCCATCTTAGATGTACGTGCTCGGATTAATCCGACTATGGTGCAGCGTGAAACCATTGTATTGGTAGGTGTAGTTCTAGACCGTTCAACACCTGATAGTTTTCAGGCATTTGAACAAGCAGCAGGTGATTTGGAGAATGTTTTAGAGTGTTATTTGGTTGCAGGGGAAGTCGATTATTTTTTAAAAATTCGAGTTAAAGACTTAGCGGCTTTTAACCGATTTCATAGTGAAAAAATTATTGCCTTACCAGGAGTAAGGCAGGTCAGAACATTTTTTGTACTCAATGAAGTCAAAACAGATGGCATGCTGGCTTTTTAATAGCTCAGCATGTTTTAAACTTTTAATATTAGGTTTTATAGGGCTGGTACAATTAGATCGTTGAGGTGGCGAGCTTTAAACCAAATCCAAAAAATAGAATGCCAACTAAAAAGATTCCGCTTGCTGCAATTTTATGGTTTTGTTTAAAGAAAGTTGAAAGCTTAATACCTGAGAAAATAAGGGCTGTTAAATAGCTAAAGCTAATTATCTGTAAAATAACGGCTAAAATTAAAAAACTTAAAGCAGGATAAGCATAATCTGGTTCAACAAACTGAACAAAGAAAGATAGGAAAAATAAAATCGCTTTAGGGTTGAGTAAACTAATACTGAGTGCTGTTTTATAAGGATGAATTTTATCTAATGTTGGTAAGTCAGCCATTTCTGGTTGTGGTTGATTACGTAGTTTCCAGCGCTGAATACTGCCTTGTAAAAGCTTAAAACCTAAATAGGACAGATAAAGAGCACCGATGAGTTTGAGTACGATAAAAACCCAAGGAAATGCTTTTAATAAAGACGCTGCACCCAGTACGGTACAGAGCATTAAAATAAGATCACCAGTAAAAATACCAAGTGCACCCATATATCCGGTTTTAATACCATAGCGTGAAGCAATTGACATCACATAAAGAGAATTGGGTCCGGGTAATAACACAATTAGGAATGTACCAATTATATATGTTGTTAAATCTGTTATGCCAAACACGAGAAACCCAATAAAAAACCGATTTTTGTCATGATAACAAAAATCGGTGATTTTGTATGAAAAGTGCAGTTTTTTAAGGTTTAATTTCTGCATCAATTCCAAAAGACTGACGTAATAAAAAACTTAATTGGTCTCGTGCTTTAATGAAACCATCAACACCGCCTTGTAAAAGTTGGAATGCCATTAAGTCATGATTAAGTTCATCTTTAAAACTTTGTTCATTCTGAGCTGGTCTAACAATAGCCTTTGCTTGTTTTGATTGAGTCGCATCAAGAGCTGCATCAACTATACGTGCATCTTGCTCAAGCTGAGTGAGTAATCCAGGAGAGATCGTTAGCAAATCACATCCTGCAAGACCAAGTACTTGATCGATGCTACGGAAGCTCGCACCCATTACTTGAGTGGGAATATTCTGCTGTTTGTAGTAGTTATAGATTTTTTTAACTGAAACTACACCCGGGTCTTTTTCGATTGGGTAAGCATCTACACCTTCAGCTTTTTTGTACCAGTCTAAAATACGGCCTACAAATGGTGAAATTAAAGTTACTTTAGCATCTGCACAAGCTTGAGCTTGATGTAAACCGAAAAGGAGAGTGAGGTTACAAGCAATCCCTTCAGCTTCGAGTACTTTAGCAGCTTGAATACCTTCCCATGTTGATGCGATTTTAATCAAAATACGTGACTGATCAATACCATAACCTTTGTAAAGTTCACATAATTCATGCGCTTTTTGAATGGTTGCTTCAGTGTTGTATGAAAGGGCAGCGTCAACTTCTGTAGAAACACGGCCTTCAATCAGTTTTAAAATTTCTACGCCAAATTTTACAGTCAAAATATCAATGGTTCTTTCGATTAACTCGTCGTTGCTATAGCCTTCTTCTTTTGCCTGATAATAAGCATCTTCAATGAGCTCTTTACTTTCTGGTTGTTCTGCCGCTGCCGTAATCAATGAAGGATTCGTTGTCGCATCTAACGGACGAAATTTACGAATAGCATCAAGGTCGCTACTGTCAGCAACAACGGTCGTTAATGTTTTTAATTGGTCAAGTGCTGTATGAGTCATTGATATTCAACATCTTCAGTAATAAATCTTATGTTTTCTTTATAGCATAAAGTCTATTCATACTGTCGATATATCAATTGTTATATTTCAAAGAAAAACGTTTAGGTTCTGCATCTCAATTGAAATCATTAAGGAGTCTGTTGCATTCGCTTATTACGAATATAGTCAATCAGGAATCGTGCAGCAGCACCGAGTTCACTTTCACGACTCCAAACTAAGTCTACGTAGTATTCAAAGCGAGGCGTAAAATCAAATACATCTAATGCTTTAAGCTTGTTGTTTAACTCAGGGTTTTCTTTGAACATTTCTTGAGGAAGAACACCCCAACCTAGGTTACGTAAAATCATTAAGCAAGCAGAGTGGTGATTGTCTGTACGCCAGTAATGTTTTGAAAATAATAATTCGGGTTTTAACGTTTCATCTCGACTTGCCACCACAATTTGCCTAGTACCCAAAATCTGCTCATAAGAAACATGCTCTTGGGGTGCAAGAGGATGGGTTTTTGAAATTACTGGTATTAAAGCTTCACGTTTAAGTTCTACAAACTGTTCTCTATTGTCTAAATGCTCACGTTCAAACATAAGGGCCAGTTGAGCAGAACCGTCTAGTAACATGTGAAGTGCATCCTCTTGAGGAGCCGACACAATATTAATTTGTAAGTCAGGGAAGTGGCTTTCTAGCAGGCAAACATAGTCAGTCCAATTGGTATGTAAGAGTTCGGACACCACAACAATAGTGAGATTAGGTTCTAGACCTGTACTTAATGCATGCGCATGCTGTTTCCATTGATTCATTTCAATCAATAGTTGCGCCGTTTTTTCATATAACACCCGTGCCTCAGCAGTAGGTGTAGGTTCACGGCCTTTACGTTCAAATAACGTCAGATTCAAATCGATTTCTAAATTGGCAATAGACATGCTTACAGCCGAAGGAACTTTTCCAAGTTTACGTGCTGCTGCTGAAAAGGAGCCAGTTTCAATCACGGCCTGAAACATGAGCAATTGTTCTTGATTAACATTCATCTGTCAAAAAAATTGAAAGAACCTGATTGGATTAATCAACATTATAAAAATAAAATGCACATTATCCAAGTTATTATTGAGTATTTAAAAATGTTGATTTCCAAGAGAAGACTCATTCATGCAATCAGTTATGAAGGAATTTTATTGGTCATCATTGCGATTGCATTAAGTTTTATTTTTGATATGCCGATGGACGTAACCGGTACACTCGGTGTGTTTATGGCAGTGGTCTCAGTTTTCTGGAATATGATTTTTAACCATTATTTTGAAAAAGTAGAGCATAAATATAATTGGGAAAGAACGATCCCTGTGCGGATTTTACATGCGATTGGTTTTGAAGGTGGTTTGCTGATTGCAACGGTACCGATGATTGCATATATGCTTCAGATGAGTGTCATTGATGCACTTATTTTAGATATTGGTTTAACCTTATGTATTTTGGTTTATACCTTTATTTTCCAGTGGTGTTATGACCATATCGAAGATAAATTTTTCCCAGATGCTAAAGCTGCATCACTTCATTAATTCACTATATATAGAAATGAAATAAGCACCCGTTTGGGTGCTTATTTTTTAGGTTGATTTAGAAATTATTTTTCTACAATAGCAACCACACCTTCACCACCTGCTGTACAGATAGAGATTAATGCGCGGCCTGAACCTTTTTGATTAATCAATTTAGCAGCAGTTGCCAAGATACGACCACCAGTTGCAGCAAATGGATGGCCTGCACCTAAAGATGAACCATTTACGTTCAGCTTAGAGCGGTCAATCGAACCTAAAGGCGCGTCTAAACCAACACGTTCTTTACAGAATTTTTCATCTTCCCAAGCTTTCAATGTAGACAACACTTGAGATGCAAATGCTTCATGGATTTCGTAGAAATCGAAATCTTGAAGTTTAAGGTTTGCACGCTTAAGCATACGAGGTACTGCATAAGCAGGAGCCATCAATAAGCCTTCTTTAGGGCCATTTTTACCAATAAAGTCAACAGCAGCTGTTTCAGAGAAAGAAAGGTAAGCTAAAACTTCATGACCGTTTTCTTTTGCCCATTCTTCAGAAGCAAGCAATACAACAGAAGCACCGTCAGTTAACGGAGTTGAGTTACCTGCTGTCATTGTTGCAGTTTCGCCTTTACCGAAAACTGGTTTCAATTTAGCAAGTTTTTCAACTGTGCTATCTGCACGTAAGTTGTTGTCACGGTTAAGACCTAAGAATGGAGTGATTAAGTCATCAAAGAAACCACGTTCATAAGCAGCAGCAAGTTTTTGATGGCTGCTTGCAGCTAATTCGTCTTGCGCTTCGCGAGTAATACCCCATTCTAAAGCAGTAATTGCTTGGTGCTCGCCCATTGAAAGGCCAGTACGTGGTTCACCATTGCTTGGTGCATCAAGAAGCTTTTTAAAATCAATTTTTGTTAATGCTTTAAGACGGTCTTTACCAGTCTTAGCAACATTGAGCTCAAGTAAAACTTTACGTAAGCCATCACCTACAGCAATCGGCGCGTCAGAAGTGGTATCTACACCACCTGCAATACCTACGTCGATTTGACCAAGAGCAATTTTGTTTGCAACAACAAAAGCTGCTTGTAAGCCTGTACCACAAGCAATTTGAATGTCATAAGCCGGAGTTTCAGGAGCAAGATCTGTGCTCAATACAACTTCACGAGTCATGTTGAAGTCACGGCTATGTTTTAAAACAGCACCCGCAACGACTTCACCAATACGCTTACCTTGTAAGTTAAAGCGCTCAACCAAACCATTCAATGCTGCTGTCAGCATGTCAGAATTGGACGCTTTAAAATAAGCAGTATTTGAACGTGCAAATGGAATACGGTTGCCACCAATAATTGCAACGCGGCGAACAGTGTTTTGGCTCATGATTTTATCCTGTTGAACAGAAGTTTTGGTTTTTGTTGCTTTTGGTGCTGCAGCTACATTATTAGAAGATGTAGATGGGGTTGCTGTAGCCGCGCTCTTATTACGAGGGCTACGTGCAGGTGCAGTCGTTGAACGAGTACGTGTCGTTTTTGGAGTATTAGTTGCTGCTTTAGGAGTTGTGCTGTTACGCTTAGCCGTGTTAGAAGCCGGTTTTGATGTATTTGACACTTTTTCCTCAGCAGAATTCTCGACTGCTGGATTTTCTTGAGTTGTCTTGCTCATAAGGCTTTTCCAAGCATATTAACGATATTCTTATGAGCTACATTAACACAATTCAAATAGACCTGTATTGACTAGAATGACATTGTAGATAGCATTCAGGTCAAGACATCCAAACATGAACTCAAGTATGATTTGGAGTAACTCTAATGAACGACTGATTTCATATTGTTTCTGTCCATCTCATAACATAATGAAGCCTGTCGTAGAAAATTCATTTCTTTGAGAGATAATAATCATGACTGATCAATACCAAGCATTTACACAATCTCCTATTGGTAAATTCGTTGTTAAAAATCTGGGTTTACCATCACCAGTTGCATTAGAGCGTTTTGAAAGTGCTCAGCCAGTAGTAAATGGTGCAGTATTGGTTGGCGCAGCGCCATCAAGTGTATTGTCTGGTGCGATTGCACAAGTACTTAGCAATATTCATGCAGATAGCTATGTAGGCAATAATGCTGCATTACAGCAAGAAGCCGCAAAAGTTGGTTTAAATTTACGCCCATTCAATGCAGGCGACAAAGAATCAAAATTCAAAGCAGTAGTATTTGATGCTTCTGGTATTCAAAACTCAGAACAGTTAAACGAACTTTATAAATTCTTTAACCCGATTGCACGTCAAGTTGCGACTTCTGGTCGTGTTATTGTCATTGGTACAACTCCTGAAACTGCAAAAACTGTAAAACAGGCGATCGCTCAGCGTGCACTTGAAGGATTTATCAAATCTGTAGGTAAAGAATTTAAAAAGGGTATTACTGCGCAAGTTGTCTATGTTGATGAAGGCGCTGCTGCAAACCTTGAATCAACTTTGCGTTTCTTGCTTTCTCCACGTTCAGCTTATGTGTCTGGTCAAGTTGTTCGCGTTTCTAAAGCAGATGTAGTTGATGCTGATTGGGCAAAACCACTTGCTGGTAAAACTGCGTTGGTAACAGGTGCGAGCCGTGGTATTGGTGAAGCAATTGCACATGTGTTGGCACGTGATGGTGCTCATGTTATTTGTTTAGACGTACCACAACAACAAGCTGACCTTGACCGTGTAGCTGCTGACATTGGTGGTTCTACATTGGCAATTGATATTACTGCTGCTGATGCAGGCGAAAAAATTAAAACTGCTGCTGCAAAACAGGGTGGTTTAGATATTATTGTTCATAACGCAGGTATTACTCGTGACAAAACTTTGGCAAATATGAAGCCCGAGCTTTGGGACTTGGTAATTAACATTAACTTGTCTGCTGCTGAACGTGTAAATGACTACTTGTTAGAAAACGATGGTCTAAATGCAAACGGCCGTATTGTTTGCGTATCATCAATTAGTGGTATTGCGGGTAACCTTGGTCAAACGAACTATGCCACATCTAAAGCAGGTGTGATTGGCTTGGTGAAATTTACTGCACCTATTTTAAAAAATGGTATTACCATTAATGCAGTAGCACCTGGCTTTATCGAGACACAAATGACGGCTGCAATTCCGTTTGCAATTCGTGAAGCTGGTCGTCGTATGAATTCAATGCAACAAGGTGGTTTACCGGTTGATGTAGCAGAAACGATCGCATGGTTTGCATCAACTGCTTCTACAGGGGTAAATGGCAACATTGTACGTGTATGTGGTCAAAGCTTATTGGGCGCTTAAGCACCTTTTGCTAAAAAGGGGTGCTTGAGCATCCCTTTTTTATTCAAGAATCCATAAATTATAAAAGGTTAGGTATGAATACTCGTCATTTTAGCCAGCTACCAAAAGCGGCATTGGCTTACCCAAAAGTGGTGCAGGGTTTAATTTTTAAAAAGCCTCAAGGTCCAAAAATCTTACCGCAAGTTGAATATGTGGTAGACCGTCTTGAAATTGATCAAAGCCATCTCAAAGCTTATAATGAAGTATGTAGCTTTAAAAATAATGGCTTCGTACCTGCAATTTATTTGGCTGTGCTTTCTCAAAGTTTGCAAATGCATATGATGACAGCAGAAGCCTTTCCATTTCCGATTTTAGGTTTAGTCCATATCCGTAATCAGATTAAACAGACCAGACCAATTGGTGTAACTGAAAAACTCACTTTGTCATGCAAATTTGGTGAACTAAAACCGCATGATAAAGGCGTTCAGTTTGACTTTATTACTACTGCAAAAGTTGGTAATGAAGTGGTGATGGAGGGCTTAACAACTTATTTATCTCGCCAAAAAGTCGAGAAAAGAGTGGGTGAGAAAGCCAAAGAAGAACAAGCACCTGCTTATGTTCCAAAGGCTGAGTGGGATATTTTAGAAAACACAGGTCGCCGTTATGCGAAAGTGTCTGGTGATTTTAACTTAATTCATATTCATGCCATTACTGCAAAAGCATTTGGCTTTAAACAAGCCATTGCGCATGGTATGTGGAGCAAAGCTAAAGCACTAGCGAATCTTGAATTACCAAATGCTTATGAAGCAGATGTGTGGTTTAAGCTACCAATATTCTTACCATCAAAAGTTGAGTTTTTAACTGCAAATGCAGATAAAAAGACTGATTTCTTGATTCGTAATACGAAATCACAAAAACCGCATGTTGCAGGAACAGTAAAAGCATTATAAAAATAATAGCAGCCTAAACAGATGTTTGGGCTGCTTTTCGGAAAATAACAAAAAATGCAAGGAACTTCATGTGATTAAAGAGATTTTGCTGGCCGATACCCATAACTATCACGGTATTTTAGATGAGCGTTTTATTGATTTAGCTCACCAGTTCAGCCGTCTCCAAGATGCTAGAACGGGACAAGGTGGAGCTGCATTGGCGGTTTATTTTAGAGGCCAAAAAGTTGTAGATATCTATACAGGTCTGAAATCACACACTGAAGCTTGGCAACCCGATACTTTGGCAGTTTGCTACTCTACAGGTAAAGGCGTACTTGCAACTTTAGCGCATATTTTAGTCAGTAAAGGTTTTTTAGAATACGACAAACCGATTGTGACATATTGGCCTGAGTTTGCTCAAAATGGTAAAGAACAAATGACTTTACGTCATGTGCTGAGCCATCAAAGTGGTATGTTTGATATTCGAAATATTATTGAAAGTGCGAGGGAAATGCTCGACTGGTCACATATGTTAGATGTGATGGCAGCCACCAAGCCAAGGTTCCTTGCAGGTCAGGACAATGCTTATCAAGCCTTAACATTTGGTTGGCTCGTGGGTGGCATACTTGAAAAAGCGACAGGTCAAGCTTTAGATCAGCTCATGCAAAAATACCTAGTTGAACCGTTGAAGTTAGATGGTGCTTATTTTGGTACACCTGCAAGCGAACTGGATCGAGTAGCACGGTTAATTACGCAACCTAAGCCGGAAAAACCAGTATCGACTCAAGCTGAAAAACCTAACAAACCTCAGCCACGCAAGAGTTCACTCTCTGAAAAAATGATTACATGGACGGGACAAGACCCACAAGATTTTCAGGATGCCATGATTCCAAAAGGAATGAAGAATTTTAGTTTCTTTAGTGATGAAGGATTGCAAGCAGTCATTCCGGCGGCGAACGGTACGTTTACTGCAAATAGTCTTGCTAAAATTTATGCAATGCTGGCAAATCACGGTGAATGGGATGGGCAGCAACTTATTCGACCAGAAATATTTAAAGAGCTCAGTACCATTCAAAGTTATGCACGTGATCGTGTCATGCCAATACCGATGAATTGGCGCCTAGGATATCACCGTATTATTACTATGGGTAAACGCGCTAAAAATGGCTTTGGGCATATTGGCTATAATGGTTCAGGTGCATGGTGTGATCCTGAGCGTGACCTGAGTTTTGCCTATACTCATAACTTTCAAATTGGTTCAATCACGGGTGATTACCGTTTGTGGGGACTAACTCAAGAAGCCTTACGTTGCACTGACCAAATTTTAAAAGGCCGTAAAGGCTGGTTCTAATTTTAGTGTTTTAAAGCTGGTATTCTAAGTAATGCCAGCTTCTATATTTATAATAACTCTAGGCGAATAATTGCTTCAGTATGACGCTTGAAGTCTTCTTCAGCTAAACCTTGTAAACCAAGTTGATAAATACCTTCTAATCCGCATACAAAAGCAATGAGTCGCCAAGCAATATCAGTTGAATTAGATATATTTTTAAATTCACCTTCTTTTTTACCACATTCAATGGCTTGCACAATTGTTTGATGCCAATTCTGCATGGCAAGGTTATATGCTTTTCGTATTTCAACATCTTGTTCAATCAAGAGTTCAGCTTCATTCCATAAGCGTAAGTAGGGCTGAAGTCTATCTATATTTTCTGCACCTAATAAGATAAATAGCTTTTGAAATTGGCTGGTCGTTTTTAGGGTTTGTTCAATTTCATCAAGCTGTTCCATTAGCTTTAAAAAAGCTTCAGCTTTTAAATGAGATGCCGAAGAAAAGTGGTGGTGAACTTGTCCAGTTGATGTTTGTGCTTCTGTTGCGATTCGGCGTACCGTCATGGCTGTAAAACCTTCAGCCAAAGCAACTTGCATGGCTGCTTGCAGAATCATTTCTCTGCGTTGATCGCGATTAAGATAGGCCATGTTTCTTTCACCTGACTGAATTCGACACAAATTACATTAAAACTAAAACTTGGACAAGTGTCCAATTGTGTATATAATAACCACAATTTGAACACATGTCCAAGTTTTGGATATTGAAGAGCGTTATGCAAAAAAAATGGTTAATCCTGACAATTATCGTCCTTATATATTTACCAGTTACGATTGATGCAACGGTGATGCATGTTGCAACACCTTCTTTAAGTGCAGCATTGAATTTAACTGCCAATCAGCTTTTATGGGTCATTGATATTTATTCACTGATTATGGCGGGTTTGATTTTACCGATGGGTGCACTAGGTGATCGTATTGGCTTTAAAAAATTATTATTTATTGGAACTGCAATTTTTGGAGTCGGTTCCTTAGCTGCGGCTTTTTCTCCAACGGCTTATGCCTTAATTGCTTCCCGTGCTGTTTTAGGTCTAGGGGCAGCGATGCTTATTCCTGCCACTTTATCAGGCATCCGTAATGCTTTTACCGAAGAGAAGCAGAGAAATTTTGCACTTGGTCTTTGGTCTACAGTGGGTGGTGGAGGTGCAGCTTTTGGTCCATTGGTAGGTGGTTTTGTACTAGAACATTTCCATTGGGGCGCTGTATTTCTCATTAACATCCCGATTATTTTAGTCGTTCTGGTCATGATCGCGATGATCATTCCAAAACAACAAGAGAAAACGGATCAGCCAATTAATTTAGGGCAAGCTTTAATTTTGGTTGTAGCTATTTTAAGCCTGATCTATTCAATCAAATCGGCGATGTACAACTTCTCGGTGCTTACGGTTGTGATGTTTGTGGTTGGTATAAGTACTTTAATCCACTTCATTCGAAGTCAAAAAAGAACTACCACGCCAATGATTGATCTGGAATTATTTAAACATCCGGTGATTTCTACCAGCATTGTTATGGCTGTTGTTTCTATGATTGCTTTAGTTGGATTTGAACTACTCTTGTCTCAAGAGTTGCAGTTTGTACATGGGTTTTCTCCCTTACAGGCAGCCATGTTTATTATTCCATTTATGATCGCAATTAGCTTAGGTGGCCCATTAGCAGGAATCTGTTTAAACAAATGGGGGCTTAGACTCGTATCTACTGTTGGTATTTTAATAAGTGGATTTAGTCTATGGGGGCTTGCTCAGCTTAACTTCTCGACCGATCACTTCTTAGCATGGGCTTGTATGGTGTTTTTAGGCTTTAGCATTGAAATTGCCTTACTGGCTTCAACTGCTGCGATTATGTCATCTGTACCGCCTCAAAAGGCAAGTGCAGCAGGTGCGATTGAAGGTATGGCCTATGAACTTGGTGCTGGTTTGGGCGTTGCTATATTTGGATTAATGCTGTCTTGGTTTTATAGTCGCTCTATTATTTTGCCAGAAGGGCTTCCGTCGAACTTAATTGAAAAAGCGAGTATATCGATTGGTGAAACCATGCAATTAGCGTCTAACCTTGAAAGCCCTTTGGGAGGGCAATTAATTGCAGTTGCTCAGCAAGCTTTTAGTTATGCGCATAGTTGGGTGCTTACTATCTCAGCTATTTGTTTCTTCCTTTTAACTGTATTTGTTTGGTTTAGTTTTCCGAAAAAAGCGAATTAAAATGTTTTACAGTATTTAAAGTTTCGGTAGAAAGACTTTTTCTCCGAAACTTTAAAATAACTGATCGTGCAGACAAATGGTATGGTTCGCAGTTTATCTGTACGGATATGAGCTTTATGCGTTCACACGCTTTTAAAAACAAAGTATGCTTATGCCTGTAACAAGGAGCATACATGTATCAAGTACTTGCTAGAAAATACCGTCCACGTAATTTCAATGAGTTAGTGGGGCAAAACCATGTTTCTCGTGCATTAAGTAGTGCATTGGAACGTGGGCGCCTACACCATGCTTATTTATTTACAGGAACGCGCGGTGTAGGTAAAACTACAATTGCACGTATTTTAGCCAAGTGTTTAAACTGTGAGACTGGCGTAACTTCTACACCATGTGAAGTCTGTGCAACCTGTAAGGCAGTAAATGAAGGTCGTTTTATTGACTTGATTGAAATTGATGCTGCTTCAAGAACGAAAGTAGAAGATACGCGTGAACTTTTAGACAACGTTCCTTATGCGCCAACGCAAGGACGTTTTAAAGTTTACCTGATTGACGAAGTACATATGCTTTCTACGCATTCTTTTAATGCGTTATTAAAAACACTAGAAGAACCACCAGAACACGTTAAGTTTCTGTTTGCAACGACTGATCCACAAAAGCTACCGATTACGGTCATTTCACGTTGTTTGCAATTTACGCTACGACCTTTAGCCGTCGATGAAATTACTAAGCACCTCGGTGCTATTCTTGAAAAAGAACAAATTACTGCTGACCAAGATGCAATTTGGCAAATTGCTGAATCTGCTCAAGGTTCATTACGTGATGCATTATCTTTAACGGACCAAGCCATTGCTTATGGTCAAGGTGCGGTACATCACCAAGATGTTAAAGAAATGCTTGGCTTGATTGACCGTACGATCATTTATGATTTGATTTTAGCGGTTCATCAAAACCAACGTGCAAAAGTGAGCCAGTTATTACTCCAATTTAGACATCAAGCGCTAGATGTTTCACTTGTGCTTGACCAGTTGATTTCGACATTGCATGAATTGGCAATTTTGCAATATCTACCTGATTTGATTTTGAAATATAGCGATGAAATCAATCGCAAAATCATGCAACTGTCTAAGCAGATTTCTGCTCAAGATTTGCAGCTTTATTACCAAATCACATGTAAAGGTCGTTCAGACTTGCAACTTGCTGTAACGCAAGAGCAAGGTTTTGAAATGTGTGTTTTACGCTTATTGGCATTCCGTCCTTTAGCGCCAAATGAGATTTTAGTTTCAGAGCCTGTTCAACAAAATGAGCAAGCAGTGGTGGGGCTAAGTTCACAAGCTCAGCCAACAGTTCAAGAGATTACTCCTGTAAGTACCGTTCAGCCTGTTGAAATTATTAGTCAACCCGCTATGGTTGAACCTGAACCTGAACCTGAACCTGAACCTGAACCTGAACCTGAACCTGAACCTGAACCTGAACCTGAACCTGAACCTGAACCTCGGTCTAATCAGGATCTAATGGTATTTGACCCAAATCATCATGAGCTGATTGGGTTTGAGTCAGCACCTGTTCAAGAGACAAGTAATGTTTTGGAGGAAGATTTCATTCCAGTACCAGAACAAAAGTCAGTACACGTTCAGGTGGAAACCCAAGCTAAACAAATTGAACCTGAACCAGCTTTCACTGCTGAGCCGCAAGGTTTATTTGAAACATCTAGCGTTGAATTTTCACTCGCTCAAGATGCACCTGTTACTCATGATTTGGTTTCTGAACCTATTATTGAGCAGCAGTCATTGATGCAAGCCGAAGTTGTTATTGAACAAGCCAAAGTTGTTATTGAAACTAATACAGTTGTAAAAGAGTCTAGTGCAGCTGATAACGGGCAGCTTATGCCTCAGGATATTTTAAAGCTTTCTCCTCAAATTTTAGAAGGTGAGTGGACACTTGAAAAATGGGAGTACTGGTTTAGAAACAGTCAGCTTTCTCCAGCCGTCCAAGAGCTTGCTCAACATGGTGTGATGACTGGGGAAATTGGCGGTAACACGGTTTTTCATATTCCTCAAGAATATGAAAATATGTTGACCCAATTGCAGCAAGGTCTAATTGATGCTTTAAAGCAACAATGGGTAGATACGCAGTTTACGGTTGAATATGGTGTAGTCAAAACATCTACACCTTATGTCATGCAAAGTATTCGTAAAGAAAAAGCTTTCCATAGAGCGACAGAGCTATTACAGCAACAACCCGTTATTAAAAGCCTGATAGAAACTTTTGATGGCGAACTACAAAATATTCAATTAAAGCCTTAAATTTATGTGAATTTTGATCTGGTGAGAAATGTGGGAATAATAGAATTTTCATATTTTTCACTGGATTGAAATATTCAGGTCATGCCACTGTCATTGTACTTTCCTATGTTAGCCATTTTAGGTTTTAAATGGACTAATATCGTCATGAAAAGGCAATGCAGAGGAACAACTTCCTTTAAATATTCATATTTCTTATTAATTGGCGCCATTCTACTGAGTGGTTGTAACGACTCGGCAAATGATAATTCGAATACACCAGAAACAGGTAAAAAGCCTGTAATGCGCTGTGCTCCATAAACTTAAATAATAAAAAGAACTTGACTATGATTACACGTCGTAAATTTTTAAATTACTCTTTAAATATGGGTTTTGGTGCTGCGGCATTGGCAGCTTTTCCGTCTAGTATTCAAAAAGCTTTAGCAATTCCTGCAAATAATAAAACTGGCACCATTCAGGATGTCGAGCACGTTATTATTTTAATGCAGGAAAACCGATCTTTTGACCATTACTTTGGTACGTTAAAAGGGGTTCGAGGTTTCGCTGACCGTTTTACAATTCCTCTGCCAAATGGCCGTCGTGTCTGGGAACAGCTTAGACGTAATGGACAAGTTTTAACGCCGTTTCATTTAGACGGTACAGCCAATAATGCACAGCGTGCAGATGGGACGCCGCATACGTGGAACGACAGTCAGCTGGCTTGGGACAATGGCCGTATGGCGAATTGGCCAACCTATAAGACTGACATATCTATGGGCTATTTTAAAGAAAAAGAAATTCCATATCAGTTTGCACTTGCCAATGCCTTTACGATTTGTGATGCCTACCATTGTTCTATGCACACTGGAACAGATGCAAACCGCTCTTTTCATTTAACGGGTACCAATGGGGCAACACCGACCAAGCGTTCATTTGTAAACAATGAATGGGACTGGATTGATGGTAATCCAGCTACGGCAGATCGCGGTTATACATGGAAGACCTATGCCGAACGTTTGGAAGAAGCAGGTGTAAGTTGGATTTGTTATCAAAATATGCCAGATGAATGGGGCGATAATATGCTTGGCGCATTTCGTACGTTTAGAAAGGCGAATATCGCATCTGGCTATCCTGTTGCAAGCGGTGGTGAACCAAATAAACCGTATGCCGATACAGGGCAAAAGTTACCCTATAAAGCCTATGATGCTGCGACCGATAATGCCAAAAATCCACTCTATAAAGGCATTGCCAATACTTTGCCAGGCAATAAACCTGAAGAATATCTCGATGCTTTTAAGCGAGACATTCGTGAGGGTAAGTTACCTCAAGTGTCTTGGATTAATGCACCATCAATTTATTGTGAACATCCAGATCCTTCTAGTCCTGTCCAAGGGGCATGGTTTATTCAAGAAATTATTGATGCTTTAACTGCTGTGCCAGAGGTTTGGAGTAAAACAGCACTCATTATCAATTTCGATGAAAATGATGGTTACTTTGACCATGTACCGTCACCATCTGCGCCATCACGACTTGAAAATGGTCAGTATGCTGGTAAATCGACATTAAGCAGTGCTGATATGCAGGATGAATATTTTGACCATGCTGCACCTGAGGGAAGTCATTCTCAACCTACACATGATGGACGAGTTTATGGTCCGGGTCCTCGTGTTCCGTTATATGTGATTTCCCCATGGAGCCGTGGTGGCTGGGTGAACTCACAAGTTTTTGACCATACTTCCATCCTCATGTTTTTAGAAAAACGTTTCGGTGTAAAAGAGCCGAATATCAGTCCATATCGCCGTGCAGTGTGTGGTGATTTAACCAGTGCATTTAACTTTAAAACACCAAATGCAGATGTTTTACCTCAGCTCAATGGTAAACAGACACGTTTGCAGGCAGATGAGTTAAGAGAAAATCAAGAAACTTTGCCAGCTGTACCTGTACCCACGGATATTAAGTTACCGATTCAGCAAAGTGGTATACGCCTGTCACGTGCGCTGCCTTACGAGTTGCATACCAGCGCGCGCGCTAAAGCAGATGGTAAGGTGCAATTGATTTTTTCTAATACAGGTCAGCAAGCAGCGGTTTTCCATGTATATGACAAACTTAACCTAGACCTTATTCCAAAGCGTTATATTGTCGAGCCGAATAAAACTCTAGATGACGAATGGGATGCTTTAAAAGATAACCTAGGTCGTTATGACCTATGGGTACTTGGTCCAAATGGCTATCATCGTCACTTTAAAGGTGATACTCAACGTATTGTTGATAGTGGTGTTAAACCTGAAATTCGAGTGTGCTATGACATTGCCAATGGTGATGTATACGTAGAACTCATGAATGAAGGAACCAAGGATGCAATATTGATAGTAAAACCTTGTGCATATCGACAAGATGCGCCGTTACAATTTACCGTAAAAGCGGGACAAATCGTTAAGCAACATTGGGCTTTAGCTGACGTAGGGCATTGGTACGATTTTGAAATCACGAGCCAGAGTGATCCATATTATTACCGACGTTTTGCGGGCCGAGTTGAAACGGGTGAAGACTCCTTTAGTGATCCTGCAATGATGTAAGTTTAGGTGGGGCAAAAAGAACAAATCATTTTCTTTTTGCCCCATTTTTTATAATAAATAACTTTTTAAAGCTTCACGAACTGACTCAGAAATGGGTACGGTTTTACGCGTTTCGCGATCTACAAACACATGCACAAAATGTCCTTGAGCTGAGGCTTGCTCTTGACCTTGTTTAAAGATCGCCAATTCATAACGTAGAGAAGTCGTACCGATTTTACCAATCGCAACACCTACTTGAATAATTTCTGGAAATGATAACTCTTGTAAAAAGCTACATGCTGAATCAACCACTAAGCCAATTGATTTTGCTTCATGAATATCAAAACCTGTTTTTTGAATAAGCAATGCATTGGCTGCCGTATCGAAGTAGCTATAGTAAGTCACATTATTCACATGGCCATAAATATCGTTATCTGCCCAACGCGTTTGAATATCTAAGAAGAACTTAAATTGATCTCGGGTTTTTAAAACGGGTTTAGTCATTAATGAATCGCCTGATAAATTGCCAGAGCAGCGGCTTCTGTCATATCACGCGGGTTATTTTGTAGCAAGCGAGTTTGCAACATGGCATCTTGAGCAAGTCTAGGTAAGCTGGACTCATCAATACCCAAATCTCTAAGTTTTAAGGTCAAGCCACTACGGTCTAAGTGGTTCTGCATATGATCAATAAACAGATCACATAAACCATCAGTGCTGCCATTACTGTATGGGTCGAGCCATTGCATAAGTTCTGCATAGAGTTTTTTTGCATTGGGTGCATTAAATTTTAATACTTCAACCAACACTAAGGCATTGGTATGCCCATGTGATAAATGAAAATGACCGCCCAGTGGGTAAGCTAAAGCATGTACAGCAGCAACAGGTGAGTTAGCAAATGCTTGACCCGCGAGCATTGAACCAAAAAGCATGTTTTGCCGTGCTTCTAAATCATTACCGTTCTTAAGTACTTTTGGTAAGTTATGGTTTAACAACTTCAAAGCATGCTTAGCTAAAATATCGGTGTATATATTCTTCTTGTGTTTAGAGGTATATGCCTCAATAGCATGCACCATCGCATCAATACCTGTAGCAGCGGTAATATGTGCTGGAAGGTTTTGAGTAAAAGTAGCATCAAGAATTGCTGTGTCGGCGTACAGTACTGGAGAGACAATCCCCATTTTTGTTGTCTCACCAGTAGTCACAATTGAAATAGGCGTTACTTCAGAACCTGTACCGGCTGTCGTTGGAATTAAAATAAGAGGTAGGCGAGCAGTGGTTACTTGGTTTACGCCGTACATCTCTTGCAGACTTTGAGTTTGGTTGGGGTGGGTGAGTAAAGCGATTACTTTTGCAACATCTAAAGAACTGCCACCACCAAAACCAATAATGGCATCTACATTTTGCTGTTTTGCATAATTAGCTGCATCTAAAACGACTTGTTCTGGTGGATCAGCTTGAACATCTGCATAAATGACATATTCAATATTGAGCGTATCTAAAATTTGAAGAATAGGCAGGTGTAATTGATTTTTAATCATGCCCGCATCAGTGACCAATAATAATTTACGGTAAGCTTTTGCAGATAAAATATTTCGTAATTCTTGTATAGAGCCTAAGCCTGAGATGATATTTGGAACGGTTTGAAATTGAAAATGGCTCATATACATTATTTCCTTATTCTTGAACATTATTGTTGAACGTTTCTTTAAGATTCAATCTTCAAATAACTTAGCATAAGACACCTTAAAATAAAGTAGCTCTGGTGCGATTATGTTGAGTGTTGTCAGAGATAAGCACTATTTTTATGTGGTCGGAGTAGGGTGATAGACCAAGATCACGTAGGTAATTTAAAAGTCCATTGTAAGGTGGTTTTTTTGTTATTTATAGGCTTGTGTAGATTTTCGAGCAGACTACTAATTTATATAATGCCTTAACAATTTATAATTTTATTCGGTTCTAAAAAATGAAAATATCAAAAACTTTACTGAGTGTCATTGGATGTACGTGTTTGATGCTGAGTCCTATAGCAATCGCGAAAACCAACTCTGGCATATATTCGCCTCAAAAGGGCGTAATTTGTGACAAGTATATTTGTGCTGACAAAAAAGGTATCTCAAAAAAACTGACTGCTAAATACCTAGGCCCTTATAAGGCGAACAAGGCTTTTTCTCAAGGTGATTATGACACTTCAGCGTTTACACTCTCAAATGGTGTTTTCTGCGATACCAAAACAAAACTATGTCATGTTGATCGATACTTTGAGAATGGGCATCGTAGCAAAATTGATAGAACTATGACCGATAAGCTTTTTAAAAATAAATAAATTTTTTTATTAGGAAAGTGATGAAATTCCTTGGATAGAGGAATTTCCAAGAGCTAATTTAGGTTGTAAAAGCCCCAACTAATTCTGGACTAATGGTAGGGTTTTAATTGTTAAGTATTTCTGTAAAATTGAGTTGTTGCTTTAAACAACAATAAACCTTAATGATCAGCGCAAAGTCATAAGCGGAAGCCTACTTAAAAGAGTAGGCTTTTTTGTGTTATCTGAAACCCTTTCACTGAGCTTTCACATAAGAGGAAACCAGATATAAAAAATTTATTTCTTATGATTACGATGAGTTAGTTTTAATTTAGACTTAGCTTTAATTCAGATAGCATTATGCCATTTATAAATATACAAACTATAGAAGGTTTACTCGATAAAGACAGTAAGGCCGAGCTTTTCAAACGAATAACAGATTTATTTGTAGAAATAGAGGGTAAGGGTAATCCTGCTTTTCGGGAACATGTTTGGATAAGAATTGACGAATACCCACCTGAGCAGTGGTAATTAGGTAGCTTAAGGTCAACGAAGGAAATGATTGAGTTCATGACTTCAGCTAAATGATTGACTCAAAGCCCTATGAATAGGGCTTTTATAATTGAGCATAACTTTATTCAAAATATGATTGGTATCTCTAATTAAAATCAAAATAAAAGTTTAGCGACTTTATCGCCTGATTTATCAACTTTTAATCTATTGATAAACATTATTTTCCTTTTCAAGCCAAGTGAGTTTTGACAAAATGCAGCTTGTCACAATGGTCAATTCAAACCTGATAATCATTGATAGTTTAGTCAGGGTTTTGCAAGATTTTTTCGTGAAAAATACTTATTTATATGTAATTCAAATGGTTGGAATAAATTTCTAATGGAAACGCAGTATAAGGTGTTATGTGTCTGTTTAGGAAATATCTGCCGTTCTCCCACGGCTGAAGTTGTTTTCAGACATTATTGTGATAAACATCAACTCAATGTAATCGTCGATTCAGCTGGAACAAGCAATTACCATCCAAATAAAGCACCTGATCAGCGTAGCCAGTTGCATGCCAAGAAAAGAGGTTACGATTTATCATCTTTACGTGCCAGACAACTTTCAACTCAAGACTTTTTAGATTTTGACTTGATTTTGGCTATGGATCATCAAAACTTTGAAGATATTCATAATTTGCTACAAAGCGCTATCTTTCAGTTTGGTAACCATCAAATTCGAGCAAAAGTAGCATTAATGAGTGAACATGATCCTCAATATCCAAAGCAAGCTTTGCCTGATCCCTACTATGGCGGTGAGGATGGCTTCGAGCGTGTACTTGACCAATGTGAATCAAGTACTCTGGCATGGATTAATATCTTAAAAAACAATTGAATGTTTAGGAATAGGTTTATCAATACAATGCAAATTCAAAATCAAGTACAGCTTAAGCCATTCAATACTTTAAGTTTAGATGTGACAGCTTCTCATTACACTAAAATCACTTCTGTTGAAGACATTAAAGAAGCTTTAGATTTTGCTAAAGAGCATGAGTTAAACGTACTTGTTTTGTCTGGCGGTAGTAATATGTTGTTGCCGCAGCAGATTAATGCGCTAGTAATTCATCTTGATATTCAGGGTATAGAAGTTTTATCTGAAGATCAGGATTCTGTTTGCGTCAAAGTCGGTGCAGGACAGGTTTGGCACGATTTTGTTTTATATAGTACAAAGCAGAGTTGGTTTGGCTTGCAGAATTTAGCTCTTATTCCGGGCTTAGTCGGTGCTTCACCTGTACAAAATATTGGTGCTTATGGTGTTGAAGTCGGTGAATTTATTGAGTCAGTACAAGTCTATGACCGCAAACTGGAACAGACCCAAGCCATTCTGGCTTCAGATTGTCATTTTGCTTATCGCCATAGCATTTTTAAAGACGATCCAACGCGCTACATCATTACTCATGTCACCTTTAAATTACCAAAGCAGCCTCATTTAAAGTTAAATTATGGTGATTTAAAACAAGCTGTTGGAAATGACTTAACTGCCGAAAATTTACAAAGTCAGGTTATCCATATTCGTCAAAGTAAATTACCTAATCCAAAAGAATATCCGAATGTTGGAAGTTTCTTTAAAAATCCGATTGTAAATGCTCAAGAATTTGAACGCTTAATCACACAATTTTCAACAATTCCACATTATCCTCAAGCCAATGGCAACGTTAAAATTGCAGCGGGTTGGTTAATTGATCAGGCGGGCTGGAAAGGTAAACAGTTGGGCATGGTGGGTATGTTTCACAAACAAGCGTTGGTTTTGGTGAATTATGCCAATGCATCTCTTGCTGATGTGAAGAAAACTTATCAGGCTGTACAACATGATGTTGATCAGTGTTTCCATGTTATGTTAGAACCAGAACCTGTTCTCTATAACAGTTTAGGTTTAATTGAAAATCATACGGAATAGTTTTATGCCAAAAGTACACTTAATGGTACGTTTTGTACAAGTAGTTACTCTGCTATTTGTACTATTAGGCTGTTTCGTAGTTTTTTTATATTCGCCATTTTATTCAAAACTTATTGTAGCTGGACTTAACTATTTCGTTCCAGTAGATGTGAATGAAGTGGCTGCAGAAAGCCAGAGGAAAGCTGCATTAAGTGAACATGATAACTTAGAGCCTGGTTCAAATCTATGGATTGCTCATCAGGCTTATTTAAAGCTGACAGAAGATGCTTTACGTGAAAAAAAGACAGCTGATTTGGGTTATATACAAGAAAACTATAAGGCTTTACAGCAAATTATTCTTCTACAAGAAAAAGAAGAAGAGCTAGAAGATGAAATGACAGCTGTCAGTGTTCCTTTGGTTGCTAAAAATTCAGAAATTGATGCTGCTGATGAAGCAAGTGGGCCTATTGATGAGGCACTTTTTATTAATAGTTCTGAAAATAAGGCGCTTACAGAACAATATTCAGAGTTTTTAGCAAGAAAACCTATAGTGCCAGAACATCAAAGTGCTGTGAGTGAGCCTGAACAAAAGATTGAGTATATCCGTAAAAACCCATTGCCGACTCAACCTAAAAAGTTATCGGAACCCTACGCAATTGTGGTGTTAGGTGGAGGTTTAACTTTAGATAAAAATGGCAAAGATATCGTAGTTAATAGTTATACGCGTTTAAGACTAGAAAAAACCTTAGAAGTTGAAAAACAAAACCATCTACCTATTGTGCTGAGTGGTGTGGAAGCGCCTTATATGCAGGCATGGTTAAAAGTGCGTGGAGTTGATGCAAAATTATTAGAAAATCGTAGTATGAATACCTGTGAGAATACTCGTTTCAGTTCATTGTTGCTTCAAAAGAAAGGAGGGGCGCCTACCGTCATGTTGGTCACTGATGAATATCATATGCCGCGCACGCGTCGCCTATTTGCATTAAATGGTATAGAAACTATTCCAGTTATCGCTCCGATGCCAACACTGCTAACACGTTGGCAACCGAGTATACAAAACTACGATCATAGTCGTCGTGCAAATTATGAATTACTTGCGACAATTCGTGACATGTTATTTGGTTCAAGTGATTGTCGAGAGGTACCTTAATGTCTGAGATTCCATTTCTCAATCCTGCCGTATTAAAACAATTAGATTTACCGGTGCCTAACCGTGATCTCACTCCGCAAGTTTTAAGTCCACTCAATTTAAATACATTAGAAGAACCTTCTCGTGAACTTTTAGCATACCGTAAATTATACGGTTTACATTTACTCGATTGTGATCATTGGCAAGGCTATGTACAAATGCCTTTGTTTCGTCTACATGTGCAAGTTTTCAAGCCTAAACTAGACAAAATACAAGGAACCGTATGTTTATTGCATGGTTATTTGGAGCATAGTGGAATTTATCAACCTATCATTCGTGAAATTCTTGAACAGGGTTTTAGTGTTATTACTTATGATTTGCCTGGTCATGGTTTAAGTAATGGTTCACCAGCAAGCATTCAAAACTTTGATCACTATCAGCAAGTTTTAATGGCAGTGTATCAGTATGTTAAACATGCAGATCAGTTGCCGAAACCATGGGTCGGTATAGGGCAGAGTACAGGTGGTGCAATTTGGATGCACCACTTACTTGAATATGCAGAAAAAAGACAAGATCCGATTGTTGATAGAGTTTTACTGCTTTCACCTTTAATTCGACCAGCTAAAACGGCATGGTGGCATAATCCGGTGGGGCTAGGTATTATCCGTCGTATTAAGCGTCAAGTTCCTAGACATTTTAGGCGGAATAATCATAACCCTGAATTTCTCCGATTTATCCGTTTAAAAGATCCATTACAGCCACGTATGATGGGCATGGACTGGATTTTGGCAATGTCAAAATGGATGCAGGAAATGGAAGAGCGACCTGCTTGTCGTATTCCTGTTTGGTTAGCACAAGGCGCACTCGATCAAACGGTAGACTGGCGTTACAACATTGAGTTCATTCGCCGTAAATTTAGACTTCAAACTTTATTAATGTTGGAAGAAGGCTCACATCAATTAATTAATGAACGTGCAGATATACGTGCGGCCCTAACAGGTTTAATTCCCGCTTTTTTACATGCAAAGCCCAAATATTTTTACTATTAAAAATAATGCATCTATCTCCTAAGGTGAGATAGATGCAAGGTATTAGATAAATGCTACTTTATTTTGCATTTTGATAGAGCTGTACAAAGTTTTGATAAACAGATGATTGCTTTTGCGGGCTATACATATTGCGCTCAATTATACCTTTATCAGTTTTTACTAAAACGTTAATGTTTTGAGCATTTTTGAATTCTTTTAAAAATTGACTTGGAATAATAAAGTACGTGGTCGAGTGCTTAGGAACAAAGCGACTAACTGTAGTTTTCTCAGTAGCTTGAGCCGGTTTATAACTAAATTGTTTGCCATCAATGTCAAACACTAATGTATTAATATCATAGAAGTTATAACTACTACTTAAATGTACATCGACACGAACTTGATTTTTTTGTTTTTCATTCCATTTGACCAACAAGCTTGGGCAAAGCTCGGTAGGTAAGCAATTGAGTTGACCTGCTGTTTTTAACTCTGATGTTGCTGTTGTGGTGTTAGGCTGATAAGAGGTCGTACTACAAGCTGTTGTAAGTAAACAAGTACCTAACAAAAATAGGATTTTTTTCATAATGTAATTCCAAGAAAGCATGTTTAATATTATTTATCTTTGAGATGATAAATTTTACTCTTCATTAAAGAGTTTTTGGACTTAAAAAAGCAAATGGTTTTGCAATTTTAAAGTCAGAGGTCGCATCACCAGCATAGATATGACTCTGCTCGGGACCGAGATCAAGTCTACGCGTTTTGCCATCTTTAAAATTTATTTTCTTCAAGTCGACCCAAAATATATTTGGTGATAAAGCTGATTCAAAAAAATAAAGCATCTGTTTATGGTCTGCAACAGTTCTCCAGCGAGTCGAAGAAATATTAGGCTCTTCTTGTGTATTTAATCCATATGGAACAGATGCATTACGAATAACACTAAATACAGATGCCTGAGCTTGTTTCATATCGTCGGTTTTTGGAATTGCATTAATATAAAATGAAGCACGAGCAAAACGGTCAGAAGCTCGGTTTGTGCCAGGGAGCATAACCGTACCACCAATTTGTTTCCAATATTCAGCAAGTGCAAGTTGCTTATCAAATGTAGGCGAGTTAGTCATGACTTGATAACTTCGACTGTGATGAATTACTTGTTTGCCGCCAATATATTCAATAATTGCGCTATCACCTGTTTTGTCGGAAATAGATAAATGTAGTGTTGTTAATCTGGTTTCACCAGGAACGCTATCTGTCACGATGGTATATGGTTCTTTCTCAAGGGCTTTAACCGCTTCATCAACGGTTGCGAAATTATCGAGTACATATTGTGCCCAAGCGGCAATGCTTAATAAGGGTTTATCGGTCTTTTTCGTATTGGGATATTGAGATTCAACTAGCCATAAGACATTAGCAACTAAACCAGCCTCATTCATTCCATCGGTTGTAGAAACTTCATAACCTGTTGCAATAACACTACCATATTTAGAAGTCCATTTTATTGATTTAGATCCTGCACTTCCATCACGAGCAATGCCACTCGGGAAAATCCATAAATTCGTATCTGTATCAACCTTCCAGTCCATTGAACGGGCAGTGATAATATGCTCATTATTGCCTAAATATACCGTACGTGTACAAGCGGTTGCATAGCTAGTTAAACCTATCGCAAGGGCAATAAAAGATGGAATAAATGCTGTTTTAAACATGAGTTGACACCTTCTTGTTATATGATTTCAAAAATATTTATTTAGTAAATTTAAACGTTTGTACAATATTTATGCTTTTATGTTATGTGAAAAATAGATTAAATACAAATCAATATCAGCATATAATTTAAATAAAAATCACATATTGATGAAAAAAATAGAAGGGCATCACAATATAATTATGATACCCAGATTATAAAATTAATATGAATTAAAAGTGATTGGCATCAGCCATATTCCACATACGATAATAAAAATTATCATCATCACTATTAAGTTGGGATTGCAAAAGTTCGCCTTCTTTTAAGAAAAAATGCAATTGTGCATAGTTCTTAATTTCACGGTCATTTACTCGTTGAGCCAAATGGTGGGCTTTAATATCTGAAGGGTGACGTAAACCAGCCGCAGCTATCATTTCTGATAAAGCATGTAATGTATTTTTATGGAAGTTAAATACACGTTCTGATTTGGTTGGTACATCAATTGCTTTTTGACGGTCTTTATCTTGAGTTGCTACACCTACAGGGCATTGGTTTGTATGACAACTTTGGGCCTGAATACATCCAACTGCAAACATAAAACCTCGTGCTGAGTTAACCCAGTCCGCACCTAGTGCAAACGTACTGGCAATGTCAAATGCACTAATGATTTTACCGCTCGCGCCAATTTTAATTTGATCTCTTAGTCCAGCACCCACAAGAGTATTGTGAACAAAACGCAGGCCTTCACGTAATGGTGTACCAATATAGTCACTAAATTCGATTGGTGCTGCGCCAGTACCACCTTCAGAACCATCAACAACAATAAAGTCAGGAACAATTTTTGTTTCAAGCATTGCTTTTACGATGCTCATAAATTGCCACGGCTGGCCAATACACAGCTTAAAACCAACAGGTTTACCACCAGATAATGTGCGTAACTTTTGTAAAAAATGCATCATTTCAATTGGTGTTGAAAAACTTGAATGCTTCGCTGGAGAAATACAGTCGTGGTCACGTGAAACACCACGAATCTCGGCAATTTCAGCAGTAATTTTATGTTTAGGTAAAATACCACCATGGCCCGGTTTAGCCCCTTGCGAAAGCTTAAGTTCAATCATCTTGATTTGTGGTAATTGAGATTGTTTAGCAAATTTCTGCTCGTCAAATTTCCCATCTAAAGTTCGGCAGCCAAAATAACCACTGGCAATTTGCCAAACAATATCACCGCCATTTTCTAAATGATAAGGGCTTAAACTACCTTCACCTGTATCGTGATAGAACCCGCCTAACTGTGCTCCTTTGTTTAAAGCGCGTATTGCATTGGCACTTAAACTACCAAAGCTCATAGCAGAAATATTCATAATGGATGCACTATAGGGCTGAAGGCATTGAGCATTACCAATTTGAATACGAAAACTCTTTGGATCTGCTGGTGGACATGGACTGATAGAGTGAACAATAAAGCGATAATCTTCTTGATATACATCAATGATTGACCCAAAAGGCTTATCAGCGTTTTCATTTTTAGCACGTTGATAAACTAAACTTCTTTGCATACGTGAGAAAGGTAGGGCATCTTGATCTGCTTCGATAAAGTATTGGCGAATTTCAGGGCGGATATCTTCAAATAAAAAACGAAAATGACCCATAATTGGGTAATTTCTTAAGATAGAGTGTTTATTTTGCAGGACATCATATAAACCCAATAAACTCAAAGCACTAGTGAGAACCCATAAACCGTTAAGTAGTGTATCTGAAATGAAATAATAGATACTATGAGGAGTATAGATGGTTCTAAACCATGTAATACTAAGTGCAGTAAAAATACATAAGAACCAGAGAGAATGGCGTGAAAAGAATGTATTGAGAAATTTATGTCGAATAATTTGTGCTGGACTCGCCATATGTGAACAAATTCCTAATGTTTTACTGGCACATACCTTGCCAAGAAGCAACTAAAACTACAAGTAGGGAATTGTTAGTCATACAAACAACGCGGCAAAACAGCTAACATATCTATTTAAAAGTGGACTCTATAAGATTTTATTTTTTATAAATGGATACCTAATAGTATTTCGTTCAAATGCAATCAATAAAATTTAATATGTTTTAATCAATATGTTTATAGATTTTAAGTATATTAAAATTTTAAAATTAAGAAGTAGGAGTTAAATATAATGAGCTAAAATTATTTTTAATAATATAAAATTAACTCTTATTGTATATATATTAAATTTTATGATTTTACTTCAGTCTAGTTTTTAATTGTATATAGTTTAATCGAAAAACTAATTTTTAAATTAATAGCTTCGTGTTTTTTTAATTTTTTTGATAATATTTGTCAGTTGAGAGAATGTTTTCAATAGATTTTATTACAACTATATAGCTATAGCATTCTAAAAAATTAAGTAAGGATCTGAAATGAGCTGGAAATTATTAACATTTTCTGTTTTTTTTACTGATATTTTTTTATTAGTTTTAATGTTCTATTCTGGCTATGACTTCGAAACTTTTAAAAAAGTAGCTTTGGTTGAAACCTTGCTTGTTGTTATTGCCATCATATTTGATGCAATGGAGCAAAAAAAGAGACCTATTTTTCCGGGTTGTATTGTCTATCCATTGCTAGGCATTTTATTCATTTTAGGCTTTACTCCCATTCTTGATTTTTTCGCAGAACGACCTAAAGGATTTCATAGCTGGGATATCAAGAACATGTGGATGGTTAACGTGAACAGCGAGAATTACCAATTAAATAAACTTGCATGGTATGGAAAAGCTTATGTCCAACTTGGTTTTGCAATGGTAGGTGGGATTTTGGGTTTTATTTTTCATTTAGTCTTTAGAAATACTTAAGCAATTAATTTTTTTCTCCTTGCTGAAGTTGAATTCCCTTTGCTATTTAAAATTTAAGAAAAACTATTAAGGCTATAGTCTAAATACTTAGAATTATTATTCATATAATATTAATTTATTATTCATATAAAATATATAGAATAAATAAAAGCTTACTTTCTGCTCAGTATCTTAAAGATAAATTTTAATGAATGATAAATTATAAAAAATGATGATAAAATTTAACTAATTAAATTTCATAACTTTTTATTAAACCTAATTAAAAAATGAATAAAATTACCGAAAATTGTTATAAAAAGTGGTATAGACCATATAAAAATTCATAATTGAGAAATCCATCGAATTTTGAATTGTTAATAGATATTTAAAATGAAATTAATATCAGTGTTTTTGTTGTTTTTTTGTATGATGCGCGGACGGTAGAGTAAAAAAATGACGCTTTGAAAAAACAGTCAGAAAAGCTAGTGATTGGATTGGGGAAGGCTAGTTTTTACATCTATTAATTCTTATTGGCGTAATGTAAAAAAGGTTTTCAATCATGAAAAAATCTCTCATCGGTTTATCCGCAATTGCTATGGGCTTAATGTCTATCAATGCTGCAAATGCTGCAACGGCTACTGGCACATTAACTGTTAAAGCTACTATTACAAATAGTTGTGTTCTGAATACTTCAGCTACAGGTACAACTGCTAATGCAGTTTTAGATTTTGGTACTTTAAGTTCTCTTGCTAGCAATGTTGATGCAGACACGACAACTACGGGCGGTACTGCAATTAAAGTTTTATGTAACAACACTGTGCCATGGACTTTAGGTTTTGATGCTGGCAAAAATGCCCAAACAACTCAACGTCGTATGATTGGCGGCGCAACAAGCAACGAATATATCCCTTATAACCTTTTCTCTGATACTAACCGCGCAACGGCAATCGGAATTGCAACAACAGCATATAGCGGTACAGGTACTGGTGCAGTACAAACAGTGAATGTATATGGTCGTATTCCTGCTGGCTCAGTTTTGCCAAGTGCGGGTAGTTATGTTGATACAGTAACAGTAACTGTGACTTATTAATTTTAAATAAGTTTTATTCACTGTTGTTGCTAGCTCTTATTTGAAAGAGCTAGCTTAATTTGAGAAAAGTAATTCTGGGCAAATCATGAGAAAAAATATCTTTGTTTCTGCAAGTTTATTGTTATTTTTGCCTAGTATGCTCAATGCTGCCTCAATACGTCTTTCTCCTGTAAATGTTGAAATATTGAGTGATCAGACTGCATCCTCAATCAGTTTATATAACCAGTCAAATGAAAGTGCTGATTTACAGGTACGTATATTTGAATGGACCCAAAATGCAGGGCAAGATCAATTAATACCTACAGATGACATTGCAATTAGTCCACCTTTTTTAAAATTACAACCTAATGATTCTTATAATTTACGAGTGGTCAGAATTAAGCCAGAACCTATTTCTGGTGAAAAAACCTATCGTATTATTATTGATGAATTACCCAAACCTATTGATAGTCGAAAAGCTTCTCAAGGTGTAAATGTATTACTTCGCTCATCATTACCTGTATTTGTAGTCAATAAAGATGCGATGACTCAACTGACTTGGTCAATACAACAAGAACAAGATAATGCTTACCTTTCGATGAGTAATGTTGGCAATCGACATGCACTTTTAAATAATTTAATACTTGTCGATACGACTGCAAATAAAAGTTATCCGATTAAAGTAAATACAGTAAATGGTTATATTCTTGCTGGAAAATCAAGAAACTTTAATATTAGCCCAGATTTTAAATTTCAAGCTAATCATAAATATAATATTTCATTGAATATTAACGGTAAGCAAGCATCTTTTTAAAGAGGCACATATGAAATATCTCGTAAGTGCTTTATGTGTTATGTACTTGCCGGTTCATGCTTTTGCTGAATCATTGCAAGATAGCACTAATGCCGCTTTACCAAGCATTCCGGAAGTTGAAAATTCCTCTTATCTAGGCTCTAGTTCAGATAAAGGATACATACAGTTATTTTTAAATATTTCTATTAACTCAAATACTTCTACGGACTTAATGTCGGTACACCAAAATCAAGATAAACAGTTATATATTCGTGCTCGTGACTTAAAAACTTTAAGGGTGAAAGTGGATGAGTATATCCCCGACAGCCAATGGGTGTGTATAAATGAACTTAAAGGAATCCAGTTTAAGTATCTGGAAAATGAGCAGTCTCTAAACTTACAAGTTCCTTCGAGCATGTTGACGGACTACTCAGTTGACTTAACTGGTCAACAGACGACTAGTTCCAGTTTACTCAAGATGAAACCCTTAAATGCCGCAATTCTGAACTACAGCCTGTACCATACCATCACCAATGATGAGAGTGTTTTTTCGGGTTCGGCTGAAGGGATTTTTAACAGCGCGGTTGGTAATTTTTCATCAGGTGTTTTATATAACGGTAGTAATGAAAATAGTTATAACCATGAGAAGTGGGTACGGTTAGAAAGTAAGTGGCAATATGTAGACCCTGAAAAAGTCAGGATCTATACCCTAGGCGACTTTATTTCCAATAGTTCTGACTGGGGCAATAGTGTGCGTCTTGCTGGTTTTCAGTGGTCGAGTGCTTATACCCAGCGTGGCGATATTGTCACCTCGGCACTGCCACAATTTTCTGGTTCAGCGGCGCTGCCTTCAACACTAGACTTATACGTTAACCAGCAAAAGATTTATTCGGGTCTTGTACCATCTGG
>JAITLL010000042.1 GCA_031277915.1 Acinetobacter sp.
TCTTCGATTTGAAACTGAACTTTACGACCATCAATGCGTAATTCATCGCCTGGTTCAATGCGTTCACCCACTTGGGCAACGCTGCCGTTTACACTCACGCGTCCTGCGGCAATAACCTCTTCCATATATCGACGGGAACCTAATCCGATTCGCGCTAATACTTTTTGCAATTTTTCACTCATGACAGCACAACCTTAGACATAATGATCAACAGTCCACCTCTTTATGATTTCGGTGCATTTGCATCGAGAGCCATAAATGCTTCCTTGGCGTTCTGTAGGGGAGGCAATTGGCCTAAAGAGGCTAGACCAAAAGCATTCAGAAATTGAGGCGTTGTAATTAGCAACGCAGGTCTTCCGGGTAAATCTCTAAAACCGGCTTCTTTAATCCAGTTCCAATCAAATAGTGTTCTAAGAATCTGACTATTATTAGATACACCACGAATTTGTTCAATATCAGCACGTGTGACTGGTTGATGATACGCAATGACAGCCAACGTTTCTAGTAATGATGGCGACAGTTTTGTTGGTCGCTCTGGCCAAATTTGCGCAATAATGTTGCGATATTTGGATCTTACCTGAAAACGAAAGCCCTGTGCAGTTTCAATCAACTCAATGGAGCGGCCATGTTGCAATAAAGCAAGCTGTTGTAAAAGCTGACGAAGCTGTTGTTTGTTATATTGATTATTAAATGCTTCTTTTAAGCGAGCAATTGAAACAGGCGCTTCACTGGCAAAAATAATCGCTTCTAGTTGCAATAAAACTTCATGGTGAATGTCAGCTAATGACAAATCAGTATTATTTTGTTCAAAACTCATGCCACAGATCCTTGAATAGCTAGCGGAGCTTCAACACCTGTGGCAATAATTTTAATCTTTTGTTGTCGAGTTAACTCTAAAACAGCCATAAAAGTTACAACCATGCCCATACGGCCTTGCTGGGGATTAAGTAATTCTTTGAAACTTAACACGTCGCCTGACTCTAATTTCTCTTCAATATATGCAATGCGTTCTTCTAACAGTACAGGCTCTTGTGCAATTGTATGCGTTACAGGTTCAGGACGGTTAAATACGCAGAACAATGCATCATGTAACACCGAAACATCATATCCTTCATAAACAGGAGCGATATGGCCTAAGCTCACATTGGTACTGAACGTATCACGATCAAGAATTGGCATTTGACCCAAACGCTCAGCTGCTTGCTTAATGCGTAGATAAGTCTCAAGTCGATCAATTAGATCCTGTTTAGGATCTTTTTCAATACTGATAACAGTCGGTTTAGGTAGGAGTAACCGAGATTTCAGATCGGCCAATAAAGCGGCCATGACCATGTAGTCAGCAGTAAGCTCTATATTTAAAGACTTCATGCTATCCATGTAAGCTAAATATTGAGTTGCAATAGGTGCAATGTCGAGCTGAACTAAATCAAAACCGTTTTTTTGAATCAGATAAATTAAAAAGTCGAGTGGCCCTTCAAACTGTTCGAGCAAAATCTCAAAGGCAGCAGGAGGAATGTAAAGATCTTCAGGAATCGTGTCATGCCACTCATCTAAAACACGGATGTGTGGAACGTCTTCCATGGATTGATGAAGTGATTGATTCATTACGATTATAAGCCACGCGAATTTTCAAAAGCATGAGACTTGTTTTCAAGTCAATAAGAGCTGTAGCAGAAGAACAGCAGATAGTGAACAACATTCTAAAGGAATTGTGACTTTTAATAAATTGCTTAACGACTAAAGTGTAAAAAAAATCCAAACTAAATAAAGAGTATTTTTTTTCTTGATAATACTTTTTTTTTAACTGTTGGTAAAAAGAAAGTGTAAGTGCTTATTCGAAAGCACTTACATCTCCAGCACCATGACGGATAATTTCTGGATGTTCACCTGATAAATCAACAATACTGGTAGTTGTTAATGTGCCGAATCCACCATCAATAAAGACATCAATACGTTTAGTTAGTTGATTTTCAATATCGTAAGGATCATCAAGGGGATCTTCTTGTCCTGGCAAAATCAATGTACTTGTCAGCAAAGGCTCACCAAGTTCTTTTAATAAAGCCTGACAAATTGGGTTACTTGGAATACGTAAACCAATGGTTTTCTTTTTAGGATGCATTAATCTGCGTGGAACTTCGCTCGTTGCAGGTAAAATGAAAGTAGTGATAGCAGGCGTATTTGCTTTTAATAAACGATAAGTCGCATTATCAACTTTTGCATAAGTGGCAATATCTGATAAATCGCAGCACATAATTGCATATTGATGCTTAGGACCTAAATCACGAATTTGGGCAATACGTTCCATCGCATTCTTATTACCAATTTGGCATCCGATTGCATAGGCAGCATCGGTAGGGTAGACCACAACATCACCGGCACGAATACGCTCAACCGCTTGGTCAATGAGGCGTTGCTGTGGATTTTCAGGATGTACATGTAAATGCAGCATATTTTAGAGACTCCAACGCGCCAATATTAAAAATAGTATCAGACTTTTCAAACTTTTGAAGCAAGTGAATTGCGTAGTTTTTTTGTCATTTAATCAAGGAGTTCACGTTTAAATTCATTTAATTGTAATGCCCTACCTGAACGAGTACATTGGCAAATACATTCAATGAATCGCGCTGCATCAACGGGTAATTTAGTTTCACCAGCAAAGTAACGTTGTACTTGTGCATAAACGTTATCTTTAAACTTTTTGCCATCTCCACCATCACCTGTCAGGTTATCTAGCGACACTCTAAATTTTCTGCCAAAAGACTGCGAAAATAGCCATTCAATGGCTTGAGGTTTGATTTCTACTTGTTCAAATAAATCTTGCTGTTCTTTAGTTCGGCCATCTGGCGCATACCAATAACCTAAATCGGGTAATAGACGACGTTTTGCACCTGCAATCGTCCAATGGCTAATTTCATGAAGAGCACTATTGAAAAAACCATGGGCAAATTGAATTCTAGCAGGCTCATGTTCACTTGCTGGGAAATATTCTGGTTCAAATTCTCCACGAACTAATGTCACATTATGGTGGGAAAACCAGTGATTAAAGTGTAAAATAAGCCAATCAACTTGCTCAGACTCTAATTTCGAGCTTGGCCATGGTGAGAGTTGCATCATGTCAGGTAAAAGGGTGTTCTGGTGAGTTGAATGGGTGCAAACGAGTAATGAAGTGTTAACTTCAGGTTGCGGCTGCAACAGGTGCATTGCTTAATTTACCCCGAGTTCTGTCTAAAGAAGTACAAAATTGTATCTTAATCTTTGACAGAGTACCGATGAATTTGTAGAATTGCCGCCTTAATTATGTCAGCAAATACCTTTCCGGCACAGATTGAGCCGTTTAAATGGGCTGAACAAGGCTTTACATGGTCAGGTCAACTGCCATTGTCTCGCCTTGCTCGTATTGCTCGTGAAGCTGTTGGATCAATTGATAACCAATTGATCAACATAGACTGTAAGCTATCAATGGATGCCTATCATCGCATCGTGTGGTTAGATGGTCATATGGAAACAAAAGTTCCGATGGAGTGCCAACGTTGTTTGGAACCTGTTGAAATGCCAATTGTTTCTGACTTTCATATTGCACTTGTAGATGATGAGTCACTGATAGAGCGCTTGGATGAGGATGCTGATTTCATCGTTTTAGGTGAAAGTGAGTCTTCGACAAAAGGTGATTTTGATACACCTGCTTCGATTAACTTACTCGCATTACTAGAAGATGAACTGTTATTGTTGATGCCTTTATCTCCCAAGCATGATGCTTGTGAACATAAACATCAACCTACCATTCAGAACGCTGTCGAAGAGAAACGGGATAACCCGTTTGATGTTTTGGCAGGTTTGAAGGGTAAACTTAACTCATAATTTGTGTTATGATTATGAGATAAGACAACTGAATTTGTTCTGATCCATTTTTTCGATCTTTGTAAGGAGCCATCATGGCCGTTCAGCAAAACCGTAAAAGTCGCTCTCGCCGTGACATGCGCCGTTCACATGACGCTTTAACCGAGAATGCATTAACAGTAGACCAAGCAACTGGTGAAACTCATCGTCGTCACCACGTGACTAAAGACGGTTTCTACCGTGGTCGCCAATTATTCGCTAAAGCAGCTGATGCTGAATAATTGCATGATATGCATTAAGCGTGATGCTTAAGTATAGAAAAAATGGGAGCGAAAGCTCCCTTTTTTTGTTGTTTTTCGCAATTATAAAAATATAAATAACATGATAAATTTCCGCTCCAGAAATGAGTGAAAACCCAAAAAAGGATTTCTTATGTCTGCTAAACGTCTTGAACAAGTAGCTTTAGCCACAAAAACTGCGTTTGTGTTTCCAGGTCAAGGGTCACAAAAAGTCGGTATGCTTGCTGAACTAGCAGAACAGTTTAGTGGGGTTGGGCAAACCTTTGCTGAAGCTTCGGATGCACTTGGATTCGATCTGTGGCATATTGCGCAAAGTGGCGAAGGCCTCAACCAAACAGAAAATACCCAACCTGTGTTATTAACTGCCAGTATCGCTCTATGGCGTGTATGGCTTGATTTAGGTGGTCTGGCACCTAAGTACCTTGCAGGACATTCTCTAGGTGAATACAGCGCTTTAGTTGCTGCAGGATCTATGAGTTTGGCAGATGCAGTGAAACTCGTGAATTTGCGTGGCAAACTCATGCAAAGCGCTGTTCCTCAAGGGGAAGGAGCTATGGCTGCAATCCTTGGTTTGGCTGATGAAAAAGTGGTTGAACTTTGCCAAATTGTGAATGCAGAAGGTCAAGGCTCAGTAGAAGCTGCAAACTATAATTCACAAGGCCAAGTCGTAATTGCTGGAAGTACAGCATCTGTACAACAAGTAATGGCTTTGGCAAAAGAGCAGTCTGCTAAGGCAATTGCTTTACCTGTGTCAGTTCCTTCGCATTGTTCATTGATGAAACCTGCTGCTGAAAAATTTGCAGAAGCTTTGGAACAAACTGCCATTGAGCTACCCACCATTCCTGTAATACAAAATGTCAACGCGGGAATTGCTACCGATGTTGCTCAATTACGTCAGGCTTTAACAGCACAATTGTACGAGTCTGTACAATGGACGCGTACCATGCAGTCTCTACAGGACCAAGGTGTTCAGTACATTGTTGAATGTGGTCCAGGTACAGTATTGAGTAATCTCGCAAAGCGTTTACCAAATATTGAAAAAGCTTTTTCTATTGATAGTAAGAGCAAAATGGAAGATGCCCTAAATGCTGTTTTAGTGGCAGAAGGAAAAATTGCATGACACAAGAACGCAAAGTTGCATTAGTAACGGGCGCGAGTCGGGGCATTGGCGCTGCAATTGCCCAGCAACTTATTCAAGACGGTTATTTTGTTGTAGGTACTGCGACTTCTGAATCTGGTGCACAAAAGCTAACTGATAGCTTTGGTGAACAAGGTGCAGGTTTGGCTCTCGATGTGCGTAATCTCGATGAGATTGAAGCAGTCGTATCTCATATTGAACAGAACTATGGTCCTGTACTTGTTCTAGTTAACAATGCAGGTATTACGAAAGACAATTTGTTGCTTCGTATGTCTGAAGATGATTGGGATGATATTCTCAATATTCACCTTAAAGCAGTTTATCGTTTATCTAAACGTGTGCTTAAGGGTATGACGAAAGCGCGTTTTGGTCGCATTATTAATATCAGTTCTGTTGTAGCTCACTTTGCAAACCCAGGCCAAGCGAACTATTCTGCTGCTAAAGCGGGTATTGAAGCATTCAGCCGTAGCCTTGCAAAAGAGATGGGTAGCCGCCAAATCACTGTGAATAGTGTGGCACCTGGTTTTATTGCAACAGAAATGACAGATGCACTTAGTGAAGACATTCGCAAAAAAATGAGTGATCAAGTGGCTTTAAACCGTTTAGGTGAGCCACAAGATATCGCAAATGCGGTGAGTTTCCTTGCAAGTGACAGAGCAGGTTACATTACCGGTACGGTATTACATGTAAATGGTGGTTTATACATGGCCTAACGCCGATGTATAAACTTTTAAAAATTTTTATATTCAATTAAACTAGTGGCAAATCAAACGCCACAAGCAATGAGGAGAATTCCTGTGAGCGATATCGAACAACGTGTTAAACAAGCAGTTGCAGAACAACTTGGTCTTAAAGCTGAAGAGATTAAAAACGAAGCATCTTTTATGGATGACTTAGGTGCTGACTCTTTAGATTTAGTTGAACTTGTTATGTCTTTCGAAAATGACTTCGACATCACTATCCCTGATGAAGATTCAAACGAAATCACTACAGTTCAATCTGCAATTGACTATGTAACTAAAAAACTTGGTTAATTCGCATATTGCTGATTAAAAAGAAGGCCACCGTAAGGTGGCTTTTTTTATTTGATTAAAATAATTTATAGAGATACATATTTTTACAAGATCAATCCTAATTGATAGCAGAGGTGTCTTTTTTTTCAAGTATAACAATAAAGGTCAGATTGATGACTTTACTATAAACAATAAGATGAGGACTAAAAGATGGGTCTTTTTGATTTTGTAAAAGGTATTGGTAAGAAAAATACAGCACCAGCAGAACCACAAGCAGCTCCAGTTACACCAGCAGAACCTTCTGCACAAGAGGTGGCGAATAAATTATTGGGCTTAATTAAAAGTTTAGGCTTAGGGGTGGAAGGCTTATCTGTTACATATAATGGCTCAACTGATACGGCGACTATTAATGGTCAAGTACAAAACCAAGCAGATAAAGAAAAAATTATTCTTATTGTTGGTAACGTAGATCACGTTGCTCAAGTAGATGATCAGATGACGGTTGTGACTTCAGAGCCGGAAAGCAAATTTTATACAGTAAAATCTGGTGATAATCTTTCAAAGATTGCGAAAGAGTTTTATGGTGATGCTAATCAATATCCTAAAATCTTTGAAGCAAACAAACCAATGCTAAAAGATCCAGATGAGATCTTCCCTGGACAAGTCTTACGTATTCCGCAGTAATTGGAATATTAAAAAAAAGGCGCTTAAAGCGCCTTTTTTTTAATATTGTTAAAACCGTTTTGGAATCTTTTGTCCATTTGGTACAGGTGTTTCAGCATTTTTTAAAACACAGAATAACCATGTTTCAGCATGTTGTACTGCAATTTTTAAAGAATCGCTTAAAGCTAAGCGACCTGCAATAAAACTCGCTAATGAACAACCTGAGCCATGATATTCACCTTCAAGGCGAGGGCAACTACTACTCGCTGCAAGTTCGCCGTCAATATATAAACTATTTTTAATGAAGTCGGGGGTATCTTCGTGTCCACCTTTTACTAAAACAGCTTTAGCGCCCATTTTAAATAGTTTTTGAGTGGCTTCTTCTAAGTCGTTAATGCCTGTTAATGCTCGTAATTCAACTGTATTTGGAGTAATAAGAGTGGCTAGAGGAATAAGCTCAACAAACGCTTTAACCAAAGTTGCTTGGTCTCCTAACGAACCACCACTGTTTGCAACTAAAACAGGGTCAAGTACATATTGATAGTCAGGATGAGCACGTAAAAATTCAGCTAGAGCGCCAATATTATCTGTTGTACCAAGCATGCCTGACTTAACACATTTAATGGGTAAGTCACCTACAACGGCATTTGCTTGTGCTAATAAAAGTTCTTTTGAGGTTGCTTCAAAGCCAAATACTTGTTGTGAGTTTTGAATGGTGAGGGCAGTACATGCAATTGCTGCATGAGCACCACTTTGTCCAATTGCTTCGATATCGGCTTGTAA
>JAITLL010000015.1 GCA_031277915.1 Acinetobacter sp.
TTGAAAGAAGGCGTTGAAATGGTTATGCCAGGTGACAACGTTGAAATGTCAGTAGAATTAATCCACCCGATCGCAATGGACCCAGGTCTACGTTTTGCGATCCGTGAAGGTGGTCGTACTGTAGGTGCTGGTGTTGTTGCTAAAGTAACTGCATAATCACTTTTCAGTGAAAAAAGCGCTCCGATTGGGGCGCTTTTTTTATGTTTAATTGTTAGACAAATCATTTTAAAGCTGGCCTTAACTGATACTTCACTGTCCCTATTTGCACTTAAGCCTTTTGCTTAAGTTTGTATGATAAGAATCAAGAAAATGAACAATAAAGTTTAAGTAACTAAAGTTGCTGGCAAGGAGCTTTCACTATGAACGCTAAAGTAAATATCACGAATCGTGCAGGGCAAGCTTTCCTGTACGTCGCATGAACTTTGATTTTAATGATGTACCAGAATATTGGATGAATGGCTCTGCTGGGCTCACACATTTTATGACAGCATTGTCAGCTCTATTTCCTGCTGGTGAGAAGTTTTTTATTGATAGTGTGCGTGCGGTACGTTATCACCTAGCGATTAAAGACAATGAAGAGCTACAAAAAGAAATAAGTGCTTTCATTGGTCAAGAAGCGATGCATACTCAAGAGCATGTAAATTTTAATGCTCCCGCACAAAAGTTTGGTTATGATGTAGATGTGCTGGAAAAGTTTACCGATACCGCTATTCAGACTGCGCGGAAGACATTTGCAAAGATCGTGAAGCCATTTGGTATGACACAGGAAATGGTAGATTTGACAGCTACTATGGCGCTTGAACACTTTACAGCGACGATAGCCTCTCAGCTTTTAGTTAACAAACACATTCAAGCGTTGATGACAGATGAAACCATGTCAACCATGTGGTATTGGCATGCTATCGAAGAAAATGAACATAAAGCTGTTGTATTTGACGTGTACGAAGGTGTATTTGGAAAGGGCGCAAAAGCTTATGCTTTACGCACTAGTTCACTTATATTTGCGATGGTGCTTATTTTTGCTATTCAGTCTTCATTTGTGCTGCGTCTATTAAAGCAAGACAATAAATTAAACTTAGCTGAGTTGTCTGTAATTTACAAATATGGCTATAGTCCATCAAAAGGTATTATCACGGGTCTGGCTAAAGAAATGTTAGCTTATTTTAAACCAGGCTTTCATCCTAATGATTTAGATACCGATGGTTTATTAAAAACATGGAAAGCCAAACTTGGACTTTAACCAAAAAATGAAGTGAAAAGGGCTATGAACAGCCCTTTTTGTTGCCTTAAAATTACTGCTAACTTTTAAAATCATAGATATTCATTTCGCTTCAGAAAGGGGGTATTGATGACCTCATCTGATAATTTGCTGTCCTCATCTGCACTTAAATAGCGCTTTTAAAAGTGTATTATTATAAATATTAAGAAAATAAATAAAGATGTAAGTGAATTGTAGATTCACTTAAAGGAGTCTGACATGAATGCTAAAGTAAATATTTCTAATCGTGCTGGAGCAAGTTTCCCTGTACGTCGTATGGACTTTGAATTTGCTCAAGTCCCACGCTACTGGGCAAATTATGATGCAGGATTAACTCATTTTATGACAGCATTATCGGCTCTTTTTCCGGAAGGAGAACAGTTCTTTGTAAACAGTACGCGTGCTGTTCGAAATGACCCAAAGCTTGCTGACCCAGCTCTTCAAAAAGAAATAAGTGCTTTTATTGGTCAAGAAGCAATGCATTCAAAAGAGCATTTAGCATTTAATGCTTCAGCACAGGCTTATGGTTATGATGTTCGTCATATGGAAAAGCAAACTGGAAAAGTAATTAAAATGGGTACGGCTGTTGTAACCAAATTAATGAAACCTTTTGGCTATACCAAGGAAATGATTGATTTGACGGGAACTTGTGCTCTAGAACATTTTACATCTACGATTGCAGCTGAACTTTTACAAAATCCTGAAATTCAGGCGATGTTCCAAGATAACACGATGTATCATTTGTGGATGTGGCATGCGGTTGAAGAAAATGAACATAAAGCAGTGGCATTTGATGTGTACACAAGCATGTATGGACAAGGTCTGAAAGCTTATTTTATGCGTTCAACTGCTTTGATTATTGCAATGGCATTAATTTTTGCAACCCAGACACATTTTACAGCCAAGTTATTAAAAACCGATGGAAAACTAACATGGAAAGATACGAAGTACATGTTTAAGTTTATGTATGGTCGTAAAGGTTTTATGACCCGCCAGATTCCAGAGCTACTTGATTTCTTAAGACCAAAATTTCATCCAAATGATTCTAACACTACAGCACTGTTAGCAACTTGGCGTGAAAAACTAGGTCTTTAAAAAAAGATGATAAAAAGGGCAATTTAATTGTCCTTTTTTTTACTCGTTTTTTCTTATGAAGTTTTATAATACGCATTACTTTAGAACTTTGATTGTGCTGAACCTCATGATTCGTATTATGCAAAACACTGATGTTGATATTGTTGTAGAAATTGAAAAATCAGTACAAACACATCCATGGTCAAGACAGCAATTTATTGAATCTTTGAATTCTTATCAATGCACAGTGATTGAGTTAAATAACAAGGTCGTTGGTTTTTGTATTTTACAACCCGTGTTAGATGAAGCAAATTTATTGCTCATGGCAATTGATCCTAAAATGCAAGGGCAGGGTTTAGGGTATGAATTATTAAGTACTTCAATTGATCAATTAAAAAATCAACCAGTACAAATCTTTTTAGAAGTTCGTGAAAGTAATAAAGCGGCTATCGGTTTATATGAGAAAACCGGTTTTCACCAAATCGACCTCCGTCGCAATTATTATCCTACTCAAGAAGGTGGGCGTGAAAATGCGGTGATTATGGTAAAAACGTGTACAGATGATTTCGCATCATTATTTTAATCACTTATCTTTTTGTATTTGATAAGAATAGATTAAAACTATTTAATAATTAAGTTGTTCCATTCAGAAGGTAAGGTTGTCATAAGCGACGTACCTAACTGTTGAATTTCGTCTGGCGATAAAGATCTATTTAAACGGCGCCATTGCCCATCGAGTAAAAGTTCTAAAGGGGTATATTGTGACTTATAATTCATTTTGGCTGAGTGTGGTACCCAATAGCCTAAATAAAGATATTCTAAGCCAAGTGATTTTACATATTCGATTTGATTCAGAATCGAATAAACACCTAAAGATCTACGGTGCTCATCTGGGTCAAAGAATGTATAGACAGCTGATAGTCCATCATCCATAAGATCACATGTAGAAACGCTAATGAGACGATTGTCTTTCCATAGTTCTAAGAAGAAACTATCTGTACAACTATGAACCAAGAATTTCTCAAATTGATCTAAACTTGGTGGAAACATATCGCCATCAGCATGGCGCTCGTTAATGTAACGTTCATAGAGATCATAATGAATTTGTGCGGCTTGCCGTGTTGGCAGAACAGTCATAGTCAGGTCTTGATTTCGTTTCCATGCTTTTTTTTGCATGCTGTTCATTTGGAAATCGGCTACAGGAACACGACAAGACAAACATTGTCTACATAAATGGCATTCGGGGCGGTAAACAAAGTCACCACTACGACGAAAACCTAAACGAGAAAGCTCAGAAAGAGTCACCACATCTATTCTATGGATGGGGTCCAAAAAGACCATTCGTGCTGATTTGTTCTCTAAGTAACTGCAATCGTGAGGTGGAGTAATATAATATTGCAGATCATTTAAAAGGGACTTCGGGTGATATGATTTCATGATTGGTCCCTCCTGTTATCATTCCATTAGTTTTGCATTTAATGCTATTGTTTTACTTGAAAATACACGTTCTTGATACTTTTTCCAATTGATAGAGGGGTGAATAATTACATCTTGTAACGATTTAAGATATTCTTGCCGAGAAAGTGTACAAGCCCCAAGGCTAATTAAGTGGTTATTTACCAGTTGGCAGTCGACCCATGGGAGTTGATTTTCTTGACCGATCAACATTAAGGTATAAAAAGCCATTTTGGAAACATCGGTTTGGTTACTAAACATAGATTCACCAAAACAACCTTTACCAATCGTGACACCGTATAAACCGCCTACCAACTGTTCGTCTTGCCAGACTTCTACGCTATAGCCATAACCTGCATTAAACATTGCACAATAACCCTGAATAATATCTTCGCTAATCCAAGTTTCATTGGCATAACTTCGAGGTAGTGAACATGAACGTATGATCTGCTCAAAAGCACGATTTACTGTAATGGTGTAATCATACTTTTTCATGTTTCTAATGAGCGATTTACTTGGCTTATAGTTTTTAGGATAAATTACACAGCGTGGTTCAGGACTCCACCAACAAATAGGCTCATCTTCATTAAACCATGGAAACAAACCATGAGTGTAAGCTTCATATAAAGTAGAAGGGGAGAGGTCCGCTCCGATACAAATTAAACCATGACCATCTGGATCAGATTCAATAGGGTCAGGGAAAATGAATTGAGAAAGTGGAAGCTTCTGCATAAAAAATAAAATGAAATGGAATGATTTAAAATTAACGTAACTAAGCTTCATTGACAATTTTTATTGTTCAACTTTAGCATGCGTGAACGAATAGAAAAGGTTTGCATGATGCTAAAACTTATTGCAGAAGATTTTATTGATATTAAGAAAATTGATTTTGTTTTGCCCCTTTATCAAGAACTTGTTGATAAAACGAGATGTGAAGAAGGATGTGTTGCGTACGATTTATATCATGATATAAAAAATTTAGGGCATTTTGTCTTTATTGAGGAATGGGTAGATCGAGACGCATTAGATCGACATGTTCAGTCTGAGCACTTTCAACGGTTAGTTCCTCAGATTGACCAATATCAGACGAGGTCAGGTCGTTTTACGCATTTAGACCATTTTGAAAATATGAAGAGATAAACATCATAAAAAAAGACACCCAATCATTTATTGGATGTCTTTTCATTGATTTAATTAAGCGAGATTATCTAGATATTTTTCTGCATCTAATGCTGCCATACAGCCTGAACCAGCTGAAGTAATCGCTTGGCGGTAGATACTGTCAGCAACGTCACCCGCAGCAAAAACGCCTGCTACAGAAGTCGCTGTTGCATTACCTGAAGTACCGCTTTGTACTTGAATATAGCCATCACGTAAGTTTAACTGGTTTTCAAACATTCCAGTGTTTGGCTTGTGACCGATGGCAACGAATAAGCCTTGAACTTGTATATCTTGTTTGCTTTCATCTTTTGTAGATTTTAAGCGAACACCTGTTACGCCAGTATTGTCGCCAAGAACTTCTTCAACTTCATGATTCCACACAATACTGATTTTGCCTTCTTTTTCTTTAGCAAATAAGTGATCTTGTAAAATCTTCTCAGAGCGCAAAGAATCACGGCGGTGTACTAACGTTACATGTTCAGCAATATTTGATAAATAAAGTGCTTCTTCAACCGCTGTATTACCACCACCTACAACCATAACGTTTTGGTTCTTGTAGAAGAAGCCATCACATGTTGCACATGCGCTTACGCCTTGGCCCATAAATTTTTGTTCAGTTTCTAAACCTAGATATTGAGCTGTAGCACCGGTTGCAATGATGAGAGCATCACAAGTGTATTCATCCATATCACCTTTAAGAACAAAAGGACGTACATTTAAGTCCACTTCATTAATGTGATCATAGACGAGTTCAGTACCGAAGCGTTCAGCATGTGCTTGCATACGATCCATTAAAGCAGGACCAGTCAAGCCTTCAGGATCGCCTGGCCAGTTGTCAACTTCGGTTGTTGTTGTAAGTTGGCCGCCAAGCTGTAAACCAGCAATAAGTGTTGGTTTAAGATTTGCACGTGCTGCATAGACAGCTGCACTATAACCGGCAGGGCCAGAACCGAGAATAATTAACCGAGAATGACGAGCACTCATTGAGGGTATCCTTATTTATTTCGAAAATTTTGAAAATTATACGTGAAATTGCTGACCAATAGCGTGAAATCAATGTGGATAATATTGATCAGGACAATCGAATTAAGTTATATAACAATATAGAAGAGCCTTATGTTAACAACAACTGTAAAGAATCATGCACCTTTTTTGTAAGAACAGGTGCATAATATAAAGTTCATTCATTGAAGATCTAAAATGTAGGTCTTTACATCTCTAAACCAATAATTAAATGGGTTACAGGACAGTATATGACTGCGGTGTCAAGTGTTTATGCACAGCGCTTATTGATGACATTATTCTTGGTCTCTTTTGGTATTTATATGTTTCTGGCAACAGTAACGTATACGCCATTTGATCCGGGCTGGATGCATATTTCAAGTGATACTCAGCAAGTATCCAATGCAAGTGGTATTGCCGGTGCATGGATTGCAGATTTGCTGTTTGGCTTTTTAGGTTGGGCAAGTTTACTTATTCCAATTTTCCTGTTTGTTGAAGCCATCCAAGTATGGTGGCCGCATAGTTTTCTAAATCGTCCATTCCGTTATGCTGCTCAATTCTTCTTAATTCTTGTTGTGTCGAGCTTGCTTTACTTACACTGGAATGTACCCGCAGATACTTTAGATAATGCGGCAGGCGGGATTATTGGCTATGAATTGGGGCAGAGTTTATCTCATCTTTTAACAATTTATGGCGCGACACTATTTCTGCTCGTATTTGGAGTGGTACTGTTCACTTTGGCATTTGGGGTGCAGTGGAGCAAAACTTGGGTTACGCTCAAAGCGATGCCAAGTTATTTACAAGACTTATTTTATAAAAACGTATCTCCAAATGAATCTGCTTATGACTTGACAACTCAACCTGTGAATAAAGCAGCAGTAAAAGTTGCGGAGACACCTAAAGCGGAAACTGCCACTGAAGCAGAAAATATACAACCTGAAAAAACTCAATCTAAAGTTCAGTCTACACGACATGATGAAATGGCAGAGCGTTTATTTGCTGATGTTTTAGCGAAAGAACAAAGCCAATCTGAACCTGTTGAAGAAAAACAAACCTCTCAGCCAGAAAATTTTGAACATACACTTGAACAAGCTCACCAGCTTAAAAAAGACAGTGAGCGTTTAGTCGCGACTGGTGAGGTTTGGCGCGCGTTGCAGCGTGATGATGCAAGCCATAAGCAAGAAATTGATGCACTGTTAAGAGCTGCTGATGATTCAAATGAACATCCAAGTCATGAGCAGTTCCAAGAAACTGTTTATCAAGCTAAACAAAATCATGCTCAACCATCGAATACCCATCAAGGGTTAGATTGGAATGATGATGAGATTTTTGACGAATTACTTGCCGCAGTTCCAAACAGTAAAACAGCAACTGATGTACATACGCCGTTTGTGCAAGATCATCATGTTGAACCAGTAGTCACACCGCAAGTTTCTCATACATCAGTTGAAGCATCTGTACCTGTATCTAATTTAAATCAGTCACCTAAAAATTTATCAAATGAACAAGTGTTCGATGATTTTGATGATTTATTGATTGATGAAGAGATTGTTTCAGCAGCTCAACCAGCCAGAGCAAGTAGCTATGCGCAATCTTCAGCATTTGTAAAAGCACCTATTCAAACGACAATTGGTGCAGAGAAGCTTTCAAAAGAAGAGTTTATTGAAGCTTGGCAAGAAACGGCTGGAAAGCCTGAGGACGATCTTGAAGATGAGTTCGATTTTGATGCGCCACTAACTGATGCATCTGGTCGACCAATGTCTCGTGCAATGCAGGTGGCTAAGAAACGTCTAGATTTGCCGACATTACCGGGCTTTGAATTGCTTGATAAGGTTGATCCAAATAAAAAAGTGAACTTTACCGAAGAACAGCTGTCACGTTTGTCCGAATTACTTGAGATCAAATTACAAGAGTTCAATGTTAAAGCTCAAGTTGTTGAAGCTCAACCAGGCCCTGTTGTTACGCGCTTTGAACTAGACCTAGCTCCGGGTGTTAAAGCATCTAAAGTGACTAATATTTCCCGTGACTTAGCACGTTCAATGTCTATGGCTTCTGTGCGTGTTGTAGAGGTTATTCCGGGTAAACCGTATATTGGTATTGAAGTACCAAATAGTGCGCGTGAAATGGTACGTTTGATCGAGCTATTGGAAACGCCAACATATCGTGATCCAAGTGCACTCATTAGTATGGCAATGGGTAAAGATATTTCGGGTAATCCAGTATTAACAGATTTAGCAAAAGCACCGCACATGTTAGTTGCTGGTACGACAGGTTCGGGTAAATCTGTTGCAGTTAACTCGATGATTTTATCGATGTTACTTAAATATACACCAGACCAGCTACGTTTAATTTTAATTGACCCTAAACAGCTTGAATTAGCCAACTACAATGATATTCCTCATTTATTAACACCTGTAGTGACTGACATGAAAGATGCAGTCAGTGCATTAAACTGGTGTGTAAATGAAATGGAGCGTCGTTATAAGCTCATGTCATTCTTGAAAATTCGTAAGTTAAGTGACTACAACAGAAAAGTTGAAGAAGCGATTGCGAATGGAGAAGACTTGATTGATCCAACATGGAAACCAAGTGACTCAGCAACACAAGAGCGTGCACCTCGTTTAATACCATTACCATCAATTGTGATTGTGGCCGATGAATTCGCCGACATGATTATGCAGGTAGGTAAGAAAGCAGAAGAAATGATTACGCGTTTGGCACAAAAATCTCGTGCTGCGGGTATTCATCTTTTACTTGCAACTCAGCGTCCATCGGTAGATGTCATTACAGGTCTTATTAAAGCCAATATTCCAACGCGTGTAGCTTTACGTGTAAACAGTAAAATTGACTCACGTACTATTTTGGATGCAGGTGGTGCAGAAGACTTGTTAGGTCATGGTGATATGTTGTTCTTAGGGCCAGGTAAGATTGAGCCTGAACGTGTACATGGTGCATTTATTAGCGATGATGAAGTGAACCGTATTTGTGATGCATGGCGTGAACGCGGTGAACCGGACTATGTAGATGAGATTTTAACGCCATATGATGAAGAACCTACTTCTCGTGGTTTTGAAGAGGGTGATGGTGGTTCAGACCGTGATGCACTTTATGATCAATGTGTATCGTTTGTCCTAGAAACTCGCAAGGCATCTACATCTTCATTACAGCGTAAGTTTAGTCTTGGTTATAACCGTGCTGCCCGTATTATCGATCAAATGGAAGAGAACGGTATTGTGAGTGCTATGGGTGCCAATGGTAAGCGCGATATTTTAGTTTAATATTCCCATTCAAAATTAAGCCTCTTCGGAGGCTTTTTTTATACTTAAAAATAATAGTTCCTAACGAGAGTTTAAGATTTTATCGAATAGTAAAAAATGCTAATGTGTGTTTCTAAATAAATAAAAATGAAACGGATCAGGAGGACAACATGTTAGTTGCGTTAATTACGTTAGCTTTTATTCATTTTTGTGCGCTTATTACGCCAGGACCTGATTTTTTTCTGGTATCGCAGACTGCAGTGAGTCGATCTCGTAAAGAAGCAATGTTGGTTGTTGCAGGAATAACCGTGGGTGTTATGTTTTGGGCATCTTTAGCGCTAATGGGTTTAAATATTATTTTTGAGAAAATGGCTTGGTTAAAGCAAGGCTTACTCATTGCTGGTGGTTTATATCTGTGTTGGATGGGCTATCAGATGTTGCGTTCGGCATTTTCAAAAAGTCAGCAGGAAGAGGTTACAGATGTTGAATTACCCAAAGCGCCGTATTTATTTTTCATGAAGGGATTGCTTACCAATTTATCGAATCCGAAAGCTATAATTTATTTTGGAAGTGTATTCTCTTTATTTTTAGCGAATCCTCAACTTGACCAAGTGCATTGGCTACTTTTTATTATTGTGTCAGTTGAAACGATTTTATGGTTCTGCTTTGTGACTTTTATTTTCTCATTACCGAGTTTTAGAGTGGCTTACCGTAATTTCTCAAAATGGATTGACGGTATTTCTGGTGGTATTTTTACTATATTTGGTATTTTCCTCATTGGAAATCGATAAATTCAGAAATTAAAAAAGCCTCTTAATGAGGCTTTTTTAATTACTAAATTTTAGATCACTTATATAGGAATAATATAACAAAACTGAAAAGAATCAGCAGCCACATGATAGAACCTATAATAATTAAAATGATTTGAGGTGTATTGAATTTTTCTTGCTCAATTGTTGTTTCTATTTGTTTTTGTGTATAGTTCAACGCTTTAAAGGCTGGGATTAAAAATATAATGCTGCAGAGAGAGATAAGCCAGTAAGGATCAGGTAGGCGAACCAGTAAAGATGTAATGAGATATCCTAGATACATCCAACCTGAAGAGAAATCATTAATATACCCTTGTTCTTTTGCATAAGTTTTTATCCGATTAAATAGTGAATATAAAAAGAATATAGAAAAAATTGCACGAGCAGCGGGCATAATATTTAACTTATCTTTGATTAGAAAAAATCGCCATGCTTTAAACATCCACCAAATTGGGTATAAGCCAAAGGAAATTAAGGATAGAAAGATAAACTTATTAACACTAATAATTTTTAAATTTTCTATATGATTTGATTTGTTAGATTGTGTTTGATTTAAATTAATAGGTTCTGGATTCATGAATTTATATTTGGAATGAAATAGTGTTGATGACTTTAAGATTATTTTTTATAAAAGTAAATAATTTAGATATTTGAATAAACCACATAATCTATCTACTAAATTTTACTAAGATAGATTATGCAGTCTTATTCAAATAAAAAAGGCTTAAGCAAACTTTGCTAAAACTTCTAAAAACGGTGCTGATTGACGTGGGAACTTAGCAATCACGTCATGGATGCGTTCGCCTTCAGGACTTGTTGCATTGATATCTCGGCCATCTGTAACAAATTTAGTCAAAAGACGTTCATAGTCAGTCGGACGCATATGTTTGAAAGCATGGTAGAGCACATGAAAATCTGCATTCACACCATTTGGAGGAAGTTGGTTGAGGTAGGCAAAAACACGCTCATCGGACCATTCTTCATTGAAAGTTGCTGGCTGTGATAATGCCATGACAATCTCCTCATTTTAAAAAAGGCAAAATAACTTGCGTTATTTTGCCTTGATTCTGATTTATTGAATAGTCAGAAATAGAATTATCGTTCTTCAGGTAAATTGATATTCATTTCTAACATTTCAATATTTGCTTCAGAACGAACTTGCATTTGGATATGCTGTTCGCCTACGCCGCTTACATAGCGACTAACCACCTGCATGATTTCTTTCTTCATTTGGTCAATCTTGTCTTGGCTTAGACGACGGCCTAAACCCTGTTCTGATGCAACAATAACTTTTAAACGATCTTTGGCAGTTTGAGCACTTGTTGGTTTTTCTTCACTGCTAAATAATTTACTCCAGAATCCTGCCATATCTACGCTCCAAATAGTCGTGCTAACCAGCCTTTAGGTTGAGCTGTGATATGTCGATAAGGGCGGTCTTCGCCAAGAAAGCGAGCAACCAAGTCATCATACGCTTGTCCAGCTTTAGTCTCTGAATACAGAATAACTGGCTTACCTTCGTTTGATGCTTGTAATACACTTGGACATTCAGGAATAACACCTAATGTCGGTACGCGTAAAATATCTTTAGAAATATCATCAATCGTCAGCATTTCCTGACGGTCAGCACGTTCAGGGTTAAAACGTGTAATACATAAATGCTTACGTATACGTCCTTCGTTGTGTTCAACTTTTTTAGTTTTACTGTCTAACATTCCGATGATGCGGTCAGAGTCACGTACTGAAGAAATTTCAGGGTTTGTCACAATGATTGCTTCATCTGCATGGTACATTGCTAAAATCGCACCACGCTCGATCCCCGCAGGTGAGTCACAAATAATGTAATCAAATTCTTGAGCAAGCTCATCAATTACACGAGCAACACCTTCGTCACTCAAAGCATCTTTATCTCGGGTTTGTGAAGCCGGCAAAATGTAAAGGTTTTCGATATCTTTATCGCGAATAAGGGCTTGTTGCAGACGTGCTTCATTGTTAATTACATTGACGAAATCATAAACAACACGACGCTCACAACCCATAATTAAATCAAGGTTACGTAAGCCTACATCAAAGTCAATCACAACAGTTTTATGACCACGAAGGGCTAAACCTGTTGCAAAAGATGCGCTCGTTGTAGTTTTACCTACACCACCTTTGCCTGATGTTACGACAACAATTTTGGCCACCGAATCCACTCCTATTATGGTCATACATACACCCTTAAAAGGGCTGTTTTTTGGTGATTTGCTTAATAAACTAAAGTTCTAGAGCTTCAAATTCAAGCTCTTGCTTTTCATTTAAATAAATATGTACTGGCTTTTTTACCACATGTTTAGGGATATCATCTGCGACACAATATGTTCCGGCAATGGAAACGAGTTCAGCCTCTAAAGATTGGCAAAAAATACGTGCAGCAGCGTGCCCACCCGCACCAGCAATGACTCTACCACGAACCGTGCCATAAATATGTATATTTCCTGAAGCAATCACTTCAGAACCACTATTCATGCCAGCTTTTAAAATAATATCGCCTTGATCTTGTACAAGAGATTGGCCTGTACGCAAAATTTCATCATGATAAGAGGTAATATGGGCAACTGCATTATTATTTAGTGGTTTTTTTGTTTCTGGTGAGGCTTGCGCAGGTGCTGGTTTCTCTACAATCGCGACTTGCTCGGCAGTTGCCTTAATGCGTTGTAATGGCTGATCTGCTGGTAACACAGGGAATTGAATAGCACGTGCTTCATCACCTAATATACCGTCGATGACTGCCATAGGTTGTAAACCTAAGCTCACTAACAGTTGAATCAAAGCAATTAGCTCTTGCTCAACAGTACTATCTATAATAACGACAGTTCCTTGATAGGAACCTTCATTTAGAATATTTGATAATTGCTGGCGGATCACATCATGATCATTCGTATCGAAGGTTATCCTGCTAAAGTTAACCATTCTGCCGGTAATCCGGATATCAGCCATAAGTCTTCCTTCAAGGCGTTAAAACGAGCTGTAATATCGTTAAGTTTATTGTAAATAGAGCAAATGCTAGAACAAATCGTACCAATTCTCTAGCGTGTTTCATAAAAAATTAAATAAATGCTTATTCTTTGATTCGATCACGCTCCGCAAGCATTTGTTGCCACTGCTTGACTTTAACTTGTTTGCGAATTGCTTCAAGGCTTTCGAATACGACAGACTCGACAAGTTGTTCAAGTTCACGGTTATTAATATTCACGTTACTAATTTTTTCTGAAATTAATTGATAAGTTGCATTGGGTTGTTCTTTTGAACCTGCAATTAAAGGTTCGATTAAACCTGCACTAATATTTTCACCTAGTCTCTGGCCAATACTTTGAATTTGCTGTTCGATACGACCACCGACTAAAGGAATTAAACGTAATAACTGAGTGAGCTCAGGTGTATTTTCTATTGCTTGATCAACAATCTGTCCAACACCTTTTGTGATTGCTGGTTTTTGTTCTTTTAAAGCAGTCGCTAAAGATTCTTGTAATATAGAGGTGAGGGTAAGTGTAAATTGTTCACGATGGTGATTGACCAACTCGTGAATAATTTGTTTATGACTTGAACTAGTTTGAAGCTCATTACGAATACCATCAATCACCGTAATAACAACACGGTCAGACAGTTCTTCCATAACGACGCGATAATAAAATAATCCGTTTTTTCTCCAGCCTTCAGGAATAATGGGATAGCCTAATTCATATAGACGGTATGCGATAATCCCAGCGCGAAATAAACGTAAAAAACGCAATTGTGGAATGATGGCTAAAATTTCATAACCGTGAATGAAGGGAAAGAAAAACCAGCGTTTATGGTGTTTATAAACAATAGAGATACCCCAACGCACAAGAAATTCGGTAATTAAAAAGCCAATAAACCAAGCTTCAGTCGTAATCACCCAAGGGTGCAAATAAGTTTTATAAAAGGTGAGTACTTGGGACAAGTGAATATGTTCAAAAAACCATGCCCCAATACTGCTCATCAAAAAGAAATTTGCTGCAAGACAGAACAGGTTGAAAATAATGATAAATACCATAAAGATGTCATAAATCAAAAACAGCTTAAATGAAATGCTGCTTGAGTCCATATGGTGATATTTTGTTTGTTTTCCGGTACTGTTTTGCATAGCGATAAATGCTTTTAATGAGTTGAAGTAGTATATCGAGCTTTCATTTGTTCGATGAGTTGATCTTTTTCAGTCCAGAGCTCATGTACCCATTGTTGAAAACGTTCACGGTAAATGGGATCGTCTTCATAGTGACCGCCGAGTACCCAATCTGGTATTTCAATTTTACGAAGATTTACCGCAATTTGTGAAACATCACCTAACCAGAATTCGCTATAATCTGGCACACCGTCAGGATAAACAATCGTCATATCAACCAAAGCATCAATTTTCTCGCCCAAAATATTTAGAGCCAGCGCCAAACCACCTGCTTTAGGTTTTAATAAATGTTTATATGGCGAATTTTGTTGGTCATGTTTCTCTTGAGTAAAGCGGGTACCTTCCAAATAGTTTAATAGCGTAAAAGGTTGGCTCAAGAGTTGTTCACACGCTTTACGTGCTTCCATTATGTCGCGGTCTTTGAGTTCCGGATTTTTCGCGATTTGCTCTTTGGTATGACGTTTCATCATTGGGAAGCCCAAAATTTTAAAGGCTTGACCGACGAAAGGTATAAAGATGAGCTCCCACTTTGTAAAAAAACGGGTAAGGGGCATACGGGTTAACCCGAAATACTGGTTTACAGTCGTATCAACCCAACTTTGATGGTTACATGTCATTAGGTAACGGCCTTGCATACTCAAATCAAGACCTTCATCGATGGTGATGTCCCATTTTAAATTAGGTAAAACATGATCGATGAGCCAGTTATTAACACCGAGCCAGCTATTTGTAATTTGAATATTGGTTTCATCAATTTTAGAAGATTTTTTTAATAACTTAGTCAAACCTAAAGCCAATACAGGTGGTCCATGAAAAAAAGTACTACCTGTGATGACTGTACCTACAGTGAGTCCACGTGTAATTTTTTTTAGCGCAGATTGCTTATTGGGTGCAGTTGACATATAAATGACCCCGAATATCTAAAATCCAT
>JAITLL010000052.1 GCA_031277915.1 Acinetobacter sp.
CGTCAAATCAAACAGTTTGAAAATGTTGAGTTATTAGGCAAAATCAATGGTGCGGTAGGTAACTACAATGCTCACCTTTCTGCTTACCCAGATGTTGACTGGGCTGTACACGCACAAGCTTTTGTTGAATCTTTGGGCCTAACATTTAACCCATACACAACTCAAATCGAGCCACACGACTACATGGCTGAGTTGTTTGATGCATTACGTCGTTTCAATACGATTTTGATCGACTTTAACCGCGACGTATGGGGTTATATCTCTTTAGGTTACTTCAAACAAAAACTGAAAGAAGGTGAAGTTGGTTCATCAACTATGCCACACAAAGTAAACCCAATTGACTTTGAAAACTCTGAAGGTAACTTAGGCATTGCAAATGCAGTGTTGGCTCACTTAGGTGAAAAATTACCAATTTCTCGCTGGCAACGTGACTTAACTGACTCAACTGTACTTCGTAACATGGGTGTTGGTTTCGCTCAAAGCTTAATTGCTTTTGATGCTTGCTTAAAAGGTGTGGGTAAACTTGAACTCAATGCAAACCGCATAAATGAAGATTTAGACCAAGCTCAAGAAGTTCTTGCAGAACCAATTCAAACAGTTATGCGTCGTTATAACATTGAAAAACCATATGAGAAGTTAAAAGCATTAACTCGTGGCCAAGCAATGACTCGTGACATGATGGTTAATTTCGTAAATGGTGATGAACTTGCTCAAGTACCAAGTGAAGAGCGTGCTCGTTTAGCAAAGCTTACACCTGCGACTTACACAGGTAATGCAGCTGAACAAGCAAAACAAATTAACGACTTAATTAGTAAAATCTAATTTTAAAAGTTGATAAAAAAGCGAAGCCTAGGCTTCGCTTTTTTATTACACTCATATTTGCCAAAAATAAAGTCTTTTATAAAATGATCGAAAAAAAATTTAAACTTAAACATTATATTGCACTTAGTCTACTTTCCATTGCCATTATCATTTCAGGTATTCAGCCTCTTGAGTTTGAAGCTTATTTACTTCATCAAGTTGGCACTGCTGTTATGCTAGTTCTACTTTTTATTATTTTTAAAAAAATTGGACTCGATTTTTTAAGCTTTTGCTTTTATTTACTGTTTCTTTTAATTCACGTTATTGGTGCACACTATCTTTATTCCTACGTCCCTTATAATGAATGGATTCAGCACATCTTCCATTTTAATTTAGATCAACACATGGGTTGGTCTCGTAATATGTATGATCGACTTGTGCACTTTTCATATGGTGCTTTGCTCTACCCGCTTATTTATCGCGTTTTTCAAGTTTGGTTGCCGACTGCACGCCCTTTTTCTCTATTTTTTCTTGTAATCCAATTCGTTATGGCATCGAGTGTCTTTTATGAACTAATTGAATGGACAATTGCAATTGGGTTATCGCCTGAACAAGCTGAAAACTATAATGGACAGCAAGGTGACATGTGGGATGCTCATAAAGATATGTTACTTGCTACAATCGGAGCAATTATTTATGGACTTGCTGCTCTTTTAAAAACATCAAAAAAATAAGCAATAAATAAAAAGCGCTCATTGAGCGCTTTTATTTTACATAGACTCTTTTAAACAACCGGATAAGTCTGTTCTAAAATATTTTGCAAAGGTGAAGAGGTCGTATTTGGTAAAAGGTGATCAAGATTTGTTGTCTGATCAACTGAAGTATTTACATCGCTTTGCTCAGATGTCTGTGTAGGTTTTAATGCTGTCGATGCTAAAAGCTTTACCACTGGATCTGAGTCACTCGCAGAAGAACTTTTCAGTAAATCATCTATAGGAACAGTTTTCTGCTGGGTATTGGTCTCAGGTGTTGTATTTTGTGCGACTTTCAAAGTACTCAGTCCAACACTGTCTGCCAGAGATGGCTCATGTGTACCCAAAGTATCTAATGAGGCATCAGCTAGGCTTGCGGTTTTCGGTGCGACCACATAAAAGGTAAATGGAGAGCTTGCTTCACTGGTCAGCCCTGCTGCATCTGTCTGAGTCAAAGTAATTACATGCTTACCAAGCGTTAGATCTTTATCAAATGTAAATGTCCAAGATCTGCCACTTGTGACAGTTACCACACCAATAGCAATGCCATTATCATAAATAGTAAGAGTTGCATTTGCTTCACCAGAACCTGTGAGTTTTGGTTTCGCATCATCCGTTTCTGAGCCTGCTGCAATAGCACCTTTTACATCACCAACATTATCTTCTACAGTGTTTAATATAGGTTTTATTGGAGGTATGGTATCTTTTGTGCCGATAATATCCAGACTTTCAGATCTGTTTCCTGCACTGTCAATAGCCGAAACGGCACCATGGTTATTATCGGTTAAGGCTGGAGAAATAGTAATCGTAAATTTACCATTTGCATCCGCTGTTCCTGTACCAATGACTTTACCAGTTGCATCTTTAATTTCAATTTTGGCATTAGCTTCAGCCGTACCTGTTACAGAAGTACCATCTGCATTAATCTGAGCAGTCGGTTTATCTGGTGCAATCGAGTCAAAACCTGGAGTAATCTCAACAGGCTTAGACGTATTACCAGCAGCATCTTCAGCAACAACTGTGGCTTTTTGAGAATCTTTTAAAGCAGGTGAAAGCGTAATCTGGAAATCACCTTGAGCATCCGCTGTGCCACTTCCAATTATTTTACCATCTGCATCTTTGATTTGAACTTTTGCATTTGCTTCAGTTTTTCCATGTATCGCGGAGCCGTCTTTATTTACTTCAACAAAAGGAGTATCTGGGGGTATGGTATCTTTACCCGCAATAATTTTAACTTCCTCAGATTTATTACCAGCAGCATCTTCAGCAATCACTTTACCGCCCGCTTCACTGGTTAAAGGTGGGGTAAGTTTTAAAGAATAAATACCATCTTTATTTGCAAAAACAGTTCCCAATACTTTGCCAGTGGCATCATAAACGGTAATTTTTGCATTAGCTTCAGCCTTACCTGTAACGAATGAACCATCATCGCTTAATTGAGCTTGTGGGACATCAGGGGGAATTGTATCTTTTGTTCCCGTTACAACAGTAGCTTTAGAATTATTTCCAGCCGCATCTTGGGCAATAACATTTAATTTATCCCCATTCACAAGTGGCTTATCTAATTTAATCGTGTAATTTCCATTTGCATCTGTAACACCTGATGCAACTGTATTGCCAGCGGCATCCTTAATATAGATTTTTGCATTTGCTTCAGTTTTACCAGTCACTGTCACGGTATCATCAGCAAGAGTTGCTGTAGGAGCAACGGGTGCAATTAAATCAGGAACACTTGGAGAGTCATTATTGTCATCTTTCTTAAAAGCCCAAAGATATAAACCTTCGGCAGCTAAAACTGCTAAACCTGCTTTAAGTACGTTGCCCATCGAAAAACTTGGATCATTATCCACAGCCATTGTTGCAGCTGATGAGCTGGTACTGGTATAGGCTAAATCTGTGACATGATTTAAGCCTCTATAATCGATGAGCTTACCTTGTGTATCAAATTGTGCCTCGACAAACTTTCCATGCTCTGTCGGGAAAACAAGTGAATGCTCTGTTGTATTCGTTGCTTCATTAAAGAAATTTTCTAGAACAACGGTCTCTCCATTTTTTAAATGGATGATAAGACTTCCACCTTGCTTTTCCATCGATGCGATATCTTTTTGACTGACACCAATTTGAATAATAGTAGGTTGCTTTAAAACCACTTTATTAAGTTGACCATCTTGCAGAACGTCCAAACCCTCTTTGGATGCTACAATTATTCTTGTCATTATTTCCTATCCTGAATTTCAGTTATATTTTTAAATGTGTAACTTTTTAAATGAGACATCTAAAAGCTATTTTATTGTTGCCTAAAATATCAAAATCACTTATTTATCACAATTCAATTAGTATATTTATCAATAATTTTTTTTGACTTTTCATTAAAAATATAACTTCTAGCAGGGTCAGATAAAACTTATATATTACATATTTTGAGCATCTATTACATTTTGAATGAGCTATGGCTGTAATTTACATAGCTAAATAATAAAAGCTAAAAGCCCCAATGAGACCTAAAATAAATAAGGCCATATATTGAGTTATTTTGCTATCTTCTAATGACATTTTAAACATACTCCAACCCTGAAAACGCTTTGCAAAAATACTATTTAAAATAAGTGTTGAAAAATGAAGTAAAACTAAGGCTAAAAATAAGTTTGCGAATAATGAATGTAAATTTCTTAAGGAATGTGAATAAAAATGCTCAGTTCCATACCCAAGAACTACCACTATAGGAATCACCAGAAAAATGAGTACTATTGAAGTTTGAAAAAGTGTAATACTTATGAGCTGAATTGAATTCTTAGAAAAAATACTTCTTGAGCTCGTATGGCTTATTGCCCTTTTAATTGTCATAAGCGCCATACTCCCTCGCTTTTTAATCCCAAACGGGGTTGTATTTGAAACACGCGGACTTAAAAAGTGCCAGATAACACGTATGGTAATACTTATCAGGAGGATATAACCAAACATCATATGAACTTGATGTAAGTCCTCTTTATCCCCTGTAAAATAAGCACCAACAAATGCGAGCATGATAATGATGTGCAAGATTCTTATAAGAATATCAATATGCGGCCATATCTTTGACATCACAAAACTCAAAATTAAAATTAACGACCACTGTGACAATTGAAACTTAAACAAATATTAATCAGTTTTCTTTTTTACTTATAAAAAAAGAGTACCAATAAAGGTACTCTCTCATTCAAATATAAAATCTTAATTAAAATTTCGTATCGCGCATTTGAACTAAGGTTGAGTTGGCTTTGGCCAAACTATCTGCCAATTTATTCATGACAGCCGGAATCAAACTATCAGCCATTTGAGCTGCTTGCAGACCCAACTTTTCACCTAAGGTCGCTTTCTTACGTGTATTAATCACGTATACATCATGTTGTGGTAACAAAGCTAGTAAGTACTCATCAGAGGTTTCTAGCTTATCAACAAGATTTAAATCAAGCGCATCTTGTCCATACCAATGTTCACCTGTAGCCACTTTATCTACATTAAGCTGTGGACGATACTTCTCTACAAAGTGTTTAAATAACAGATGCGTTTGCTGTAGCTCTTCTTCAAACTTCGCTTTACCTTCAGGCGTATTCTCACCAAACATGGTCACAGTACGCTTATATTGACCTGCTGTGTAAAGTTCAAAATCAACATTATGTTCTTTTAAAAGACGATTGAAATTTGGAACCTGAGCAACTACACCAATTGAACCCACCACAGCAAACGGGGCAGAAATGATTTCATTTGCAATACACGCCATCATGTAACCTCCACTTGCAGCGACTTTGTCGACGCAAATCGTTAAATGAAAACCTGCATCACGCAAACGAACCAATTGAGCCGCTGCTAGTCCATAACCATGAACCATACCACCTGGGCTTTCAAGGCGTACTACTACACGGTCACGGCCAGCTTTAGCAGTTGCTAAAATGAGCGTGATTTCTTCACGTAAGCTTTCAACCGCAGATGCCTGAATATCACCCTTAAAATCTAAAACAAAAATTTTCTGGTTGTTTTTACGGCGGATCTTCGCTTCTTTCGCAAGTTGTTGTGCTAATTGTAAAAGCTCTAAACGGCTTGATGTCGTTTGTGCAATTTTTTTTCGCTGTTCATTTACACGTGCATTTAAATGGCTGACACGTATTTCGGCAGGGAGTTTAGGCAAATGGAATAACATAAAATTCTATGCTCATAAGTTTGTATTTATAGCCTTAAGATGTGGTTCTTTTGATTAAAATTCAATAGTGTTTTTGCAAAATAGATTCATTTTCATTTATTAAATAAAAAAAAGAGCACTAGGCTCTTTTTTTAAATATCTGGGAATTAACCAAAACGCCCCGTGATATAGGCTTCAGTTAACTGATGATCAGGTTGAGTAAATACTTTTTCTGTAGAGTTTACTTCAATCAAATCACCTAAATGGAAGTATGCTGTACGGTCTGAAACACGTGCTGCCTGTTGCATCGAGTGCGTTACGATGACAATGGTATATTGATCAGAAAGTTCAGAAATCAACTCTTCCACTTTAGCTGTTGCAATAGGGTCAAGTGCAGAACAAGGTTCATCCATCAAAATCACTTCAGGACTTACTGCAATGGTACGTGCAATACATAAACGTTGTTGCTGACCACCAGATAAACCTGTACCTGGCTGATTCAAACGGTCTTTAACCTCTTCCCATAGACCTGCTTTACGCAAGCTATTTTCAACAATTTCTTCTAGGTCATATTTATCACGTGCTAAACCATGTAGCTTCGGTCCATATGCAACATTATCAAAAATAGACTTAGGGAATGGATTTGGCTTTTGAAACACCATACCAACCTGTGCACGTAGTAATACAACATCCAGATTTGGATCATAGATATTTTTATCATCTAACGTGATCTTACCTGTTACACGACAGCCATCAATCGTGTCATTCATACGGTTTAAAGTACGAAGGAAAGTCGATTTACCGCAACCTGATGGCCCAATAAATGCGATGACTTCATTTTGATAGATATCTAAATCGATACCTTTAATCGCTTCAAAGTCACCATAATAAACATGGGCGTCTTGAGCACTGATTTTGATTTCGGTTGAATTCGGCTTTTTTGAAGTATGCGGTTCAAAATGCGAAACATACGAAGTGCTATGATGCGGTTGTGTATCTGTAAGTTTAGATTGTTCAGTATTCACTAACTTATCCTTTTCTAAGGAATTCGTAATATCAATAGTATTCATGATTTATCCTCTATTACCAACGCACTTCGAACTTTTTACGTAACCAAATTGCAAGGCTGTTTAAACCAATCATTAATGCAAGAAGTACGATAATCGCAGCAGCAGTACGGCCTTCGAAGAAGTTACGCAACTCATTACCCTGCCATAAGTAAACTTGAACAGGTAAAGCAGTTGCTTGATCAAATGGAGTTGTTGGAATACTTGCAACGAATGCACTCATCCCGATTAAAAGTAACGGTGCAGTTTCACCTAAAGCATGTGCAACACCAATAATTGCACCCGTCATAATGCCAGGCATCGCTAACGGTAAAACATGATGGAAAACTGTTTGTACTTTAGATGCACCTAAACCGAGTGCAGCTTGACGAATTGATGGTGGTACAGCTTTTAAAGAAGCACGTGTGGTAATAATGACGGTAGGTAATGTCATTAAACTTAAGACCAAACCACCGACCAACGGCGCTGACAATGGTAAGCGCATCCAGCCAATAAAAATCGCAGCACCGAGTAAACCAAATACAATTGAAGGAACAGCCGCAAGGTTATTAATGTTGACTTCAATAATATCGGTAATGAAATTCTTTGGAGCGAACTCTTCTAAATAAATGGCACTTGCCACACCAATTGGAATCGAAATCAGGATAACAATGAGCATCATGAATAACGAGCCCATGAACGCACCTGCAAGACCACTAATCGCTGGTGAACTACGAGAGTCCGGATTTGTAAATAAATTGGTATTAAATGTATTTTCAAGAATACCTTTTGCTTTTAGATCATCTGCTAGCTTACGTATTTCCGGATCTAGCTGTTGCTGATCATCTGGTAATGAACGGTCAATATTACCTTTTAACCAAACATCGACATTGGCATCCCCTAAGAAAGTAAGATTTTCTTTTTTGCCAATGAGTGACGGGTTCGCAAATACCATATCACGTAAACGATATGCTTCTGAGCTTGCATAAAGACTGCTTAAATGATCACGCTCTGAGGCAAGTGAAGGATCTTTGGCAACCATTCCATTTACGATTAGACCATCCCAATCCACCATACCCATTTTTGTTTGCCAATCAACATAACGTTCTTGGTAATGAGCTGGTGTTTCACCCTGTGTACGTACAGGTACAGGACCTGCATCAATCACTTTAGGATCAAAATAAACCGGTACATTCATACTGGTTTGCCAAAATGCTGGTAAACCTTTTGTCAAAATACTGCCAAACAGTAGTGCAACAAATGCAAGACCAATAACAACTGCCGAAAAACCAGCAAAACGAAAAGCTTTTTCTTTACGGTGACGTTTAGCCAGTGATTTTTCAATCACTTTTTTACGGCGATCGCGTGCCTGAGCAGCAGCTTGTGGATCAAATACGTTCTGATCCATAGGAGACGATGTATTTGATGTACTCATTCGTATTGCTCACGGTATTTACGCACAATGTACAGTGCAACAATGTTTAATCCCAAAGTAATCACAAAGAGTGTTAAACCCAGTGCAAATGCTACCAAGGCCTGTGGGCTTGCAAAATCGGTATCACCCGTTAATTGTTTTACAATGGTCACGGTGACTGTTGAAACAGCTTCAAATGGATTTGCATGTAGAAGTGGACTGTTCCCTGCTGCCAAAACCACAATCATGGTTTCCCCAACGGCACGTGATACAGCCAATAAGAATGCACCTGTAATACCTGGCAAAGCTGCTGGTAAAACCACTTGGCGAATTGTTTCTGACTTGGTTGCTCCAAGTCCTAGTGAACCATCACGTAACGCACGCGGAACTTGAGTAATAATGTCATCAGACAAAGATGAAACAAACGGGATAATCATAATTCCCATAACAAAACCGGCAGTCAAAGCACTGGTTGCGTTAATTTCAATACCGACATATGCACCAGCAGCTTTAAAAAATGGCCCAATAACCATCATGGCAAAAACACCATAAACAATTGTTGGAATACCTGCCAAAATTTCAATAGTTGGTTTTGCCCAAGAACGTAGCCACGGTGATGCATATTCAGCTAAATAAATAGCAATCATTAAGCCCACTGGTACAGCAACCAATAAAGCAATACCACTGACCATGAGCGTACCCCATAGCAATGGTAATAAACCATAACTCCCTTCAGCATTACCTGAAGTGCTGAACCCTGGGTTCCATTCTGTACCAAAGAAAAAGTCAATTGGACTTACAAAATGGAAGAAATGCATTGCTTCACCAAACATCGACATTACAATACCAATGGTGGTTAAAATTGCAACGCCAGAACACAAGATTAAAGCAACATTAATGGCACGTTCAACTTGGTTACGGGCACGATATTCTTGATTGATTTTTTTCTTTGCCCAGACTAACCCCAACAAGGCAGCACAAACAACAACAGCAAATTTGGCAAAAGAGCCAATGGTTTGAAATTTTGCATATTGCTGGGCAGCAGCTAACTCATAGGCGGCGGGATGATCACTTACCCCAAAACCTGAAGCAATCGATTGAACTCGATCTACAAGAACACTTCTTGCTGCTTCATCAAGAGACGCAGCCATAGAAGCAGGAACATTATTAAAGATAATATGATTTAAAATACTTGGCTCAACCAAGTTCCAAATGATCAAAATTAAAAAAGCAGGGATACCGCACCAAAGACCAACCAGTGCGCCATAATAACCAGGACGAGAATGTAGTGTCGCCGAGTTGCTTCCCTTACCTGCTAGGTGGCGGCTCTTTCTCAGCCCAAGTTGATATGCAATTGCCACAAGGGCTAACAACACACCGATAAGTAGCAGATTCATGTATTCTCCACTGTTTTCTCAATTGTCATAATTTGGGAAAAACGTGTTAGACAAAAAGGCTGATGACCACTTAGGATCACCAGCCCCTATTCAAAACAATTTATTTAACAGTTTTACCTGCTTTAAAGTCAGCTAAAACTTTAGCGCGTTCTGCATCAGACATCGCGATTAAACCATCACGCTCAGCTTTAGAACCTTTACCAGTCGCTTTTTTGCTTACGAAGTATTCTACATACTGTGGTAAACCTTTAACTGATTTTAAGTGTTCGCCTTTCACGTAGAAGAATAATGGGCGAGATACAGGGTATGTACCATTTAACACAGTTTTTTCAGAAGGAAGAATGTTGTTTACTGTTGCTACACGTAACTTGTCGCGGTTCATGTCATAGAAACTTAAACCGAATACACCGACTGCACTTGGAGAAGTTTTTAAGCGAGCTAATGTTTCTGTGTAATCACCAGCAATTTCAATTACACGACCATCTTTACGGAAAGTAGAACATGCTTTCTTCTGAGCTTCTTTGTCTAAGCTTTTGAAGTATTCGTATGATTCACAACCAGCATCAACCATTTTTTCTTGGAAAACTTCACGTGTACCGTGGTTAGATGCAGGAATGACAAGTGTAATAGGTTCATTAGGAAGTGACTTGTCAATTTGGTTCCAGTTTGTATAAGGGTTTGGAACCAACTTACCTTTAGAAGGTAACTGTGCAGCTAAAGCAGCAAACACATGGTAAGGTTTTAATTTATAAGCTGCTTTATGTGAGCTAGACGCGAATACAATACCGTCATAACCGATTTTGATTTCTTGAATTTGTTTTACACCAGCTTTGTTACAAGCTTCAATTTCAGTGCTTTTAATTTTACGAGAAGCGTTTGCTACGTCGATCGTGTTATCACCAACGCCTTGACAGAATTGTTTTAAACCAGCAGAAGAACCACCAGAACCCACAACAGGAGTTTTAAATTGAGGGAATGTATTACCAAACTCTTCAGCTACAACGCTGGCAAACGGTAATACAGTTGAAGAACCAGCAATTTGAATCGTATCACGAGCTGCATTTGCAGTCGTTGTTACAGCGGCCCCAGTTACTGCTAACGCAATTGCGATTTGACGTGGATTTAAGCGCATTCTGTTCTCTCTCATTAATGCAATAGGTTGTACGTCACTTTTTGTTGAGTGCTTGTACGCTCTTCGATAGCTGCATTGTGAATAGAAAATATGACAAATAAGTTACAGTATGATGACGCTTTAATGATTTTTATATTGTTCGTTGTCATATTTCTAATTTTATTTTATATCAAACATTTAGTCATATTTCATAAGGGTTTTAACCCCTAAACTCTCCAATAAATATGACAAAATAAGAAATGCTAAAACTAAAGTTACTTTTTAAAACATAAAACTTAAAGCAGTTAATTTATTGATATTACAAATTTATTTTATTGACACATTTCCCACTTTTTACATGTCATATTCATTTTTAAAAATTATTTGGCTCTAACATGAAAATATTATGACAAAAAGACAAACGGTTATCTGCCCTTTGTCAGATAACCGCAATATCAATGTAAAATTAGTTCATCAGTTTGATTGTACTTCTGGCATCGCTACCATTTTTTTGCGATATTTAAAGAAATACATGATAGCTAAAGCGGCTAACCAAATAGGTCCTAAAATAACAGCCAATCTCATATCTGGTGTCATTGCCATAATAATAAGAATGAAGCATACAAAACTGATAGTTAAATAATTACTCCACGGACTAAGAATACTTTGGAATTTAGTTTGGCGACGTTGTAATTTCATTGCCTTAGTAAATTTCAAATGCGTGACTGAAATCATAAGCCAGTTAATGACAAGTGCTGCCACAACCAACATCATAAAGATCTGAAACGCTTGCCCAGGAATTACATAGTTCACCACCACACATACAGCTGTGATTGATGCAGAAACAATTGCTGCCGGAACCGGAATACCGCGGCTGTTTACTTTTTTCAAAATTGCCGGAGCATTACCCTGCTCTGCTAAACCATGCAACATACGGCTATTACAATAAATACAACTGTTATAAACCGAAATGGCAGCAATTAAGACCACAAAGTTAAGAACATTTGCCACACCATTACTATTGAGCGACTGGAAAATCAAAACAAATGGGCTACCGCCTTCTGCCACCATATTCCAAGGGTAAAGGCACAGTAAAATCCCAATAGCACCGATATAAAAAATCAGAATACGGTAAACAATCTGATTCACTGCTTTTGGAATCGTTGTTTCAGGTTTCTTGGTTTCCGCTGCCGCAATACCAATAAGCTCCAAGCCACCAAATGCGAACATAATGACAGCCAAAGCCATGATAAAGCCATGCAGACCATGTGGAAAGAAACCACCGTGTTGCCATAAATTTGCAACACCTGCTTGTGGACCTGCCGAACCTGAAAATAATAGATAAGCCCCAAAACCAATCATGCTTAAAATGGCAACAATTTTAATGCAGGAAAATAAGAATTCAGATTCCCCAAAAAAGCGAACATTGACCAAGTTAATGCCGTTAATCAAAATGAAGAAAAACAAAGCAGTCAGCCAAGTGGGAATTTCAGGCCACCAAAACTGGATAAACGTACCAATAGCACTTAGCTCAGCCATGCTCACGAGTACATACAACACCCAATAGTTCCAGCCAGACATAAAACCAGCCATTTTGCCCCAGTACTTGTTTGCAAAATAACTAAAAGAACCACTCACTGGTTCTTCAACAACCATTTCACCTAAATGGCGCATAATTAAAAAGGCAATCACTCCTGCAATTGCATATCCTAATAAAATTGAAGGACCAGCCAATTTAATTGTTTGAGAAAGACCTAAGAATAACCCTGTTCCGATCGCCCCTCCGAGTGCGATGAGTTGAATATGCCGATTGGATAAGCCTTGTTTTAACTCGTGCTTATTGTTTGCATCCATAACATTATCTCCAATGTTGGTGTCACTTCCTGTACACCTTTATTCAGCACTACATCCGAAGATCAGAAACCGACCTTCGGACATTAAGTTGCTTTAATATGAGTCCATTTAATTTTGAGAAGACTTGTCCTATCTTCTATTTAAAACGAGCTTGCATCCTTACATTTAATAGGCTGGGAACGCTCCTTTAAAATTTCGTAGCCACGATCGCCGTAGTCAAAACGCGCAATCACAGAAGCAAATTTTTTCAAACTTACTGGTGCATCCATTGCTGGTAGTTTTAATTCAATAAAAGTTAACTGGTCATTTTGCTGAACATTGTCTAAAACGCTCTTTAGCTGTCCTGCAGTTTCGACCACATAAGTTGTATGGCCTTTCTTACCATTAAATACCGCTGGAATTTCAGTATATTTCCAGTTTTGCACGTCGTTATAGGCAGCAGTTTCACCCATAATTAAACGCTCAATGGTGTAACCGCCATTGTTCAGTAAGAAAATGATTGGTTTTAAACCGTGACGGATAATGGTCGAAAGCTCTTGTACTGTAAGCTGGAAAGAACCATCGCCAATAAACAAAATTTGACGACGTTCAGGGGCTGCCAGCAAGCTACCAAGCAAAGCTGGTAAGGTATAACCAATAGAGCCCCAAAGTGGCTGTGCAATATATTTAGCTGTTGCAGGAAGTTTTATACCCGACAAAGCAGAGTTTGATGTTCCCACTTCACCAATAATCACATCATCTTCTTTTAAAAAACCTGAAATATAGTTCCAAAGCACATCTTGGCTTAACTTTTGTTGAGCTGGGGCTTCAACTACTTTTTGAGTTTGTTTTTCAAGAAGAGGCATTGACGATTTACGTGGTGCAACTTTTTTATTTAGCTCGACAAGTAACTGACCAATTTCAATACCGGGAAAGTCCTGACCAAAAATATTTAAGCCATAAGATTTAATTTCGATGTAATTCTTAGTTTCAATTTGATGAGTAAATACAGCTGAGCCTACATCGGTAAAACGTGCACCAATACCAATTAGGCAGTCAGATTTTTCGATGATATTTTTCACATGCGGTTGGCTTGCCCCACCCACATAAGTCCCGATATAACGAGGTGAGCCTTCATCCATAATATTTTTTGCAGTATTCATACCAGCAAATGGAATTGAGCATTTTTGAGATAAATCATTTAAAAGTGAAGTTACACCAAAAACTGAAGCTTCATTATCAATAAGAAGCGCTGGGCTCTCTGCATTAGCAATAATGTCACAAAGTTTGCTTACCACACTTTGTAATAATTCAGGTTCAACAGATGGATAGCTTAGGTCGAGTGGGCGCTCAGACACTTCAATTTTAACGTGAGTAATATCACCTGGTAGTTGAATGTGAACAGGACGACGTTCAAGAAAACACTGACGTAACACGCGATCAATTTCAAAGGCTGCATTTGCAGGAGTTAAACGAGTTTGGGCAACTGTGAACTCTTTCATACAGTTCATAATATTGTCGTAGTTACCGTCAACTAACGTATGGTGTATTAGTGTGCCCTTTTGAACTGCATGTAAAGGTGGAATACCTGAGATATGAATAAGCGGCACATTTTCTGCATATGCACCTGCAATACCATTAATTGCACTTAAGTCACCTACACCATAAGTAGTGGCCAAGGCAGAGAAACCGTTAATTCGTGCATAACCATCTGCTGCATAGGCAGCATTTAATTCATTACAATTTCCAATAAATTCGAGCTGTGGATCTGCCTCAACTTGTTCTAGATATGAGAGGTTAAAATCACCAGGTACACCAAACAGATGTTGGATACCCATTTGTTTTAGACGAAGATTTAAAAATTCACCAATTTCTATGAACATTGCTCTATATCCTTTGAGACCAATTTTTATTCCATAGAAAAATAATATTTCATCTACCTTTTAGATTTCGTGCATAATGAAAACATATTTTAATAAAAATACATGATTTGTGTATCATAAAAGGATTTTATGCAATGGATAAGTTCGACTGGCAAATCATTCAGGCACTACAAAAGAATGGACGGCTCACCAATCAGGAAATTGGAGATTTAATCGGTTTATCTGCTTCTCAATGTTCTAGACGACGTCAACTGCTTGAGCAAAAAGGCGTAATTCTAGGTTACACAGCACGCATCCAGCAACAGGCGCTAGGGCTGGAAGTTACAGCAATGATTCATATTAACTTAAGGACACATGAAGCAAAATCACAACAAGCTTTTCAAGAACTCATTGAAGCTGAAGACAACATTCAAGATGCATTTTCGATTAGTGGCGATGCGGATTTTATTTTAAAAGTTGTTGCTGAAAACTTGGAGCAGCTTTCTCAATTTGTGACTGAGAAATTACTTTCTTATAATTTTATAGGCCACATAAAGTCTTACATTGTTTTAAAAAAAATTAAAGAACAGAATCATTTCTTAATTAAACCTAAAAGCATGAGCTATCACCACTCCCAATAAGCAAGCCAAGCTTTTCTCTCTTATAGGTGCAAATAAAAAGGCGGATACTAGATCCGCCTTAAAATGAATATTTAGACTTTACTGATATGGACTGTTTGCCCAATCGTATTTTCAAGTAAACCTTCTAAACCAAATTCAGCACCTAAACCTGACATTTTCCAGCCACCAAAAGGTGCATGAGGAAGAACTTCCGCATGGGTATTAATCCAAACAGTACCGCATTGAAGCTGAGTAGCGTATGTTTGAGCAGCTTTAATATCAGAAGACCAAATTGATCCACCTAAACCAAATTCACTGTCGTTTGCACGAGCAATTGCATCGTTGATATCTGTATATTTTAAGACAGGTAATACTGGGCCAAACTGTTCTTCTTGGACCACACGGCACGTATCAGAAACGTCAGTCAAAATAGTTGGTGCAATGAAGTAGCCCTGCTCTGGTAGCTGCTGTTGCCCAGAAAGTGCTTTTGCACCTTGTTCAATGGCTTCAACAATAAGAGCTTTGACTTTGTTATATTGCATTTGGTTTTGCACTGGGCCAAATGTGCTAGAAGACGCCATGCCATCACCCACAACTTGATCATTGGCAATGTCAGCTAACTTTTGAGATAAAGCTTCATATTGGCTTTCATGCACATATAAGCGCTTTAACGCAGCACATGTTTGACCAGCATTTAAGAACGCCATATTAAAGATCTTAGCCGCAATTTCATCGATATTTGCATCTGGCAATACAATACCAGCGTCATTACCACCAAGCTCTAAAGTTAAGTGTTTTAGCTGCTGAGCTGCGCCAGCCATAATGTGCTGACCTGTTCGAGTTGAACCCGTAAACACGACTTTTTGTACATCAGGATGAGAAGATAATGCTTCACCAATCTCACCAGCACCAACCACAATTGAAATTACACCAGCGGGAACTTCTTGCTGAATGATTTCACATAAACGCAAAGTCGAAAGTGGTGTGTATTCAGAAGGTTTGCTAATAACAACATTACCTGCACGTAAAGCAGGCATGATATGCCAAACCGCAATCATCAGTGGCCAGTTCCAAGGGGTAATTGAAGCCACTACACCTAATGGTTGGCGATGGCGCTCAATACGCTTGGTTTCACTGTCTTCAATTACTTCTACAGGTAAATCCATAGCAGCCGCATAACGCGTCCAACCAATTGCACCCTGCACTTCCATTTGTGCAAGTGCCAGTGGCTTACCTTGTTCAAGTACAACCAACTCTGCGAGCATTTCAGCGTGCTTTTCAATGCCATCTGCAATCTTGTTTAAGATTGACTTACGCTCTTCGTGAGAGACTTGTTGCCAAGCTTTAGATGCTTGTTTAGCTGCACTCACTGCCTGATTGACCTGCGCAACCGATGCCTTTGCACAACGTGCAGCAGTTAAGCCAGTAGCGGGGTTAAGAATTTCCAGTTCGCCTTGTTCACCTGAACAAAGTTGACCGCCAATAATGAGTTTAAATTCATTGAGCATATTCGCTTGTTGCATTTCTTCTTCCTTGTCTTAATTGTAATTACAGCCACTTACTTTTTCAGTTAAAGCGGGATTATTAAAAGTAAGTACGATATTGATATATCAATGCGACCCAAAATATCGGGAACATACCAATACAATAAGAAATTTGCTCCCCATAAATCATGCATAATTATTTTTGTTTTTTAAAAATATGCATGTTTTGTGCATTTCAATCTCTTGTGATGCACACTTTTAATAAAAATAATATGTAATAAAAAAGCCCGGCAATAAACCGAGCTTCTTTTGTTATCAACCTAATTAGTCGATTGGTGGTACATAATTACCAGAAGCAATCGCATCTTTAATGCGGTCAGCTTCAGCCAATACTTGACCTAAAAGGTTTTTAACATTTTCAAATGTCACAACAGGGCTTAATGTGGTCATTTTCAATGACTGTACATCACCCACTTTTGTTACACCGATATTTGCTTCACCACGTGCAAACAATTCGTCAGCTACGTTTTGGTTCAAGCTATCGATAAACTCAACTGGGTAGCCTTGTGGCACAACACGGAACAATACCGAAGCAAATTGTGGTTCAACTAAAAGTTCTAAACCGTCAGTTGCCTTGATGTAATCTGCAACTTCACGAGTCAGTTTTACACCATGGTCAATCATTGAACCGTAAAGATCTTCACCTAGTGATTCAATTGTCATCCACAATTTCAATGCATCAAAACGACGAGTCGTTTGTAATGACTTAGACACAAGGTTTGGTACACCATGTTCTTCGTCATAAGCAGAGTTCAAGTATTCAGCTTCGTAGTGCATGAAACGATAGTTCGCTTCGTCTTTCAACAAGAACGCGCCACAGCTAATGCTTTGGAAATAATGCTTATGGAAATCGAGGGTAATCGAGTCAGATAACTCAATACCATCAAGCATTGCACGATAATCATTTGACAAAATCAGTGCACCGCCCCACGCAGCATCGATGTGCATCCATGAACCATATTTCGTTGTGATTTCACGAATTTTCTTCAATGGATCAATTGCACCAGCATCGGTTGTACCTGCTGTCGCAACAACACAAGCAACAACTTTACCTTCAGCTTGAAGATGCGCCATTGTTTTCTCGAGAGCATCGACATCCATCTGTGCATTTTCATTCACAGGAACAGTCACAACTGATTGGAAGCCCATACCCATCATTGCCATGTTCTTTTGCACAGAAAAGTGAGCATTTTCAGAACAAATGACTTTGACGTTTTTCATTGCTTCAGCTGGAATACCATCACGCTGTACAGACCATGGATTACCATTTTCGTCTTTCCAGTTTTTCGAGATGCACCAGTCACGAGCAAGCAACACACCCATCAAGTTAGATTGAGTACCGCCAGAAGTGAAAACACCTGCCTGACCAGAACCGTAACCTACTTTTTGACGTAGCCAATCAATAAGCTGAACTTCCATTAATGAACCTGCTGGGCTTTGATCCCATGAGTCCATAGACTGGTTAGTTGCATTGATCAACACTTCCGCAATCTGGCTCATCACCATAGTTGGGCAGTGTAAATGCGCTAATGAATGTGGATGGTGTACTTTTAAGCTTTTATTTAAGAAAAGCTCAATCATACGTTGAAGCGAATGTTGTACACCCATACCTTCTTTTGAAGGCTGGAAAGAGATTGCAGAACGCAATTCTTTGATGCTGCCGCCAGTGTACATTTTTTCATTTTGCAACCATGCAGAAACGGCTTTTACCGCTTCACCCATTGCTGACTCATAGTCAGCAATGGATTGTGCATCATTGCAGAGTAACGCTTTACGATGTTCTGCAAAATCCACCATATTTACGCGCCTCGTACTGCAACCAATGCTTCTGCAATTGCTTTCTTAAAGCGAGCAATGACTTCAACACATTCTTCTTGAGTAATGATAAGCGGACAAAGTAAACGAATTACTGTACCGTTACGACCACCTTTTTCAAGCAATAACTTGTTGTTAAAGCAAGCAGTCTGGATCGCAGCCGCTAACTGAGAGTCAGCAGGATGAGAACCGATACGGTCAGCAGGTTTACGCTCGTCAACGATTTCAACACCAATCATTAAACCGCGGCCACGTACGTTACCGATACATGGAAATTCACTCGCTAATTTTTTCAATTCAGCTTGTAGATAATCACCACGTTCTTGCGCATTTTGAGCAAGATTTTGTTCAGTAATCGTTTTTAATACGACAAGACCTGTACCCATAGCAAGTTGGTTACCACGGAAAGTACCCGTGTGACCAGCAGGCTGCCAAGCATCAAATTTACGCTTAATACCTAATACTGCAAGTGGTAAACCACCACCTACTGCTTTAGACATTACAACAACATCAGGTTCAATACCTGCATGTTCAAACGCAAACATTTTGCCTGAACGTGCAAAGCCAGCTTGAACTTCGTCTAAAATTAAAACGATGTTGTGCTTTTCAGTCACTTCACGGATTTTTTGCAACCATTTTACTGGAGCTGTAACCACACCGCCTTCACCTTGAATTGCTTCAAGAATAACAGCAGCAGGCTTAGTTACACCGCTTTCAACATCTTCAATAAAGTTTTCAAAATAGTAAGTTAAAGCATCAACACCAGCTTCGCCACCTAAACCAAGTGGGCAGCGATATTCATGCGGATATGGCATGAACTGTACGCCTGGCATTAAACCGTTAACTGCATTTTTCGCACTTAGGTTACCAGTCATTGCCAGTGAACCATGGGTCATACCATGATAGCCACCAGAAAAACTGATCACTGAACTACGACCAGTGTAAGTCTTAGCAAGTTTAACCGCTGCTTCAGTCGCGTCTGCACCAGCAGGACCACAGAACTGTAAGCAATACTCTTCTTTACCGCCTGGTAAATATGCTAACAACGCTTCAGTAAATGCATCTTTTAAAGGTGTGGTTAAGTCTAAAGTATGCAATGGCAAACCACTTGCCAATGTGTCTTGAATACTTTGAATCACCGCAGGATGATTATGACCTAAAGCCAATGTACCTGCCCCAGCTAAACAATCAAGGTACTGTGTACCTTCAACATCAGTAACCCAGCAGCCTTGTGCTTTCGCTATCGCTAACGGTAATTTACGTGGATAGCTACGAACATTCGATTCCATCTGACTTTGGCGAGTCAAATAATATTCGTTGGTAGCATTATTGGCAGGGTTGACAGAAGTAACGCTCATATCGGATTACCATCTCTGATAAGGGTAGAAAGAAATAAGTCTGGTGACTTTTGGTCCTTTGACTCGGTGCTTTATAGAACTAGCGAAGACACATATTTTATATCTTGTAACTAGGAGCGCGATGATACCTAATTTTGCAAGAAAAAAAACGTCTTTTGTGTACTTTACTCATCTAATCTTATTGAAAAAATGTATTATCCCAATAGTTATGATGAATTATCATCATACTATGTGACAACCTAAAGAAAATATTCTTTTTTTATGTAAGTTTGATTTTTTAAGTTATAGTAAAATACACTTCCATCAAGTCCTTATTTTTATAAAGATTTATTTTTACCATCCATTTAAAAAACTTCATTAAGATATTACAAATACCCCACAAAACATGCAAAAGTTATGCATAACTTATGATTAAGATTTCTAAATGAAAAAAATTAAATTTATATGAGTTTAAAGGATAAATTTATGCGTACTTTAGCAATCTCTACTCTTCTCCTTGGTACGGTACTTAGCCCTATGGTTTTTGCCCAAGATGATAAGGCACTTAACTACAATATTGTCAATGTACAAGCTGAAGCTTCTCGTCAAGTTTCTAACGATGAAATGCATGCAACGTTATACATTGAAAAAAGTAACAAGCAGCCTGCTGAACTTTCAAATCAAATTAATCAATTAATGAACCAAGCGCTTGCAACTTCACGTAAATACTCGCAAGTCAAAGTGGAAACTGGCGCTCAAAGCACTTATCCAATTTATGACAATGACAGTAATAAATTAAAAGAATGGCGTGGTCGTGCAGAAATCCGTTTAGAAAGTAAAGATTTTAAAGCAGCAAGCCAATTAATTAATGAGCTTCAACAAAACTTCCAAACCCAGTCAATTAACTTTAGTGTTTCAGATGAGCAACGTAAAAAAGTTGAAAATGAGTTGATGGTTGAAGCATCTAAAAGCTTCCAGCAACGTGCTCAAATCTTGACCCAAGCTTGGAATAAGAGCCAATATTCGCTCGTTAATTTGAACTTAAATACCAATAACTATTTCCCACAACCACTTATGCGTGCAAGCATGGCTAAATTTGCTGCAGCAGAAGCAGCTCCTGTTCAAGACATGGCTGCTGGTGAGTCTAAAATTACCGTAAATGCAAATGGTTCAATCCAGTTTAAATAAGTCATTTTAAAAATAAAAAAACCGTATTCTTAATACGGTTTTTTTATTTAGATTTAAGACTCTGACAGCAAGTTTTGTACAGAATGCCACGCGGCTTTGGCTAAAATATCTTTATAGACTTTTGGATCTGAGCTTACCCGTTGTGATAACCATGCACGGCAGTAACTCTCTGTAGAACCGATTACTAATGAAAGCAAAAGTTCATTTGGAATTAAACTTAAAGCTTTAAATTCTTCAAAGTTTGAAATCAGGCTAAATATTTTTTGATTTCTTAACTTATTTTTCTGAGCAAGAGATTCTTGGTCTCCACCCTGCATCACACTAAAACGTGCAGAAATTAAGAATTTTGCAAATTCAGGTTGTTCACTTACCCAATCGACATAACTATGAATTAAAGCATATACAACATCTTGTAATGATTTAGCCTGATTTAAATATTCATCTCTTAAGGCAGCTTGATCATCTAAAGCTGAAAAGAATAGGGCTGCAACCACCCCTTCTTTATTTTTAAAATGATGATAAATCGCCCCTACACTACTCTGTGACCTAGCTCGAATCAGCTCAATACTCGTTGTTTCAATACCATGTTCTAAAAAACAAGCTAAAGCATCTAACAAAATTTGTCGTTTTAAAACCGCTCTTCTTCCGGGATATAAGCGTTCTAATAAGTTTTGAGCAGATATCATTTTGTATTCTCTGACCAGTCATCGGAGATATTTTGAATGACTTGACGCATATTTGTAAACAGAACTATATTCTTTAACAGAAGAATATTCTGTATTTAAGATTATAGGAAATTAAATCATGTCAACCACCTTGGAACTTTGGAATAAAGTGACTACTTTTCCTAAAGGAAAGTGGACTTTCTCTCGTATGCTGTGCTTGAAGGCCCCTTATTTCGGCAGTATTTCACCTCTTTTCATTGAATTAAAACCGAAATATTGCGAAATTTCTATCAAGAAGAAGCGCTCTGTGCTTAATCACATTGGAACAGTCCATGCGATTGCCATGTGCAATATGGCAGAGCTTGCAGGTGGAACCATGACAGAGGTGACTGTCCCTTCCACCCATCGCTGGATTCCTAAAGGCATGACAGTTGAGTATTTAAAAAAGGCAGAAACAGACTTAATTGCCGTTGCAACGCCTATAGAAAAAAATTATGACTGGGATAAAGCTGGGGAATATTTAGTGAATGTAGAAGTCTATGACTCTCGGAAAGAAAAAGTCTTCCAAGCTATAATTACAATGTGGATTTCTAAAAAGAAGTAATAAAAAAGCCCTGAAATCTCAGGGCTCTTTTGGCTTATTTTTTAAAAGGTAAAGCATATTTAAAGATACGACCTACAACCTGTCCAAACTGTTTAGCCAAACTCGCATTGTTATAATTGATACCATATTTTTTACATACAGCTTCAACTTTTGGAGCCATTTGGCGATAACGATGCGCAGGAACATCAGGATATAAATGATGCTCGATTTGATGGCTCAAATGTCCGCTTAAGATATGTAATGCTTCTGAACCTTTTAAGTTTGAAGAACCACGAATTTGGCGCATATACCAGTGACCACGGCTTTCTTCTTGTAAAACAGACTTTGGAAATACTTCTGCATCTTTTGTAAAGTGACCACAGAAAATAATCGTAAATGTCCACATATTGCGAAGACCATTTGCAACTAGGTTTCCGGTAAATACAGGCAATGCTGCGGGCCCTGCAATTAACGGGAAGAACACATAGTCTTTAAAAAGTTGTTTACCAATTTTTTTATTCACTGGTTTTAACTCTTCTAAAAATTTGGCTTTAGTCTTACGTTTGTAAAGAACACGACCAATTTCAAGATTTTGAATTGCTACGCCCCACTGGAACAATAAACAAAACGGAATGCTATAAACAGGTTGGAGTAAGAAACCTGGTTTCCATCGTTGCTCTGGGAATAAGCGAAGCAAGCCATAACCAATGTCATCATCAACACCTTTAATATTGGTATAGGTATGATGCTTATAGTTATGCGTTTGGCGCCAGTTATCAGATGTACCTACAGTATCCCACTCATAAGTTTGGCCATTAAACTTAGGATCATTCATCCAGTCATATTGACCGTGCATCACGTTATGACCAAGTTCCATGTTCTCCATAATTTTAGAGAAACCTAATAGACCTGTACCTAAAACCCATGCTGGCGGAAACCATCCAGCAAATAGACAGGCACGACCTAAAAGACCACTGTAACGAACTGCGGCATAGACACGGCGAATATATTTAGCGTCTTTTTCGCCCAAATCATCCAATACTTCTTGTTTGATCTGATCAAGCTCTTTTGCAAATGCTTCAAGCTCTGCTGGAGTCAAATCGCGATTTTTAGGATTTTTAAAATATTCGACTTTCACTGGCATATTCATCAGAGTTCTCTCTTAAAGATCAATAACTAGATCGGATTGTGCTGAGTTGACACAAATCTTAAGTAACTGGCTTGGTTCAGTATTTTGGCTACCGTTTAGTAAATTACGGGTAGAACCTTGCGCTTTACTACAAACACATTTATTGCAAATTCCCATACGGCAACCATGTGTTGGCTTAAGCCCTTCATGCTCAAGGCTGACTAAAATAGATTGGCCTTTAGGAATTGCAATCACTTTATTAGACTGGGTTAATGTGACATTTACATAACCAACTTCATCTGCAGAACTTTCATTTGTCAAACTAAACGCTTCAGTAAGTACGGCTGACGCTTGTTCAAAAAGCTCTTCAACAGTTGCAACAAAACCCGATGGACCACATGCATAGATTGTGCTGTTTTCAATATCATCAACTAACGCAAGATGTTCAGCATTTAAACGCTCATCATTTGGTGTTTCTTGTGTATAAAACACCTGATAGCTAAAGTTTGGATTTTGTTCAGCCACTTGCTCAAAATATTCTGTAAAAGCAGCATCAGAGCGCTGTTTTACCCAATATAAAAGCTGAACCTGTACTTTTTCTAACTGCTGACTTTGCTTAATTGCTGTAATTAAACTCAACATTGGTGTAATACCACTGCCTGCAGCCAACATAATTAATTTCGGTGTCTGAATATTTTGTTGCATGTCACCATAAGGTTGACCAAGCTCAAAAATATCACCAATTTTACTTTCAGCAATGAACCAGTTACTGACAATACCATCGACAACTTTTTTAACGGTTAAACGTAAATGCTCAGCATCGATTTGCGTCAAGCTATAAGTACGTTCGTAACGGCGGCCTGCAATTTCAACAATAACAGGATGATGCTGACCTGCTGCCCCCATTTTGACCAAACGGTTGCATTTTAAAGTAAGGCTCACGGTGTCATGAGCTACGAATTCTTTTTTTACAATTTGAACTAGTCCGTGCTGTACAGACCATAAAGGATTTATTTTTTGTAGCCAGAAACTCGCTATATTTTTGTCAAATACAGCTTGTGTTAATGAATTGAATAGAGAATTTCTCTTTTCGATTGCTTGCATAACTGAGGGCTCTGTCGCTCTTTTTTAATTATTATACACGTGTATATATATTTGTATATACACTCGTACTTTTAATTACAATTTCACAAGTTCCCTGTCTAACGCTATAATCCAAACAGTTTAAGAACATATTGAAAAGCATGACCCAAACCTCACTTTCCCAGAGCCAAAATGACACAACCTCTTCACAAGATGTCATTGAAATAAAAACAGCAACGCGTTCTGTTGGAAGAAAAGCGACGATTACTAAAGACGAACTTTTTCAGGCAGCCCTTAACCTGATCGGTCCACAAAAGAGTATCGCCTCATTAAGTTTACGTGAAGTCGCACGGGAAGCTGGTATTGCACCCAATAGCTTTTATCGTCACTTTAAAGATATTGATGAGTTAGCCATTTCACTGATTGACCGCGCAGGTATTGTTTTACGTAAAATTATTCGTCAGGCTCGTTTACGTGCCTCCTTCCAAGACAGCATTATTCGTAGTTCTGTAGAAATTTTTCTTCAACAGCTTGATGCAGACGAAGGTAATTTAAGTCTATTGTTACGCGAAGGCTTTACAGGTTCAGCTTCTTATAAAGCTGCGGTAGACCGTCAGCTCAATTTCTTCCAACAAGAACTACAAGAAGATTTAATTCGTTTAGAGCGTTTAAATAACAATCACCTATATCATCCTGAGCTTGTTGCAAAAGCAATTACACAACTTGTATTTCACATGGGTGCCAAGGTGATTGATCTTCCAGTTCATCAACGTGCAGAAGTCGCCGAACAAACAATGATCATGATAAGAATGATTTTAGAAGGTGCCCGTCATCTAGACGAAGCAAAGATACGATAAGATCAAGATAAAATGGTTTGTCATTGTACAAGCCATTTTTTATACAGACATACTTATTTCTTGATAAAAATAGAATTCACAGATTGAAGCAATTAACATGCAAGAGTATAAGTAATTATTATTTTAGCAATATATACCCATATTTCCCCACGATATTTAGGGATTCACATGCAAAGTTTGAGTAATCGTCAAAGCCTGATTGCAAGTTATATTCTGATGGGCATTTTTTTGCTTTCGGTTATCCCCCTGCATCTATTAGCAAGCTTTTTTGCTGGCTTTCTCATTTATGAAATTATTATTAGTTTAAGCTCTGTTGTTGAGCGTTATATTGATGGCCAAAGAGCCCGCATTTTTATTAGTATTTTACTCAGTATTATCACGGTTTCACTTATTGTCTTTTTCATTACAAGTTTAATTAGCTTTGTAGTTTATGACTTAAAAGGTGTAGGTATCCATAATATCAACAATAAAGTCGATCAAACGCTATTACACTTACAAGCTGAAATTGGCAAATATCTTCCAGGTTATATTCCAGATAGTGTTACAGAACTAAAAGATGAAATTTTTGCGTTTATGAAAGATAACGTGACTACATTAAAAAATGCCAGTTCCGATATCTTACATAACTTTGTAACGATGATTATGGGCCTTATTATTGGTATTTTGGTGGCTATTCATGGCTTTCACCGTCGTACACCACAGCCTGTTTTTAAGTCTTTACTCATTCAACGTATTCAAAAGCTATCAATCTCTTTTAGAAATGTAGTTTTTGCCCAAATTAAAATTTCGGCAATTAATACACTGCTCTTTATATTATTTGCATTTGTACTATTGCCAATTTGGGGTGTTCACCTACCTTTCGCCAAAACTTTAACTATTCTTACCTTTTTGTTTGGTTTAATTCCAATTTTAGGCAATTTAATTTCAAATACGCTCACCTTTATTGCTGCACTTACGGTTTCACTTGGTTTAGCTGGTGTCGCTCTGCTCTACCTCGTATTAGTACATAAGTTAGAATATTTTATTAATGCCAAAATTATTGGACATAAAATTAATGCCAACGCATGGGAAATTTTATTGGCAATGTTAGTTTTTGAGTCAATTTTTGGTTTAGGTGGTCTGATTGCAGCACCAATCTTTTATGCCTATTTAAAACTAGAATTAAAAGATGCCAGAATGATTTAATTAAAATTTACTCAATAAAAAAGCGCCTTAAAAGGCGCTTTTTTATTGTTCATCATTTATGGTTTAACAACAACAAGTACCTGAATTGCTTCAGGAGTTACAGCTAAGCCATCAAGTAAACTCAAGCCTTCTTTTTGCAACTTCTGTAGGCGCTCAATTTCGTCTTGACGAATGCTTGGGTTGAACTGTTTTAAATAAGTTAAACGGTCAATCTCATATTGCCATTTACTACCGTAGTGTTCTTTTGCCTGCTGTTGAAGCTGTGGCAAGCCTACTTTAGCAATATCAAGCGCTTGTCTATAACGCTCTTCAATCACTTCACGGCGAGCTTTAACCACTTGGCGGCAGCTATTACCATCTAAATGGTGCAAATATGGTTTTAAAATGGTTGGATCAATCTTTTCAGATAAGTCCTGACCAGTTTCACTTAATAACACGCGAATAAGCTGCTTAGGTAAACTTGATGGTAAGTTCAACGACTTTGGTGCAACTACATCAACTTTAAACCAGACTTCAAGTAAAACCGAACCTTGCTTTAATGCATTCGACTTAAGAACAGCAACATTGGTACTACCGAATGATTGTGTACGGATCATTTCCATAACACTTTCAATGAACGGATGCTCTAAAGTCAGGTATTGAGCGTCTTCACGCAATTGCGCTTGATCGCGATAGAAGGTAGCAGTCATGCCCTCTTCGTCTAGTGCCAAACCTTGTACTTGCATCTGGTCTGTCGGACGAATAATAACAGTACCGTTACTTTGCTCATCAAAATCAATATTAGTTGAAGACATAAAACGCTTCACAAACATAGGTAATGTTGTGTTGTCATCGTAGTCTTCTAAAGCTTGAACAATTTCTTGTGCAACAATAGGACGACATGAGTTGTATTCAAGCAAACGGTCTCGACCAGCTTGTAACTCTGTTTCTAAAGCTTGACGTTGAACATTGACTTCTTCGAGTAAATCTTCAAATGTTTGACCTTGGTCTGCAAGTAAGCAGTCTTTTAATTCAACAATAAAGTTTTCTTGTAGCGTTTGAGCTGTCGGAGAAATATTGCTGAAAATATTCAATGCTTCATTGTACCAACGGAACATACGCTCTTGAGCTGTACCCATTAAATACGGTACATGAATCTGAATACGGTTTTCTTGACCAATACGGTCTAAACGACCAATACGTTGTTCTAAAACGTCTGGGTTTGCAGGCAAATCGAATAAAATGAGGTCACTTGCAAACTGGAAGTTACGACCTTCTGAACCAATTTCAGAACATAGTAAAATTTGAGCACCATAGCTTTCTTCTGCAAAGTAAGCAGCCGCTTGGTCACGCTCAAGCAAACTCATGCCTTCATGGAACATTGCTGTACGAATACCAGCATGCAAACGAAGTACACTTTCTAAAGATTCAACAACAGGGCCACTACGTGCAATTAAAAGAACTTTTTTATGCTTAAGCTCTTTACGTAAAATTTCCATTAACCATGGCACACGTGGGTCATTTTGCATCCATGAACCATCAATTTGTGCTTCTTCTGGCCACATTTGCTCACGTAATTTACCGTCTTTTGACCAATCTTCTGGAGCTGGTAAAGGCGCAGGTTGGCAATCACGCCCTGGGAAGCCTTGAATCGCTTCACGTGTATTACGGAATAAAATACGGCCTGTACCGTGACGGTCTAACAACTCATGAATCGCTCTAAAACGTTGTTCAGGCTGATCTTCAATTGAATGCCCCAATAAACCTTCTAAAGCAGTTAAATGCTCTTGAGTTAAAGGTTCATCTGACATCAATACTTCTGCAACTTGAGCAGTTTGCTGATATTGCGCTTCTTCATCCAAGAAACGCTCTAAACTGCTAAAACGCTGTGGATCTAATAAACGTAAACGTGCAAAGTGACTTTCTACACCAAGCTGTTCAGGTGTTGCTGTAAGTAGCAATACACCTGCTGTATTTTCAGCAAGCTCTTCAACCAAGTCGTAACGATCATTACCGCCTTCTTCTTCGCTCCACATTAAATGATGCGCTTCATCGACCACAAGTAAATCGAAACCAGCTTCTATCGCTTGCTCACGCAAGTCGTCATGGTCAACCATCAAGTCTACGCTGGCAATAATGCATTGCTCAGTTAAGAACGGGTTAAGCTCTGGATCATGTTCTTTAATAGATGCAGTACGAGTTAAGTCGAACAGAGAAAATTGCAAGTTGAAACGGCGACGCATTTCAATCATCCACTGATATTGCAATGAATCAGGGACTAAAATGAGGATACGTTCAGAGCGACCAGTTTTCAGCTGTTGGTGAATAATTAAACCAGCTTCAATTGTTTTACCTAAACCAACTTCATCGGCTAGTAAAACACGTGGTGCGAAACGCTTACCAACCTCATGTGCAATATAAAGCTGGTGTGGAATTAAACCTACACGCGCACCAACCATACCGCGTAACGGACTGGTTTGCATTTGCGACTGCATCAGCATTGCTTCAATGCGTAAGTCATACCACTCTTTATAATCAATTTGACTTGCAAGCAAACGATCTAAAGGTTTCGATAACTGAATTTGGGCACCGATACGAGTTTCATTGAGTGCTTTACGTTCTTGTTCACCATTTTCTAAGGTACGAACCACGTTATAACGTAAAACACCATGACGGTCTTCAACCGACTCGACATTCCACTTCGTACCTTCTTGATCTTGAACTTCATCATTTGTATTAAAGATGATACGAGATAGCGGTGCGTTATTACGTGCATAGACACGCGTTTCATCGCTTTTGGGGAATAAAATGCTGACAGATCTTTCGTCTACATCAATAAGAACGCCTAAACCGAGCTCAGTCTCTGTATCTGATAGCCAACGTTGACCAATAGCATACTGCTGCAATTTTTCCACCTTTTTCTCAAGTTCGCACTACATATTGTACGATGCAAATTAGCTTATTTTTGCATCTTTTTATGTAGTCTTTAAAGCAAAATTTTGCAGCAAAAGCATTTAAATTGTTTTGCTACAAAAATTACTCATTGAAAGTTTTTACATTAAAACGGTACAGGACAGTTAAAAGTTAATAATTCCCCTATGACAGGATGATTAAAACTTAACTGTTTAGCATGCAAGCACAGACGAGGAACAAGTAATTGTTCCGGTGTTGCATACAATGTATCACCTACAATCGGATGTCCCAGATATTGCATGTGTACACGGAGTTGATGAGAACGTCCGGTAATCGGTGTTAATTTGACACGTGTGACCGGTTGTCCCTGAATCTGGAAATGTTCTACCGCCTGCCAATGTGTTAAAGCAGGCTTGTTATGAGAAGCATCGACAATATGTAACGGTGGTCGACTTGGATCATAGACTACAGGGATATCAACTGTCCCCTCACCCTCTAGATGACCTGCGACTAACGCTTCATATATTTTCGAAGTTTGACGGTCTTGAAATTGGCGTGCGATCGCACTTTGTCCACGCTTGGATAAACCAAAAACCAAAATACCCGAGGTATCCCGATCAAGGCGGTGAATGAGCAAAGTCCGTGGTTCAATTGCAACCAACCTAGTCAAAACGCTATCATGTAAATCACCTTTCCCTGGCACACTCAAAATGTCCGAAGGTTTATGAATCACCATAAAATCATCATCACGATAGATCAGATGTTCACTTAGAAAATCACTCAAAGTTGTATTCCCAAGGCAAGATGAAAAACAAGCGGGCAATAATAAAAAGCTTACGTCCGAATTACAATGCCGTTCGGGTAAATTAACGACAGAATTTGCAAATATTATGATTCACTTTATGGCTAAAGCCGATTAGTGCTTCAATAACTGCATAATATGTTGCAAGGTAGGTGTTTGCATCAGCTCTTCAGTACTTAGATTCGCACCGTTCGCACGCCATAACTCCACCAGATAATTGACTCCCGAAGCGTCTAAACCATAGTTTCTTAAATCTATTTCAGGATGAATTTCCATTGGATGCCGCCCCACCTGCTCAGCAACTGCCAATAAAATTCCTTTATCGGACAACACCTGTGACGATGGTGCACTTAAAGACCATAAGCGCATTAAAGTCTGTGTGTTCACATGTTGAATGGAGTCAAAACTAATTTTTTCAATCCACTGTACATGCTGCTCTAAACTACCTGCCAAGATCGCATCATTGACCACAGCTACCTGATCTGTAATTGATAAGACAAGCTGCATGACTTGCTTAAATAGCGGTGATAAATTCCCTGCCATAAATACCTGTGCTTGAGTATTTGATGATAGCTGCTGCCCAAGCTGTAACATGGTTTGCTGAAGCTGAGATGAATGAATCATCATGACTGGAATATCAAGTGCCTGTGCTCTTTTGCTTAGCATTTCTAAATGGTCGGCTAATGGTTGATGCGCCCAGTCAGGTGCATTTTCAAGTTCATTTAGCCCAACCATGAGCAAAATACTGTGCGTAGATTCAATAGGCCAATTTGAAGTACTTGTGGCTAACTGGATTTTTCTAGGTAAGGGATAAAACATTGTTCTCTACATATATAAATAGCTCAAATTAAAAAGCCCGTTTTAAACGGGCTTTTTTTGTGCTTACTTCATTTCGGCAAATGTTTCTTTAGCAGCCTGAATCGTATATTCAATATCTTCATCAGAGTGAGCAGATGAAATAAAACCAGCTTCAAATGCTGAAGGTGCCAAGTTTACCCCACGCTTTAACATACCATGGAAGAACTTTTTGAAAGCTTCAATATCACATGCCAACATAGAGTCAAAGCTTGTAATGTCTTCTTGGTCTGTAAAATAAAGACCGAACATTGCACCAGCTTGCTGAGTTTTAAATGGAATACCTGCTTCATTAGCTGCGGCTTGTAAGCCTGCAAGTAACTTTTCAAGTTGAGCAGATAAATTGCTATAAAAGTCTGGTTGGCGTAAATGTTTAAACATTTCAATACCCGCACGCATAGCAAGTGGGTTCCCAGATAATGTACCTGCTTGGTACACACCACCTAAAGGCGCGATGCATTCCATGATTTCACGTTTACCACCAAATGCACCTACAGGTAAGCCTGCACCAATAATTTTACCTAAAGTCGTTAAGTCAGGTTTAACGTTATAAACTGACTGGGCACCACCCAAAGCAACGCGGAAACCTGTCATTACTTCATCAATAATAAATACAGATTTATATTCATCACACACATCACGAATGGCTTGTAAGAAACCGTCAATTGGTTTCACCATATTCATGTTACCTGCGACAGGTTCAATAATAACGCCCGCAATTTCATGACCAAATTTAACAAAGCATTCTTTTAATGCAGCAATATCGTTATATGGCAGCGTTAAAGTATGCTTAGCAAAATCGACGGGAACACCTTTTGAAGTTGGCTCACCCTCGCCTAAAGTCAGTAAACCCGAACCCGCTTTTACTAAAAGTGAGTCAGAGTGGCCGTGGTAACAACCTTCAAACTTCACGATTTTGTCACGGCTAGTATAACCACGCGCTAAACGAATAGCGGTCATGGTCGCTTCTGTACCAGAGTTAGTCATACGCACCAATTCAATTGATGGCATGATTTCACAGATAATATCTGCCAATGTAGTTTCATGAACAGTCGGTGCACCAAAACTTAAGCCATCTTCTGCTGCTGTTTGTACCGCTTTAATAATTTCCGGATGAGCATGGCCCAAAATCATTGGTCCCCAAGAGCCAACATAGTCAACATAGCGCTTGCCGTCTACATCCCACAAATAAGCACCTTTGGCTTTCTCGATGAAAACAGGTGTTCCTCCAACACCATTAAAGGCACGTACTGGAGAGTTCACACCACCTGGAATGTGTTTACTGGCTTGTTTAAATAACTGTTCTTGCTTTGGAGATAAACTCATGGAAATGCTCGTCTTAAATATCTAAAAAATAATTTTGAAAGCTTAAGAAAATAATTGTGCCCACGCCTGTACACGGACAGGAATTTCAGCAGTTGATCGACCTAATATATCACTAATGACTGCACAGAGGTCAGCTCCAGCCTCAATCACGGGTTTTGAATTTTCAACAGTTAAACCACCAATTGCACAAATAGGTAAATCATATTGAGCTGCGGCTTGCTTAATCACTTCAATACCGACGTTACCTGCTTCTGGTTTTGTGGCAGTCGCATAAACGGCGCCAAAGGCAATATAAGTCGCGCCATCAGCAATTGCTTTTTGGGCAAGTTCTAGTGAGTTTAGGCAAGTACGACCAATAATGACACCTTCTGGAAGTTTCGATTTTGCATCTGTGATTTCACCGTCGCTTTGTCCTAAATGCACACCTAAACCAAACTGTGCAGCCAGTTGTAAATCATCATTAATGACAAAAGGAACCTGATATTTTTCACACAAGTGTTTGATCTGTTCAACTTCGGCAGGTTGATCTGCTTTATCTACTTTTTTACGGCGGTACTGCAAAATTGCGATTTGACGGGTTGCGAGTGCTGCGTCTAGTTTTTCTAATAATAATTGGATTGGGTCATCATTGGTAATGAGGTATAAACCGCGCATACTCTACTCTCGCTTTAAAAAACTTCGCTAGTATAACGGATTTATAGATCATCATAAGTACCGATTGATCTGGCTCGCCTAGTACCAATCGGCATATTAAAGAAATAAAAAAATTAGCTCGGAATTTTATCGCGCTTGCGATCAAGCAAACTTAATCGGCCAGTCGCCACATCTGAAAGCATTCGCCAGTCAGAAACAAAGCTATAAAGTGGCTGTTTAAAGCTCGCAGGCTTATTTTTTTCAAACATAAAATGTCCAACCCATGCACATGCATAGCCTGAAACTAAACCATAAAGTGCATATTTCGCCTGTTTTTTACGAATGGCTTTTGAAAAAAAGTATATGCCAATGCTACTGCCCACCACATGTAAGCGTCTGCTCATGATGTTGCGGTGCTCAGTTAAATAAAAACGATAAAATTCCTGATAGTTTTTAATCGGTAATTCAAATTCTGGCTGAGCTTCATGGTTAAAGTTTACTGGTGCATTCACGATCATCTTCCTGATTTTTTATTTGATCAAAACATGAGCTAATTGTACACCTAAAAGAAAGACGAGCGTGATATGCAGCTTTGTAACTTTCTCTATCAAAACCACTCTTTTTCGTACTAAGCTATTATACTTATTCAAGATAGTTTAAATACCTGATTCAGGGAGATCCATTATGGTTGAAGTTGAGCTTAAGTTTCAGTTACCTGAATCGAAGAAAAAAACTGTCCAGCAATACTTAAAAAAGCATAAAGCACAGCAAATTCACCTACAGGCAAAATACTACGACACGCCAGACCGCTTACTTGCAAAAAATGGTATGGCGCTCCGATTACGTAAAGAAAATGATTTGTGGGTACAAACCTTTAAAGCCGCGGGTCAAAGCCATTTACATCGTGTTGAAGAAGAAGTTTTTTTAGGTCAATGCGACCAAGCACCCGATTTAAACATTGATCTATATAAAGACAATAAAGCAGTCACCAATTTACTTGCTCAAGTGCTAGGCACTGAAGTTGAAAAGTTAAGCTTACAGTTCGAGACTGATGTACAACGTACCTATCATGTATTTGAAGCAGATGACACCGCCATTGAGGTCTGTCTGGATGACGGCGTAGTAAAAACAGCAACAACACAAAGTAAAATTTGCGAAGTCGAATTTGAACTGAAACAAGGTGCTGTTAAAACCCTGATTCAGTTTGCGCATCAATGGATTGATCGTTATGAGCTATGGCTCGATGTAAGAAGTAAAGCCGAACGCGGCAATTTACTCGCATTAGGCCGTGCAGTTTCCCCTGCTGTATATGCAAAAAGCCTGAATTTAAACAAAGATATTTCAGCCGAACAGGCGCTTAAAAAGATTGTTGAAAACTGTTTAGGGCAGTTCTTACCAAACATGGCTGCCATTGCCGATGAGGTGGCCGAAGCTGAACATATTCACCAAGCACGTGTGAGCTTACGTCGTTTACGTAGTGCACTTAGACATTTTTCTACATGGTCAAGCGAGTTAAACCCTGTATGGGAAGAACAAATTGCCGAGCTTTTCCGCGAGCTTGGTGACACGCGTGATGAAGACGCCGTTCGTACAGAAATTTTACCTATGATTGTGCAGCATGGTTCGCCTGAGCTTTTGCTTCCTATCTCTGAGCAGCCATTAAAAAACCTTGCCACTCGCTTTAAGTCAGCAGACACAATTAAGCTCTTGCTTGGATTATTGGCATTTGCCTATTCAGAAGAAGATAGCCAAAGCACTCATCGAAAATTAAAAAAACAGATAGAAAAAAGCTTAGATAAGTTACATCATCAAGTTGTGAGTCAGGCTCAGCATTTCACTGAGCTTGAAGTCACTGAGCAGCACCAAATACGCAAAAAAGTAAAACAGCTACGTTACTGCATCGAATTTATATCGAGCTTATACCCATCTAAAAATGTTCAGCAGTTTTTAAAACAGTTACAACCCCTACAAAATACTTTAGGGTTTTATAACGACCTGTTTATTGCCGAAGATATATTTAATAAGGCAATTGAACACGACCCGTACTTTTGGTTTGCTCTAGGATGGATTAAGGCCAAACAACCTTATTTACAAAATCAATCTGCCGAAGCTTTGCAAAAATTTAATCAAGTAAAAACTTTTTGGTAAGCATCTTAAAGTCGCGACATCTATGTCGCGACTTTTTATCTTATCGGTATTTACCAAATACTTTCCATACACCGTTATCTGCTAACGGGTCATTATAGCTATCACTACGCTGCTTTCTTGGCTTATCACGGGCATCGACCAATTTAAAATGTGGCTCCACCCCCAACACAATACCATTGGTATAAAAACGTGAACGCGTATATTCACTTTGACCATGCTGGAATACATAGGTTCTTAAATCGATAAATTCACGGTGGGCAACCAGTGCTGCGGTATCGTCACTCTGCAACCATTCTTGCATGGTAAAAATCTGGTCTGTTTCAAACTGACCGCATTTTTCAATAAGACTTGCTACACCACGGAAAGTTTTCGATTCTTTTGCCCGTGTTTTATTAATACGAATTCGGTCTACATGAAAAAAGAACAAAGGTAAGTTCAGATGGCTTGGTAAATGAATTGCATCGGGTAACTCATCTTCCATAAAAGGTTGAAAAAGCTCTTGTGCCCTTTCGATTAAGTCTTTCCATTGCTGGTAATAAGCCAAGACTTCGTCTTGTAAACCATAATAAATTGGCAGTCCTTCTACATGTTCCAAATATTGGGGTGGAAAAATATGCTGGCGTAATAGAGCAATGTCTGTTTTTAAACTTTGAACGGCAATCGCATCTTGCATATTAGAACTCCCAACACTTAGGCTATTTACAGACTAAGGCAAAGGTTTTGTTTCCGCAAGGCTTTGCCTATAATAAGCAGCTCTATTTTTGCGGGAATATGTCATGTCTCAAAAGATTAATGCAACAGATATTACTGAAGAAGAAGCGTTAAATGCGGTTTTCTTTGAGCGTGCGGATGAATTTATCAAACAAGCGAATGACTTTTGTCGCCCGCCAAAAGGTGAAAAACCAGATCCAGCCGAGCTTCGCGGTCAAGTAAGCGCAGCAATGTTGTTTGCTAGCGCCCGTTTTAACACATGGGTAGCAGCAAATAATTTTAAAGATGGCAATGAAATGCGCGCTGCTAAAGATCAAGTCATGTCTTATCTTGTGCAACAATTTCAAATGATGCTTGAAGATAACTTTGATGAATATTGTGAACAGTTCGAAAACTACTTACGTTTCCGTAAGAATGAAGATTTCCATGCTCACAAACATGATCATGATCATGATCATTAATCAGTTTTAAATACTCAAATAAAAAGCCACTTCATGTGGCTTTTTATTTATAAGGTCATTTTACTGTTTTTGGGCTTGGCCATATTGGTCAGCCATCACTTCCACAAGATTTGAAAGTTTAATATATTTTTTAATGACAGCATTTACATCAGCAACAGTCAGTTTTGTTAAATCTTGATCATGTTTAACACGGTCAAGTAATGTTTTATCTGACTCAAGCTCAAGATTAAGCATACCGTGAATATTACGCTCATCTTCTAAAGCAGTAACTCGTTTTTTCATGAGATCTGCTTTAGCTGCTGCAAGCTCTTGCTCGGTAATACCCTTAGTTAATAAGTCATTGAGTACCTTATGAACAGAAGCAGTAACTTGAGCTGAACGCCCAGCCGTATAGTTTGCACTAATACTTAGTGCGCCAACATTGCTATCTTGATCAAGTTGCAGACCTGTGCCAAAACCATATACCAATGCATTTTTCTCACGAAGCTCTTGAGCCAAACGTGATGAAATTTGAGAATCACCCAAAATATAATTCATTAAAATTAAGGCAGATGCATCGGGGTGGTTTTTACCAACTGGCAACGTGAGTACGCTTTGATAACTACCAAATTCACGCTGTTCAGATAAAGCATGGACTTGCTGAGCAGGGAAATCTACATGCTTAATCAAGATTTTTTCATACGGCTGTTTGCTGTTCCAGCTTCCGAACTCTTGATTCAATAGCTTTTTCATTTTCTTGGCATCGAATGAACCCGTAATCGCAATTTGCGCATGGTTCATTGCAAAGAAATTCTTATATAGCTCTTTGACTTGTTCTTGAGTCACATTCTTTAACTGTTTTTTAGCCAGCTCAGGTTCAAAGTGATAACGCAAATCACCCGGTTGGTATTCTTCAATTAAACGTGACAAGGTTAAACCAGCCACAACATCTGGTTCTGTATAAGGACGATCAAGGCTAGATAAGCTTTGAGACTGAATTAAATCGAATTGAGATTGTTCAAATTTAGGATTTTTCATGACCTCTAAAACAAACTTGAAGAACTCATCAAATTTTTCAGTTTTAGATTGAATGTTAATGGTCATGCCATTGCCGTCAGCACTTGCATAAGCTGCACCGCCTGCATCAATCGACTTATCTGCAATGTCTTGCAAGCTATATTTGTCAGAACCACGCAGTAACAAATACGACGTTAAATCAACAACCGTGCCTTTATCAAATAAAGATTTTTCTGTACCAAAATCCATCGTAATGGTGGCATAAGTACGATCATCACGGGTTTCTACAGGGAACAAAGCATACTTCATTCCATTTTTAAGTTTGCCACGGCTAATCTTTTTCTCATTATTTTCAGCATATTGCTTAGAAGTTTTTAAAAACTCAGTCACTTCTTGTTGATAAACTTTCGGGTCTTTTAAAGGCTCTGGTTTAACATCTGTTTGATCTAAAGTTTTAGGCTTATCTTTTGGGTCGAGTTGTAAGGCTTTCTTTTGATCTTCAGGTGTCGGCAAAATATCGCCATCAATACGATGCCCAGCAACAAGGAACTGTTTTAAGGTTTGGTTGACTTCGTTGAGCTTAACGTTCTCGACCGAATCTAAATCTTTAAAATATTGATCCCATTTTCCGCCTGCTACGCTGTAATCACTTAAACGAGAACCCAAAGCAACAGCATCTTTATTGACTAACTCACCTTGTGTTTTCATTAAACTTTTTACACGTTTTAGCTCGGTTTCAGTAAAAGGTTTGCCCTTTTCAATTCCAGCGAGCAATGCACTTTCAACTTTGTTAGGGTCATTTTTAGGTGAGTAGACAGCACCTAGAAACACCACATTAAAATCTTGATCTAACCAAGTTGTCGCTTGAACGTCTGTGCTAATGCCTGTTTCAACCATATTCTGGTACAAATGACCACTTGGCTGCATAGTATATAACATTGGTGCTAAAGCCAGTGTTGGCTGAATTTTGATGTTTTTTCCATTCATATAAATATGGAATTTGGCTAAATCACTGCCCTTTTTCACCACAAACTCACGATCTTTCATTTTTGTGGAATCTAACACAGGCACTTGAACTGGCTTCGGCACAGCTCGCGCAGGAATCGGGCTAAAATATTGATCAATTGTTTTTAAAACATCAGTTTTATTAAACTTACCCGAAATGACCATGACCGCATTGTTAGGTGCATACCAACTGCGATAGAACTGGTTCAATTCAGGCATTTTAATAGATTTAAGCTCAGGTAAATCACCAATCGGTAATCGCCCTAAATACTTGTTTCCATAAGCCGATTTCCACATTTGATCCATTAAGACAGCAAATGGCTGATCCATACGGACTTCACGTTCACGCTTAACAATTTCAATTTCAGAAGGAACAAATTTTTCTTGTAAAACCAATTTATCCATACGCTCAGATTCAAGATACAGCACTCCATCAAGTGCAGTTTTTTCTGGTCGAACAATATTGGTATATTTAGTCGAATAATAATCCGTGCTCGCGTTAGTCATTAAGGTATATTGATCTAAACGGCGCTGGAATTCTTCACCCTTCACGTTTTGCGTACCTTTAAACGCCAAATGTTCGAGTAAATGAGCTAAGCCGCTTTTACCTTGCGGATCGTTTAAAGAACCCGTCAAATAAATAGTATTAATAAAGATTTTATTTTCTTTGTCATTCGGCGCAAGTACCACCCGGAAACCATTATCTAATTTATATTCCTCAATATTTTGCTTACTTTTTACTAATGTCGTTTGTGCCAAAGACGCAGCACTTATACCAAGAATACATAGGGAGAGAGTCAGTTGTTTAAACTGCATAAACATAGAAATACCAATTAATTTGAATAATTAAAAATCAATAGTTGTGGCACTATAGTAGGAAATTTAAGCTGACATTAATAGTAAAGTTTTGAAAAAAAAGCCGTTTATTTAAACGGCCTTATACTTTAAGGAAGAATTTCTGCCTGCATGTACAGCTTCCCATATCCTGAAATTTCAATACGTTCCGAGTTGAGAATATTGCAATACAAAACACCGCCTCGACTAGATGCTTGATAAGCCACAATATTATTTTTAGCGAGTTTCTCTGCCCAGAGCGGTGCTATTGCAGTATGGATTGAACCTGTAACAGGGTCTTCCTCAATTCCGGCAACAGGTGCAAAGTAGCGAGATACACAATCATAATGCTCGTCTGCTTTGGTAGTGATTGCGACATCCATATCTTTGGTCGTAATCGCCGTTCGCTTACCTAAACTTTTGAGCAAATTCATGTCGGGTTGTTCATCTAAGACATCTTGAACAGACTCATATTCAACAATGTAACCTTGCTCATTTTGATAAACCGCTTTAAACGGTTTGGTCAGTGCTTGACGTAACATAGCCGGATAATCTTCAATTTGATGAGCTTTTCGAATTGGAAAATTCATTCTAATTTTGCCATCTTCATCTTGCTGAACAATAAAAACACCTAAGTTTCGGACATGAAAATTAATGGTCTTTTTCTCGGTAAAATCTTTAAATAATACAAAAGCACTGGCAAGGGTGGCATGCCCACAGAAATCGACTTCGACAGTTGGCGTAAACCAACGGATTTCATAGTTATCTGAGTCTATAATTTTTACAAAGGCAGTTTCAGATAAGTTATTTTCAAGTGCGATGTTCTGCATTAAATCTTCATTAAGCCATTCTTTTTCAACAATGACAGCAGCCGGATTTCCACGAAATAATTCTTTTGTAAAAGCATCAACCTGATACATTTTCATGATAAAGCACTCTTTTGTAATAGACTCATTTTCGAAAAATTCTAAAAAGAAAAACAGATACAGTTTTTTTTAAATTAACAGCACAGCATCAATTTATACCTATAAAAAAACGGCTCATCCAGAGTGGTGAGCCGTTTAATATTAATTCTTAATGATGTTGGGTTAACTCAATTTCATCTTCACTATTGAGTAAAGCTTTATCGGTCTGACCCATAAACTGACTGGTAACAACGCCCGCAGTCATTGAACCATTAACATTTAATGCTGTACGTCCCATATCAATTAACGGTTCAATTGAAATAAGCAGTGCAACCAAAGTTACAGGTAAACCCATTGCAGGAAGAACAATCAGTGCAGCAAAAGTCGCACCACCACCTACTCCGGCAACACCAATCGAGCTTAAAGTTACAATACCGACTAATGAAGCAATCCACATTGGGTCGAGTGTATTAATCCCCATGGTTGGAGCAACCATCACGGCTAACATGGCAGGATATAAACCCGCACAACCATTTTGACCAATGGTCGCACCAAATGAAGCAGAGAAACTTGCAATAGACTCAGGCACACCCAAACGACGAGTTTGCGCTTCAATACTCAGTGGAATACTTGCTGCACTTGAACGGCTTGTAAATGCGAAGGTTAAAACAGGCGCAACTTTCTTAAAAAATTTAAACGGAGACACACCGGTTAGGGTCAAAATAATGGCATGCACGCCAAACATAATCGCCAAACCTAAATACGACGCAACCAAGAAACCACCTAGGTTTAAAATGTCGGCCACATTTGAACTTGCCACAACCTTAGTCATAAGCGCAAAAACGCCATACGGTGTAAGGGTCATGACTAAACGAACAAGCTTCATGACCCAAGACTGTAAAGTCTGAATAGCAGTCAAAATACGCTGACCTTTTTCGGCGTCATCTTTCATTAAGTTAAGCGCTGCAATTCCTAAAAAGACAGCAAAAATAACCACACTAATAATTGAAGTCGGATTTGCACCCGTTAACTCAGCAAAAGGGTTACTTGGAATAAAGGAAAGAATAAATTGCGGTACGCTTAAGTCTGTTACCTTACCCACATAATCTGTATTAATGGCAGTTAAGCGTGCTGTTTCAGCAGCCCCTTGCACCAAACCTTTGGCAGTTAAACCAAATAAGTTCGTCACAAATACACCAACCAGCGCAGCAATTAACGTTGTGAATAATAAAGTCCCGATGGTATAGACGCTAATTTTTCCTAAAGAGGAAGCTTGGTGCAACTTGGCAACCGCACCTAAAATCGATACAAATACCAAAGGCATCACGACCATTTGTAAAAGTTTTACATAGCCGTTTCCAACAATATTAAACCAGCTAATAGATTCAGCAAGAATCGGATGGCCACCGCCATAAATCAAATGTAGTCCTAAACCAAACACTACACCTAGAACTAAGCCGGCAAGAACTTTTTTAGATAAGCTCCAGTCCGTTTTACGTGTTTGGGCGAGTAAAAATATTAACCCGACAAAAACCACAATATTGATGATTAAGGGTATATTCATTCCCAAACTCCAAATTATTGCTTGTGTCATCTTTTAAGGGGGCATATTTGACCATAGCCAGCCTATATAAACTACCCTTTTCAACAATTTTCTAGCATGCAGATCATTGCCGATCTGGATGAGAATATAAAATGACTTTTAAATACATATATATCACTTTTAAAACATAAGTTAAGTAGGATATTTATGTATAAAAATTAAGCACATTTCTGTATAAAGTGTTGCTCAATAAAACAAATAAATTGCTTTAAATTACTGCCCCATGTCTCAGGAGGCTGAGCAACGACATAAGTGGTGAAGTGTGCAGATTCAGTATTAATTTCAAAACAGCTTAACGACACTTTATCGGCCACTTTGGTTAAGTATGATTTTGGCAATAGCGCAAAGCCGACACCCAACTCTACACAACTGACAATGCCGTCCAGACTGCCCATTTCCATGATTTGCGAAGGTGGCACGCTATGATCATTTAAAAACAGTTCAATTGCATGGCGATAAGAACACCCTTGTCGAAATGCAATAAATCTGGTCTTTGCAAGCGTGGCAATGTCAGGAAACTCAGTTTGCTGTTTCGGACAAACCAAAACCAATTGTTCTTGCCATATTGGATAGCTATATAACTCAGGAATCACATATTTCGAGGCAACAAAAGCACAATCAAGCTCGCCTTGCTGCACCGCGTTAATCAAATATCCCGTTGGATGAGTTTGAAGCTCAATCGGCAAATTTGGATATTGCTGCATACACTGATTGAGCAATTGAGGAAGTCGTATGGCTGCTGTGGTTTCCATACTGCCTAAACGAATGGTTTCGTTCGGGTCAATATCACTGTCTTGAAAGATTTTTTTGGCTTTATTGTGCAGCGCGATCATTTGAACAGCATAGCTATGCAATTGCTGCCCTGCATTGGTTAATGTCACGGGATTATGGCGATTTAACAAAACCACCCCTAACTCTTCTTCAAGCTTTTTCACATGACTCGTGATATTCGATTGAACCGTATACATTTTTTGTGCAGCCAGTGAAAAACTTCCACTTTCTGCAACCGCTAAAAAAAACTCTAGAGACTTAAGCAACATACCACTATCTCAAAACAAGATAATTAGTATCATATTAAATCATTTTTAAAGATTAATAAACTCGCTTTTAATAATAAAAAAATTGAGTGATTTCTCATGACTACGCTTTATCGAATGAGCCTGCTTGTATTTTTAGCAACTTGCTTGGGTATTGGTGTTTTTAGATTTTCCTACACTGCCCTCATGCCGATCATGATTGTGCAATACGGATGGACACACGACTTCGCAAGCTTCTTAGGCAGTGCAAATTTGCTGGGCTATTTGCTAGGTGCCTTGTTGGCGTTGTTTAGTATTAAAGAAAAATCTATTCCCATACTCATTGTAAGTTCGGCAGTTGCGGGCAGTTTAAGCCTACTTTGCTGTGCCTTCATACACATGCCATTGGTTTGGTTCGTGTTCTGGCGCACCATTTCAGGAATTGCAGGCGGCCTACTCATGATTTTGGCACCAAGCTTTGCCATGAAAAATATTGCAATGAGTCAAAGGCTCAAAGTCAATTTCTTAGGGTTTAGCGGCATTGGTGTAGGCGTGTTATCAGCCACTATTATTATTCCCTTACTTAAAAATATGCCCGTTCAATATGTCTGGGGCATTTTTGCAGCGCTCTCTATTTTTGGCAGTTTGGTACTTTTCCAATTACTCAAACATCAACCACAGCAGTCTGTTCAAACAACCAACCAAATCCCACAAAGCATCAAACATTCACGCTTAGGGTTGGTCATTATTATTGCCTATATGTGCAGTGCTTTTGCCTACATTCCGCACTCTTTGTTTTGGATGGATTACCTATCGGGAACCTTACATTTTCCATTGCAACAGCGAAATTTATTTTGGGTGCTGTATGGAGTCGGAAGCTGTATAGGCGCTTTTGTTGCGTATTGTTTAAGTCGCCTTACTGGATATTTACAGGCAATAAAATGGCTTTATGGCATTTACTGCATAGCCGTTGCATTACCGTTCTTTTCGCATGCTATCTCTTTGCTTGCGTTGTCTTCATTTCTTACAGGTTTGCTCACGCCTGCCACCGTGTTTATTAGCTCTTATAGCCTTTTACAAATTTATGAGCAGCGTTACCAAAAACTCTGGAGCCTTGCCACGATTGGCTTTGCCAGTACCCAGCTTTTAGGTGGTGTGGTTATAAGCACCTTACATCACTTGCACTGGTCATATGCCCACCTCTTTTTAATGGGCGGCATTGTATTGCTGTTCGCCGCCAGTCTGTTAGTTCGTACCCGTCCTTCTATGTCTACCCATCTCGGAGAAACTGAAACGTGAAAACTATATTGTTCCCTGTATTTTTAATTGCATTTGTACTGGTGATACAGGCCTTAGACCAAAGCTACCAAAAGAAAATTGGCATGACCAAAACGGCAAAACACCCTGAGTTTATGCAATAAAAAAAGCCCCGTTTATTGAGGGGCTTTTCATTTATTCAACATTTAATTACTATTATAAAGTGCAAAAACAGACAACAGATAATAATCAAAAAGGCTTTCTCTATCATCCACATGATTTGGGCTTAATAACTGTGTCATGGCACCATCTATAATAAATAAAAACATATGTGCCTCTTGATAATTCACAGTTTTCTTATGTTCAGATAAAATTTGATATATGGTGTTGATAAACCATGTTCTATATTTTTTCACAACATCATAAGCAACTGGATAAGTTGACTTAATCTCCACAATTGCCTTAAAAATCAAATGATATGAGCTTTGCATATCGACATGTAAATAGAAAATTTTCTTAAGTTTATCAACCAAACTTAAATTTTCTACCCGATCTAAAATAAACTCAATTTTATCAATTAACTGGTTTTTATGTACCACCAAACATATTTCAACCAATTTTTCTTTAGATTCAAAATATTGATACAACGTCATTTTAGATACTTTTGATTCTTTAACAATAGTATCGACACCAACATTGTTAAAACCGTACCGACCAAACAACAAGCTAGAAGTTTCAAGCAGTTGTTTTGCTTTACCACCCATTTTCAAATTAAGCATAAATTATTATTCCAATCATTTTTTATTTTAAATAGTCGAGATAAATTTCTACACAGCATAGCGGGAGAATAAAAATAAAGGCGTAAGAAACCACCTTCAAGATTATATTGCCAAATATATCTCGAATATAAATACTAAATATAATTTTTAAATGTAATAATCTAAAAAATTAAAACCTACAAAAGATTAAAATTTTAAAGAAAATAATAATTTATAATGAAATATAGGGATTTTGGTCAAGGCAACCAATAAATGAAATTTTAAGAACATGACAACCTCCAATACTCACAATCGGATTCTGCCAAGATAATAAATTATGGTGGCAGAACGGAAGAAGGTTGACGGACTAGTATTTACTCAAACTAGCACACCCGAAGGTGTCCCTCTCCCGTCCTACCGCTACGGGAGGGAACGAGTGGTTCACCACACAAAACAATTCCTCAGATGAAGAAAGCTCTGATGCGGGAGTAAATAAGCAGACCGTCAAGACTGCCTGGCAATGTGGCCAGGATTGCAAGAATAATGATTGGCCAAACGGCTGTCAATAAACTACATTTTTTAATTGTAAAAAAAATTAGACCGTAAATAAATACTTAACAATCTATATGTTGGGTATTTGATCATAAACAAAATCATCTTTGCTTTGAAAAAATATATCAAAGCTTTGACTCATTAACCAATCTTGCTGACTTTTCTTTTTAAAAATTAGTGCAAGTCGTTCCTTATAATAATTAACCCATTCATCATTATTTTTAAAAAATATCTCTATCTTTTAAGCCATCATATAATTCCTTTAAATTCATGGTTATAGTTTCAATCTTTGGATTAAACATCCAAACGGTTATATCCATTTTTTCGGCCGCCGTTACTAGATATTTATCATTAGGATCAAAAGATTCAACCCTATAAAGTTGAGCACCATTCTCTGTGTATGTCGAGTACATAATTTTAGTATTAGCAACTTGATAATAATCTGTACCTATTTTAAACTCTCGTAATTTCCTAGAAATATCTAAACAATCAGCAAAATAATGATGTGGTAATTTTTTAAAATTATTAAATAATCTAACTGCATTAATAATCACATTATACTCCCCCGTACCTGTAACAATGCCATTTTCCCATGAATGAATTTTAGAAACATTCTCTTTGGGATAAGTTAAAGTACCATCTTCTAAAATAGTGGCTATTTTGTTATCCGATGCAACGATAATGCTATCATTTAATTGAATTGCTACAATAAAGGTCATAAATAGAGTGGAATAAAACACTTTAAAATAATATTATTATAAGATTATAGGTGAAATTAAAAACTTTTTAATAAAATAATAGGTAAATCTAAATCATGGCTGGTGGTTCACAGATCATTATCAATAAAAGCGGTATTACTGTTATTACGCCGTCTAAATTCGAGGTTAAAGCAGGTCAGCATCTTTTTAAGCCCGGCGCTCAAGTACAAATGCCTCAGATTGCACTTCCCCAACCTATTTGTATTGAATGCCTTTTGAAAGCGGCCAAAGAAGGTGCAGGGATTGTAAGAAGATGAGTTTTAAGAATCAAAATTTAGAAAGTTTTATTGCTAATCATCATAAAGATGGACAATTATTTTTGCTTGTTGATGGCGCTCAGATCGACCACGGCCATATATCAAATTTAGAAGACCTGTACGGCGATTGCTTCTACTTATTTCAAGGTACATATGAAGAAGAAGCCTACCAATATGGACCCATATTGTTCGATTTAAGTCAGTTAAACCTAAAGCAAGTTGAAAGCCATATCAGGCTCATGAAATCCAAAGACTCTATGATTTTGATTAAGAGTAAATTAGACATTAAACAATTGAAAAATAAGCTTCTAGAAAAGCTCTATATTGAACTCGATGACGGCGGCATAGGTATTCTTCGATATTACGATCCACGTGTGTTAGATCGCCTCTCTCTCATCTTTACCAATGAACAAAAAATGCAATTGCTTGAAGGCTTTGAGTCCATTTCTTTTATGCTCAACGAGTTAAGCTATGAGTTGAAATATAATGATTAAGTTAGATAAAAATCAAATAGATAGTTTGGAAAAAGTACAAGATAGACAAGTTTTATGTGAAAAAATCTATCAATACTTAGTTGAGAAAAAAGATTCTTTCAAGGCGTATCCAGTTAATTACGATGAGTTAAAGCCAGAAATATATAAGAGTTTTGACTTATTAGTATCTCTTTTACTGACTGACAATGCGGTCATTTGTCAGCTGATAGTTTGGAATACCATCATGAGAAAAGGTGTTCTAAATGATCCTGGTATTCAAAGCTTTGTTAAAGGCTCAAATGCCCGTGGAAAGGACTTACTTGCAGCTTTTGAATATTACGAACTGAGAGATTGATGAAATGTGGATGTTTGTTTTACGTGGTGCAGCTGCAGTTGGTGGTCGAGCTGCTGCCCCAGCTGCAGGCGAAGTTGTCGCTGCTCAAGGCGGCAGAGTTATTGCGACCGAAGCTGCGAAAGGTATGGCGACCATTGTTCTAGCTAAGGAAGTCAGTAAAGATATAGCAAAGCAACAACGATGTAATAAGTGCGAACCTTACCAATTAGGCAATAAGCACGAAATTGAACGCTCGATGGGTAATGAAATTAATACACAATATCAGTTCAAAATCGCTAACTTATCTAGCTATCCTTTAACCTTTAGAACATCTGAGCCCTTTTTAAAACCCGGAAATAAGAAGGAAACAACAAAGGTCCAAGAATGGTCCGTAGGAGGGGTATCATTTGATGGGTTATGGCCAATGGAATGCATTCTAGTTGAAGCAAAAGGAAGGTATGCGCAGTTTTTGAATCCTAAAATGAAAGAGTTCATTACAGATAATGTTTTTAAACATATGGTTAAAGAAGCCAAGAGCCAAAGAACCGTTGTACTAACGCTCAAGGGCGCTAAGTTACAATGGTACTTTTATAAGAAAGAAACCAAAGCATATTTCGATGACCTTCTTTTTAATGCGATACATACAATTTTTATGCCTTTGTAAAACAGGATAGTAAAATGAAAAAGTTTTTCGTTAGTACGCGTCTACCCAAAGCGCTAGGTAATTCATCTTCTGACATTGAAGACCAATTAAAAATACTAGACAAAATAGTTAGAGAAATTTCTGTTATTGATCCAATTTTTGCTCATTGGTATGTAAATAATTATGATGAGACTGCTCCTAAAGCTCCTTTAGTTTATACAATCCCATCAGATAAAGGCTATAAATATCTCTTTGATTTAAAAAGTGGTGATGAATTTGAAAGCTTTTCATTATGGAATGGCATCGAAGAAAATATTGATTATACCAGTATAGATTTGAGTAACATTGGCCTACTCGTGAAATTTCAGAAGGTCCTATCTGCCGATCAAATTGTTCAAATTTTTGAAGTGATTTTAAAGTATTTAAAAGTTGAATATCTCTATATAAATTATAAATTTTTCAAAGATATTAATGTGTTTGAACATCGTTTACCTACGACCTCAATTTGCTATGTCTCTTTAAATGTTGCCGCGGACTATTTACCACATCTCTATAAAAAAGTTGATGTAGATAACCAATACAACAAAGGTACTATTCTGGTGTTTGATGAAAACTGGGCATCTGAAGCTAATGAGTTAAAGAAAAAAGTGCAAGAAAATTCTATTGCTCTAATTGAACTTGGTGCAATTCCTGAAGCTACTATTCCTGATTCTTTTTTTGAATAAACAATAGATATATGGGGTACAAAGCCTGCCCCTGTTTTTATAGAAAAATAACAACAAAGCATTCCCTACATGAGATGGACGAGTTTCACTTATCTCAACAATTTTATGCCTTTATAAAAATAGGATTTGAAAATGAGTGAATTTTTTCTCAGTACACGCCTACCAAAAGAGTTAGGAAAGTCTTCAGCTGACATTGAAGCGCAATTAAAAACACTAGAAAATATAGTAAATGAAATTTCTGTTATTGATCCAATTTTTGCGAATTGGTATGTCAATAACCCTGTCGGGTCTAAGCCACCTTATGATTATCCATTTCCATCAGAAAAAGCTAAAAACTACCTTTTTAATCTTAGAAAAAAAATCAAGATGAATTATTTCCATTGTGGAATGGTTCTTTAGATGACGAATTGTTCGTTAGTTTTTATCTAGATAGACTAGGTTCAGTTATGACTTTTGAAAAAGTCTTAACAACTGAGCAGATAATACAACTATTTAAAGTTGTATTGAATCATTTTAAATATGATTATCTATATCTTAATTCCCTCTTTTTCGGAATGATAAATATTTTTCCCCATAGACTTCCTACTACATCGATCTGCTATGTCCCTGTCAGCATAACCGCAGACTATTTACCTCATCTTTATAAAAAGGTCGAAATAGATAACGAATACAACAAAGGTACTATTCTGGTGTTTGATGAAAACTGGGCATCTGAAGCTGATGAGTTAAAGAAAAAAGTGCAAGAAAATTCTATTGCTTTAATAGAGCTTGGTGCAATTCCTGAAACTGAAACGCCTGAAGATTTCTATGATGTGTAATCCATAAATAGATTGTTAGCCCTCTTTTAGAGGGCTTTTTTTATAAGTATTAACATCTTCTCAAAGTGAAAATTGATTGATAGACATGTACCACAAAATGCATAATGATCATTCTTTTGAAGGCTTAGCAGAGTGCCTCTACTGACAATAAATGTCACATTATGTCAATGTAGAGTGTTATTTTCTAATCTATATTTATTCAAAATTTATAATTTTAATACTTAAAATAGAGTAAGACATGAGCAATAACAATTATATTGATGAGCTTTTAAAGCTCTTAGCGATGTTTGCTTTTATCTGCGTTTCATTATTAGCATTTAAATGTCGAACCATCTTCGCACTAGATATAGAAACATCATATGAGGTCTCTTTAAAAATTATTATCTACGGTGCTACGGCAGCTATTCTTGGTTTTTTAACACGCGATCATATTGAGTTTACAACACAATTTTTAATTGCTGTACCATTTGCATACTTTTGGCTAGAACCAGTTCTTGACTACAAAGCCATTCAAACCATCCCTGATGTTCCGTTTTATTTGTCAGGTCATGGTCAAAGTTTAGGCTTACTCATCATCATTATATTCTGCTTCGCCCTCTGGGTATTTAAAGAAACAAGTTCAAACTCACCTGAGTCTCAAAATGTCTAAATGAGGTTTTGGGGGCAGTTTTATAAAGTTAAAAATAGTCAATGTTATCTATATTTTTATAATATATATTTTAAACAAATTACTTTATACCAATTAAAACTTTAAAAATGTTTAATGTATCAAACCCAGCAAATGCCGTTGTAGTGAGCATTATTACAATCATTGCGACCGTTAGCCTTCTTATATGGAAGTTTAATTTTTATCTTGGCATAGATATATATACCAGTGGAGAAGTACTTTTCAAAACACTGCTATATGCGGTCGTAACAGGGCTATTTAGTTACTATTTCCGCTATACCATTAAAATTAGTAATACGGTGATCTTTTCATTACCTCTTTTTTTCTTTTGTATCAGACCCATTCTGAACTACAAAATGACGCATAGTATGGGCAATATTCCGCTATATGCAACTCATCATGGTCAGGGTGGAATATTACTCAGTTTAACTGTACTGGCTTGTATGCTGTGGGCCTATACTGCTCACTCATAGCTTAAATTTTAATGGTTAATCGTCTTCTTCTTTATTTATTCCAACACTTCAAAATAATTAAAAAAACCCTCAGTTGAGGGCTTTTTTATGAAAGATTAATCTTCCATATGTTTGATAATCGCATCCCCAAACTCAGAACAACGTAACAAGGTTGCACCCGGCATTAAACGCTCAAAATCGTAAGTCACCGTTTTAGCTGCAATTGCTCCTGAAATACCTTTAATAATCAGGTCAGCCGCTTCTGTCCAGCCCATATCTCGAAGCATCATTTCAGCAGATAAAATGATTGAACCCGGGTTTACTTTATCTTGCCCCGCATATTTAGGCGCCGTACCATGCGTTGCTTCATAAACTGCAATTGCCCCACCAATATTCGCACCTGGCGCAATACCGATTCCACCTACTTCTGCGGCTAATGCATCAGAAATATAATCACCATTTAAATTGAGTGTGGCAATCACAGAGTAGTCAGCAGGACGCATCAAAATTTGCTGTAAGAAGGCATCAGCAATTACATCTTTAATAATGATGTCTTTACCAGTTCTAGGATTTTTAATTTTAACCCACGGACCGCCATCTATGAGTTCGCCACCGAAACGATCTAGCGCTAACTCATAACCCCATTCTTTAAATGCACCTTCGGTATATTTCATGATATTCCCTTTATGAACAAGGGTTACCGATGGTTTGTCATTATCTATTGCAAACTGAATGGCCTTACGCACTAAACGCTGAGAGCCTTCTTTAGAAACAGGCTTAATTCCAATACCACAGCCTTCTGGAAAACGAATTTTGGTGACACCCATTTCTTCTTGAAGGAACTTAATCACTTTTTTGGCTTCTTCAGAATCGGCTTTCCACTCAATACCAGCATAAATATCTTCCGAGTTTTCACGGAAAATCACCATGTCCGTTAGTTCAGGGTGCTGAACTGGTGAAGGAACACCTTTAAACCAACGCACAGGGCGTACACACACGTACAGGTCTAATTCTTGGCGCAAAGCGACATTGAGTGAACGAATGCCCCCACCTACTGGAGTCGTTAATGGGCCTTTAATTGATACAACAAATTCACGAAGTGCTTCAAAAGTTTCTTCTGGCATGTAAGAGCCATAAATTTTATTGGCCTTTTCACCGCAGTACACTTCCATCCATTCAATAGAACGTTTGCCGCCATAAGCTTTTAAAATTGCAGCATCAACAACTGTTTTCATGGTTGGTGTAATATCCACACCAATACCATCACCTTCAATGAACGGAATAATTGGATGATTTGGTACGTTTAGTGAAAGGTCTGCTTTTACTGTAATTTTATCGCCATCGGCAGGCACCACAATCTTCTGATAACCCATTGTGTAGATTCTCCCTTTTATAATATTTAACTAACCAAACAAAAATAATTATCGATAAACAATACTTTCAACTTTTATTAACGCATAATAGCTTAATCGAAT
>JAITLL010000009.1 GCA_031277915.1 Acinetobacter sp.
CGGTAGTGTTGTTTATGACCACCACCAACGTGACGAGTAGTAATGTGACCGTTGTTATTACGACCACCAGTACGTTTTTTAGCTTCAACCAACGGTGCATAAGGCGCGCCTTTGTGAAGATGATTATGAACCACCTTCTCTACAAAGCGACGTCCTGGAGACGTTGGCTTACATTTTTGAATTGGCATAATCTTCGTCCTTATTCCGCTGTGCTTTCAGCGGTATCGCCCAAGTCAGCCATTTCAACATCTTGGCCAGCTTTCAGGGTGACGTATGCTTTTTTAACATCAGAACGACGTCCTAATGTTTTACCAAAGCGCTTAGTTTTACCTTTAGTGATAGTAGTGTTAACTTTAACAACTTCTACACCAAAAAGTTTTTCAACTGCTTTTTTAACTTCAAGTTTAGTAGCATTGATGTCTACTTTAAACACTTGAACGCCAACAGTATCACCTAAAACTTGTGCCTTTTCTGAGAAGACTGGTCCTTTAAGGACTTGATAGATACGTTCGTTGTTCATCCGAGTTCTACCTCAATTTTCTTAGCAGCAGCTACAGACATCACAACTTTATCAAACGCGATCAAGCTTACAGGATCGATTGCAGTTGCATCTACCACATCTACATGCGGAAGGTTGCGTGCTGCAAGATATAAGTTCTCATCTACAGCGTCAGTAACGATTAATGCACGAGCAGCATTTAAGTCGTTAAGCTTTGCAAGCAATTCTTTAGTTTTTGGAGCTGCAACAGCAAACTCTTCAACTAATACAAGACGATCTTGGCGAACAAGTTCAGCTAAGATACATTGCATTGCACCGCGATACATCTTACGGTTTACTTTTTGAGACCAATCTTGTGGACGAGCAGCAAAAGTTTTACCACCACCAACCCAGATAGGGCTACGAATAGAACCCGCACGAGCACGACCAGTACCTTTTTGACGGAATGGCTTTTTACCACCGCCAGAAACGTCTGCACGAGACTTCTGAGCACGAGTACCTTGACGACCACCTGCTAAATAAGCAGTAACAACTTGGTGTACAAGAGCTTCGTTAAATTCACGTCCGAAAGCAACTTCAGACAATTCAACAGCAGAGCCGGAAACAGTTTTCAAATTCACGGTATTTCCCCTCAGGCCTTGATGGTAGGACGTACAATTACGTCGCCGCCAGTTGCACCAGGAATTGCACCTTTAACAACTAAAACAGAACGTTCAGCGTCAATAGATACGATTTCAAGACCTTGTACTGTTACGCGTTCATCACCTAAGTGACCAGCCATTTTTTTGCCTTTGAACACGCGTCCAGGAGTTTGGTTTTGACCTGTAGAACCTAATACACGGTGAGAAACTGAGTTACCGTGAGTAGCGTCTTGGGTACGGAAGTTCCAACGTTTAACACCACCTTGGAAACCTTTACCTTTTGATTGACCAGTTACGTCAACAACTTGACCAACTGTGAACAAATCAACGCCGATAGTACCACCAACTTCACGACCTTCAAGCTCAGCTTCAGTAACACGGAACTCTTTAACTAAACGACCAGCAGCAACACCAGCTTTCGCGAAGTGACCTTTCTGAGCGTTAGTTACGCGAGATTCGCGACGTTCACCAGTAGTTACTTGAACAGCTTGATAACCATCAGTTTCAAGTGTTTTGATTTGCGTAATGCGGTTTGGATCGACTTCGATGACTGTAACAGGTACAGAAACACCAGCATCTGTAAAGATGCGAGTCATACCACATTTGCGACCGACTAAACCAATAGCCATGTGCATAAACCTCTAAAAAAGCGGCCTAATTAACTAATCGTTAATTAACCGAAAGCCTTAACCCAAAGCGATCTGAACATCAACACCAGCTGCAAGATCTAACTTCATCAATGCATCAACAGTTTTATCTGTAGGTTGAACGATGTCGATCAAACGTTTGTAGGTGCGGATTTCGTACTGATCACGCGCATCTTTGTTAACGTGCGGTGAAGTAAGAACGTTGAAGCGTTCGATGCGAGTAGGCATCGGAATTGGACCACACACTTGTGCGCCAGTACGCTTAGCGGTTTCTACGATCTCTTGAGCAGATTGATCAATCAGACGATGATCAAAAGACTTAAGACGGATACGAATTCTCTGGTTAGACATACCAGTAAACTCCAAGCCAAATATATAAAGAATCACCTTTGACGCATCTCACCTATTGGTAAGTGTCAAAGGCAGTGATAATCACCAAGGTCGTGATCGATGCCACGACTGTAATGCACATTTACTACTTTCTTCGCAGTAAATGCCCTCTTCTTGAGGGTCGCTCATTATAACGATTGTTTAACTCTTATGCAATTCTCTTTTTCTATTTTTTGTTCAAATCCTGCTTTCGACGAGTATTGACAGCCCATCTAGGCATTTACCACAAACTCAATCGCTTTATTTAACAGTTGATTGCCTTGTTCAAACTTTTGTACTTTTGAATATTGTAATTCACGCGCAGATTGAACATATTCTCCATTAAAAATAGACAACTCCTCATTATTTTCAAGTAGAAGTTGCAAAGCCACTGGAGTCATTTCTGGATGAAATTGAAAGCCCAATACATTTTTCCCAATTTGATAAACCTGATTACGACAAGCAATGCTCTCCGCCAAGCGTATAGCACCTTTAGGTATTTCAAATGTTTCACTATGCCATTGCATCACTTCCATTTTTTCAGGCAGCGAAAAGCTTTCTTGAGGTAAGTTTTCAACTCTCTGAACGGTTAACCATCCCAGTTCCTGATAACGGTTACGGCTAACCGCTGCACCCAATGCATTTGCGATCAGTTGTCCTCCCAAACAAAGACCTATAGCTGGCTTACCTGCCGCTAAATATCGACGCAGCCATCTTTTCTCTATTTTCAGCCATGGGTAATTTGCCTCGTCATTAACACTCATGGTTCCACCCATAACCAATAACAAATCAACCTCTTCAATTCGTGGTAAAGCTTCTATTTCAAGAGAGAGATCAACCGGAAGTGCAAAAAACTCAGTAGAGCTAATAGTTGCATGGTGAGCTTTTAAAAATGAATAGCAACTTCCAAAACCTTCACCAGCAATATGTTGAAAATAGTGAACACGTAAATGCGACTTCATGCGCTTAAACCTATTGTTGTTAGAATGTTGGTTTGATCTTTGCAAAAATAAAGCCAAGTTTTTATGGAGTACAATTCAAGCAACCAAACTTCTTAGAAAAAATCTAAAATCTAGCGAATGGACACATTTTCTCTTAATCTAATCTTATTATTTAAAGCATAGCGCACTATGAAAAAGCATAACGATTTCCAGACGCACCTCATTCATGCACCAAGAAAAGCACCACAGTTTATTGAAACGGTGCAACCTCCCGTATTTCGTGCATCAACTATTATTTTCAAATCAACTGCGCACCTTTTTGATCGCCATTGGACTGACCCTTATGATTACAGCTACGGTACACATGGTACTCCTACCACATTCACTTTAGCCGACAATATCGCGCAAATTGAAGGTGGATTGCATTGTTTGCTGGCACCAAGCGGGTTATCAGCAATTAATATTGTGAACTCAGCATTTTTAAGCACCAATGATGAAGTATGGGTGCCAGACAATATTTATGGACCAAATCTAGAACACTTGAGTTATTTACAGAGTCAATATGGTGTTAAGGTAAAAGTATATAACCCTATTGACGCTTCAAGTTTTCAGCCGACCGAAAGAAGCAAACTATTATGGTTAGAGGCCGCAGGGTCTGTCACTATGGAATTTCCAAATCTTAAAGAGTTAGTAAAAAAAGCAAAAGCTCAAGGGGTTTTAACAGCTTTGGATAACACTTGGGGGGCTGGGCTTGCATTTAATGCTTTTGATTTTTCTAATGAACATCTATCAATTGACTTAACTGTGCATGCACTCACCAAATATCCGAGTGGTGGTGGCGATATATTAATGGGTAGCATTGTAACTTGCGATGAAAAACTCTATCACCGCCTGTCCCGTACACATGCCATTTTAGGTATTGCCATCTCAGGAGATGATGCAGCACAAGTTCAGCGTAGCCTCGCACACATGTCACTACGATATGAACAGCAATCAAATAATGCGAAAACTTTATTGGAATGGTTAAAGCAACAGCCTCAGTTTGCACAAGTTCTACATCCAAGCGATAAAGCTTCTCCAGGTCATCAATATTGGCAAGAGATTTGCACCACAGGTAAGAGTGCAGGATTAGTCAGTGTGATATTTAAACCTGATTATGATATTTCAGCTATACGCTGTTTTTGCGATGCTCTTAAGCTATTTAAACTTGGTTTTAGTTGGGGTGGTCCAGTTAGTCTTGTCATGCTTTATGATCTAAAAATGATGCGAAAACTTGAAAATACACATTTACAACAAGGTTTACTGGTCCGTTTGTGTATAGGTCTAGAAGATCCACAAGATTTAATTCAAGATATCGAAAATGCGCTGAAATATTTGTAAAACGAGAAGATCAACAGTGACTCACACTGAAGGATAAAAATATATGGGTACACCAATTATTATTGCTAAAAATACGAATGACACCTCCAAAGACATTGTTTTGCTTTCTCAATTTGCTAATCGACATGGTCTGATTGCAGGAGCAACAGGGACAGGTAAAACAGTAACTCTAAAGGTTCTTGCAGAAAGTTTTTCCCGAATCGGTGTGCCCGTCTTTCTTGCTGATGCAAAAGGTGATGTTTCAAGTCTCGCAAAAGCTGGAGAAGCTTCAGATAAATTTAATGAACGCTTAAAGCTTCTACAAATTGATGGTGTTCCATTTGCAGCCAATCCTGTCGTTTTCTGGGACTTATTTGGCCAACAAGGCCACCCTATTCGAACCACTATTTCTGAAATAGGGCCAATTTTATTGGCTCGCATGCTCAACTTAAATGACACTCAAGAGGGTGTTTTATCTGCTGTGTTCCGCATTGCAGATGATCAAGGATTACTGTTAGTCGACTTTAAAGACCTAAAAGCCATGATTACCTTTGTGAGTGAACATGCAGCGGAATTTAAAGCCGAGTACGGCAACTTATCTCCAGCCAGTTTAGGAGCAATTCAGCGTAATTTGCTCGCTCTTGCCGACCAAGGTGGAGATCAGTTCTTTGGAGAGCCTGCTTTAGACATTTTAGACTTTATACAAACTGATACAAATGGGCATGGTTATATCAATATTCTTGCTGCTGACAAACTCTTGAATACACCTAAACTCTATGCCACGTTCTTGTTATGGATGCTTTCGGAGTTATTTGAAAAACTCCCTGAGGTCGGTGACCTAGATAAACCGAAACTGGTCTTTTTCTTTGATGAAGCTCATTTGCTGTTTGATAATGCCAGCCAAGCTTTACAAGAAAAAATTCAACAAGTAGTCCGTTTGATTCGCTCCAAAGGGGTCGGAATCTATTTTATTACACAAAATCCGCTTGATTTACCGGAAAGCGTTCTGGGGCAACTTGGCAACCGTATACAACATGCCCTACGCGCATTCACCCCTAAAGATCAAAAAGCAGTAAAAACCGCAGCTGATACTTTTCGTTCTAATCCAGACTTCAAAGTGGATGAGGCTATTACACAGTTAGCTGTGGGTGAAGCACTTATTAGTTGTCTAGATGAGCAAGGTACACCTCAAATTGTAGAGCGTGGTTGGGTCATGCCTCCTTACTCTTCTTTTGCGCCTATCACTCCTGAAGAGCGAAAAACTCTGATTACTAAAAGTATTATTGCTGGTGTCTATGAACAAGCTGTAGACCGCGAGAGTGCTTATGAAATACTCCTGAATAAAGTCGCTGAGCGTGAACAGCAAAAGCAAGATGCTGAGTTTGCCAAAGAACAAGAGCGTTTAGCACGAGAACAGCAAAAAGAAGAAGAACGTGCAGCAAGAGAGCGTACAAAACTAACTCAGGATATTGTTGGAACTTTCGCGAAAAGTGCTGCGCGTAGTTTAGGAGGTACTACTGGACAGAAACTTATCAGAGGATTACTTGGTTCTTTATTTGGAAAGTAAAAAAATATCTAAATCAATGTGTTATTTCAATAAATTTGATATCCATTAATTTTTTATGGTTTTTTTAAAAAAACTATTGCGATTAATTTTTTAAAGATGTATTTTAAATACATCTTATACAGCCAGATAATTAAGGTCTAGCCATGACTCCACAACAAATTGAACTCGTTAAATCTACTGTACCTGTATTACGTGAACACGGTGTTACGCTGACTACATACTTTTATAAGCGTATGTTGAATAACAACCCAGAGTTAAAAAATGTTTTTAACCTAGATGACCAAACAAACTTACGTCAACCACGTGCGCTTGCAGCAGCGGTACTCGCATATGCTGAAAATATTGAAAATCCTACAGTGCTTGCTAAAGCAGTTGAACGTATTACAACTAAACATGTGAGTTTAGATATTCAACCAGATCAGTATGCAATTGTTGGTGACAACCTACTTCATTCAATTAGTGAAGTTTTAAATGTTCCTTTTGAATCTGAATTGATTGAAGCATGGAAACAAGCTTATTTACAGTTGGCGGATATTTTAATTGGTGTTGAAAAGCAAAAATATGAACAGCTTGAAAACCTTAAAGGGGGCTGGGCTGGCTGGCGTTCATTTGAAATTACTCAAATCGACCCTCTTGAGTCTGGAAAACGCTTTACTTTAAAAGCGACTGATCATGAAGATGTATTAACTGGCCCAGCTAATGCTTTTATTTCTGTAAAAGTACAAGTTCCTGACCAACAACTTGAACAACCGAAAGCGTTTAAATTTACAGAAGCTCAAGAAAACAACTCATATCACTTCGAAGTAAAACCTGAAGAAGATCATACTGAGTTTTCAGTTGCTAATATTTTACTTGAACACTATAGAGTTGGTGATCAAGTACAAGTTTCAGCTCCTTTAACGTTGTAACTTAAAAAGCTCTAGCCTGAAAGTTTTATTCTTTAGACTTTCAGGCTAAGATGATCGTCCTTTCAACCCTTAGTTTTCTGGTGATCATGCAACTTAATAAATTTACCGATTATGCTTTACGAATATTAATGTATGTCGCTCGCCCTAGTGATGCACCGTACACGATTGCAGAAATCGCGAAAGATTTGCATGTTTCGCAAAACCATCTAGTTAAAGTTGTTCATTTCATGGGCAAACAAGAATGGATTATTACCATTCGTGGCAAAGGTGGAGGAATTCGCTTAAATCCCAATGCACTTAACTCAAATTTAGGTGCAATTGTTCGGATATTGCAGGGTGATAACCAAATCGTTGAATGCAATACCCCACCTTGTGTTTTACGCTCTCATTGCGGCTTAAAAGGAATTCTTGACCAAGCTTTAGAAAGTTTTTATCAAAGTTTAGACCAATATACGCTGGGGGAAGTCTTACAACAGCCTAAATCTGCTTCAAACACCGCACTTATAGACTTTTTGCAAATCTAAACTTCGTAATTCTATTTATCTTTACAAGCAAGCTTACTGAAAATTAGCAAGAATAACCAAGCTCCTTTATACTAGGCGCGAGCCCTCTCATTTAAAAA